>NZ_CP096590.1:3052500-4146938 GCF_023238245.1 Bacillus rugosus | reverse complement strand
TTCCAGCACGTCCCTCCTTTTCATAGAAAATGGTGTCTTTCTCTGTTATAGAACACAAAAAAAGAGCAAATGGCGCTTGCCATTCGTACACATTAAATGTTGAAAACATATAATATAGTAGATAAATAGCTTTTCGACAAATTTCACAACTTGTGGACAACATTCTACACAAGCTGTGTGAAATCAATCCACAACTTATCCACACTTTGTGGATAAAAGGGAAAGGCAAGATTAGTAATCAAGAGTTAAAACACAAATATAATACCAAAATAAATGAGAGCTTGCAATGGTTGTCACAATCTTATCCACAAAGCGGACAACCTGTTGAAAAAATCTTGTCCACAGTGGTTGGTAATGTGAAAATGTTGTCGATAACCTCTGTGGATATTGAAAAAAGGCAAAAAAGATATCCACATACGTTATTTTAGAGGCAAATTGTTTGGATTTGTCTTTTTTTCGTTAAATTAAGGAATCTGAAAAATAAGGTTTCGAAAGTTGAAAAGGTATGGTATCCTATTATGGTTGCAAGAAATAAAAGCACTAGTGAAGTTGACAATGAATAGGTAACGCAAATATAATAATTAAGACTGTCTTTAGCAGCTATTCCTCGAGGGAGGTGTCATAAATGAAAAGAACATTCCAACCGAATAACCGTAAACGCAGTAAAGTTCATGGCTTCAGAAGCCGTATGAGTTCAAAAAACGGTCGTCTAGTTTTAGCACGCCGTCGCCGTAAAGGCAGAAAAGTATTATCAGCTTAGGCCACTGAATAATGTCAGTGGTCTTTTTTCACATTATGGGAAAAGATAGATGTGATGCGTGATGAACTGGGGGATGCCCCCTAGTTCTGATGCATCGCATTTTCATAATAAATTTTAAAAGTTTCTGCCAGCCAGTATCGGAGTGAGTCATTTGAAGAAGCGAAATCGTTTAAAGAAAAATGAAGATTTTCAAAAAGTGTTTAAGCATGGGACATCAATAGCGAACCGCCAGTTTGTCTTATATACGCTTGATCAGCCTGAAAACGATGAGCTGCGCGTCGGGCTTTCCGTCAGCAAAAAAATTGGCAACGCTGTGATGCGAAATCGGATCAAACGTTTGATTCGGCAGGCTTTTCTTGAAGAGAAAGAGAGACTGAAGGAAAAGGATTACATCATTATTGCCAGAAAACCGGCGAGCCAGCTGACATATGAGGAAACGAAAAAAAGCCTGCAGCATCTATTCAGGAAATCTTCATTATATAAGAAATCTTCGTCAAAGTAGGCATTGTCACTGCTTTCTTACAACTTTTAAAAGCGCTTCCTTTCTGGTTGATCAGAAAAAGACACCATTTAAAACTGAAAGATGCTAAAATACATACAAGTATGCTTTGCAATAAAAGAGTGTAAAGATTAATTATAGGAGGAAATGTTGTTGAAAAGGAGAATAGGGTTGCTATTAAGTATGGTTGGCGTATTCATGCTTTTGGCTGGGTGCTCGAGTGTGAAGGAGCCAATCACTGCAGATAGTCCGCATTTTTGGGACAAGTACGTAGTATATCCATTGTCTGAGCTCATTACGTATGTAGCGAAATTGACGGGAGATAACTATGGACTATCAATTATTCTTGTTACCATTTTAATTCGTTTATTAATTTTACCGCTGATGATTAAGCAGCTGAGAAGTTCGAAAGCGATGCAGGCTTTACAGCCGGAAATGCAAAAGCTTAAAGAAAAATACAGCTCAAAGGATCAAAAAACACAGCAAAAGCTTCAGCAGGAAACAATGGCTTTATTCCAAAAGCATGGTGTCAATCCGTTGGCGGGATGTTTCCCGATTTTAATCCAGATGCCGATTTTAATTGGATTCTATCATGCGATCATGAGAACACAGGCGATTTCAGAGCATAGTTTCTTATGGTTTGACTTAGGAGAAAAAGATCCTTTCTATATTCTTCCTATCGTTGCCGGTGTTGCTACATTTGTTCAGCAAAAACTGATGATGGCGGGAAATGCGCAGCAAAATCCGCAAATGGCGATGATGCTTTGGATTATGCCGATTATGATTATCGTATTTGCTATCAACTTCCCGGCGGCTCTTTCTCTTTATTGGGTAGTCGGTAACTTATTTATGATTGCACAAACTTTCCTCATTAAAGGACCAGATATTAAAAAAAATCCTGAGCCGGAAAAAGCCGGAGGAAAGAAAAAGTGAGGAGTGTGACTGCTGCAGGGCGAAATGTCGATGAAGCAGTACAGTCTGGATTGCAAGAGCTGGAATTAACGAAGGATAAGGTAGAAATTACCGTTATTGAAGAGGGAAACAAAGGGTTTCTCGGTATTTTCGGTAAAAAGCCGGTGGTCGTAAAGCTGGTTGAAAAGATTGATCCGATTCAGCAAGCGAAGTCTTATCTTCAAACAATTGCCGAAGCGATTGCCGGGAAGTCTGATGTGACTGTTCAAGAAAGCAAAAAGACAGTGAGTTTCCATATAACAGGTGAAAAAGCGGCCTTGTTGATTGGGAAAAGAGGACAAACCTTAAATGCCCTTGAAACTTTGACACAGCTTGTCCTTAATCGTTATCCAGGCCAATATAAAAATGTGACGGTGGATGCAGAAAACTATCGTTTGAAAAGAAAAGATACACTGAGTCAGCTGGCAATCAGGCTTGCAGACCAGGTCCTGAAAACGAAAAAAGCAGTTCATCTTGAACCTATGCCGTCCAGTGAAAGAAAAATCATTCATGATACTCTTTCTGGATATGCAAATCACCAGATCAAAACATATTCAATGGGTGAAGGCGAAAATCGCCATCTCGTTATTTCCCATAAAAGATAGCATAAAACCGAAGTCCGATAAAAAGCGGATTTCGGTTTTTTTGTATGAGAAAAATCTATTTTTCCTAGTCATATCAAGCTTTTGCCGTTTAAGTTTTTTCTTTTTAGGTGTATCCTGTTGATAAAAAGGAAGTTCAGGAAATAAAATTAATTGTTATTCACATGTGGATAAGTTAAAGTAATAGGAGGCGAATTCCTAATTCTGTGGATAACACATCTTCCACTTCGAACCAAACTATGTTATCTTTTAGTTTTGGCATAATAAAAATTTTTTTATATAGATGAAAGTATAAGTAAAGAGAGGTGAACAGCATGGATACAATTGCAGCAATTTCCACTCCGATGGGAGAAGGCGCGATTGCGATTGTACGGTTGAGCGGACCAGAAGCAATTCAAATCGCAGATAAAATTTATAAAGGGCCGAAGGGAAAAACACTCAGCTCGGTCGAATCACATACGATTCATTATGGTCATATCGTAGACAGACCTTCGGATCGTGTCGTAGAGGAAGTAATGGTATCAGTGTTAAAGGCACCGAGAACTTTTACACGTGAAGATGTCATCGAAATTAACTGTCACGGGGGAATTGTGACTGTGAACCAAGTGCTTCAGCTCGCATTGAGAGAGGGAGCGAGACTGGCAGAGCCTGGTGAATTTACGAAACGCGCGTTTTTAAACGGCCGAATTGATCTTTCACAGGCGGAAGCGGTTATGGACTTAATCAGAGCGAAAACGGACCGGGCAATGAACGTCGCCATGAATCAAATGGAAGGGCGTCTTTCTGCTTTGGTGCGCCGTTTACGCAGTGAGATTTTAGAAACGCTGGCTCACGTTGAGGTGAATATCGATTATCCGGAGTACGATGATGTAGAGGAAATGACGCATCAGCTTTTGGTTGAAAAGGCAACCGCCGTGAAAAAAGAAATTGAGGCGCTGCTGAGGACTTCTGAGCAAGGAAAAATCTTGCGGGAAGGTCTTTCTACTGTCATTATCGGCCGGCCGAATGTAGGAAAATCATCTCTTCTGAACAGCCTCGTTCATGAGGCAAAAGCCATTGTAACCGATATTCCAGGAACGACTCGGGATGTAATTGAGGAATACGTTAATGTAAGGGGCGTTCCACTTCGTCTGGTTGATACAGCAGGTATTCGTGAAACAGAGGATATTGTTGAACGAATCGGTGTTGAACGTTCTCGCCAGGTTCTAAAGGAAGCGGACCTGATTTTACTCGTGCTTAATTATAGTGAAGAGCTTTCTGAAGAAGACGTGAAGCTTTTTGAAGCCGTTGAGGGCATGGACGTTATCGTGATTATGAATAAGACTGACCTTGAGGCGAAGATTGACAGTGAGCGTGTCCGTGAGCTTGCCAATGGACGTCCTGTTGTCACGACATCTCTATTAAAAGAGGAAGGCGTCAATGATCTGGAAGAAGCGATTCAATCGCTGTTCTACACGGGTGCCATTGAAAGCGGAGATCTGACTTATGTCAGCAACACACGTCATATCTCTATTTTACAGCAAGCAAAACGTGCCATTGAAGATGCGCTTAGCGGCATCGAACAGGATGTCCCGATCGACATGGTGCAAATCGACCTTACAAGATGCTGGGAGCTTTTGGGCGAAATCATCGGAGATTCTGTCCACGAAAGCTTAATTGATCAGCTCTTTTCACAATTCTGTTTAGGAAAATAATAAAAGGAGGAACTAGAATCATGGGGTATGAAGCAGGCCAATACGATGTGATTGTGATTGGCGCCGGGCATGCCGGTGTTGAGGCTGCCCTCGCATCTGCACGCCAAGGCGCCAAAACGCTTGTCTTGACCATCAACTTAGATATGGTTGCATTTATGCCATGTAATCCGTCTGTCGGCGGCCCTGCAAAAGGGATTGTCGTCCGCGAAATTGACGCGCTCGGCGGAGAAATGGGCAGAAACATCGATAAAACGCACATTCAAATGAGAATGCTGAATACTGGAAAAGGTCCTGCGGTCCGTGCATTGCGTGCCCAAGCAGACAAATTCCAATATCAGCACGAAATGAAAAATACGCTTGAAAAAGAACCAAACTTAACATTGCTGCAAGGAATTGTGGAGCGGTTGATCGTTGAAGACGGCGAATGCCGCGGTGTTATTACACAAACCGGCGCGCATTATCGTGCGAAAGCAGTTGTCATGACGACAGGGACATATTTAAGAGGACGAATCATTCTTGGAGATCTGTCTTACTCAAGCGGTCCGAATAACCAGCAGCCTTCTATTAAGCTTTCTGAGCATTTGGAGGAACTGGGCTTTGACCTTGTTCGTTTTAAAACAGGTACGCCGCCTCGCGTCAAAAGCGACACGATTGATTACAGCAAAACGGAGATTCAGCCTGGTGACGATGTGCCTCGCGCTTTCTCATATGAAACAGTGGAATATATTACAGACCAGCTCCCTTGCTGGCTGACATATACAAGCCCTGAGACACATGAGATTATTGACAGCAACCTGCACCGTTCACCGATGTATTCCGGTATGATCAAAGGGACGGGTCCAAGATACTGCCCGTCTATTGAAGATAAAGTTGTCCGTTTTAATGATAAACCGCGTCACCAGATCTTCCTTGAGCCTGAAGGCAGAAATACGCAGGAAGTCTATGTCCAAGGGTTATCTACAAGTCTTCCAGAAGATGTACAGCAAAGAATGCTTGCGACGATTCCTGGTCTTGAAAACGTGCAAATGATGAGAGCCGGCTATGCGATCGAGTACGATGCGATCGTACCGACACAGCTATGGCCGACACTTGAAACGAAAAAAATCACAAACCTTTACACTGCAGGCCAAATTAACGGAACTTCCGGTTATGAAGAAGCTGCGGGACAAGGAATTATGGCGGGAATCAATGCAGGACGAAAAGCGCTTGGAAAAGAAGAAGTGATTCTGAGCCGTTCTGACGCCTACATTGGTGTTCTGATTGATGACCTTGTGACAAAAGGAACCAATGAACCATACCGTCTTTTGACATCACGTGCTGAATACAGATTGCTTCTTCGCCATGACAATGCTGATTTGCGTCTGACAGAAATCGGACACCGCATTGGATTGATTTCTGATGAGCGATATGCAGCTTTTGAGAAGAAAAAAGCGGCGATCGAAGCGGAGAAAAAACGTCTGCACTCTGTGATTATCAAGCCTTCTCCGGAGAATCAAGAATATATCCGTTCTCTTGGCGGAAGCGAACTGAAAGATGGAGTTCGCGGCACAGACTTGATGAAACGTCCTGAAATGAACTATGAAACAGTCACAAAACTGGCGCCGCCAGAAGTGCCGGTTTCGCAAGACGTGGCAGAACAAGTAGAAATCCAAGTAAAATATGAAGGATATATTGAAAAATCCCTTCAGCAAGTGGAAAAACTGAAGAAGATGGAAAACAAAAAAATTCCGGATCGAATTGATTATGATGCAATTAAAGGGATCGCGACTGAGGCGCGTCAAAAACTGAAACATGTGCGTCCTTTGTCTGTTGCCCAAGCTTCCCGCATTTCCGGTGTAAACCCGGCGGACATTTCAATTCTATTGGTGTATTTAGAGCAGGGACGCATTGCGAAGATAGCCGAATAGAAAGGATGACGGCATGAATATTGAAGAATTCACTTCTAGTTTGGCGGAAAAAGGGATCTCCCTTTCTCCCCGTCAGCTGGAGCAATTTGAGCTGTATTACGACATGCTGGTTGAATGGAACGAAAAAATCAATCTGACTTCAATTACAGAGAAAAAAGAAGTGTATCTTAAGCATTTTTATGATTCCATTACAGCTGCTTTTTATGTCGACTTCAATCAAGTGAACACGATTTGTGATGTTGGAGCGGGAGCGGGTTTTCCGAGTCTTCCGATTAAAATATGCTTTCCGCACCTCCATGTCACAATCGTGGATTCACTAAATAAACGGATTACGTTTTTAGAAAAGTTGTCTGAAGCATTGCAATTGGAGAATACGACATTCTGCCATGACAGAGCTGAAACATTCGGACAGCGGAAAGACGTACGGGAAAGCTATGATATTGTGACAGCGCGAGCAGTTGCAAGACTATCTGTTTTGAGCGAACTTTGCCTGCCTCTAGTGAAGAAAAACGGGTTATTTGTTGCTTTAAAAGCTGCATCAGCTGAAGAAGAACTGAATGCCGGCAAAAAAGCGATCACGACGCTTGGAGGAGAACTTGAGAATATCCATTCCTTTAAGCTGCCTATTGAAGAAAGCGATCGTAATATTATGGTGATACGCAAGAAAAAAAATACACCTAAGAAGTATCCAAGAAAACCGGGAACTCCTAATAAATCGCCAATCGAAGGGTAATTTAGACAGCCTGATATGACAATACCATCATATTTTCATCAAAATTGGTGGATGTACAGCAGGAAAAACCATGAGAAAATAGAATTATAAAAATGGCAGTTTTTAAAGGTGGTGTAGGTACATGAAGCATTCATTCTCTCGTTTCTTCGGGCTTGGTGAGAAGGAACAGGAACCGGAGATTGCTGAACATGAGACAAACAAAGAAGAGATTCTTGAAATACCGGTAAATGCTATCGTTCCCAACCGTTTTCAGCCACGCACCATTTTCTCAGATGAAAAAATCAAAGAGTTAGCAATGACCATTCATACACACGGCATTATTCAGCCGATTGTTGTCAGGCATACAGAAGAAGAAGGCCAATACGAACTCATTGCAGGTGAAAGACGCTGGAGAGCGGTACAATCGCTCGAGTGGGAAAAGATTCCGGCTATTATTAAGGATTTTTCCGACACGGAAACCGCTTCTGTGGCGTTAATTGAAAACTTGCAGCGGGAAGAACTGTCTTCTATTGAGGAAGCGCATGCCTATGCTCGGCTTCTTGAACTGCATGACTTAACACAGGAAGCACTCGCACAGCGTTTAGGAAAAGGGCAATCTACAATTGCGAATAAGCTGCGGTTATTAAAGCTGCCTCAGCCGGTTCAGGACGCGATTATGGAGAAGAAAATCACTGAGCGTCACGCCAGAGCGCTGATTCCGCTAAAGCAGCCTGAGCTCCAAGTCACACTGCTCACAGAGATTATTGAGAAAAGTTTAAATGTAAAGCAGACGGAAGACCGCGTGGTGAAAATGCTGGAGCAAGGCCAGAGAAAACCAAAGCCTAGACGCAAAGCGTTCAGCAGAGATACAAGAATTGCAATGAACACGATTCGCCAGTCACTATCAATGGTTGAAGACAGCGGTGTAAAATTGAATACGGAAGAAGAAGAATTTGAAGAATATATTCAATTAACGATTCGCATACCAAAATAAAAGCTCTCCTGAAAAGCAGGAGAGCTTTTATTTTTATGGTAAAAGGAAATCAATTACTTTTAGTGAATAATGTTATATTAGAATTTTTTTCTTCAAGCTTGTGGATAAATTCTTCAGTATCTTGCGGAGAAATCACCGCATGTCCCCAGCCTCCCTGATAATATATCGTGATGGCATGACGAGAGCCAATCAGACGAAAACCTGACCACAGCTTCTTTTTTTGAACCACTTTGTCAATTTTTTCGTAAGGAATTTGGTGTTTGATCAGTCCTGCTTTAATGATTAGATGATGTTCTCTCAATACATATTTCAGATCAATAAAGCTCCAAATGATAAGCACATTTAAAAGAGTCAGCAGAGTAAAAATGATCCAGCCTGAAATCCTTGCATTTCCCAGTACAAAAGGAACAATGGCATCTGCTTGTATCAGTAATATGAGGAACACAATCATCAGTGTAACGGGTATATCTCTCTTTGTTTTAAAAACCATATTCTCACCATCCTGTACGTTCTGCACTGTAACTTCTTCTTTTTTTCTTTAAGAAATCCCTTTTTTAAGTCAAAAAAACATAGAAGTTGCAGAATTTATAAGAGAAAGCATATGGCATGCTTGAATCTTCAATTATTTCCCTTCTGATTCGGAACAAAATGATGAAAAAAATGAAACGCTTTAATCTTTTTTTGATAGAATAGAATCAAGATAGTACATGTTCATGTGAAAGTAGGTGACATCGTGGGAAAAATCATAGCAATTACGAACCAAAAAGGCGGAGTGGGCAAAACAACGACGTCTGTCAACCTTGGGGCATGCTTAGCTTACATAGGGAAAAGGGTTCTGCTGGTAGATATTGATCCGCAGGGAAATGCGACAAGCGGATTAGGGATTGAAAAAGCCGATGTAGAGCAGTGTGTGTACGACATTTTAGTAGATGATGCAGATGTAATAGATATTATTAAGGCAACGACAGTAGAGAACTTGGACGTGATTCCTGCGACGATTCAGCTTGCCGGAGCTGAAATCGAGCTGGTTCCGACGATTTCAAGAGAAGTAAGACTGAAGAGGGCGCTTGAAGCTGTAAAGCAGAACTATGATTATATTATTATTGATTGTCCGCCGTCATTAGGGCTGCTGACGATTAATGCGCTTACTGCCTCAGATTCCGTTGTGATTCCTGTACAGTGCGAATATTATGCTTTAGAGGGACTCAGCCAGTTATTAAATACAGTACGACTTGTGCAGAAGCATTTGAATACTGATTTAATGATTGAAGGTGTATTGCTGACAATGCTTGATGCCCGGACGAATCTCGGCATTCAAGTCATTGAAGAGGTTAAAAAATATTTTAGGGATAAAGTATATAAGACGGTTATTCCGCGTAACGTCCGTCTGAGCGAGGCACCGAGTCACGGAAAACCCATCATTTTATACGACCCGCGATCAAGAGGTGCGGAAGTATATTTAGATTTAGCAAAGGAAGTGGCTGCGAATGGCTAAAGGCCTTGGAAAAGGGATTAATGCGTTGTTTAATCAGGTCGATTTGTCTGAAGAGACAGTTGAAGAAATTAAAGTTGCCGATTTACGCCCTAATCCTTATCAGCCAAGAAAACACTTTGATGACGAGGCATTAGCTGAACTAAAAGAATCTGTGCTGCAGCATGGCATTCTCCAGCCGCTGATCGTCAGAAAATCATTAAAAGGCTATGATATTGTTGCGGGAGAACGGCGTTTTCGAGCGGCAAAACTGGCGGGTTTAGACACAGTTCCGGCAATTGTCCGTGAATTATCAGAGGCATTAATGAGAGAAATTGCTTTATTGGAAAACCTTCAGCGTGAAGATTTGTCACCGCTTGAAGAGGCTCAGGCCTATGACTCCTTGCTGAAACACTTAGATCTCACGCAAGAACAACTTGCCAAACGTCTTGGGAAAAGCAGACCGCATATTGCGAATCATTTACGATTGCTGACACTGCCAGAAAACATTCAGCAACTTATTGCTGAAGGTACGCTTTCTATGGGACATGGACGCACGCTTCTTGGCCTGAAAAACAAAAATAAGCTTGAGCCACTTGTACAAAAAGTGGTTGCCGAACAGCTCAATGTTCGCCAGCTTGAGCAGCTGATTCAACAGTTAAATCAGAATGTTTCACGTGAAACAAAGAAAAAAGAACCTGTGAAAGACGCGGTTATAAAAGAACGGGAATCCTATCTTCAAAATTATTTTGGAACAACGGTTAATATTAAAAGACAAAAGAAAAAAGGCAAAATCGAAATTGAGTTTTTCTCTAATGAAGATCTTGACCGGATTTTAGAGCTTTTGTCTGAACGAGAATAATAAAGAAACCATCTTTCATGAGAAGATGGTTTTTGTTTTATATTCGCCCAGTGAGCCTATGCAGCGGGTTAAGGCGTTCCTGCCTCCACTCGGTTCGATCTGTTAAACTCAATCCTTCAGCTAGAACATTTGCCATATTCATGACCAAGTGCAGCCTTGTATTTTGCAATACAAAGTATTCCATAAAACCACTCACATTCACAATTCCGTTAATATGAAGATCTCCCACTTCAGGAAGGTCTTTTTGCACACCGGCTCCAGGCTTTAATGGTCCTGCTCCGATTTGAAACGATCCTACACTTTTGACGCGTCCTAAGCATGCATCAACCGCTATAATAAATGGGTTTTTATGTAATTTTTGAATGTCATTGATTTTATCCTTCATGTTCACAGCGTGGACGGGATCAGATAAGGTGCCATAGACATGGAATCTAGTGAGTGGCATTTGTTTGAGTTTCATGCCTACGAGCGGACCTAATGAATCACCGGTTGAACGGTCTGTTCCGATACAAACCACGACAATTGGTTTGCCGGCAGCTTTACGTAAGGATGAAGAAAGGATGGTTTGGATTTGTTTTGCTGCAGCTGCATCTGTATGTGAAACATATTGCTTTACTCGTTCCTGAGAGGAAAAAAGCCCGCCTTTTCGATTCATAGGTTTCACTTCCTTGTTATAGTAGGTAACAGAATTGCTATGGTATGTGTTTAGTTATGTAAGGTTGTTTACAGTATATCCAGCAGTATGATTTTTTATGCTTTGTGTATGACACCGGATATTTTCAAAAATAGAGGATTGTTATGAGTGGTTAGAGGGTTGATTATAAGTATTGTGTCTCAATGCCTTTATTATGATCAAGCTGTGGTCTGCTTATAAAACAGTTGAAAATACATAGATGTCTACATTGGTAGGGCAATACCGACGAAGTTAACGATTCTGGTTTTCAATCCGTCTGTTATTCCGATCTTGTCATGCACAACATTATCTATTTTCGTCAGTATAGGATATCTGGGTGAAGATGCATACAGAGGTACTTTCTTTAATTCCGCGGGCAAACTACTATTCCGTTTTAGACTGCCTTTACCAGATTTTTATGTGTATTTCGTATGATAATTTCACCTTGTGGTCATTGTCTATGAAAATATGGCATGTTTGCTTTCAGTTATTTATATAGTAACAATAACGGGAACAAGCTGAACTCTGTGCTATGAGGTGATGATGTTGTGGAGAGCCGGAATGAAGTGGATGCTGCTCATATTAGGGAGCCTGATCGGGGCCGGATATGCGAGCGGTCAGGAGATATGGCAGTTTTTTGGGGTGGAAAGCGGACTTGCTATTGTGCTGTTTACAATCATGTTCATTTTCTCGTCTTATATAGTGATGAAAATCAGTTTTAAGGTTCAATCCACTCATTTTCTGCCGGTTCTGGAACACTTGATGGGACCATGGCTGGCGAAAATTTATGATGTCCTCATCATTTTTTATTTATTTTCGACGACTATGGTGATGATTGCCGGAGGCGGTGTGACTCTGCAAATGTACAAGCTTCCTTTCTGGTGGGGAATTGCACTGATTTGCATCGTGACAGTGTGTTTGTTTTTCTGGGATGTGAAAGGAATATTATCAGTAAATGGTTTTTTAATACCCGTTTTAGTAGCGGGACTGTTGTATGCGCTGATCTCCTTTCAGAGCACTCATCACCATACGTGGACGATTGATTTGACTCGGCAGTATAACTGGCCTGCAAGCATTACGTTTACCTCTTTAAACATCCTTTCAGTTGTCGCGATTTTATCCTCCGTTGGGAAAGAAATGAAAGGACTCGGAGAAGCGAAAATCGCCAGTGTGGCAAGCGGTCTTATTTTTGGCGTAATCTCCTTTGTTTATAATGAAACGTTAGTGGAGCTGGCGGGCTCCCTTTCTCAATTTGAAATACCGTTGTTTGCCGTTTTGGAGGGTGCGCCTTATCTCCTTTTTTTATGTATGACGGCGGTGCTGTGCCTTGCAATTTACACGACGACGGTAGCTGGTTTGCTGGGGCTGTCCAGCCGGCTGATGGCCTTTATTCATATGCCGAGATGGGTGATTGTGTTGATTCTGTTAGTGTTAATGGTGCCTTTTACTTCTTTCGGGTTTTCTGATTTGATCGCGTTCTTGTACCCAATATACGGGATGCTGAATTTATATTTGTTAGTTTGTCTGCTGTTATATCCTATTTTGAGTAAATGGAAATAAGAGGATGTCTTTCTTTTCGGATATCTTGATTGCTCTTATGATCAGTTTTTTTGTACAATAGATACAGCAGTTTATGAAAAGAGGTGAAGGGTCTTGGCGGATAAAGACTTTGGCCTGAATGATGTTGTAGAAATGAAAAAACCGCATCCATGCGGAGCGAACAGCTGGAAAATTATACGCATGGGAATGGATATTCGAATTAAGTGTGAGGGATGCTCTCACAGTGTTATGATTCCGAGAAAAGAATTTGAAAGAAAACTAAAAAAAGTACTAATTAAGCATGAGGAGCCTACTTCGTAAAAGGCTGGCACTCATGCTTTTTCATATAGAAGGTAAGGAGAAGACGGCGATGAGCAAAGTGCATCAGTCAGCTTGTCCGCTGAATTGCTGGGACAGCTGCGGCTTTTTGGTGACTGTTGATGACGGAAAGGTAACAAAAGTGGACGGAGATCCGAACCATCCGATTACGGAAGGCAAAATCTGCGGCCGCGGCAGAATGCTTGAGACAAAAACAAACTCGCCTGAGCGGCTTCGCTATCCGATGAAAAAACAAAATGGCGAGTTTGTTCGGATTTCTTGGGAGCAGGCGCTTGATGAAATTGCCGGCAAGCTTAGGGAGATCAAGGAAACGTCAGAGACGACTGCTGTTTTGCACAGCCATGATTATGCGAATAACGGTTTGTTAAAAGCGCTAGATCAGCGTTTTTTTAATGGATATGGCGGCGTGACTGAAATCGTCGGAAGCATATGCTGGGGCTCCGGTATCGAGGCGCAAAGCTGGGATTTTGGCCGTTCGTACGGGCACGGTCCGCTTGATATTTACAACAGCAAACATGTTGTTGTGTGGGGAAGAAATGTATCCAGAACAAACATGCACTTATACCATCACTTGCAGCAGGTAAAGAAAAAGGGCGCCACGATTACGGTGATTGATCCGATCTTCAACCCGACTGCCAAGCTTGCAGACCGCTATATCTCTGTAAAGCCGGGAATGGATGGCTGGCTTGCGGCAGCTGTTTTGAAGGTTCTGATTGAGACAGGAAGAACGGATGAGACGTTTATTTCTAAGCACTCTGTCGGTTTTGATGATGTGAAAGAGCTTTTGAACACTGTTTCCTTAGAAGAGTTTATTGTGAAAACAGAAACTTCTATGGAGGAGCTGGAGTATCTGGCCGGTTTGTATGCTGATGGACCGGTGTCTACTTTTATGGGTCTCGGCATGCAGCGCTATAAAAACGGCGGCGAAACGATTCGCTGGATTGATGCACTCGTTGCGGCGAGCGGAAATGTCGGAATTAAAGGCGGCGGTGCGAATTTTGGGAATGTCCAGATCGGTGAGAGCTTTGCAAAAACGAAGCTGACGCTGCCGGAATTAAAAACAGCATCACGTTCGTTTTCAATGATGACACAGGCTGAAGAGGTGCTGACGGCTGCTGATCCAGCTATTGAGATGATTATCGTGACGTGCGGAAACCCGCTGACCCAGGTGCCGAATACCAATAAAGTAAGACAAGCGTTTGAAAAAGTGCCGATGACGGTAGCGATTGATTCTATCATGACGGATACGGCAAAGCTTTGTGACTATGTTTTGCCGACAGCCACTGTTTTTGAAGAAGAGGATATCTACTATTCCAGCATGTATCATCATTACGTTCAGTACGGAAAGAAGCTTGTGGAGCCGCAGGGTGAAGCGAAGTCGGACAGCTGGATCTGGTCAGAGCTTGCAAAACGCCTCGGATTTGGCGAGCTATTTGAACACAGCACTGAAGAATTTTTGGAGATGGGGCTTTCTTCATTGGAAGCAGAGGATATGACACTTGAGCAATTGAAAGAAAAAGGCCACCTCCCTCTTCCAGTCAAGCAAGTGCCGTGGGATGATTATCAGTTTTTGACGCCGAGCGGAAAATTTGAATTTACTTCGTCATTAGCTGAGGAAAAAGGATTTAGCGGCTTGCTTCAATTAAACGTGCCCGAAGAATCAGTTTTCCATAATGAGGAGTTAGCTGGAAAGTATCCTTATACGCTGTTGTCCATTCACCCGCAGCGTTCTAATCATTCTCAGCATGTACCGTTTATTGAAAAACTTCAGCACATTCAAGTCGATATTTCTCAGGATATAGCAGCTGGGCAGAATCTTCAGGACGGAGATGAGGTTGTCATTTTTAATGACCGCGGGCGCTTGAAGGGCAAGGTGAAGGTGATGAAGCAGGCTCATCCGAAGACGATTAATATAGACGAAGGCATGTGGGCGGCTTTTGGAGGTTCAGTCAATGCACTGACAAATGATACAAATTCTGATAATGGAATGGGAAGCACGCTTTTTGACTGTTTAGTAGGCTTGAAAAAAGCATAATCAAAGGGATTGGCAGGCTGAAAATGCTTTTTTGTCAGCTTGTCTTTTCCAGTGAACCTCCTTATAATTGCTCTAGGTTCAAAATACGTTCATACAATGACGGTTTTATATAGAGGAGATGAAAGAATGGCTTTAACAGCTGGAATTGTTGGTTTGCCAAACGTCGGGAAATCAACACTATTTAACGCAATTACACAGGCAGGTGCCGAATCAGCCAACTACCCGTTCTGTACGATTGATCCGAACGTGGGAATTGTAGAAGTACCTGATGATCGACTGCAAAAGCTGACTGAGCTGGTCAAACCGAAGAAGACTGTGCCGACTGCTTTTGAATTCACTGATATTGCAGGGATCGTAAAAGGCGCGTCTAAAGGTGAAGGACTCGGTAACAAATTCCTTTCTCACATTCGCCAGGTTGATGCAATTTGCCACGTTGTCCGTGCTTTTTCTGATGACAACATTACACACGTTTCCGGAAAAGTTGATCCGATTGATGACATTGAAACGATCAACCTTGAGCTGATCCTCGCTGATATGGAAACAGTTGAAAAGCGGATTACACGCGTCAGCAAACTTGCGAAGCAAAAAGATAAAGACGCTGTATTTGAGTTTGAGATTCTGTCTAAACTGAAAGAAGCGTTTGAGAGTGAAAAGCCTGCTCGTTCTGTAGAGTTCACTGAAGAGCAGCAAAAACTTGTGAAGCAGCTTCATTTACTGACTTCGAAGCCTATTTTGTACGTGGCCAATGTAAGTGAAGAAGAAGTCGCTGATCCGTCTGGCAATGAAAATGTAGCGAAGATTCGCGAGTACGCTGCCGGCGAAAACGCGGAAGTTATCGTTGTTTGTGCGAAAATCGAATCTGAAATCGCTGAGCTTGAAGGAGATGAAAAGCAAATGTTCCTTGAAGAGCTTGGCATTGAAGAATCAGGACTTGATCAGCTGATCAAAGCGTCTTATTCCCTTCTTGGCCTTGCAACGTATTTCACTGCTGGAGAACAGGAAGTCAGAGCTTGGACATTCAAAAAAGGCATGAAAGCCCCTGAATGTGCAGGAATTATTCATAGTGACTTTGAGCGCGGCTTCATTCGTGCTGAAACTGTTGCTTATGAGGATCTACTTGCTGGCGGCGGTATGGCAGGAGCGAAAGAAGCTGGAAAAGTCCGTCTTGAAGGGAAAGAGTACGTAGTTCAAGACGGAGATGTTATTCATTTCCGATTTAATGTATAGGATGCAGTTGTAAAGGGACAAGAGCTTTGGTATAATATAAAATTGTGAGTAATAGAATTATTGCTCCTTGCCCATTACGGGCCGCTTAGTCCAAAAGGAGGTGCAAACAGATGAGAAAGTACGAAGTTATGTACATTATCCGCCCAAACATTGACGATGAGTCTAAAAAAGCAGTTATCGAGCGTTTCAACAACGTTCTAACTTCTAACGGTGCGGAGATCACTGGAACAAAGGATTGGGGTAAACGTCGTCTTGCTTACGAAATCAACGATTTCCGTGACGGTTTCTACCAAATCTTAAACGTTCAAGCTGACGCTGCGGCAGTTCAAGAATTTGACCGTTTAGCTAAGATCAGTGACGATATCATTCGCCACATTGTTGTTAAAGAAGAAGAATAAGCAATTTTGAAATATATAATGGTAAAAGGTGGTCTTTCTTATGCTTAACCGAGTTGTATTAGTCGGAAGACTGACAAAAGACCCAGAGCTTCGTTATACGCCAAACGGTGCGGCTGTTGCTACGTTTACTCTTGCTGTGAATCGTACATTTACGAACCAGTCCGGAGAACGTGAGGCCGATTTCATTAATTGTGTCACTTGGAGAAGACAAGCCGAAAACGTTGCAAATTTCCTGAAAAAAGGAAGCCTTGCAGGCGTAGATGGCCGTTTACAAACAAGAAACTATGAAAACCAGCAAGGACAGCGTGTCTTCGTGACTGAGGTCCAAGCTGAAAGTGTTCAATTTCTTGAGCCGAAAAACGGCGGCGGTTCTGGTTCAGGTGGATACAACGAAGGAAACAGCGGCGGAGGCCAGTACTTTGGCGGAGGCCAAAATGATAATCCATTTGGGGGAAATCAAAACAACCAGAGACGCAATCAGGGGAACAGCTTTAATGATGACCCATTTGCCAACGACGGCAAACCGATTGACATCTCGGATGATGATCTTCCATTCTAATGTGAT
Source organism: Bacillus rugosus (assembly GCF_023238245.1). Taxonomy (NCBI): domain Bacteria; kingdom Bacillati; phylum Bacillota; class Bacilli; order Caryophanales; family Bacillaceae; genus Bacillus; species Bacillus rugosus. The sequence goes on along the minus strand of NZ_CP096590.1, from coordinate 4,129,710 downwards.
TATCGCCTAAAATGAAAAAGAAAGGAGGGAAATGACAATGGCAGGAGGACGCAGAGGCGGTCGTGCGAAACGCCGTAAAGTGTGTTATTTCACTTCTAACGGTATCACGCACATCGACTACAAAGATGTAGATCTTCTTAAAAAGTTTGTTTCTGAACGCGGTAAAATTTTACCACGTCGTGTAACTGGAACAAACGCTAAATACCAACGTAAATTGACTGCAGCGATTAAACGCGCTCGTCAAATGGCTTTACTTCCGTACGTAAGCGGTGAGTAAGCTGATACGTAAAGAGCAAGGACCTTTGGGTTCTTGCTCTTTTTTATAGGGGGATGAAACATGAAACTGATTTCTTGGAATGTAAACGGCCTGCGGGCTGTCATGAGAAAGATGGATTTCCTTTCTTATCTGAAGGAAGAGGATGCAGATATTATATGTCTTCAGGAAACGAAGATACAGGACGGCCAGGTTGATCTTCAGCCCGAAGGCTATCATGTGTATTGGAATTATGCAGTGAAAAAAGGATATTCCGGCACGGCTGTTTTCTCAAAACAAGAGCCGCTGCGTGTCATGTACGGTATTGGGATAGAAGAACATGACCAAGAAGGCAGAGTGATTACGCTGGAATTTGAAAACATGTTTGTGATGACTGTTTACACGCCCAATTCCAAAAGAGGATTGGAGCGGATCGATTACCGGATGCAATGGGAAGAAGCTTTATTATCTTATATTCTTGAATTGGATAAGAAAAAACCGGTCATTTTATGCGGCGATTTGAATGTAGCTCATCAGGAGATCGATTTGAAAAATCCAAAGGCGAACCGAAATAACGCTGGATTTTCTGATCAAGAGAGAAGGGCATTCACTCGTTTCTTAGAAGCTGGCTTTATTGACTCATTCCGTCACGTCTATCCTGATCTTGAAGGCGCTTATTCCTGGTGGTCGTATCGTGCCGGGGCCCGGGACAGAAATATCGGATGGCGCATCGATTATTTTATTGTTTCCGACAGGCTTAAGGAACAGATTGAGGATGCCAGCATATCTTCGGATGTCATGGGTTCCGACCATTGTCCTGTTGAACTTATGATCAATATATGATGAGATAGCAGTAAGGAATTTACACTTACTGCTTTTTTTATATGAAAAAGGAGAAAGAGATGGCAAACATAAAAGAGATTGCAAGACTGGCAAATGTATCTGTTTCGACTGTTTCGCGTGTATTAAATCATCATCCATATGTGTCTGAAGAAAAGAGAAAGCTTGTTCATCAAGTGATGAAGGAATTAGATTACACACCAAATCGAACCGCAATCGATCTCATTCGCGGGAAAACCCATACAGTCGGTGTGATTCTGCCTTATAGCGATCATCCCTGCTTTGATAAAATCATAAACGGGATCACCAAGGCGGCTTTTCAGCATGAGTATGCAACGACCCTCCTCCCCACCAATTATAACCCCGCTATTGAAATCAAATATCTAGAGCTGTTAAGAACGAAGAAAATAGACGGTCTCATTATTACATCCCGGGCAAATGACTGGGACAGCATTATCGCTTATCAGGAGTATGGGCCGATCATCGCATGTGAGGATACCGGAGACATTGATGTTCCATGTGCGTACAATGACAGAAAAGCTGCTTATGCAGATAGTTTCCGCTATCTAAAGAACCGCGGACATGAGAATATCGCTTTTACGTGCGTCAGAGAAGCCGACAGGAGTCCGAGCACGGCTGATAAGGCAGCGGCCTATAAAGCCGTCTGTGGGAGGCTGGAAGACCGTCATATGCTGTCTGGTTGCAATGATATGAATGACGGTGAGCGGGCAGCTGAGCACTTTTATATGAGCGGGCAGGTTCCGACTGCTATTTATGCAAATAGTGATGAAGTGGCAGCTGGAATTCATGTATTTGCCCAAAAGAATAAGTGGGATGTTGAAATCATTGGCGAGGGGAATTCTTCTATCAGCCGTGTTCTCGGTTTTCCATCGCTTGATTTGAATCTTGAGCAGCTCGGCATCGCAGCATTTTCTCTATTTTTGCAGGATGAACCCATTGATATCAAAATTCAGCATCAATTCGAGAAAAAAGCTTGAACTGAAATGCATTTCATACTTTATAACTTCATTGAAGGTGAAGGAGGAGGAAGAAATGCGGATTGAACATACAGCGATCTGGGTCAAAGATTTAGAGCGAATGAAGGCTTTTTATGAAACGTATTTTAATGGCAATGCGAATGATTTGTATCATAATGAGAAAAAAGATTTTAAGTCTTATTTTATTACGTTTGATTCCGGAGCAAGGCTGGAAATTATGAAAAAAGGAAATGTGACTGATCCGCCTTCACAAACGATGACAGGCTGGGCCCATATTGCCTTTTCCGTTGGAAGCCGGGAGAAGGTAGATGAACTGACTGCTCGATTGAAAAAGGATGGTTACGCAGTAGTAAACGGCCCTCGGACAACAGGGGACGGCTACTATGAAAGTGTGATTGAAGATGATGAAGGAAATTTGATTGAGATTACAATCTGACATCTGGAGTGACTTGAATGACAGAAAAAGAAAAAATGGCAGCCGGAGAATTATATAATCCGGAAGATCAACAACTACTCCTAGAACGCAAACATGCGAGACAGCTGATTAGACAATATAACGAAACACCAGAAGATGATGCAGTGCGGACGGGGCTTTTGACGGAGCTGCTCGGTTCTGTTGGTGACCAAGTCACGATTTTGCCGACTTTTCGCTGTGATTATGGCTGTCACATTCATATTGGAGACCATACATTTGTTAATTTTGATTGTGTCATTTTAGACGTGTGTGAGGTGCGTGTCGGACGTCACTGTTTGATTGCGCCAGGGGTACATATCTACACGGCCGGTCATCCTCTTGATCCGATTGATAGAAAGTCCGGGCTGGAGTTCGGTAAGCCTGTGACAATTGGAGATCATGTTTGGATCGGAGGCCGGGCAGTGATTAACCCAGGAGTGACGATCGGCGATAACGCGGTGATTGCATCGGGGTCTGTTGTGACTAAGGATGTGCCTGCTAATACTGTTGTAGGCGGAAACCCGGCGAGGATGTTGAAGGAATTGTAATGAGATCAGTGCGGCAGATCCGCACTGACTTTTTTTAAATCTGTTTCGCATTAGTGTTAGGGCCGAAGCAGATTAATAGCACGGAGCATGCGAGCCAGCAGCCGCCGATAAATAAAAAGACGCTGACATAGCCGAGCTGAACGGCGATAAATCCGACGAGCAATGAGCCGAAAATGTTTGAAAAGCGGCCGAGGCCATATGCTAAACCACTGCCTGACGAGCGGTATTCAGTCGGATAAGGTTCAGACGTATAAGCGTATAAGTTCGAGGTGAATACTCTTTCTGTGATATTCACGATAAAACCAAACACAATGATCATGATCGGAATAAAAGTCATGCCATATAAGAGTCCGGCAATAGCCGTCAGAAACGCGCTGGCAGCTAGGATCCATTTTCTCTGGAATGTTTCAGAAATCATTGAACCGAGTAATGCGCCAAGCGGAGCGCCGACGGAGTGTAATACGTTATACCACAATGTATTTTCCATGGAGACTCCATTGCTTTTTAACAGGCTGGGAACCCATGAGGCAAATCCGTAAAATCCAAACGTTTCAAAAATCCATACAGCAGATAACACGATGGTGATTTTGAGGTTTCTTCCTTTCAATAGCCCTGCGTAACCTGCATGCTGCTGAACAGTTCCGCTTGTTTTGGGCTGAGCTGGTGCCGGAAGCGGGCCTTTCTCTTGTTCAACCTGCGCCTCAATTCTGTTAAGGATCGCATCTGCTTTCGCGTATTCACCGCGATTTTCGTGCCAGCGGGGTGACTCTTCGAGACGGCGGATAAAGAAAAAATAAATAAGGCCGACGGCACCCCATACAAATACAAGCCTCCATCCCCATGAACCGAGCGGAATGACAAAGGCAGACACAATATTGGTGATCGGAACGCCGATCAATCCAATCATGGCACAGAAAGAAATATATTTCCCGCGGACACTGGAAGGGAAAAATTCCGCCAAATAGCTATTGGTAATGACCATGGCTGCTGCGACACCAAATCCGGTAAGAAAACGGAATGCCATTAAAGACGGGATGTCCCATGCCGTGGCATTGCATAGCGATGCGATTGAGAAAACAAAAACAAATAGATTTAAGGCTTTTTTTCGGCCAATTCGATCGGACAGCCTTCCACCCAGTGATGCGCCTAAAAACATGCCTAAAAACGAAGCTGCCGTTACATTGGCAATGGTTGAAAGCGGGATGCCCCAATGCTCGATCAGTGCCGGCGCTACATTGCTGAGGGTAAATAAATCTGCAAGATCGAAGAAATAAACAATGCCGAGAGCGGTTAATACTTGGAAGTGAACGCGAGAAATCGGAAGGCGGTCTAAACGATTCGCTGCGTTTGAGAAAGGATGTGTGTTCTTCTGTTTGAAGATCGTATTCATAAAAAACCCCCTTTTGAGTAGTAAGAAAAGACTGAAAACTCCCCTCTTGGGAATATTATAAGTATCTTGATTCATTGGCGACAGAGTTCAAATCACTAGATGGAAGAACTAAATTCACACTTTTTTTCTTAAAAGATTTCCAAAACAGTAGATTCGCAGACCAATTTATGCAAATATATAGTAATATTCTCATTGAAAGGAAGAGACATAGAAGGAATGAATTCATTTATCCGTCCTATAGAAGGAAACAATACGTTGTGGAGATATTTTTTCGCCTTTTTGGTGATGGTAGGTTTATATGTATTTGGGAATATTGCTTACCTTTTTGCTATACTGTTCACGGTTATTGTGAATCCCGATATCACGTTTGATTTAGATGAAGCTGTGCTGAGTGATCCTCTCGTAGATCTTTATTTGTCTCATGTCATTTATTTATTTGCGATTCCAGGAGTATGGCTGGCTGTCCGCTTTATTCTGAAACGGCCATTTCGAACGGTCATTACGCCAAATGCAAAGATCAATTGGCGGAGAATTTTCTTTGGCTTTATTGCTTATTTCCTGCTGATGATCGCCGTACAATTGATTGATTTTGCGATTCATCCTGGCAGCTATTCAATGCAAGACGTTGATGCTTCACGGTTTATATGGCTGCTAGCGGCGGCCCTCATTTTGGTTCCGTTTCAAACATCAGCGGAAGAACTATTTTTCAGGGGATTTTTGCTTCAAGCTTTCGGGAGAATAACGAAAAATCCACTTATCTTGACATTGATTGTCGGAGGCTTGTTTGGCGTATTACATTTTGCGAATCCAGAAATGAACAATGGCGCTGTCTGGGCAGGAATTGAGTACTTAACATTTGGTTTTGTGTGGACCTATTACACGATTAAAACGGGCAGTATTGAAATATCACTTGGCGCCCACGCCGCGAATAATATGTTTTTGTGTATGTTTATCACAGAAAAAAACAGTGTGTATGGAGGAATTCCGTCCTTATTTACAGTTACGCGGGGGAACCCGATGTGGGAGGCTTTATTTACGATAGCGGTCAATCTTGTTTTTGCGGGAATTGCTTTATGGTACCATAAGAAATCACAAAGTAAGCAGCAAGGGTCTTAATCCCTGCTGCTTATTAACGTTTGGATGGCTTCATCGATATTTGTTGTCGGCTGCTGGCAGGCGAAGTTTTCGCAAATATACACGGTTGTTTTGCCTTCTATGATGCGGTAATCCGCTGCGAATGGTGCTATGTCTTTGCATTGATCAGGATGCTCTGCTACCAGAATGGAGTCATTGGGCTTAAAGGCTTTTTGAAGCGCAGTTATCAAATGTTTTCTGTCTGGATCGTCTGGGCTGCCAAAAATAACGATTTCTTTTTTAGGCGTTACATGCTTTAACACACTTTGCATAAAGAAAGCATGGCCGCTCGGATACGCATCAATATCCGGCTTGAATACAGAAAACATCGTTTCTGCTTTTTCAATCAGTGATAAGTCCCCTGTGACTTGTCCGAGGCGCAGCAGCTGAACGGCTGCCACGCTGTTTCCGGAAGGCACGGCGCCGTCGTACACTTCTTTTTCCCGGACGATTAAGGCTTCTGCATCGTGACCGGTGAAATAGAATCCGCCATGCTCCTCATCCCAAAATAAGCCGACCATATCGTCTGTCAGATTCTTCGCTTTTTCTAAATAAGCAAGATCAAACGAAGCTTCATAGAGATCCAAATAAGCCCATAGGAGAAAAGCGTAATCGTCGATGAAGCCTTTGTTTTTCACTTCGCCGTCACGATATCGGACCATCACACGGCCGTCGATGATTAATTTGTTTTCAATAAATGTGATGGCATCTTCCGCTAAGCTGAGATATTTCGGTTCCTGGTATACCTTTGCCGCTTTGGCGAGACCCGCGATCATCAACGCGTTCCATGAGGTCAGCACTTTATCATCGACGTGCGGATAGGTTCTTTCTTCGCGTGTTTTCAAGAGCTGTTGTCTTGCGTCCTCGAGCTTGAGGCTGAGCTCTTCCTCGGTTAACCCGGCATCCGCTTTGATTTGTTCACGCTTTGTGTGAATGAGATTCGGAATATTTTTGCCTTCAAAATTCCCTTTTTCGGTGATGTCATACACTTGGCAATACAGCGTTCCGAGATCGTCTCCGAGCGTTTTCAGGATCTCTTCCTTTGACCACACGTAGTATTTTCCTTCTTCTCCTTCAGTGTCCGCGTCTAAAGCGGAGAAAAAGCTTCCGTCTTCATGGGTCATTTCCCGCTGAATGAACGTAATGATCTGCTCGCAAATCTCTTGATACCGGCTGTTTTGTGTAACCTGATAGGCTTCTGCATAAGCGGTCAGCAGCAGCGCATTGTCGTACAGCATTTTTTCAAAGTGGGGAACGAGCCACTCGTCATCGGTCGAGTAACGGGCGAATCCATAGCCGATATGATCGTAAATGCCGCCATTCGCCATGCTGTCCAGCGTTTTCGTGACGTTGTATAGAGCATTCTCCTGCCCCGTATTGTGGTGATAACGAAGCAAATACATCAGCATATGGGGCATCGGAAATTTTGGAGCCTGTCCGAAGCCGCCGTAGATTGTATCAAACCCGTTGGCAAGCTGCTGGAATGTCCGGTGAATTGCTGACTCGCTAAGGCCTTCGCCTGATTTTGCAGCTGTTTTGGTCTGCAAATGTTTAGCGGCGTTCTCGGCAATATCCTCGACATGCTCGCGGTCGTTTGCAAACGTCTCAGACAGATGCTCAAGGACATCAACGAAACCGGGACGATTGAATTTACTCGTCTTTGGAAAATATGTACCCGCATAAAACGGCTTCTGATCAGGCGTGATAAACACATTCAAAGGCCAGCCGCCCTGCCCGGTCATCAGCTGGCAGATTCTCATATAAACAGAATCCACATCCGGCCGCTCTTCCCGGTCAACTTTAATCGCCACAAACCGTTCATTGAGAAGGCGTGCAATTTCTTCGTCCTCAAAGCTTTCGTGGGCCATGACATGGCACCACATACAAGTCATAAAAAAACAAGATGAATGCGTACTTCCATTTCGGCCCAGTACCAGCGCGTATAACTAGGGGCAGAGTCGTAAAGTCCTAGATCTGAGGGCTTTTTTTATATGGCAAATTTTCGATAAGATTTATTGATGGTATGAAAAGGAAGAACAAAAGACGTTGCTCACTAAAACATCTGCCCAGTCAACATCTTTTGTTCTTCATCATTAATTGTGGGTAAAATTATTCTTCAATCTTAAACCATGAACCTGAAGCTTGAATGGCAGTCCAAAGTTTTTCCGGAAGCTCAAGCTCGCTTACTTTTGACTTCCTAATTGCTGTCTTAATTTCAGCTTCGTTTCCATTCTGAACTTTTTCTATCCAGTCTGGATTCATAATTAACGCGTGCCCAATCGCTGCTAAGGTTAGCCCCTTATCTAATGCAGTTTTAACATCATCCGGAGTTACCATAGAACCAGCAGCCAGTACAGGAACTCGGCCGTTTACATGGTCAACAATTAACTCAAGATATGTTTTGTCATCTTGACTGTCGATTGGCTTTGAAGAAAGAGCATCCTTCAATGAAGCATGTATATAATCAATATCCTCTTCAATCAGACGTTCAATCAGTGCATAGGTATCCTTCATTCTCAAACCGCCTTCTTGAGGTTCGTCAGGAGAGATTCTGTATCCTAAAATAAACGGTTTAGTTGCATGCTTATCTATCACCTTTTTCACTTCTTGAACAATGGCCAGTGGGAATTTCATGCGGTTTTCTAATGATCCTCCCCATTGGTCTTCTCGTCTATTGAAGAAAGGTGAGAAGAAGTTTTGCATTAAAAATCCATGAGCCCCATGAAGCTCAACACCGTTGAAACCTGCTTCAATGGCTCTTCTTGTTGTTTCTCCAAAGGCATGAATCACTTCAAGTATTTCATCATGTGAAAGCTCTCTAGGTAATACCGAAGGAGCAAAGTCAGAAGCTTCAGTTGCCAAGGCACTGGAACTAACCACTTCTCCATCTGGGGTTAAATCCGGTAGTGCTTTGTTCCCTCCATGGAAAATTTGAAGAATCGCCGGAGCTCCACCACTTTTCGCAGCTTCAGCTAATTTTCGTAAACTTGGAATAAATTTATCGTCATAAGCTGCAAATTCATTCGTAAAACCAATTCCGTTTGGCTGAACATGAGTACAACCAGTTATAACGAGTCCTACTCCGTTGACTCTTTTTTGGTAATAAGTTAATTCTTCATCTGAAACTGTGTAATCATCATTACTTGACCAAGTTGTCATCGGTGCCATAACGACTCTATTTTTAAGAGTAACTCCATTTTTAAATGTGAATGTTTCAAATAAATTGTTATATTTTTCGTTCATGTTTTAACCTCTTTCTTAAGTAATTATTTATCTTATGTTGTAGTTTGTTTTATTTTATAAAAGCATAGCCAGTTTTTCTTTTTTCTTCATCACCCCTTTCAAATTAATCGATCGTTCGTTCATTTATTCTGCAAAAAAAATGATTCCTTGCCTGTCTTAACCTTCTTTAAACTAAAGATTCATTACACCTAAAGTTCCTCTTCCTTAGATATTCGTTATAATTTATTAATTTTAAAATAAAAGAACGTTCGTTCATTTATGTTTTAAAAAAACAATCTTGAACATCTGACTAAACTTGATAACCCCTATAATAAACGATCGTTCGATTATCGTCAACTCATTCATATTCAGAGGGAGTATTTTTTTAATAACCTTTGTTATTACTGCTTTCTCCCTCTATTTAAAAGTCGGATTGGCTCTTAAGCTTTTATTGCATCCCAACTCATTTGAATAACTTTGTTTAAATTAGCCTCATTTATAGTACATGTCCCATTAAAATGTTCCTTAACAAATTGCATCACTGGTTGGAGAGTAAAAATACTCAACAGGTTTGTATCAACTTGTTTGAACACACATTGTTTTTTTCCTTTCTCAAATAAACTATAGAGAGGCTCACACATGTCCGTGATTTCATCACGAGATATTTTGTTGAGCAGTGGTGAATTTTGAAACTGCTCTATAAATAAAAAGTAATCCTTATTAGCCAAAGTAAAATCAACAAATTTTCTTAAAGAGTCTTCAAATGCCTCTTGTAGTGGTAGCGAAGCATCAAAAGTATTAAAAATTGCCTCAGTCATCATATTCTTAACATGTAAATATAATTTGTTAAGTAGATCCTCCTTATTTTCGAAATAAACATAAATTGTTGAAGCAGACACTTTAGCCTTCTTGGCAATCTTCGACATAGAAGTCTCAGCAAGACCAATTTCATTTATAAGTTGGATAGTCGCATTAAAAATATTCTCGTTTTTGTTTTCGTCTTTATATCTCATGCGCCAATAATAAACGTTCGTTCGATTAAAGTCAACTCGAAGAGTGCATGGAAAAAATTGTTAAGTTTGTTCTACTACTTCCTTCACTATTTAGGATTGTTCTGCACATGCTGACTCTAAATTTGTTCTACATAATCATAAGCTTTGCTCTCGCTGCCACAAGCCGGACAAGCGAAAGTAGAGCCACGCTCGAAATTGACAAATCGATGCCAGGTATCTCCTTGGTCGTCGAACTCAACATGCATTAATTCCAAGGTTCTACCAGTTGGAGCTACTTTGAACAACTCATAAATCATGTTATCTTTACTACAAAATCTTGGCGGGCCCAATTATTTATTAAAATATTCCACTAACCATTCTCCTGATTTCACCAATGCTTCTTTACCTTTGTCAATCATTTTGGACATTGATACAAAGCCGTGAATTGTTCCGTCATAACGGATACACTCTACCTCTACACCAACTTCAGCTAATTTCTTAGCATAGGCCTCCCCTTCATCACGTAGCGGATCGAATTCAGCAGTGATGACCAGGGTGGGAGGCAAACCTTTGAAATCTTCATAAAACATTGGTGAAACTAAAGGGCTTTGTTTTTCTTCTTCGTTATTTAAGTAATGCCCCAAAAACCAGTTTATAAGCGCTGAGGTGAGTAAATAACCTTCAGCATTTTCGTGCATTGATTTAAACGGAGGTGTGACGCCGGCTCCAGTGCTTGGATACATTAACAATTGACAACAAATTTCAATTGTACCTCTTTCTTTTGCAAGGTTTGATACAACAGCTGCGAGATTCCCACCTGCGCTATCGCCCCCAACTGCAATGCGGGAAGGATCAACTTGAAATTCTTTAGCATGTTCATAAACATATTGTGCAGATGCGTATGCATTTTCAACTCCTGCTGGAAACTTATTTTCTGGAGCAAGCCTGTAATCAACAGATATGGTTACGCAGTTGGAAAGATTAGTAAGAGACCGGCATACATCATCATGGGAATCAATATTGCCCGTTACCCAGCCGCCTCCGTGAAAAAAAACAAGTCCAGAATAACTAGTTTGGCTTTCTTTGGGATAATAAACTCGTACAGGAATTTCTTCACCGGGACCTGGAATAGTACGATTTTCAATTTTTCCAACTGCCTCTTGCTCACCAGAATTTGATGTTAGTATAGCCATTCTTATTTGTTCAGGTGTCAAAGTCTCAAGTGGGGGCGGCATTTTCATTGCTGCTAATTGGTCTAATATTAATTTTGTTTGAAGATCAAGTGCCATTGTTATCTCCACCTATCTATAAAAATGTTTTTTAAAAGAACTGCTATTTTCGGACATAGCTCATTAGCCTTTAAGACACCTACTCCTACTTGTTACTGCCTATCATTACTTTGGGTTATTTGTGATATGCTTCAAACCCCAATTCTCTATTTGAAGAAGTATAGAATTAAGGCTCTTCCCGGTCTCTGATAGCGAATACTCTACCTTGGGTGGAATTTCAGGATACACTTGTCGATTAATTAGCCCATCGCTTTCGAGTTCACGTAGCTGGCGAGTAAGTGTACGCGGTGTAATATTGGGTAATTCCCTTCTTAATTCATTGAATCGCCTAACCTCATGAATCGCAAGCTGGTACAAAATGACTAGCTTATATTTGCCTCCAATCATATTGACCGTAAGTTCAACCGGGCATGGTGAGCATTGGGAGTGTTGTTTATCCACTATATTTCCCTCCTTTTTAAGGTATCTTTTAGGATAGTATATATCTCCAATGTGCGTACTTACAAATCTGGTATTATACATCTACAATGTAACTATAATCGTTACATTAATCTTAGTAAACGATTAAATTACTTTTAGTAAACGAAAGGATGATGAACAATGGAAACAACAGCAAAAACCGTGAGCGAGTTGGTCCGCTCGACACCTCCCTCACCGTTACAGGTCGCTTTCCGCGAAATAGAGTTGTTCGACGTCGGCGACGTTGCAAAGGTGGAGGAAGTGTTTTCTCCTGATTTTATCGACCATACCCCCTCTAACCCCGAAGAACCGGGTATCGATGGCATGCGAGCATTGGTTGAGAATGTGCGCGCCGGATTCACGGATATTGTGCACAGGATCCTTTTTTACCATGAGCTTCCCGACGGCACGGTGTTCGTTCATTGGGAGATGACCGCAACCCACACAGGAGAATTCTTGGGTATCCCCGCTACCGGTAAGCCGGTAGCTCTGAAGGGTATGGACATCTTCCGCATCGTTGACGGCAAGGTCGCCGAGTTGTATCACGTCGAAGAAAATCTCAAGCTGGTCCAGCAACTCGGCGCACAGATTGGCTAAGACCGTGATCTACAAGAATTAAGCAAGATGCAGGGTCCTAATCGTCAAGCGTCGCTTGCATCGACGCTTGACGACAGATGTCAAAGATATGAATTTGCTTATTTCCGATTACTTAATGGCCGTGCGTATTGATAAGGCGAAGTGTCGCTGGCTTTGAGATTAAGAGAGAATTGATTGCTTATGTGACGCAAAGTGGCATTCCGTCTATCAGCCTTCAACCTACATTTTATATGGGAAATTTCCTTATTCCTGGTGTTGTAGGCAATCAAACACTGGCTTATCCTGTACCAGCTGATTCTGCAATCGCTTGGGATTAGCATGGAAGATGCGGCTGCTTATGGAGTATATACGCTTAATCATCCAGAGTTGGCAGGACAGACATTGCCTATCGTAGGACCTGATGCACTGACAGGAAATCAACTGGCTGAGCAATTAAGTACTGCATTGAAAGGAGATACAGTTTTACTCTCTCCCAGTGGAAGCGTTCGAAGAATCATTAGCTCTAGTATTAGGAAAGGAAACAGCAGGAGGCTTGGCCGACTCGTACAAATGGGTGGGATTAAATACTGAATTACTGCCCAAACCTGATCAAGTCATTAACGAAATGCGAGCTGCTGTACCCGGCACCCCATTCGCAGAGTGGGTGAAACAAGCTATTCAGCAAAGATTTTTCGCACCCGTCACTGAGTAAACGGTAATAGCTAATTCACGAAAAGAACCTTCAAAGTAGAACTTGACCTAATTATTCACATTAAACCGAAATAAAAGTAGGAAGAAAAAATCTAGAGGATGCCTACTACCATTGAAATTATTGAACGAAACACTTCCTGTTTTTTTAAAACTAATAGGAAGTGGCAAAGTTATTTCTCGTCTTGAGAAATAACTTTTTTCTTGTACAATGTGTAGCTATACGAACTTGACACCAATGGCAAGTCGAATAACCGATGCTGACCAGAACCGGTTTGTTTTCGCGTTTTGCTTTTTCGAAGGCTTCTTCTCCCCAAGGGAACCAATCTACTGGGTTGTGGGCGTGTTGGAGTAAATATGGGGACTTCTCATTGATTAGTCTATTAGATTTGTTGTTAGTGGGCATGGGATCACCTTTTTCCTTTAATGAGTTCATATATATACCTTACCACTTCAATAAAAATAAATACCCTGTCATCTCTATTTGTATTCATGTGATTATGGGTTAAGATTCAGGTTAAAATTTCCTTTATAAGCACAAAGAATAGAATAAACACATACCTGTAATGTTTAATAATGTAATGTGAAGGGTCGAGTAATTTAATGTAAATTAAATGAATCCTTGTAAGCATCATTATAAAAGGTAACTTTATCCGCATGGAACTTATGCTTGTATTGATGGTATGTTTCAGCAATACAATAATGGACAATGGATACCTACACTTATTTCGTGCCATGAACAAATACAGAAGATATTATGTTGTCAATATTGGGATGGTAGGGGTTATAGGCATAGATGTGCTGGGTGAACTGAGGGCGCAAAAAGGGCAAAAATTGTGATATATGACCAATATAATACATGAAAGAAAAAATCGAACCGGTCAAAGAGATCGTTGACATTGTCTATCGAGCTTATCGTCAAACCAGTTCGCGGCGGAACGGACGACTCCCAGCTGTCATACATGGGGGCCCCTTGCCTGAATATCTTTATCGGAGGGGAAAACTACCACAGCGCAAATACGAATATATTCTGCCGACAATATGGTTAAAGTTGTGAATGTTGTCGTGGAAATTGAGGAGTTGTTTAAAAAAGAGCATAGCATACTAAAGGTAACGGCAGCAAAGATAGAGCTGTCGTTATCTTTAGCCTAATAACAGTATACCACTAATGAAGCTAAAAAACTTTTACAATAAACTTTTGCACTGACACTCCATCACTTCCAATAATATGAAGATCTACAGGTTCATATTTATTCTCACCATTATTTAAAAATGTAAAAGTTACCGTTCCATTTAATAATTGATGCGGTTCTAAATCCAAAATTCTTTTTCCTGTCTGATTATCAATAAAATCTATTGTCTCAGTTTCTTCCTCACCTCTCATCATTCTGTAAAATTCAGGGTGGAGTGTAAGCTTATCTTTTGTCGTATTTTTTAATTCGATTGGGATACGATACTCTGTTACTTTATTTCTCATTTCATCAATTTTATTAATTTTCTCTGCTTTTCTAAACGTATGAGATATTTTTAGAAACTCAAACGTTTCATTCGCGTTAACATTTTTTTCCGTTACTTTATAGTTGGAGTACTCCCCATTCACTTGTTGGTAGCGAAATGAGCTGATCAAAATGAAAAAGATAAAAAATACGGCCGTTATTAAAATAATTTTTTTTCTAGTCATTTTTCTTTTCCTTATCGATCATAGTTTCTTTAACAATTTTCCCAGACTCAATATCATAAATAACATCAGAAATCTTTTGAAGCGTTTCTCTATCATGGCTTGCAACCAGAATTGTTTTTCCTTCATTTTTTAATGATGATAGCAATTGGTGTACTGTTTTAACTGCTTCTTCATCCAAAGCATTAGTCGGTTCATCCAAAATAAGCAACTCCGGATTTTCCATGATCGCTTGAGCTATCCCCAAGCGCTGTTTCATTCCGAGTGAATACTTTTTGTACTTTCGCTTGTCATTTGGATCAAGACCTACACGAGAGATTACAGCAGAAACTTCATGATCATTGATTTTATTTTGAATCATAGATAGCAATTTCAAGTTTGCAAAACCAGTGTATTCCGGGATAAACCCAGGGTACTCAATTAGTATTCCGACACTTTCAGGAAAAGAAATATTTTTGTGTAATTCCTTTCCACCAATAATTACTTTGCCTTCACTTGGTTTCACTAATCCCGCTAACACACGAAACAACATTGTTTTTCCAGATCCATTCGGTCCACGAAATCCATATATCATTCCCTTTTTCAAAGATAAATTTATATTTTTAAGAACAATGTTCTTTTTTATAATTTTGTTTACACTTTCAACTTTAATATATTCTTCTGACACGAGCTTCACCTCAATCAAAGTTCTTTTTCATTATCGATGCTGTATTCATTAAAATAATCTTGATTGATTAAACATATATAGAGAACTACAGCAAATATTATCCCGAAACCGCCAATTAAATAGATCATTTCTAGAAATAATCCGGGTATCAGCCAAGATGTCATTTCTAATGAAAGCGGGTCATTAATTAAAGAAAAGTCAAAGTAAGTATGGAGCATCTTATCAAGAATGACCACAGATGTGACAATGATAAAGCTGTATATATACTTCTTAATAAAGACATAGCAAACGACTGCAAATAGTCCAATCATATGAAACAATAATAAGCTTGTTATGATATATCTAATCATCATCACATTCGATGAATAGTATTGATCCAAAGGTAATTTATTGCCAAATAAAAAATAAGGAGCTCCTTCTGGCGATAGCCACACATTATCCCATCTTCCAGACAGAAAACCGCCGAGAAGAACTCCGCCAACGAGATACAGAATGGTAAACATTAAACAAACCCAAAAAACACGAGATAATAATGATAAAAATACTCTCTCCCGTTTTTGATAACGAATAAAACGGACTGAATCAAAAAAAGGCAGTATCCCGAAAGAAAAGAACATTAAAAACAGGGGCAACACCGGAAAAGCAAAAGTATAGGAAGAGAAAAATAAATTAAGCGCCTGAGGCAGCCCCATTATACCTTCTTTTGGTATACCTTCTTTTACCAGATATACTATACAAAGCAAAAAACACAAGAACCAAAGGCATAATCTCCATTTATGACGACGCATATCTACTAAAACCAAACGAAGCTCCTTAACGAACAACATTTTTCTTAACTCCTAGAATGTATAGTAAAAGACTTAAGATGAACCCAACGATTAAGTGTAAAATAAGGCTCATCAAACTAACACCATCTGTAGCCTGTTCCTGCAAAAAGCTGGTTGAAATCATTTCATGATGGCCAATCGTTGAAAGCAGCATGTTAATTATGTATAAACCTGCAAAGGGTATAAGTAAAACTATAAATGATCTTTTGATAAACATTCCCGCTCCTAAAGCTACACTTGCAAACATGCCGGAAAAAATACCAATGATAATTACGTATAACATCATATGAACAAAGGGATGTGTATAATATAAATCCGGAAAGAAGGTATTATCAGATGCCAAGGGCATCTCATTGTTAATTACTCTATCAGGCTTTATATTTGGAAGTTTCATAAACGACAAATAGATATTTAACAATAGAGGAAAAATGGCTGTCACGACTCCAGCTAAGAAATTAATGAAAAATAAACTGAAAAAGTATTGTGTCTGCTTTCCTCGAATCATTAAAAAACGAATAAACCCAGTTGATCGATCTCTCGCGTAAAGATCCGACAATGGAAGTGTTGCCAGAATTGGGAGCAAGAACAGGTAAAGTGCCGGATAATCGGAGATCCCACCTATCCCCATCCATTTTGTATAGGGTGTAAAAGAAACCCCTCCAGTTAGTTCCAAATGTTCTTTTAATGGCATTTCCTCTGTCCCAAAATAGGCCACGGCCAAAACTGCTCCAATTGCCAATGAGACATAAAAAGACGGTCGTTTTAGTAATCGCAATAGCAGCAAATAAAACATAAATTTCCTTCTTTCACTTTTATTAAATATAGAAGCGACTCAGAAAAACCTGAGTCGCCGACTTTCATATGATTTTTTCATAAATTTAGTCTTTTAATCTCATCAAGGACTGTTTGGATCATAATCAGGACTCCATACACCATTTGCATGACCAGCCGCATTTTTCTTAGCACCTATTGTAACAGAAGGTGTTCCCAAGCCCCACAATGACTTTTCAACAGCCAAGTTGTATAAAAGTTTTTTTCCATAGTAGTTTTTCTTAATTGTATAATAGTGCCCGCCTGAAACATCTTTTCCGTGAGATCTTGCCCAAGCTTCATAAGATGTATTATTTTCTGTATTAAACATATAATAATAAGATTTATTAAATTTTGTTCTGGATTTTGTTTCGTCATAAGGATTTCCTTTTAGAAACCGAAAATTATACTTAGAATCCGCGTAGTTTCCGGTCGGTTCTCCTGCATAGGCATGCATAATTCCTATAGCAGAAAGAGATAATCCTAATATTAATGTTAGTGTAGTTATTAGCTTCTTTATCATTTGTGTCTCCTTACTGTTTTTCTAAAATAAAAAATTTATCTGCAACGCCGATGCAATCGCCATTTTTATTTAACCAAATCATTCTTAGCGCTACTTTAGCTTTTTTGCCTTTAAACTTAGGCAAATTGATTAAATAATCATGGTCTGCATCTTCTCTTTCGTAAGACTGCTTCCAATTATATGTATGTCCTTTATCATCTTTTACCTTTCCTAATATGTTTGACGGAAACGGTTCTTTCTGACTAAAGGTCATAGCCAGTTCATAACTTTTAGGAAGCGGTCCGACTTCAATTTTATTGCCTTTAAAAACTGTATCAATTTTCACATCATTATTTTTTATTTGACCTTGATAATAATGATCCTCTTTCAGCTCGTCCCAAAATATAACATCAAACAAACTTCGCCCTTGTTCAGTATCAAAATAGAATATATTCGGTCTTTCTTTATTACTGTTACCCAAATCTTCAATACTTATAGAAGGATCGGGCGCTTTATCTTTGATTACGTTATTGTATTTGTTTGTTTGACATGCACTAAGCGTAGTTATAACGATTAAACTAAAACAAACCAAAAAAAATTTTTTCACTTTTTTCTCCAAAAAAACCTTAATTTGTACCGGTACTAAATAATTATAACACATGCAAAAAGAAAATAATACCTTTTTATAGTTTATTTATTCCATATGCTGTGTTATGCTAAAGCCTAGTTATTTATAAGAGAGGAATTTATTTTATGAATAGTTTATTCTTACTTTTTAAAAGGGACTTGGCCCTTGGATTTAATAAAATCACCAAGGTTTTCACTGTATTATTTATGATTGGACTATTTAATTTTCTTTATCCTCTGTATTTTCTTCACGCTAACATACCTGACAGTTCTATTGCCTTTTGGGATATCATTGGTAAAACCTTTTTAGGCGTCCCCTTTGAACTTGTCCAACAGCATACATTTGAGTTTCCTTTTGGGTGGTTACTATTTCAGCTAAGCGGAGCAATATTGATCAACACATACATAAAGGATGATCTATTTGCTCACAGTGCTTTTGTTAGGATTAGAGCAAAATCAATATTCAAATTGTGGGTAAGCAAGCTGTTATTTTCTTGTACTGCTATTATTGTATTTTACATATCATTATTGTCCTTAACTTGGGTTGTTTGGAAATTAAGTGGGGGCACAGCAAGGGAGTTGACAGCTTACGGTGAAAGTATTCTGAGATACTCATCATTTCGATTATCATATAGCCAAATATTAACTTATTCTATTGTTTTAAATATAAGCGGGACATTTCTCATTACTTTTATTTTTGCGTTTTTTTCGTTGATTTTTAAAACAATTTATAGCTTTGTGATTTGCAACTGTATTTTATTTCTCTCAATTTTTTCAGATAATCCAATATTAATTGGAAATGAAAGCATGTTGATTAGACATCCTATATTTGGTTCCTCCCCTGTTTTATCTATTAGCATTTCATTAGTCATCGTACTTACTTTTTGTCTAACCCTCTTGATTGGAGGAGGTTTATATCTATCAAAGTGTGAGTTAATATCTGATAAGGAAATGGAGTAATATATCTTTAACATAGTAATTCAGAGCCTTAAAATTTAAATAGAGCTCTTGAATTTATTATTTCACTGGTTTAAAACTTGATCTCGACTTGCGGAAATAAAATTCAGCACATGCTTTTTACCTGGAGCCTTGTATATCCCGCCTTTTTGTGGAGGCGCCTTTAGTTGTCTCTCTCTCTGCTTCAAATACCTTAATGCATGCCGATCGATTATAGTATATATATGAGAATCTGTAGTTAAGGTGGTATTTTTAGTATTCGTCACACCAGACAGTTTAAGTAGTGTTTGTAGCACAGAGAGAAGGGCAATATCCTAAAAGGAAAGTGCCCACTAATCTTGTAGCTTGATTAGCAGGAACACTCTTTATCTTTACTTGGTTAAATTAAAGCTCTGCTCGATTAAGTAATAAATTTCTCCTTCTGGATCTGTACGTTCCAAAACAAGTGAAATCCAATGCTCTTTATCCATATGATATCCAGGAAGGATATTTTCCCCATTTCTTAAACTATCACTTATTTCAGGTGGACATTTTAGATTCAGAATATCTATTTCGTTACTTCCATCTAATCCTAATTTCTCAGGGAGAACATTCATTATAAGACCGTACCATTTTTTGTTTGACTCATGTCTCAAAGCAGCATAGTGTGGGTATTTCTTCCACGGGTAATCAGGCGATGTACCGTATTTTTCTTTGACGTGTTTAAAGATATCTTCTCTTGTTAACATACTTCAATCATCCCTCCAACTACTTACGGTTAATTTCTTCTCTCTAATTCCATCTTTGAAAAAATCACAGGGATTTGTACTCAATGATCCTTGGCTATCTATTTTGGTTACTTTAATAGACGTGGCACCAACGGCATATTGAATAACCGATCTACACCTTCTACAATCACTGACGTAATCCCACACCCGTCTGTTGTTATCTAAGGAAAGCGAATGTAATTAAAAAAAGTGAATAGTACTCAGTATATAGTATATAGCTACTCATTTGGAATGAATATGTTTATGTTGTATGGAATATATTGGAATATAAAGGGGATTTACAGGAGCTTTCATTACTGATGCAGTAAACAATGATCCGCAAAAGGCACTTGCTTTAATATTCGGCGAGGGTTTATTAACCTTTGAATCACAGACTCAATATTAAGTTTTGGGGGAAGGCATGGATAAGGATTTAGCAGGGGTTATAGCTGATAAAGGGGTGGGTTGGTGGACCGCTACTACATGAAACTGTAGTTGGACGTGACAATACCGACGGAGTATGAATATCGAGGAGTATACCGAACTGGCCAGCTGGTATAAATGAAATTCCTACAATTGTTGGTAGTGTAAAACGTACAATACGCCATGGTGAAGGAGAAGTCGGAAAATTTTCAACCTTTCTTGCTGTTAAAAAAGAAGAAAGAGATTAAACATGAAATTTAACTTGGAGGAGGTTTAGACGATTGGGACAATCACCATTACCAAACTCAGTTATTATAGCTATGGCCTCAAAAAAACATCGTTTATGGCATTATCTTTGGCATGGATTTCGAAACTCTTGGGAGGGACTTGATTGTAAAGATCGCAAAAAATTATGTAAGACTCATCCAAATTGGGTGCCGCCACGCCCAGCACTCGATGTCGATGGAAACCCTAAACGGGATAATGATTCTGGTGAAGACTTCCTTTATATGCATAGAACGATGATTATGATCGTCAATAAAATTTTGGCGGATGAAGGTGATATTAACTATCCATGGGTTCAAGGGTGGAGATACCTTCCAAAGCCTTTAGATCAAAGTTATCCTGTTTTACCGGCTTATGATAGTCATCGTATTCCAAGAGAAAGACTTGAGTTGGAAAAATCTGAAGATAGATATTGGGGTTATTTTTCAGGGCTTGAAAAGAAATTTACTGATCCAGACTACTTAAGTAGTGTAACCCTTGGTCAGCTTGGTTCTGATATTGAGTTTACAATTCACAACAGTATGCACATACGATGGTCAGAAGAATCGAAAGTTGGATATATGACTGAGCCTAAATTAGGAAAGCCTATAGATGATATTTGGAATCAACCTGAGTATAACTGGCTAGGTGATGAGTACTCTGCTCATGTAAATCCGATTTTCTGGAAATTGCATGGTTGGGTTGACGATCGAATCAATGATTGGATGAGAATAAATCAAAAAGAGGACTATAAATGGAAGGGAACATGGATTGGAGATACAAGTATCCTACATCTACATGATGATCATGGTCAAACCCCTACCCACGAAGACCATGAACTAATTGCAAATTTAGAGTACTTGGCGGGTTTCTTAGGAAGTACAGGGAGACGGCGAAGCTCTTTTGACCTTCCAGAAATATGTTAGTTAAATAATAACAATGGAAAATGCAAATTCCTCCCCTTTCGAATATCATAATCAAATTCGAAGTGTACGCAATACCTTGTTCATGATAGGAATAACTATAATTAGAAACGATTGTTCTGTCTTCCCTATAAGTTGATGGCAAGTATCAGAAATTGAAATTGAGTCATTTCCAATATTAAAAGTCCATTTTCTCAATGCTGAAAAGGGCTTTTTTGTTTGAAATTGACTCTTGTTGTTAAGATTGATTCGGAAATGTTAACAATATATTGATTTTGCTAATATCATTTGTGTATTTATACGAACTTAACACCTATGACATGTTGAATAGATGTTGCTGACAAGAACCGGCTTGTTTTCGCGTTTTGCTTTCTTGAAGGCTTCTTCTCCCCAAGGGAACTAATTTACAGGGATACGACAATGTTGAATAAATAAATGAAACATTTGAATAACCAAGACGTAATGTATATATCTGTTTTTCGGGAGGTAGATACTTAAGAATGATTAAAAATATGATTGGAACGACGCTTATACTCATTAGCTTTGTAGTATTTGGAATCAATTGGTTATACTTGGAGCCAAGGGGATTAGAAGAGATTCCATATTGGATTGTATTTGTAGGTGCTTTATGTGGAGGTTTTATTAAATACTACAATCCAAATCAGAAAAACATGAACGGAAATATGAGTAATGGGAATGGAAAGACTAGAAACATCGGCAAGACCATTGATCATTTTATTGATGCCGTTTCAGGTGACATTGATAGTGAGGATAGAGATCAAACAATGAATAACAAAACAAAAAAATAGTCGAATTTTAAAAGCTCGTCTATTTTGCTTTTAATATAAACCGCCAATGCAGCCGGCTTGTTCTTGTGTGTGGGAACATTTTCAAGATAATGAACTGCCTTGAACATGTTCCTTTCACTCAAAAGGAAACCCTTCTGTTTTCTGTAAAATCGTTAACACTTATTTATCTTCATATACTCATTTCCCCATATTCTCATGGATGAAATAATAGGATAAAGCTTTTCACCGAGTTCGGTTAGAGAATACTCGACCTTCTTGGGGACAGTATTCTCTACTTTTCTTTTCACAACGCAATCTGCTTCCAATTCTCTCAGCTGCAGCGTCAGCATTCTTTGTGTAATGCCTGGAATTAATCGTTTCAGCTCATTAAAACGGGCTGATTTGTGAGACAGGATATCGATGATGATTCCTTTCCATTTCCCGCTGATAATATGCAGCGTCATTTCAACGGGACAAGCCTTTTTCACCTCTGCACTGCAAGCGCCAAATCCATTTAACCGGTTCCCCATATTGATCACCTCAAAATGTAAGTAGGTTACAAAAATGTGCGTCATTACATATCTAACTAAGATGTATTACAGTAATAGTATCAAAAATTTCCAAAAGGAGTGGTTTGCATGAACTTGAGACAACTGTCAGAACATGTCTTTCAATGTGAATTTGAGCTTGATGTGCCTCTCCGTATCCCGGTTCATACTTGGTTTATGAAAGATGATGATGATGTGTATATCATTGATACGGGAATAGAACGTTTTGCAGATGCTCAGATTAGGGCAGCATTAGCGATCGGCAATCCAAAAGCTATTTTGCTTACCCACGGCCACAGTGATCATATTCAAGGTGCATCAAAATGGTTAGAGAGATTTGATATTCCGATTTATGCCCATCAGAAAGAACTAATATATATCAATGGGGAAGCGCCTTATCCGAACAAAAATGAAGTGGAGAACACAGGAGTAGCCCATATTGTCCAGCCGCTGACGGAGCAAACGCTTGCTCACTTGCCTCTGCAATACGATCTAACACCAGGACATTCCCCGGGGCATGTCGTGTACTATCATAAAAACGATCGTACCCTATTAACAGGAGATCTCTTTATCACAAGTAAGGAAGACTTACACCCCCCTATCAGAAGATTCAGTGTTGATATAAATGAAAACATCGACAGCGGTGCGATAATCGATGAAATCAAACCAAAGCTCATTTGCTCTTCACATGGAGAAGAGATTCTTTATAACGAAGAATTGTATAAAAGCTATGTGATCAGGTATAGGGACTAAAGGAAGTCAGAAAAAACATACCAAACGAATTGGTATGTTTTAAGAGGAATTTAAATATACTCCGATATCTCAATAAGGTTCTGATCGGGGTCTCTTATATAAACAGACAGAATCGGGCCGAGTGCACCGGTTCTTTTTATTGGGCCTTCCTCCACATTGACGTTCGTTTTCTTGAGATGTTTCAGTACTTTATTGATTGGTGCATCTGTGATCAAACATAAATTGGCAGATTCCGGGAGCGGGTGGTTTGCTTTAGGTTCGAACTCATGGCCGGCCTCATGCAAGTTGATTTTTTGATTGCCGAAACGCAAGGCTTTTCTGCCTGCGCCAAACGTTTCTTCTTCTTCCATTCCCAAAACAGATGTATAAAAGTTGATTGTCTCTTGAAGGTTTTGTACCGTTAACACCAAATGGTCAAGTCGTTTGATCACGAGTATTCCCTCCTGCGGAAATTTTACTTTACGGCTTCTGTTCCTGTGATTGCATGTTTGATTTTAGCTGCAAGGCCATGCATTTGCGCGAGCGGAACAGAACATGCCGCAATTCGTATACCCTTTGAAAGCGGGGCTGTAAAGATGTTTTGGGCAGCTAACATCTTGCTGGCTTCATCAGGATGGCTGCAAGGAATTGTAATGAAAAAGCCGGCATGGTAAGGCAATATGCTGAGTCCAATTTGCTGGGCTTCATTGATAAACACTTCAGCCCGTTTCGCAATTAATGTTTGATATGCTTCACGTTCAGCATTCACCTTGTTTAGCAGCATTTTATCGTTATAAATCGCAGAAAGCAAAGTCATACAGCCTCGATTTACATTTGACCATCTGGAGCGGCTGGTGACCAATATAGCATTTTCAAATTCTTCAGCCACGCTCTTGCTGGAGGATACTCCAACTACAGCTCCGGTCCGCTGGCCGTATACTGTAAAGCCTTTCGACATGCTGAAGGCAAAGGCGACAATGATGTTGGAAGGGAGATTGCTAAACTTTTTCATGAACGTGCGTGCTTTTGCGGGGTCCTTTGTAAAGTCGATATAAGCAATATCAATGAGCAGTGTGATTGTTTTGCTGCTTTTTTTAGCTGATTCTAAGACCAAATGTTTTATGATCTCATCCCATTCATGATCTGACATACTGTATCCCGTTGGGTTGTGATTGGGCGAATTTAGGATGATCATGACATGGTCCTGTTTGACTAGCAGATGGCTGACCATAAGTGAGAATGATGTCAGATTAAACGTCATATCAGCATCTAAGAAAGAGAAGGTCATCAAATGACGCCCAGTCTCTTTGCAGATGGTTTCATAGGGTGTCCAGTACCAATCATGAGTTAATATGGTATCGCCAGCATTCGAATAGTTCCAAATCACATTAGAAATGGCACCGGCGCCGCCTGCGCTTGCAACCGCCCGTATATAGGCATCGGGTCTGGACTCTGCGAAAGTATGTGTCACTGCTGCTTTCAAAAAGCCTGGCAATCCGGCTACCGGGCTGTAGCTGATCATGTCTTGAATGGGCATACTGCGAAATAGTTCTTCTACAGCAGGCAGACAAACGGTGTTTCCGTCGTCATCTGCAATGGTTCCCATTGAAGCATCGATCACATTTTCTTTTCCATATTGAATGATGGCTTGTTTAGCAGCCATTCCTGTACCAAATAATTGATCCACATACACTTTTCCTTTTGCATGGGCTGCTACCCTTGATTCCATGGTTCTCACCGTCTCCTTTTTTTATTTATCTGCCATTCTAGAACTTGCATGAAAAATCTATGAATCTAACATGTCACACCTTTATCGTATTGTTTAATCAATCCATCCATTCTCTATCCCATATTCCGCATTTTTGCTGTACGTCTATTCCTTTTTGAACGTCTACAAATAAATACTGATGGCAGAATAAACAAGCAGCAAGCACATGATGATGCGAAAAGCCTTGTCGTGTTTTTCAAAGAGTTTTTTGAACACAGAGCCGAATCCTGACCATAGCAGCAGCGCCAGCCAGCCGAGAATAATGGCTAATGTGAGATAAACAATAATTGCTGTCATTGAATGCTGAAACGGAAGAATAAAAGCACTCATCAATGTTAAGAAGAACAGAATGCTTTTGAAATTGATCATTTGAAAAATAAAACCTGATAGAAAAGAAGAATGCACATCTTCAGAGTCCTTCTTTGCTTTTTTGGACATACTGACCTGCCATGCCAAATAAAGCAGATAGACCGCACCTGCTATTTTGAAGTATGGTTCTGCAACCGGAATCCATTTGTATAATCCTATCGTAAATACACCGCTGAGAATCCCAAGGACTGTAAAGCCTGCCAAAATGCCGCTATTGAAACGCCATGACCCTATAAAGCCAAACCGCCGCGCTTCATTCATCATTAAGATGTTGCTGGGGCCAGGCGTAATGGATGTCAAAATCACATACGAAAGAAACGCTATTACACTCATAAAATCACCTTCATTTACTAATGTCGTACGGGGCAGTTTTTATTGTATGATAATGATATCTATAAATAAAATTGAAATATAAAAAAGCATTATCATTTTTTTCGATAGATCATAAAAGGAGAAATCGTATGGAGATCAGACATCTTATCACATTTCAGGCCATTGTAGAGCAGGGGAGTTATACTGGAGCCGCGTCAAAGCTAGGCTATACGCAATCCACGATCACCACTCATGTCCAGGCGCTTGAGCAGGAGATCGGCGGGGCATTATTCACGTATGAGAAACGGAGTTTAAGGCTGACTGCGTTAGGCAGAGAATTGCTTCCTTTAGCCGAAGATTTACTAGCAACCCACGAGCAGATCAAGAATATGCAAAACGTTCACGAAGTTAAGGGCGTGTTGAAAGTAGCTGCACCTGAGTCTTTAACCATTTCCAGACTCGGGCCTATTATAAGGGAATTTTCGCTGAAATATCCTCATGTCAAAATCATTTTAAGCAATGGCACATGCGGGCAAAATCAGGTGGATTTGTTAAGCGGACGGGTCGATATCGCGTTAATGGTCTATCCGAAAATTCATATCGAAAAATGCGTTCATTACACGTTAACCGAGGAGAAAATGGTCCTTGTGGGCAGTATGGATGGACCGGATCATTTTGATGACTATAAACAAGAAAACAGCACCCATTTCTTTATCACAAATGAAGAGGGCTGCAGTTATCGGACCATGTTTGAAACGTATCTTGTGAAGCATGACATCAGCAGCTTCCAAACGATGGAGCTGTGGAGTATTGAAGCGATCAAACAAACGGTCATGAGCGGGCTTGGATTTTCTGTTTTGCCTTATATCACAGTGAAAGAAGAAGTGGAGGCGGGGAAGCTGAAAATCCTTCATCATGCTGAAACCTTTGATCCGCTTTACTCTCATATGTTAATCAAAAAGAAAAAATGGCAGCTGCCTGCCGCGGAGGCTTTTGCGGAGCTTGTTTTACATTCGATTCGTGAGGCGGTATGCTGAAAATCATTGTGAAAAGGAGTGGGTGTAACGCCCACTCTTTTTCTATTTAAACAGCGGCTGTGAGCTTTGGTTTTACAAATTTCATAAAAACCCCTCTGACTAATGGGCCCATAATCAGTAATTGCAAGGGATAAGCTAAGATGAAATTTTTTAATACAATCATTAGGTAAGCGCTGAAAAGGCTGCCCCCGTTAATTCCATTTGATAAAGCTGCTGTCACTAAACCGAACACAGACATACAAAGCACCATTCCGATCACCATACACGTCGACATGGCAAGGATGACAAATAATTTCTTAGACTTGTCGAACGGCATGCTGAATGCAACCTTTTTGGCAAGGGGGCCCACTAACAGTAAATCTAACAGCAGCGCTACAATAAAACCGATGACCATTTCAAAAACAGTCACCAATGAAAAATCATGTATTGCTCCGTTGATGATGGCATTGTAAATCGACATGACGCAGACCATTCCAAAACACATCATCACGCCAAATATAAGACCTTCTTTTTTATTCGCTGGCATACAATCAGTCCTTCTCTCAATAATCGGTGATTAGTATACCAACGAACCGCTCATGCTCATAAGTGACAAATTTGTGAACTTTATTGGCCAGAGCCGTCTTTTTTGATCATCAGCACATGCGGAATGCCGTCCAGCATAAATTCTTCTGATGCTGTTTGATAGCCGAGCTTTTCATAAAAGCCTGCCGCCTGTGTCTGGCCGTACAGTTTGAATGAAGAAATGCCTTGTTCTTTCACAATACGTTCTAACGCATCGACGATCACTTTGCCCAGTCCGCATTTGCGATAAGGCTTCAGAATGCAGATTCTTTCCAGTTTGCCCACGTGATCAACGATACGGACACGTGCAGTGCCAACAGGTTCATTCTCATGATAAACGAGTATGTGCCGGCAATCTTCGCGGAGTGTATCGAACTCATCGAATTCATCGGAAACGGGGCATCCTTGTTCCTCTACAAATACTGTCTTTCGGATTTCGAACGCTGTATGTAAATCATGTTCTGACGTTATTCTCTCAACTTTCATGATGTAATCCTCCCTTACTCAGAAAAATGGCTGATGACATATTGTTTAAAGGTCTCAGCGACCGGTGATAAAAACCTGCCTTTAATCCAGGCGATTCCTATGACACGCTGACATTCCGGCCAGCTGACACGGACTTTTGTGATTTTACTTTGGTCTAAGCCTTTCAGGTCTGGCAGAATGGATATGCCAAGCCCGGCAGCCACAAAACCTGCGGCAGTGGCTGCTTCTTCCCCTTCAAACATAATGTTCGGCTGTATGTTGGCTTTCTCAAACAGCTCATCGACTGTCATCCGAAGGGCGTAGCCTTTTTTCAATAAAATAAAACGCTCCCCGGCAATCTCACTCAGGGTAATGCTTTCACGATTGGCTAATGGATGATCGTTTGGCACAAATACAAATAGTTCTTCACTCCACAGCTTGATCCATTGGATCGGCTTTTCAGGCTTGATCGAAGCGAGGAGACAGAGGTCCAGGTCTCCGGATTTTAATCGTTCAAGCAGCCAATAAGAATGGTTTTGCTTCAGCTGGAAGGCAATGTTGGGATTTTCCTGCTGGAAGGAGCCGATGAGATCAGGCACGAGCGTTGTCCCTAAAGTATGCAAAAAACCGAGAGACACTTCACCTTGGTCTGGCTTTAATAAAGCTTGAATTTCCTCTTTTCCCTCGGTGTACTCCTTCATCATCGCTTGAACCCGCCGTAAAAAGATGTGTCCGTATTGATTTAAGGTAATAGATCGTCCTTGCCTGTCGAATAGCGGCACGCCTAAATGGTTTTCCAGTCTGGCGATTGAGCGTGAAAGCGCAGGCTGTGTGATAGAGAGGCTTTTTGCCGCTTTCGTCACGTGCTGCATCCGGGCCAGTGTTTGAAAATATTCAAGTTGTTCCCATTCCAATCATTATCCCTCCTATATTACATATAAGCATGGAAATCATATTTTATATGCATTATACAACATATATTAACGGTGCTAAGATGAATGTATAAACAGACTCGAGGATGTTTGAATTCATAAGACATAAAGGATGGTTGTTTATGAATTGCTGTGCTCAACAACATGCTGAGGGACCGGTAAAGTCCCGATGACATACATTCAAAAAGGCACACCGATTTTTCGGAAAATTACGTTTGCTTTCTTTGCTGCGGGTTTCAATACATTTGCAATTCTTTATTGCGTACAGCCGCTTATGGAGGAATTCACACGGGAATTTCATGTAACGCCTTCGGCGGCAAGTCTTTCATTATCTGTTACCACAATGCTGTTAGCTGTGAGTATGCTTGTCTTTGGTTCGTTGTCAGAGGTGTGGGGGCGCAAGCCGATTATGGCTGTATCCATGCTAGCCGCATCCGTGCTCTGTCTGGCGTCGGCCTTCAGCCCGAATTTTCATACGCTGCTCGTATTGAGAACCATTCAAGGGATTGCGCTTGCCGGGCTTCCGTCGATTGCGATGGCTTATCTGGGAGAAGAGATTGAACCCGGAAGCCTTGGGTCGGCGATGGGGCTGTATATCAGCGGAAATGCGATCGGCGGTGTCTTTGGAAGGATCGTGTCAGGGCTCCTGAGCGAGTACTTTACTTGGCATATGGCGATGGGGTCAATTGGTGTGATTAGTTTGATTGCAAGTATTATATTTTTTATGAATTTGCCTCCATCCAGGCATTTCACTCCGAGAAAATGGGAACTCGGGCAATTGGGAATGTCACTCATCAGCCACTTGAAGGATGGGAAACTATTAAGCTTGTTCTTCATTGGTTTTTTGCTGCTGGGAAGCAATGTTGCATTGTTTAACTACATTGCGTATGTGCTCTTGGGAGAGCCGTATTCGATTAATAAAGCGATTGTCAGCTGGATTTTTATTGTGATGATTGTAGGGATTTTCAGCTCGTCTTTCATCGGAAGAATGGTTGATCAATACGGCTATCCGAAAATACTGGTGATGAATATTTTCATTGTCATCACGGGTGCCTTATTAACGATAAATAGTGTGTTAGCAGTGAAAATTCTGGGGATTGCCCTCTTTACATTCGGCTTCTTCGGCGGGCACTCAGTCGCCAGCAGCTGGGTGGGTAGGAGAGCTCTGCACAACAAAGCGCAGGCGTCATCGCTGTATTTGTTCTTTTATTACGCCGGTTCAAGTATTGGCGGAACAGTCGGCGGGCTATTCTGGTCTGCTTTTCAATGGATGGGGGTAGTCGGCATGATCACCATCATGCTGCTGGTTGCGCTATGGCTGTCGGGATATTTGGCTAGAAGTGTGAAAATGCCGGTTAAAAGTAACGAAAAAGGATTGGATTGATGGCAGCAAAAAAGGACCGCAGGCGGGTCCTTTTTTATTTCCAATGGGCGGGGATTTGTAGAGACGGCGGCAGATTTGTGTTTGCATCGCCTTTTGCGGCATTCACCTGTGCCCGCGTCAGAAAGATGCTCCCGGTCAGGTCGGCGCCACTGAGATCAGCATCTCTTACATCTGCACCGATAAAGTTTGACATTCTGTCCGCATTTCTCAGAACAGCAGCTATGAGCAGTGGCCCTGTTAGGTTTGCTCCTCTTAGATCAAGCCCTTTCAGTTTCGCACCGATCAGGACACTTCCTCGGGCGATTTTTTTCGGAAGTTTTGGATTGTGTGGTTGGGCCCGCACCAGCTTACTCGTATTTAACAGCTATTCATTGACCTCAGCTCGATGCTCGTGAACTGCAGTGTCAGCAGGTTTTTCTTGCTGAGTCTAGTGAGTTTGTATCTTTTCGAAACAGGTTCGCAGCTCGTGATGAATCGGTTCGACCATCTCTATAGAAAGTGCTTCATGTAAATGCCAGAGCATTTCGTGCAGCTGCTGCATAATAGGAAAAATGTCAAACACCTCGTTGGCCGTTTCGGGGTGGTTTCGCCAATCCGACTCCGAGTATGCGATGGAAAGAAGGGCGACCTATGTGTTTAAGAAGAATGCACAAGGCGAGTGGCTTTGTGCAATCGATAATTCATATGGTGCGGATTTAATTGGTGTTTAGCGTTCAGATATGTCTTCGTTGTGCCTTTCCTGCATATAATAATTCATTCAACTGATGAGGGAAGGTGACTCCAATGAATC
Source organism: Bacillus rugosus (assembly GCF_023238245.1). Taxonomy (NCBI): domain Bacteria; kingdom Bacillati; phylum Bacillota; class Bacilli; order Caryophanales; family Bacillaceae; genus Bacillus; species Bacillus rugosus. Next base: position 4,098,734 of record NZ_CP096590.1, on the reverse strand, counting down.
TCAGAATGGCTCCTTATTGGTTTTATGCAGGCGGGCACAGAGGACTTGTTCCACATCCATACGTACGTCGGCAGCCCATATCCTCTCGTGCAATCATTACATCAGCCCGCGGGGATGTAACGGGAGACGGCATAATTGACGAAGTCTTTCTCACTGGCAGCCAAATGACTGGCGGCCCTTTATGGAGAAATATCACATTGGTGATCCGTGATGGCAGAACCCATCAGGAACAGCAAATCCAGCTCCAAAACAATTTAGGATACAATCCGTCTCTTCTTTTGGGGGATATGACAGGCGACAAGATTGATGATGTGGCAGTGGTGATAGATACTGGTGGAAGCGGCGGTGCTATCTATTCATATGTGTTTGCCTATATAAACCGGCAGTTCAGACAGATTTTCAATTCGGATGTGTTGAATGCTGAATTGAAGTACAGTGTGAGGTATCAAAATCAATATAAAGCGAGCGTTATCAGTCATCAGCAAAACGAAATATATATCCTCGACCTTACTTACAAGGGCAGGGAATATTTGAATGAGATTTATACCCAGCAGGGAGTATTGAAAATGCCGATAGAAGGCTGGGTCAATCCTTTATCCGGCTTGTATCCAATTGATTTCAACAGAGACGGCGTATACGAACTGCTGGCGTATCAGCGGATAGCGGGAAGGTATAACGCCGACTCATTGGGATATGTTCAAACCGTATTGAAATGGAACGGACGGAGTTTTGCCGTTGACCGGCAGAATGTATCAATTGTTGGCGGTGCTGTCTCATCTTCATGAAGAATGTCTCCCTATATAGAGTGACAAAGACTCACGCTACAGGTGTTCTGCAACGACGGTCAAATAATAAGATAAACCGGTTTGCTGCTCTTCCAACATTCCTCTATGGAAATCATCTTGCATAAAAAATCGCGTTTGTTTTACGTAATCTTCTTTACTTGTCGGATGCCCGTTCTGATTTAGGAACTTAAGATGTTTCATGACATGCTCTTGTACGACAGGGTCATGATACGTCACGCCGCTTCTTAAAAAATCAGCCATTCCATCAAGAAAGTGTTTTGCCTCTATCGCCATTTTGTTCATTTCATTTACATTGATTGCAGTGGTATCTAATTCAAAATTGTAATGATCTTTTAAATAGCCATTTTGTTCTGCTAAAGATTGCTTCCATTCTTCAGCGCTTTCAAATCCTTTAAACATGACCTGATGATCCATATTCTCACCTTTTCTTGTGTATTCTAAAGACGTGTTGACTGTTTGAATGAGGCGCTGATACTTTTCAATTTTCTTTTCAAACAGCTTTTTTTGTTTTTCTAATGTACTAGTTCTTTCAGCATCTTCATCTAATAATGTTTTTATTTCTGACAAAGGAATATCTAATTCTTTGTAAAAAAGGATTTCCTGCAGTCTTTTTAGTTCGTCAGCACCATAGTACCGATATCCGGCTTCGCTTATTTCTTTTGGAGCCAGTAAGCCGATTTTGTGGTAATGATAAAGCGTTTTGATTGTCACGTTTGCAATGTGAGATAGTTCTTTTACCGTTAATTTCACAATCCAATTCCTCCTTTCTTCTTTCACTATGAGACCTTACCTTTGGTTGGAGTCAAGGATAAAATGAAGGTATTTTCGTCCGGAGAGAATAGAATATGGCCGGTGAATGAGAGAGAAGTCCAAACAGGTAATGGGTCCTTAAAGCCGTTCGACAAACTGATGGCTCCTTTTTATGATCAAAGAAAAGAGCGCTCTCAACGAGCACTCTTTATTCCAGATTAATTCGTTTTACATCTCCTAGTACAAACACATAAAAAATCAACCCGAGCAGCAGCACAAAACCGGCTACCAGAAAGCTGAGCGTAAAAGATCCTGTCACATCAACCAAATATCCCGTCAGTGAAGCAGCAATAATGCCTCCGAACAGGTTGTTTGCCAGGTTCACCATGGAGCTCAGCATGGACACGGAACCGATTGGCGCCAGCTCTGCGGAGATGGACCAGCCGACAGGTGCGGTTGCAGAAATACCGGCAAGGCCGATTGAAATACAGATAATCGCGATGGTGATATTGTTCGTCAGAATGGAGCCTAAAAAGAAAAAGCCGAAGCTCATTCCGACAATGATCACAGTTCGGTACACCTTGGTGTTAGGATAGCCTTTCTTAATAAAGTAATCGACGAGCCAGCCCCCGACTACAATTCCGGAAATGGTTGAGATCAGCCAGGGCACAGCTGTAAATAAACCGGATGACATGAGATCCATTCCGTATGTATGTTTAAAGAAAGTCGGAAGCCAGGTGAGCAGCAGGTTGAATGTGTAGCCGTACCCCGTAAATCCAATCATTAAGCCCCATACTTTCCGGTTGGAGAAAAGCTTTTTTAAAAGCGGGCCTGTTTTGTAAGGGATTTGCTCTGTTGTAATTGAATTGTGTCTTTGAATATAGTTTAGCTCACTTTTGGAAATGCGTTTGTGCCGTTCAGGCTGCTCATAATACTGCCAGAAAAAGATCGTAAACAACACATTGATGCATCCAATCGTCAAAAAAGCGACACGCCAGTCAAAAGTTGTGACAAGAAAGGCGACCAATGGCGCGCCGATCACGTTTGAAAACTTGGCGGCCGAGTCGAACAGCGAGTTTGCCAATCCCCGCTCACTTGGAGGAAACCATAGAGCGGTTGCCTTGGAGGCAGCAGGGAACGCAGAGGCGCTCGTCAGCCCGATGAGAAAACGGAACAGATATAACAGCAATTTTCCTTGCAAAAAAGCAAGAAGGATCGTTAATAAGCTCCATATTGTCATTCCGATCCTCGTGACCCACGCCACACCAAACCGGTCCAGCAAACTTCCGACAGGCAGCTGCATCAGTGTATAGGAATAAGTGTAAATAGAAAACACGATGCCAAGTTCGGTTGCAGTAAGGTGAAACGAATCTTGTATCGCAGGGGCGGCCACAGAGATGGCTACTCGGTCAAAATAATTAAGAATGATAATGCCGCTGAGTAACGAAGATATGTACCATCTGGTATGTCCAGGCCGTTTCACGCGCTCTTGACTCATGATGAAAACCTCCTCTGTCATAGCATGATCTCCTGATGGAAATACCATTCAAATTTTAAATACCACAGCGTACTTTTGAGTAAACGGATAACAGGAATTTGACTGGAAAAGCCCAGTGCTTTAGAATGAAAGTAATAAAAATGAACACTCCAAAGGGGAGTAGCTTTCACAGTAAAGTCGTCATTACGGGGCAAGATGCCCTCGGCTTTGCTGGCAATCTAATTGTTAGCGAGACCTTTGCCAAATTTGATTTGGTGAAGGTCTTTTTGTTTCGGAACTTCACCAAATCGGTGGAGTTTTTTCATTTTTATCAAAAAGGGAGAGGAGCGTCAGTATGTCGAAGCTAAAAAAGTGGCTGAAGCGTGAATTGGTGAGGAAAGGGCTGCCGTTAGCGAAAGAGAAATTGATCCCGATCTTAAAAGAAAAAGTGAAGAAGAAGCGATGAGGAGGCTGACGATGAAAATCATTTTGACTGTTCTTGCCGGTGTGGGGCTTTTGAGTGCAGGCGGATGCGGCTTGCTGGATCAGGTGAATGACGGATTGAATTATACAAATGAAGCCGCGGGCTATGTGGAGAAGGTGAAAACATTTGCAGAGGATGCGCCTGAATTGGCTGAGCAAGCTGTAAATGACACGGAGGCGAAAGACAAACTTGAAGCACAGCTTGAGTCAATTCAGCAGGCTGCCGCTGATTTTAACGAATTAACACCGCCTGATGCTGCGGCAGAGATTCATCAAACCATTCAAGAGCATAACGAGACCTTGCAGAAAAGTGCTGAAGATGTGTTGAAGCAAGTGGAGGAAGGCAAGGTATCGCTTGAAGAATTGGAGCAGTCTGATCTTGTTCAAAACGCAAAGCAGGTGACTGACGTGATGGGCCAGATTGAAAAGCTGGGCGAATAAGAAAAGCATCCCGACGTCGGGATGCTTTTTTATTATTCAGCCATTGCGTCAGTTAAGACAGGAACGACTTGTTTTTTACGTGAAACAACACCTTTTAAGAGGGCTGTGTTGTTTTCTAATGTAACGTTAAACGCTTTTTCCACTTTCGCTGCTTCATTACCAATCGCAAGGGCAAGTGAATCATTTTCTAAGATGTCTGTGATGACAAGAAGGAACAGGTCAAGGTTCTTCTCAGCAACAACGTTAGAAATCACAGCTTCTAACTCAGCTTGGCGTTTTTTCACATCTTCAATGTCCACTGTGTTTACTTGTGCGATTTCGACTTTTTTGCTGCCGAGTGTAAATTCTTTCGCATCAAGAGAAATCAGCTCTTCTACTGTTTTTTTGCTTAAATCAGCGCCAGCTTTCAGCATGTTCAAGCCGTATTCTTCAGCATCTACGCCAGCGATTTCTGCAAGCTCTTTTGCTGCCGCTACGTCTTGGTCTGTGCAAGTTGGAGATTTGAATAACAGTGAGTCAGAAATGATCGCAGACAGCATAAGGCCGGCAATTTCTTTCTCGATTTTCACGTTATTTTCTTTGTATATTTTGTTTAAGATTGTAGCCGTACAGCCTACAGGCTCAGCACGATAGTACAGCGGCTCAGCTGTTTCGAAGTTAGCGATGCGGTGGTGGTCGATCACTTCTAGAACCTGAACATCTTCAATGTCCTTGATGCTTTGCTGGCGTTCGTTATGGTCAACCAGGATAACGCCGTTTACTTCGTTTGCAGCTGTTTCAACAAGACGCGGGCTTTCTTGTTTGAAATAGTCAAGCGCGTATTGTGTTTCGCCGTTGACTTGTCCAAGACGGACTGGCTCAGCATTGAAGCCGAGTTTGTTTTTTAAATCAGCATAAGCAATCGCAGAACAAATCGTATCTGTGTCTGGGTTTTGGTGTCCGAAAATAAGTATCTTTTCCATGATAGCTCCTTATCCTTTTTTTAAGTAGTGTAATCTTTATATAGTTTAACACGTCTTGCTGCAGGTGTAATCATACAAACCCGTAAAAATTGATATGAATAAGAAGCATTTTCTTTGAGCTGAAAAGGAAAGGTGTGTAAAATACTGGGTAGCTTAGTTGCAAAATGTGATGTAGTATCAAAAAAGGTACTATTGGAGGGGCAAGAATGAGTGAAAAAAAGAATATATACCCGAACAAAGAAGGCTGTCCTGTTGAATTTACGCTAGATGTGATTGGCGGAAAGTGGAAAGGAATTCTTTTTTATCACATGATAGATGGCAAGAAACGGTTTAATGAGTTTCGCAGAATATGCCCGAATATCACCCAAAGAATGCTTACTCTTCAGCTTCGGGAGCTGGAAGCGGACGGCATCGTGCATCGTGAGGTTTACCATCAGGTGCCGCCCAAGGTTGAATACTCTCTGACGGAATTTGGTCGAACACTTGAACCGATTGTTTTGCAAATGAAAGAATGGGGAGAATCCAACAGAGATGTGCTGGAATCTTATCGTTCGAACGGTTTGCTGAAGGATCAGCAGAAATAGCAGCAAAGGGAACTCCTTTGCTGCTTGTTTTATTTCATTGAAAGGGCTCTGTTGGCATTTCTGACATCGTTTTTCAACAGTTCAGAAAGGTTGTAGGACGGATAGTATCCATGTTGATACATGTATCGATAAACTTGGGCATGCAACTGGATGGCAGCATTCAGCTGTTTGACCAATACGTTTCTTAATTGAGGTGTTGCTGTTTCTGTAATCGCGATGGCATAGCTGCGGACAGACGTTTTGGCAAATCCAAGCAGATCACCGCTGTAAAATGGGTTATCCGCACGTTCTTCTTCCTCATCCTCTCTGTGCGGCGCCTGTGGAAAGAACGGAAGAAGCTCTCTTAGATTTTGCTCAACGGCCTGAATGGACACACTATAAAGTTGTCTGAGCTGAGGGTCTTTTACTTCTCTTATCATTTTCTTCAGTCTAATGAGTCCGTTTGATTGAAAAGCAACCAGCTCGTGCATTTCTAAAGTTTCATGCCAAGCCAATGTTCTGCGTTCATCCATGTAACAATTCTCCTTTATCAATCAGATTCCATATCAGCATATGCCCAGCGCTTAATGTTGTTCATGATGTTTTGAAGTTTTTAAAAAGGGAAATTCACTTTATATAGGATACGGGTTGAGAACATGCAAAAAGAGGTGAGACACGATGTGGGAGATGATAAAGAACTTTTTCTTGTTTAGCAGCGGCGTTCTGCAAGCAACAACCCTTTTACTGGTGATCTTAATTTTTATGTATGTCAGAAAAACGAAAAAGAAAAACAAGGAATCTTCTGGCTTTATGGATGATAAACATTAACCGTGATGGGCATTCTTTTCAAAGAATGTCTTTTCATTTGCAATGTTTCACATGAAACATTGGCGTCATTTTACTTGCGATTTGGACTTATGTTAAAATATAAAAGAAAAATGTAAAGATGATATAAAAAAACATTCGGTGCAAAGCATGTTGCAGCGATGAAAAAAGAGCAGTCGTTTATGCTGCTCTTTTCTATTCGTATGTTCGGGATGATACGAGGTGACTAAGTGAAACAAACGAGAGCATTAATGGAAGGTGCTATTTTAATCAGTCTGTTTGCGATCATCACGCTTTTGGTCGTTTATGTTCCTGTGATTGGAACAATTCTGTTATTTGCACTGCCGCTGCCCATGATCCTGTATACGATTAGGCATGGATTGAAGTTAGGGATATGGATGGGTGTTGTCAGTCTTCCGGTTGTTTTTATTGTCGGGTCCTTTACAGGGCTTATTGTAGCTTTTATGTCAGCTTGCGCCGGCATTGCCATGGGGCACTATTTCAAAAAGAAAGAACCCGGGCACGCCATTATTTCGGGCGCTCTTATTTATATGCTTTGTATTGTCTTCTATTTTGTGATAAGCATTCAGTTTTTGGGTATCAATATCATTGATGAAGCGATGACACAATACCGGCAATCTCTAGATATTGTCGAAACTGTATTGAAGCAGTCGGGCAATGCTGAACAGCTTGAGAAGCAATTGAAACTGATGGAAGAACAATTGGGTATCGTTCAATATCTTTTTCCAACAGCTATTGTGATGGTAGGAGCTATTTTTTCTTTCCTCAGTTACCTTATCGCTAAGCCGCTCTTAAGGCGATTCTCCCCCGATATTCCTAATCTAAAGCCTTTTAGAGAGTTGAAGTTTCCGCAAAGTGTTGTAGTGCTGTATTTAATGATCGTCATACTTTCATTTTTGCCTTTAGAAAAAGGCCAAATGCTGTACTCTATCGCTTTAAATGGGGAGTTTATACTCGGGTTTCTGATTTTTATCCAAGGTTTATCATTTATCTTTTTCTATTGCCATAAGAAACAATATCCGAAGGCTGCGGCTGTAATTGCAGTGATTCTTGGGTTTATACATCCGATCTTTATGGCAGCCATTCGCATTTTAGGCGTTATAGATATGGGCTTTAATATAAGGAATAAGGTGAAGTGAACATGAAGTTTTACTCACATGGTGGGGAGTGATAGAAATGCCAAGCTTTTATGAAAAACCGCTGTTTCGGTATCCCATCTATGCATTGATTGCTCTGTCAATCATTACAATCCTCATCAGCTTTTATTTTAACTGGATATTAGGAACCGTCGAAGTACTGCTGCTCGCAGTTATTTTGTTTTTTATTAAACGTGCTGATTCTCTTATTCGAAAAGAGATTGATGCTTATATTTCTACGTTATCCTACAGGTTGAAAAAAGTCGGTGAAGAGGCATTGATGGAAATGCCGATCGGCATCATGCTTTTTAATGACCAATATTATATAGAATGGGCAAATCCGTTTCTTTCTTCTTGCTTTAATGAAAGCACATTAGTGGGGAGATCCCTTTACGATACTTGTGAGTCGGTTGTGCCGCTCATCAAACAAGAGGTGGAATCGGAAACGGTTACATTGAACGACCGCAAATTTAAGGTTGTCATCAAACGGGATGAGCGCCTGCTGTATTTCTTTGATGTAACGGAACAAATCCAGATTGAAAAGCTATATGAAAACGAAAGAACCGTGCTGGCGTATATTTTTCTTGATAACTATGATGATGTGACCCAAGGATTGGATGACCAGACGAGAAGCACGATGAACAGCCAGGTAACATCTTTGCTAAACGCTTGGGCTCAGGAGTACGGGATCTTCCTGAAAAGGACGTCTTCAGAACGCTTTATCGCTGTACTTAATGAACACATCTTAACTGAACTCGAAAATTCGAAGTTTTCGATTCTTGATGAGGTGCGGGAAAAAACCTCATTTGACGGTGTAGCGCTGACGTTAAGCGTCGGTGTCGGGGCCTCAGTCTCCTCGCTGAAAGAACTTGGCGATTTGGCGCAATCCAGCTTGGACTTAGCGCTGGGGCGCGGGGGAGACCAAGTAGCGATTAAGCTGCCGAACGGCAAGGTAAAGTTTTACGGCGGTAAAACAAACCCGATGGAGAAACGAACAAGGGTGCGGGCCCGCGTTATTTCTCATGCCTTAAAGGAAATCGTCTCTGAAAGCAGCAATGTGATTATCATGGGGCATAAATTTCCCGACATGGATTCTATCGGCGCGGCGATCGGGATTTTAAAGGTAGCTCAGGCAAATAACAAAGATGGTTTTATCGTCATTGATCCAAATCAAATCGGATCAAGTGTGCAGCGTTTGATTGAGGAAATCAAAAAATATGAAGAGCTGTGGTCAAGATTTATTACGCCTGAAGAAGCGATGGAAATCTCCAATGATGACACGCTGCTTGTAATTGTTGATACACATAAGCCGTCACTTGTTATGGAGGAACGACTCGTCAATAAAATTGAACATATTGTGGTCATCGACCATCACCGCAGGGGTGAGGAGTTTATCAGAGACCCGTTGCTCGTTTATATGGAGCCGTACGCTTCTTCGACAGCGGAATTGGTGACAGAGCTGCTTGAATATCAGCCGAAGCGCTTAAAAATCAATATGATTGAAGCAACAGCCTTATTAGCTGGTATAATAGTGGATACAAAGAGCTTTTCTCTCCGTACTGGCTCGCGGACTTTTGATGCGGCTTCTTATTTAAGGGCAAAAGGCGCCGATACGGTGCTTGTGCAGAAGTTCCTGAAAGAAACCGTTGATTCCTATATTAAACGGGCGAAGCTGATCCAGCATACGGCCCTCTATAAAGAGAACATTGCAATCGCTTCTCTTCCTGAAAATGAAGAGGAATACTTCGACCAAGTGCTGATTGCACAGGCGGCCGATTCGCTGCTGTCGATGAGTGAGGTTGAGGCTTCATTTGCGGTGGCGAGACGGGATGAACAAACCGTTTGTATCAGTGCGAGGTCGCTTGGCGAAGTCAATGTTCAGATCATCATGGAGGCGCTGGAAGGCGGAGGGCATTTAACAAATGCGGCGACTCAGTTGTCCGGCATCTCAGTTTCTGAAGCGCTGGAACGGCTGAAGCACGCCATAGATGAGTATTTTGAGGGAGGCGTACAGAGATGAAGGTTATTTTCTTACAAGATGTAAAAGGAAAAGGAAAAAAAGGCGAAGTCAAAAACGTAGCAGACGGTTATGCGCATAACTTTCTGATTAAAAAAGGCCTCGCGGTTGAAGCGAACGCGTCAAACATCAGCGCGTTAAACGGACAAAAGCAGAAAGAGAAAAAAGAAGCCATTGCCGAGCTTGAGCAGGCAAAGAGCTTAAAAGAGACATTAGAAAAACTGACTGTTGAGCTCAGCGCGAAATCAGGTGAAGGCGGCCGTTTATTTGGTTCTGTGACAAGCAAGCAAATTACTGAACAGCTCCAAAAAGACCATAAGATTAAAGTAGATAAGCGGAAGCTTGACCTGCCGGATGGCATCCGTGCGTTAGGATATACAAACGTGCCTGTGAAACTGCATCCTGAAGTGCAGGCTGTGTTAAAGGTACATGTGAAAGAAGAAGTTTAATAGAAAAGAGGCTTGGGTTGCTCCAAGCCTCTCAGCGTGTCGAGAAACCCTCGCATTCGTTGTCAGTCCTGCGCGTTGGTGCTCACGAATTGCTACATTCGCTGTGCCCCAATGTTCGTTCTACCTAGACTTCAAGGGTTTTCAATCACGCTGAAAAAAGATGACAAAATCCTAAATAAAACCGTTTTAGGATTTTGTCTACAAACTTAGGCTTGGATAACTCCAAGCCTCTTTTTTATTCCACGAGATAAAGAGTTTGCTGGCTTTCTCGGCCAGGTCCTCCTTTCATGCCTTGCTGGCTGCTGTTTGTGCTGCTGGAGGAAGTGCTGTACTCGTCAGATGATATCTCTTTTCCGTTTTTCTTAATCCAGGAAACAAGCTCGCTGTTGCCTGAGTTATTTCCTGATAGAAGGAAGTACTTCACTTTGCCTTCTTTGACCAGATTTTTCAGTTCTGACACAGTCAGAATTGGATCTGTGCCGTTAAATCCGCCCATTGCCATAACAGATTCATTTTCATTAATAATGTATGGTGCAGCCGTTACGGTTGTCAAAGTAGCAAATAGATACTCCTCGCCGGTTTGATGCTTCCTCAGATAAGACAGGAGTCCGGTGTCGACCTCAGAGGAGAACATGCTCCCGCCGTTTGCTGAGCTTTTGAGCTGCGGACCGGATTCAGGAAGAACGCTGTTGCCTCCGTAAAGAAGCGGCGTTGCTGACCAGTAGACCGGTGCGAGCAGCAGAACGCATAAACTGATGATGGTCAGTTGTTTGCTGAACGGGTGACTGCGTTTAAGCAGCAGAAGCGCAAGGGTGATGCCGAGTCCTAAGAGTCCCAGTACATACATCCATACACTGCCGATTTGGCTTGTATAAGCGCTTAGAATATAAACCTGGAATGCAGCTGTGATCAGAACGGCTGCCGGCAGCAGGAAGCTGGCCCAGTCTTTATTGTTTGTGTATAAGCGGTACATCGTATACCATCCGATACCAGAAAGTGCGGCAATCGGCGGTGCCAGCATAATCAAGTAATACTGGTGGAAGAATCCTGCGACACTGAAAAAACTAGCGACAGGAACGAGCCAAGCCGCCCAGAATATTGTTTCTTTCATTTCAGCTGCCTGCCCGCGGCGATCACGGTACCAGCTGACGATTCCGCTCAGCAATCCGATCAATGCGAATGGAAGCATCCAGCTGATTTGGCCGGAAAGTGCCGATTGGAAGAGACGAAGCGGTCCTGCATCGCCGGTGCCGAACATATTCATACTTTTTCCGCCACCACCGCCGGGCCCGCCGTTTCCATGCCCATTACCGCCTGTTGGAGGTGTGCCGATGCCTCCATTGGAGGTGCCGTTTTGTCCGCTAGGCGGCTGAGGCGCCTGTGAATTGTTTCCGAATGATTGATTGCCGTTTTGATTGGAGGTACTTCCGTCAGGATTGCTGGTTCCATCCTGAGAGGAAGATGATCCGTTGCCGTTTATCGGTTGCATGGTGCTATTACTCTGCATGTTCCCGCCGCCAGCGGCATTCAAATCACCCCTTGCAAGGCCAGTGGTTTGTCCAAGCAGCCGCTCTGTGCCGTTGTAGCCGAAGGCCAGCTCTAACACTGAGTTGGTCTGGCTGCTTCCTACATAAGGCCGGCTGGAGGATGAGGTTGAATCCACCACAACCGCCCATGAGAGCGAAAGGCCTGTCAGAAGGACGAGAGACAGAAACAGAGACCCGATTTTCTTCTTCAGAGAAACCCGGGATGCAATCAGGTAGAATAACACAAATGCAGGCAATACCATAAACGCTTGCATCATTTTCATATTAAAAGCGAGCCCAATCAGAGCAAATGCCGTCAGCAGCCAAACCAGTTTGCCTTGTTTAACCGCCCGAAGCAGGCAAGCTGAACCGAGCAATAAGGTAAAGACAAGCATGCTGTCAATATTGTTTGTCCGGCTGACGGCTACTGCGATAGGCGTCAGTGCCATGACAAGTGCGGCAATGCGGGCCGCTCCAATTCCAAAGGTCGGTTTGATCATTCTGTAGAGAAGGAATACAGATCCAACTCCAGCAAGAGCCTGAGGAATGATCACACTCCACGTGTGAACGCCGAAAATCAGTGCGAAAATCGTTTGAATCCATAACACAACAGGCGGCTTATCCACTGTTACAAATCCGGAAGGGTCAAATGACGCATAGAAGAAATTGTGGAAGCTTTGCGTCATGCTTTTTACAGCCGCCAAATAGTATTGGTTCGCTGTGTCATCCTGCCAAATGTTATACGCATTCAAAAAAGCCGCTGCAAGCAAAATAAGAATAAGGACTACGTCGAATACTTTGGTTTTCATCGTTTTTCACCTCTTATGGTTTCTAATTGTAAAAAACAAATATGAAAAACTTATGAATAAACCATAAATATTCAAAGAATTCATAGAAAAAAGCGGAGATAGCTCCCCCGCTTTTACGCTGAATTTCTTTGTTTTTCTGTTTGAAGAATGTATTGATCCCGTCCGGCTCCCGATCCGGCTGCTCCCATTACGACCAGGGCAGCAATGAGAAGCACAATCGGCATTGTCCATGAATGTGTCTGGTCAAAGAGATAGCCGACAAAAATTGGACCGACGGCTGCAAGCAGATAGCCAAATGACTGAGACATGCCTGACAGCGCAGCCGCCTGCTGGGCATTTTCACTGCGGAGACCAATCAAAGTGAGCGCCAGACTAATACTGGAGCCTTGTCCGATACCGATAATCACCATCCAAATGGCGAGTGTTGTGTGGCTGCCGCCTGCTAATAATCCGCATAGACCGATCAGATAGACTGCGGTCAGTGCCGCAACGATACCGCGCTGGTGTTTCACACGGTCAGCTAAAACCGGTGTCAGAAAGGTGGAAGGCAGACTCGCAAATTGCATGAGTGACACCATCCATCCGGCTGTTGACGTATCAATTCCATGTGAACGGAGAATTTCAGGAAACCAGGTGATACTGCTGTAAAATAAAAATGATTGCAGACCCATAAAGATGGTGACAAACCATGCTATTTTGGAAGTCCAAATCGGACTGGTTTGAAGCTTCACCGCCTTGTTTGCTGTATCCCTGTGGCGCAGCTGAGGTATCCAGATCATCAATGCAAGGAAAGCCAGCCCGCCCCATAAGAGAAAGGCCTGCTTCCATCCGCCCCCCATTTGTGCTGCCAGAGGTACGCTGACACCTGATGCTAAGGCAGCGAATATATTCATTGATGTCGTATACAGACTGATCATGATTCCTGATTTTTCAGGGTATTTATGTTTGATTAAGCTTGGCAAAAGAACGTTCCCGATTGCAATTCCGACTCCGATGAGTGCCGTTCCGAAAAACAAAGCGGCAGTATAGCCGGTAGAACGAATCAAAACGCCGATAAACAGTATCAGGAGACCAAGCCATAAGGTTCGCTCATTTCCGAGGCGCTGTCCGAGCTTAGGCGCAATCGGAGAAAGAACTGCAAATGAAAGCAGCGGCAGTGCGGTCAAAAACCCGACTGCCCCATTGGACATGTGCAGCTCTGCCCGGATAGAGCTGACGACCGGACCGACTGAAGTAATCGCGGGCCGTAAGTTAAACGCGATAAAGATAATGCCGGCGATCAGCCAAAACGATTGGATTTTTTTATTCTGTGGATGTGGCAAAGCAGTTACTCCTTCTTTCTAACATATACTAAATATAATTCCGTAAGATGAAAGCAAGTATGCGAACGAATGCTATGATTGTTTTTCTTCTTTCTGCAATTCAGCCATTTTGGCAAGCAGTATATGCTGAGGCATATGCATGATCTGTTCTAGCGGCAGGTTCAAGGACTCTGCAAGCTTTTGGGCAGTTTCAGCAGAAATTTGCAAAGGTCTCACAAAAGATCCCTCCTCTCTTCTGTCCATTGTACAAGAATCAGGTGTGAAACGTAAGAAGATGTCACAAAGGAATGGAGCAATCTGTTAATGCCCGTTATAAAAGAGGGAAGGAGGGTTCTTATGCACGCACCGTTGTCATTATTAAAACAAATGCTGACTGAGCATCAGAAAGAAACTGAGAAAGCTGTCACCTTTGAAGAATATATAGCTATGAGGCGGAAGCTTCAGGAGCTGATGGGGAAATTTGCTTCGTTCGAAGAATGGGATTTGTATCAAAAAGCGGCGGATCTGATGATGCATACAGGCTTCCAATGGATGAAATAAGCTGATCCACGAAAAAACCCCCGCTGCAGCGAAGGGTTTCATTCGTTAAAATGAGTATTCTTCTTCCACATGTTTAAACTGGTCATAAATCACAAGCTTTGCTGGACTGTTTTCTTTTGCCACCTGTTTGGCTTTTTCAATTGCGGCGTCTTTAGATGTATACAAAGCTGTCGGCGCCACATTCTCCACCTTAATAAACCAGCCGTCCGCATCAACATTGGGTGTAACCGAATATTTTTTCATTTCTTTCATTCCTCCCTCAAGTTTTATTGCATTTTTCCCGCCTAGTTACTGTCCGAAACGATCCAATCGGCTAGCTGAAAAAAATAGGAAACAGAGAATTTTTCTATTTTTTTTCTGTAGAAATGGTAGAATGGAGTTTGGAGATTTTTTAATGAGAGGACGGTGCTTAGCATGACAGACCTTCTAAATGATCGGCTTCCCCCGCAAAATATAGAAGCCGAACAAGCCGTGTTAGGCGCTATTTTTTTACAGCCGTCTGCTTTAACACTGGCTTCAGAAGTATTGATTCCAGATGATTTCTATAGAATGTCCCACCAAAAAATCTATAATGCGATGCTGGTGCTCGGTGACCGAGGTGAACCGGTTGATCTGGTGACGGTAACGTCAGAGCTTGCGAATACAGACCTGCTGGAAGAAGTGGGTGGCATTTCTTATCTGACAGATATCGCAAACTCGGTGCCGACAGCGGCTAACATAGAATATTACGCGAAAATCGTTGAGGAAAAATCAATTCTTCGCCGATTAATCAGAACAGCGACAACCATCGCTCAAGACGGGTATACCCGTGAGGATGAGGTCGAGGATTTACTCAGTGAAGCGGAAAAAACGATTATGGAAGTGGCGCAGCGCAAAAACACGAGTGCCTTCCAAAATATTAAGGACGTCCTTGTCCAAACATATGACAATATCGAACAGCTTCACAATCGAAAAGGCGATATTACGGGAATTCCGACAGGGTTTACTGAGCTTGACCGGATGACTGCCGGGTTCCAGCGCAACGACTTGATCATTGTGGCTGCCCGTCCGTCAGTGGGGAAAACGGCCTTTGCCCTAAACATCGCACAAAACGTGGCGACCAAGACCGACGAAAGCGTAGCCATTTTCAGTCTTGAGATGGGTGCAGAGCAGCTCGTTATGCGTATGCTCTGTGCCGAAGGAAACATCAATGCGCAAAATCTTCGTACCGGTAACCTGACGGAAGAGGATTGGGGCAAGCTGACGATGGCGATGGGAAGCCTTTCGAACAGCGGGATTTACATCGATGATACTCCGGGTATCCGCGTGAGTGAAATCCGGGCCAAGTGCCGCCGCTTGAAGCAGGAAAGCGGACTCGGAATGATTTTGATTGACTACTTGCAATTGATTCAGGGAAGCGGACGTTCAAAGGATAACCGTCAGCAGGAAGTATCTGAAATTTCCCGTGAACTGAAGTCGATTGCCAGGGAGCTGCAAGTCCCTGTAATCGCGCTTTCTCAGCTTTCCCGGGGCGTTGAGCAGCGTCAGGATAAACGTCCGATGATGTCTGATATCCGGGAATCAGGAAGTATCGAGCAGGACGCGGATATTGTCGCGTTCCTTTATCGTGATGACTACTATGACAAAGAAACCGAGAATAAAAATATTATTGAAATCATTATTGCCAAACAGCGTAACGGCCCGGTAGGAACCGTGTCTCTTGCGTTCGTAAAAGAATACAACAAATTCGTCAACCTGGAACGGCGTTTTGATGACGCAGGTGTTCCGCCTGGCGCATAAACCCCAAGAGCTGATCTTGGGGTTTTTTCATTCGAAAGATGGAAGAAATACCGTTCGCTCAGCGGATGTAGATTTGAAAGCGTTTTAATAAAATGGTGAAAAAAGGAGATGGTAACATGGGAAACCCTTTTTCATATTTTCACGCAGCACAGATCCGGATTGCGCGGCCTACGGGCCAGCTTGATGAGATCATTCGTTTTTACGAAGAGGGACTGGGCTTGAAACGAATTGCAGAATTTTCGCAGCATAACGGGTATGACGGTGTCATGTTCGGCCTCCCTTATGCCGATTATCATTTGGAATTCACCCAGTATGAGGGGGAAAGCAATGCTCCCGTTCCCCATCCCGACAGCCTCCTCGTTTTTTATGTACCGAACGCAGATGAACTGACAGCAATCACTTCAAGGCTAAAATACATGGGCTATCAAGAGGTTGAATCAGAGAACCCGTACTGGAGCCATGGAGGCGTGACGATAGAGGATCCGGACGGCTGGCGAGTCGTTTTTATGAATACAAATGGGATATCAGGTAAGTAACTCTTTTTCGTGCTAAAGTATGAAAGTTTCACGAGCTTTTTTGGACAATGCGGTGAGAAAACGCTTATAAATTGAATGAAAGCGAACGAATATAGATTTTCAATAATTTAATGTTCGGATTTACAATTGACTTTCTGTTTCTTCACTGATAAACTTGATTTGTTTGAATAGAATCGTTTTGAAAGGTTAACGGAGGTGCACGGACATGTCTTCAGTAGTTGTAGTAGGTACGCAATGGGGCGATGAAGGAAAAGGTAAAATTACAGATTTCCTTTCAGAAAATGCAGAAGTGATCGCCCGTTATCAAGGCGGAAATAACGCAGGGCATACAATCAAGTTTGACGGAGTCACATACAAGCTTCACTTAATTCCGTCTGGAATTTTCTATAAGGATAAAACGTGTGTGATCGGAAACGGAATGGTTGTAGATCCGAAAGCATTAGTCACAGAGCTTGCGTATCTTCATGATCGCAACGTTAGTACAGACAACCTGAGAATCAGCAACAGAGCTCACGTCATTCTGCCGTATCATTTGAAATTGGATGAAGTGGAAGAAGAGCGAAAAGGGGCTAATAAGATCGGCACAACGAAAAAAGGAATCGGCCCTGCTTACATGGACAAAGCAGCCCGCATCGGAATTCGCATCGCGGATCTGTTAGACCGTGACGCGTTTGCGGAGAAGCTTGAACGCAATCTTGAAGAAAAAAACCGTCTGCTTGAGAAAATGTACGAGACAGATGGGTTTAAAATTGAGGATATCTTAGACGAATATTATGAATACGGCCAGCAGATTAAAAAATATGTCTGCGATACATCTGTTGTCTTAAATGATGCTCTTGATGAAGGGCGCCGTGTATTGTTTGAAGGCGCGCAAGGGGTTATGCTCGATATCGACCAAGGAACATACCCGTTTGTTACATCATCTAACCCGGTTGCCGGCGGTGTCACGATCGGTTCCGGTGTCGGCCCGACCAAAATTCAGCACGTTGTCGGTGTATCAAAAGCATATACGACTCGTGTCGGCGACGGTCCTTTCCCGACTGAGCTGAAAGATGAAATCGGCGATCAAATCCGTGAAGTCGGCCGCGAGTATGGAACAACAACAGGCCGTCCGCGCCGTGTCGGCTGGTTTGACAGCGTCGTTGTCCGCCACGCCCGCCGTGTGAGCGGAATTACAGATCTTTCTTTGAACTCAATTGACGTTTTAACAGGAATTGAAACGCTGAAAATCTGTGTAGCATACCGCTACAAAGGCGAAATCATTGAAGAATTCCCAGCAAGCCTTAAAGCACTTGCTGAGTGTGAGCCGGTATATGAAGAAATGCCGGGATGGACTGAGGATATTACAGGTGCGAAAAGCTTAAGCGAGCTTCCTGAAAACGCGCGTCACTACCTTGAGCGCGTGTCTCAGCTGACAGGCATTCCGCTTTCTATTTTCTCTGTCGGCCCAGACCGTTCACAGACAAATGTCCTTCGCAGCGTGTACCGTGCGAACTAAATAGATTTTGCTAACAAGCCCCTAATATGGGGCTTGTTTTTTGTTTGAAAGCCGCATATAAGTTGGTCTGAGAAAAAAATATGAAAAAAAACCAAAAAAGTTATTGCCACTTCTATTTGTTCGTGATATTATAAATCTCGTTGTTACGGAAACTGCTTCAATAGAGTACAAGATAGAACTTGATCCAAGTCGTTTGCTCTATGGAAATTCCGACATCTTAAGAGCCATTAGCTCAGTTGGTAGAGCATCTGACTTTTAATCAGAGGGTCGAAGGTTCGAGTCCTTCATGGCTCACCATTTCGTGAAGGCCCGTTGGTCAAGCGGTTAAGACACCGCCCTTTCACGGCGGTAACACGGGTTCGAATCCCGTACGGGTCATTGATTTACTTTAGCGTTATTGCTAAATTCCTTATTTGTCTGCGAGGGTTGACACGACAGCTCTCGCGGCAAATTACTGTAAGGTCCGGTAGTTCAGTTGGTTAGAATGCCTGCCTGTCACGCAGGAGGTCGCGGGTTCGAGTCCCGTCCGGACCGCCATTTTACTTTACTTAGTAGAGAAAAATAAAACATTTGGCTCGGTAGCTCAGTTGGTAGAGCAACGGACTGAAAATCCGTGTGTCGGCGGTTCGATTCCGTCCCGAGCCACTTACCAAACGCATCTGCAATCGTAGGTGCGTTTTTTCTTTTAGGAAAAAGGCAAACATGAGGAGTGTTATAATAGAAGAAAAAGGGAGAACCGGCCCTGGGGCCGGCTCAAAGAAGAAGACGTCATTGATAAAGACGCACTCCGGTGAGGGGAGGTTTCAGTAAAGTTATCTATTTTAAAAAAAGTTGACCAGCATGACAAAAGATAAACAATTGGCGGATAAAGGTGAAACATGTGTTTTTTTCTAAACCTTTATTTTTTTTATCTTTTGACCTTAAACCGTTATAATAGACAAGGACCCATTGTTTACATGGGCCATAATTGATGAAATGAATGTTATATAGATGAAATGAAGTTATTCGGCAGGAGGAAAATCAAAATGATGGATAAAAAGATCCTTGTAGTAGATGATGAAAAACCGATTGCAGATATATTGGAATTTAACTTAAGAAAAGAAGGCTATGAAGTGCACTGTGCCCACGACGGGAACGAAGCCGTTGAAATGGTAGAAGAGCTTCAGCCTGATTTAATTCTTTTAGATATTATGCTTCCTAATAAAGACGGCGTTGAAGTATGCCGCGAAGTCAGAAAGAAGCACGATATGCCAATCATTATGCTGACCGCTAAGGATTCAGAAATTGACAAGGTTATTGGGCTTGAAATTGGTGCTGATGACTATGTCACAAAACCATTTAGCACACGCGAGCTCCTGGCACGTGTAAAGGCCAACCTGCGCCGCCAGCTGACAACAGCGCCTGCGGAGGAAGAGCCGTCCTCTAATGAGATTCATATCGGCTCTCTCGTCATCTTCCCTGACGCGTACGTCGTATCAAAACGAGATGAAACAATCGAATTGACTCATCGTGAGTTCGAACTGCTTCATTATTTAGCAAAACATATCGGACAAGTGATGACCCGTGAACATTTGCTTCAAACCGTTTGGGGCTATGATTACTTCGGCGATGTCAGAACGGTTGACGTAACGGTCCGCCGGCTTCGTGAAAAAATCGAAGACAACCCGAGCCATCCAAATTGGATTGTCACACGCCGCGGCGTAGGTTATTACTTGAGAAACCCAGAACAGGACTAATGCCCTTATGAATAAGGTTGGTTTTTTTCGGTCGATCCAATTTAAGATTACCTTGATTTATGTGCTTTTGATTATCATTGCAATGCAAATCATTGGTGTGTATTTTGTCAATCAGGTAGAGAAGTCGCTGATCAGTTCCTATGAACAATCGCTGAATCAGCGAATCGACAACCTTTCTTACTATATTGAACAAGAATATAAAAGCGATAACGACAGTACCGTCATCAAGGATGACGTCAGCCGTATTTTGAATGACTTCACGAAAAGTGATGAGGTCCGGGAAATTAGTTTTGTAGATAAAAGCTATGAAGTGGTTGGTTCTTCAAAGCCGTATGGTGAGGAAGTAGCAGGGAAACAAACGACCGATCTGATCTTTAAAAGAATTTTTTCTACTAAACAATCTTATTTAAGAAAGTACTATGACCCGAAAAGCAAAATCAGAGTTCTCATTTCCGCGAAGCCTGTCATGACTGAAAACCAAGAGGTTGTCGGCGCGATCTATGTTGTCGCGAGCATGGAAGAGGTCTTTAACCAAATGAAGACTATCAACACGATACTGGCTTCCGGCACAGGTTTGGCGCTTGTTTTGACGGCGCTTCTCGGTATTTTTCTGGCAAGAACCATTACCCATCCGCTTTCGGATATGAGAAAGCAGGCGATGGAGCTTGCGAAAGGGAATTTCTCGAGGAAGGTTAAAAAGTACGGGCATGATGAAATTGGGCAGCTCGCCACCACGTTTAATCACTTAACGAGAGAGCTTGAAGATGCCCAGGCGATGACAGAAGGAGAGCGCAGAAAGCTTGCTTCTGTTATTGCCTATATGACAGACGGCGTTATCGCTACAAATCGAAACGGAGCGATTATTCTCTTAAACAGCCCGGCGCTGGAGCTATTGAACGTTTCACGTGAAACAGCCTTAGAAATGCCGATTACGAGCTTGCTGGGGATTCAAGAGAATTATACGTTTGAAGATTTAGTCGAGCAGCAGGATTCTATGCTGCTTGAAATTGAGCGGGATGATGAATTAACGGTGCTTCGCGTGAATTTCTCTGTGATCCAAAGGGAACATGGCAAAATCGATGGTTTAATCGCTGTCATTTACGATGTAACCGAGCAAGAGAAAATGGATCAGGAACGCAGAGAGTTCGTTGCGAATGTTTCACACGAGCTGCGGACGCCGCTCACGACAATGCGCAGTTATTTAGAGGCATTAGCGGAAGGTGCGTGGGAAAATAAAGAAATTGCCCCGCGTTTCTTAATGGTGACGCAAAATGAAACAGAGCGTATGATCCGGCTTGTTAATGATCTGCTTCAGCTCTCGAAATTTGACAGCAAGGATTATCAATTTAACCGGGAATGGATTCAGATTGTCCGGTTTATGTCGCTTATTATTGACCGTTTTGAAATGACAAAAGAACAGCATGTGGAATTTATCCGAAATCTGCCGGACAGAGATCTGTACGTCGAGATTGACCAGGATAAAATTACACAGGTGCTCGATAATATTATTTCTAACGCTTTAAAATACTCACCGGAAGGCGGTCATGTCACATTCACGATTGATGTAAATGAAGAGGAAGAACTTCTTTATATCAGTGTCAAGGATGAAGGGATCGGAATTCCGAAAAAAGATGTCGAAAAGGTCTTTGACCGCTTCTACAGGGTTGATAAAGCGAGAACGAGAAAGCTCGGCGGCACCGGTCTGGGATTGGCGATTGCCAGGGAAATGGTTCAGGCGCACGGCGGAGATATTTGGGCGGACAGCGTAGAAGGAAAAGGCACGACGATTACATTTACTCTTCCATATAAAGAGGAGCAAGAGGATGATTGGGATGAAGCGTGAAAATATAAAAACGATATTACTTACGGTACTCGTCATCATCAGTCTTGTGTTTACGTGGGGGATATGGACGTTCCAGCCAAACTTTTCTGAAGGCTCATCATCAACAGAGTCTACTGTGCGTGAGAAACATAAAATCGAAAAAAACACCCAAAAGCTGTCTGAAACGGTAAGGCCGAGGGACATGTTTATCCATGATGACGGCGCTCATTACAGAGTCGATAATGAAGCCTATGAAGAAGTCTGGTCTGACTTGCCGCATTGGGATGTAAAAGGAATCAAAGATATTTCTGATCAGTATGACAAAGTTGGATTCAAGAGCTGGTTTTATGGAATAGGCGGTTTTGAAGCGAAGCTTGACTTGCAATTCAACGACACAATTCCGATTGATATTTTCCAAACGCTGTTTAAATGGTCCAATCAGTCATTTGAATACAGTTCGTTTGATCATATTCTGATCCCGTTCAACGAAACGAAAGCGAATAAAAAGATCTATTTGGTGTCTTACAGCAAGCAGCTCATTCTGGAAGTGACCGTTGAATCGGCAAACTACCGGAACATTATGAATGACTTGAACAGCAGGAAATCAAGCATGCCGGCGTTCAGTTTGTTCTCCATTGGTTCAAAGAAAGAGTTCCTGCTGCCGAACAAAACGCTTACGATGGACAAGAAAGAATTTGTCACAGAATCAATTAAAACAAATACCTTTAAGCAGGCCTTGTTCAGCGACCCGAGCATTGTAAGGGAAGATTCAAATTACAACAACAGAAATGTGCTGACAGATGGCATCAGCCGTTTAGATGTGAATCTAAGCCAGCGCCAAGTGCAATTCCAGCAGCGCAATTTGGTGCAGAGTACATCTTATCAAACAGGTGAATTAATCAAAAAGAGCCACAAATACCTTGAGGATACGGGAAGCTGGACGGATCACTATCAATTTTTCAATATCAATGACAGCCAGCAGTTGAGCTTCTATATCTTTATGGATCAGATGCCGGTCATTAACAGCACCGTTAAACCGTTCGGAGCGACATCAGCAATTACGTTGCAGTGGGCGAACGATGATATTCTCAGCTATAAGCGGCCGAATTACAGTCTCGGAACGAATCCGATCAAAACAAGTGAGACAGAGCTGATGAGCGGCAGCGAAGTGAAGATGCTGCTTTCTAAACAAACCAAATATGATACGGACAAAATTGACCAGATCTTCCTTGCTTATCAATTGGTATCAACATCAACCAATGATGACCCTCTAGTTGAATTGGAACCGGTTTGGGCAATGAAAATCAATGGAAAAATTGTGCCGATTACAAAGGACTTATTGACGAAGGAGGGGGCAAACAGTGGAGTGGAATAAGACAAAATCAATCTTCATCGTTGCCTTCCTCATTTTAGATATTTTCTTAGGCTATCAGTTTTTTCAAAAATGGCAGGCTACCAGCAAAGAATATGAAGTCATTAAAAATGATGTCGAACATGACATGAAGGCTGACCATATCACGTACGAAGGCCTGAATAAGGAAGCAACAGAAGGCTACCGGATCACAGCAAATCAAAAGGCCTTTACTAAGGAGGAAATTGAGGCGCTTAAGGATCAAAAGCCTTTAATGGACATGCCTAGTGATGATCATAAAGTAACAAGCCTGAAAATGAAGTTTACGAATCCGATCGCCCTATCAAAGAAAAATATTGAGGACGATGCACAGGCACTTGTTTCTTCAAAAATCCAAGATGGTGAAAAATATAATTTTTGGAAGGTTGATAAATCGAAGAAAGAAATTATTTTCTTCCAAACGTATGAAGGCCATTATATTTACCAGAAGACGGACAATTCCTCTAATATGATCGGGCAAGTGGTGTTGCACTTAAACGCTAAAAATGAGGTTGAGTCGTACGACCAGACAACGCTTGAGACCTTCAAGCAAATTCAGAAAGAAAGCTTGATCACTGAAATGGATGCGGTTGAGCTATTGTACTATCAAAATCAATTAAAAGAATACAGCACTGTGAAGAGCTGTAAATTCGGCTACGTAGCACAATATCCGCTGACAAGTACGCAGGTGCTGGCGCCGGTATGGAGAATTACGGTCGAGTACGATAAAAAAGTGAACGGCGAGAAAAAGACAGTACAAGAGTATTTCACTGTAAATGCTTTGGAGAGTACGATTTTAGATACAGATCAATGAAAATAATGGAGTGAGACAAACATGAGCTTGCAATTTAGCGTACTTGCGAGCGGGAGTACGGGAAATGCGTTTTATCTCGAAACAGAGGATCACGCATTTTTGGTGGACGCCGGTTTGAGCGGGAAAGCCATGGATGGGCTAATGGCGCAAATTGGGCGTAAGCTGGATGATGTAGACGGCATTTTTGTGACGCATGAGCATAGTGACCATATTAAGGGCCTCGGCGTAGTCGCCAGAAAGTACAAGCTTCCGATCTATGCGAATGAGAAGACTTGGAAAGCGATGGAGAACCAGATCGGCAAAATAGACACCGATCAAAAGTTTGTCTTTCCGATGGAGACGGTGAAGTCGTTTGGCGGACTTGATGTCGAATCGTTTGGCGTCTCCCACGACGCGGCGGAACCGATGTTTTATGTATTCCATTATAACGGCCGAAAGCTCGCATTAATGACAGATACGGGATACGTCAGCGACCGGATGAAAGGGATTATCCGCTCAGCGAATGTGTTTGTGTTTGAAAGCAACCACGATGTCGGCATGCTGCAAATGGGAAGATACCCATGGAGCATTAAGCGGCGGATTTTAAGTGACGTCGGGCACGTTTCAAATGAAGATGCTGCCTTGGCGATGACTGATGTCATTGGCGACGAGACGTCACGTATTTACCTGGCGCATTTGAGTCAGGATAACAATATGAAGGAGCTGGCGAGAATGTCTGTGCAGCAGACATTGGCTACTAAAGGATTTGTGACGGGTGAGACATTTGATTTGTATGACACCGATCCGAAGAAGGCGACTCCGCTTTGCGCTGTATAATTTTTCTATGTAAATCATGACTATTATAGGAGCTTCTAACCCACAATATAACCATATTAACGTTCTTGGAAAGGATGGAATATGGTGGATTACGATCGTGAGGAAGAACATACTACTCCTGAACAGCCAAAGAGAAGCAAAAAAGGATATTTTCTTTCCAGTCTGATTGGCGTGATTGTCGGTGCCATATTAATGGCGTTTCTCATGCCGTACTTTTCAAATGAAGGGTTAGATACGGGTGCCTTAGATCAGCAGCAGAACAACAATAGCCGGGAATCAATCAGGACGGTGAATGTCAGTGTCAACAATGCAGTCACCAAGATTGTCAGCAATGTGTCGCCTGCCGTTGTCGGTGTTGTGAACATCCAAAAATCAGATATTTGGGGAGAGAGCGGCGAGGCTGGGAGCGGCTCTGGCGTGATCTATAAGAAAAATGACAACTCCGCTTATGTCGTGACCAACCATCATGTCATCGAGGGCGCTTCCCAAATTGAAATCAGCCTAAAAGACGGCTCACGTGTATCAGCTGAACTTGTCGGCAGCGACCAGCTGATGGACCTTGCTGTTTTACGGGTGAAAAGCGACAAGATCAAAGCTGTCGCTGACTTCGGAAACTCAGATAAAGTCAAATCTGGTGAGCCGGTTATCGCAATCGGAAACCCATTAGGCCTTGAGTTTGCAGGCTCTGTCACACAGGGCGTCATCTCAGGTACAGAGAGGGCAATTCCTGTGGATTCAAACGATGACGGGCAGCCTGACTGGAACGCAGAAGTCCTGCAAACAGATGCGGCCATTAACCCTGGGAACAGCGGAGGCGCTTTGTTAAATATGGATGGGAAAGTCATTGGCATCAATTCAATGAAAATTGCTGAATCGGCGGTTGAAGGGATTGGTCTGTCGATTCCGTCTAAGCTTGTGATCCCTGTGATAGAGGATTTAGAGAAATACGGCAAAGTCAAACGCCCGTTCCTTGGCATTGAGATGAAATCGCTTAGCGACATCGCAAGCTATCATTGGGATGAAACATTGAAGCTTCCTAAGAATGTCACCAATGGAGCGGTTGTGATGGGGGTAGATGCCTTCTCACCTGCCGGAAAAGCAGGGCTGAAGGAACTGGATGTCATTACGGAGTTTGACGGATACAAAGTAAATGATATTGTTGATCTGCGAAAGCGGCTGTATCAGAAAAAAGTCGGTGACCGGGTGAAGGTAAAGTTTTACCGGGGCGGAAAAGAAAAATCCGTTGACATTAAGCTGTCCTCCGCAGACCAATTAGGAAGTTAATAAAAACAGTCTGGCACCGTTGCCAGTCTGTTTTTTTATGCAAAAAAACTGAACGAGGGTCACGCCCGTTCAGTTGAAAAAGGATATATCGAATTTGAAGAAAAATACAAGATGGGTGTTACACGTGAAACAGCAGGCAATGCCTGTTAGCTGCAAATCCTTCCATTTTCAGCATTGACTTTAATGGTTTGTTCCGTGTGGTTGCTGGCTGTAATTTTAATGACGTACACATAGATGCCGTTTTCTTTCTTCAATGCAGAAGATTTGACTGTACCTTTGCATTTGTTCAGTGCAATGCTTTGTGCTTTTGCTTTTGTGACTGTTGCTTGTTTGTTGTCAACGTGATGCTTGACGACTTTTCCGCTGCTGCAGTTGATGTTGAAGGTGTGAACTTTTCCGTCTTCGCCGAGCACCTTAATAACATAGACGTAAACATCGTTTACTTTCTTCATTTGAGCTGATTGAACTGCGCCGTTGCAGTTGTGTAATGCAATCGTTTTCGCTTTAGAAAGTGTAATAGAAGTCTGCTGCTTTGTTTGGACTTTAGCAGTGTCCTCTTTATGCAGAACAGCCGCGTGTGCGGAAGATAAAGAACTGATTGAGATGACGGCGCCTAAGGCAGCTGCAGATAATATTTTTACATTCATTAGTATTCCTCCTTAGTGAGATGATGTAAAAAGAACTGAACGCGGGTCACACACGTTCAGTTTAAAAGAGTATTTAGAAAAAGGTAGACATGAACTTAGAACTTCGTGTTAAAACAAGACTGGTGTTACACGTTGAATCGGGCAGTTGTTTCACTGCTGGCAAGTATCAATTTTTTATTTGCAAATGCTTCCGTTTTCAGCGTTCACTTTCACTGTTTGCTCAGTGTGGTTTTGGGCAGTGATTTTAATGACGTAAACGTATTTACCGTTTTCTTTCTTCAATGCAGAAGATTTCACTGTGCCTTTGCATTTGTTTAGCGCGATTTTATGCGCTTTTGTTTTCGTAATGGCTGCGTTTTTCTTTTGCACTTCTTGTTTTAAGATTTTACCGCTGTCACAGTTGACATGGATTGTGTGAGTGCTGCCATCTTCGCCCAGCACTTTTACAACGTAGATGTAAACGCCGTTTTCTTTCTTCAGTTCAGAAGATTGAACTGCGCCTTTGTATTTGTTCAGTGCAATGTGATGCGCTTTTGTTTTTGAAATATGTGCTTGTTTCTTTTGCTCGTGTTTTGCGACTTTGCCGTTTTCTCCATTGATATGGAACGTGTGAAGGCTGCCGTCTTCACCCATTACTTTCACGACATAAACGTAAACACCGTTTTCTTTCTTCAGCTCAGATGATTGAACCGCACCTTTGCAGTTTTTCAAAGCAATAGAATGAGCTTTTGATTTGCTAATATAGCTTTGTTTCTTTTGAACGTCATGTTTCACAACTTTTCCGCTGTCGCAGTTGACGTTCATCGTATGCTGTTTTCCGTCCTCACCGAGAACTTTGACAACATAAACGTAAGTGCCGTTCACTTTCTTCATTTGGGCTGATTGAACAGTACCCTTGCATTTGTTCAAAGCAACTTGTTTTGCTTTTGCTATTGTGATGGAAGCCTGCTGCTTCGTCTCGACCTTCGCTGATGTGTCATCCTTTTGAATGACAGCGGCATGGGCAGAAGTTAAAGAACTGATTGAGAGAATCGTTCCCAGCGCGGCTCCTGATAAAACTTTGGTGATATTCATATGATGTTCCTCCTTTGATTTCATTGTTGGCTGAACCAACTAAGGCTATTGTATAGGCCGAAGCTGAAAATCAAATGAGGGCTTGCTGAAAACTTGCTGAATTCAGCTGATTTTTAGGGAGGATTCAGTTGGTTTTCAGATAAAAACGAATAATAGGAGGGGAAGGGAAAAAACTAATCAGAGGTTTATGCCAACTAAGGAGAGAGCACAGCATGAATAGGATGAAAGGCATCAAGATTTTGCTCGTTGACGATGAACCGGCTATATTAGATTTTTTGACAATGGGTCTTGAAAATGAAGGCTTTGAGGTTCAGACAGCGGATGACGGAATGACAGCGATGAACATCGCAAAGACATTTCAGCCGCATGTGGCCATCCTGGATGTGATGATGCCCGGAATGGATGGGCTGGAAGTATCGAAAATGATGAAAAAAACCGGCCATACCGCCGTTATTATGCTCACGGCAAAGGATGAGGTGGGGGTCCGGGTAAAAGCGCTGACAGAGGGCGCTGATGACTATATGATCAAACCGTTCAGCTTTGAAGAGCTGCTGGCGCGTATCTATGCAAGAATTCGGGATCACTTCCCTAACCTGTTCGAAGAAGTCACGCTCGGCCCGTTTCGGATTGATGACCGGCGCAGAGAAATCCGTTATCAGGAAGAAGTGCTGAAGCTTTCGGCAACGGAATACGAGCTGCTGAAATTGTTGGTGCTGAATCATGGCCTTGTGCTCAGTAAAGCAAGGATTCTGGATAAAGTATGGGGCTATGACTTTTACGGGGAAGAAAATATTGTCGAAGTGTACATCCGTTCCTTGCGGGAAAAATTGAATGACAAAAAGCATGAAGTGATCCGTACTGTACGGGGCGCGGGCTATCGGATGGATATTGAATGAAAAAACGATTCAAAACGCTGCGTTTTCAGCTTTTATTCCGCTCGTTATGCATACTCGTTCTTCTATTGGTTTTTGTCGGCGCCATGCAATATGTGTTTGGAAAACGCCTCTTATATGAAAACCGAGCTGTCAGCATTCAGAGTTATATCAACTCGACGGAGCCGACCATATGGAAAAACATTGAAAGATACAAAAGCAATCCCGACAGCCCGGACAAGTCAGATGGTGCTGTCCGTCCCGCCTTTATTTATCCAGGTGTGACAATTGTTTTTATTGATAAAAAAACAAAAG
Organism: Bacillus rugosus; assembly: GCF_023238245.1. Taxonomy (NCBI): domain Bacteria; kingdom Bacillati; phylum Bacillota; class Bacilli; order Caryophanales; family Bacillaceae; genus Bacillus; species Bacillus rugosus. Next base: position 4,070,024 of record NZ_CP096590.1, on the reverse strand, counting down.
CCAGCACGGTATTGTCGACGGACCCATATGCGGGAGCACCGCCAACATTTAAAAAAAGTGTATATGATGAGGCGTTGAAAGATACGATGGCCTTGCATTACAGAATCACGAAAAATGAAGCAGGCGAGGAAGCGCTGGTTGTGTTTCAGGCTATTAATATTGATGGAAAAGAAGCAGGCGTGATCCAAATGAGCACTTTAACCGCACCGCTGAAGGACGTGCTGCTTCGGCAAATCAGCATTTACTCCACGCTCTCGCTTGTTGCGCTCCTGCTCGGGCTTTTTACATTCTTGCCCGTGGTCCGGCATACGCTTAAACCGTTATCACAAATGGTACATATGATGGGGCATATCAATGCGGGAAATTTAAATAAAAGGCTTCCTGTTTATCGAAAACAAATGGAAATCGATGCGCTTGCCATTTCGTTTAATCGCATGCTGGAGCGGATTGAAACGTCATTCAAAGCAGAAAAAGAAGCGAAGGAGCGCATCCGGCAATTTGTATCAGATGCTTCGCATGAGCTGAGAACGCCTTTAACGTCCATACATGGCTTTATCGAAGTGCTGCTGCGGGGCGCCGCGCTTCAGCCGGAGCAGAGAGATAGGGCGCTGAATAGTATGTATGAAGAATCGAAGAGAGCCACCCGGCTGATAGAGGATCTGCTGTTTCTTGCAAAAATCGATCGGGTGCCGAGCTTTGAAATGAAGATAGGTGATCTAGATTCGCTCATAAGGGAAATGGAGCTGCAGCTCAGTCTGCTTGCGAAGGAAAGAAAACTGCAGCTGCTGCTTGATGATCACGCTGAAACGGTGTATGACAGGGATAAAATGAAACAGGTCATTCTGAATTTGGTTTACAACGCAGTACAGTACACAGATGAGAAAACCGGTGCCATCACCATCTCGCTGCAAAAAGACAATGACGGCGTCATGCTAATGATAGCGGACAACGGCACAGGTATCGCGCCGGAGCATTTGCCGCATTTATTTGACCGGTTTTACAGGGCAGACCCATCCCGCTCCCGAAAATATGGAGGGTCGGGACTGGGGCTTGCCATTACGAAATCGATTATCGACAGCCATAATGGGACGATTGAAGTAAAAAGTGAAATCGGCAGAGGCACCGTTTTTCTGATCAGGCTTCCTGCGCCGGAATAGGGCTGTTACTCGGCAGGCGGGTGAGAAAATTTCTTCAGCCTGTATTGGAGGCTTTGTCTGCTGATGCCAAGTTCCTGAGCAGCTTGTGAGATGTTATGGCCGTGTTTTCTTAACACATTTTCAATCACATATTTTTCGAAGCTCTCCATTTTTTCTTTTAAGTCCGCCGCCGGCTGGTGTCGTGGTGTTTCAGGCTCTGGGATGTCTGCCGGCTTGATTTTCATGCGGTATTGATAGGGCAGATGGGATGCCGTAATCGTTTGCTCGTCCGTCATGAAATTCATGGCGCCTTCGATCATATGCTCAAGCTCACGAATATTTCCCGGCCAGTCATAAGATAGGAAAAATTGCTTCACGTCTTCGCTGATATGTTCGACATTCATTTGAAACAGGTGGTTGTTTTTCTGGATGAACTCCGACGCGAGAAGCAAAATGTCTTCTTTTCGTTCTCGAAGCGGCGGGATAATCAGCGTCACAACGCTCAGCCTGTAATACAAGTCCTTCCGCATCCGTTCGCCCGCAATCGCATCAATCGGGTCTTCATTCATCGTGGCAATAATACGCACGTCAATCGGCGTATCCTTAGTCGAACCGATACGCCTGATTTTCCGTTCCTGAAGGGCGCGCAGCAGCTTTGCCTGAAGGCTGAGGTTCAGCGAGTTGATTTCATCTAACAGCAGCGTGCCGCCATGGGCTTGTTCAAACAGGCCGGGCTGGTCTACAGCGCCGGTAAACGCACCTTTCTTTGTTCCAAACAAAATGCTTTCCACAAGGCTGTCTGGCAGCGCTGCACAGTTTTGCGAAATAAACGGTCCGCCTGAACGGTCGCTGCCGTTATGGATACTTTGCGCGAACAGCTCCTTTCCCGTGCCGGTTTCGCCTGCGAGAAGGACAGATGACGACGTGCGCGTTGCCCGCTTGGCATTTTCGATGACGTCTTGAATGGCCGGGCTGGTGCCGAGAATGCTGTCAAACGTATAGGTTGTGCTGCCTTTTTTGTTCATATTCTCCCTGATCAGCCGTTCAAGCTTAGTCACATCCTTGGCAATTTCGACTGCGCCCCTGATCTTGCCGTCCTTGACGATGGGATATGTATGATTGATCGTTGTGATTTCCTGGCCTTTATTATTGAAATAGCTCTGTTTGACGTTTTTAATCGTTTTGCCTTCCTGAAGGGCCTGTACAAGTGTGCTGTCCTGCTGCTTTGAAAACATAAACACATCCATCAGATTTTTATTCATGACATCATGCTTCTCCATATCTTCAATCTGCATCATTTTATTGTTATAAACGATCGTGTTTCCGTGCTCGTCTACCACGTGCAGGCCAACATCGATTTCATCCAAAATGCTCTGAAAAACCAATGTGAGGAATTCGCTGTCTTTGACCACTGTATGAACCTCCCTCAATTATTTTCTTAATATTGCTTCTATTTTATAAAAGAATGTAGAGGATATGCAAAAGAATTTTGCACTTGCTGAAATTTTTGCTCGAAATATCTGAATGTTTTTGCACCTTGTCCACGAAATTTGTAGAAAACACACGAAATCTTGATTTGGCACAGAACTTGCATTTATATAAAGGGAAAGCAGGATAACATGTTGAAACAGAAAACAAGGGGGAATTCAAATATGCCAGCTTTATCTAAATCCAAAGAAATTATTGATCAGACGTCTCATTATGGAGCAAACAATTACCACCCGCTCCCAATTGTCATTTCTGAAGCGCTGGGTGCTTGGGTAAAGGACCCGGAAGGCAATGAATATATGGATATGCTGAGTGCTTATTCTGCGGTAAACCAGGGTCATAGACACCCGAAAATTATTCAGGCATTGAAGGATCAAGCTGATAAAATCACCCTCACATCACGCGCATTTCACAACGATCAGCTTGGGCCATTTTATGAAAAAACAGCTAAGCTGACAGGCAAAGAGATGATTTTGCCGATGAATACAGGAGCTGAAGCGGTTGAATCTGCGGTGAAAGCGGCGAGACGCTGGGCTTATGAAGTGAAGGGCGTAGCCGACAATCAAGCGGAAATTATCGCATGTGTCGGAAACTTCCACGGCCGGACGATGCTGGCGGTGTCTCTTTCTTCTGAAGAGGAATATAAAAGAGGATTCGGCCCGATGCTTCCGGGAATCAAATTAATTCCATACGGAGATGCGGAAGCGCTTCGTCAGGCCATTACGCCGAATACAGCGGCATTCTTGTTCGAACCGATTCAAGGCGAAGCGGGCATTGTCATTCCGCCTGAAGGGTTTTTGCAGGAAGCAGCGGCGATTTGTAAGGAAGAGAATGTCTTGTTTATTGCGGATGAAATTCAGACGGGACTTGGACGTACAGGCAAGACGTTTGCTTGTGACTGGGACGGCATTGTTCCGGATATGTACATCTTGGGCAAAGCGCTTGGCGGCGGTGTGTTCCCGATCTCCTGCATTGCGGCGGACCGCGAGATCTTAGGCGTGTTTAACCCCGGCTCACACGGCTCCACATTTGGCGGAAACCCGCTTGCCTGTGCAGTGTCTATCGCCTCATTGGAAGTGCTGGAGGATGAAAAGCTGGCGGATCGTTCTCTTGAGCTTGGCGAATACTTTAAAAGCGAGCTTGAGAGCATTGACAACCCTGTCATTAAAGAAGTCCGCGGCAGAGGGCTGTTTATTGGTGTGGAATTGACGGAAGCCGCACGCCCTTATTGTGAGCGTTTGAAGGAAGAAGGGCTTCTATGCAAGGAAACGCATGATACAGTGATTCGTTTTGCACCGCCATTAATCATATCCAAAAAGGATTTGGATTGGGCGATAGAAAAAATTAAGCACGTGCTGCAAAACGCATAAATCCGCACCATGGCGGGATATTCACTTCGCTTGTATAAATTTACAACAGAAAAATCAGCACTCCCTATTTGCTCAGCTACAGTATTTTAGTATAATGTATCTTTATGAGAAGAAGTGAATTTTATATTAAATAGATAGAGACTCTTTGGACAGCAAACTGGGATACGCACCATGTAGATGTTCCAGCTTAGATCCAATACAAGTTGCTGAAGGGGTGCAGAATGTGAATACAAACCAAGATAACGGAAATCAGCTCCAGCGGACAATGAAATCACGCCACTTGTTCATGATTTCATTGGGCGGAGTGATCGGAACCGGTTTCTTCCTTGGAACCGGGTTTACCATAAACCAGGCGGGACCGCTCGGCGCGGTTCTGTCCTATTTAGTGGGCGGCTTTATCATGTTTTTGACCATGCTTTGCTTAGGGGAGCTGGCGGTCGCCTTTCCTGTGTCGGGGTCCTTCCAGACCTATGCGACAAAATTTATCAGCCCGGCCTTCGGGTTTGCGTTCGGCTGGCTGTACTGGCTCGGCTGGGCGGTTACATGCGCCATTGAATTTTTATCAGCGGGACAGCTGATGCAGCGCTGGTTTCCGCATGTGGAGGTCTGGATTTGGTGTCTGGTATTTGCAGCACTGATGTTTTTACTAAATGCGATAACCGCGAAAGCCTTTGCAGAATCTGAATTTTGGTTTTCCGGGATTAAAATCTTGATTATCCTTTTATTTATTATTCTCGGCGGAGCTGCCATGTTTGGCCTGATTGACCTGAAAGGCGGAGAGCAGGCGCCGTTTCTGACACATTTTTATGAAGACGGGTTATTTCCGAACGGCATAAAGGCAATGCTGATTACGATGATTACCGTGAACTTTGCGTTTCAGGGAACTGAGCTGATCGGGGTTGCAGCGGGAGAAAGTGAAGACCCTGAAAAAACAATTCCGCGGTCGATCAGACAGACAGTATGGAGAACGCTTGTCTTCTTTGTTCTTTCCATCGTTGTCATTGCCGGCATGATTCCGTGGAAGCAGGCTGGAGTCGTGGAAAGTCCGTTTGTTGTCGTATTTGAGCAAATCGGAATCCCGTATGCAGCTGATATCATGAACTTTGTTATATTGATTGCGCTGTTATCTGTTGCGAACTCAGGTTTATACGCATCGACACGTATCCTGTACGCGATGGCGAATGAAGGACAGGCCTTCAAAGCGCTGGGAAAAACAAATCAACGCGGTGTGCCGATGTACTCGTTAATCGTAACGATGGCTGTTGCCTGCCTGTCACTTCTGACAAAATTTGCGCAGGCTGAAACCGTATATATGGTGCTATTATCATTGGCGGGCATGAGCGCACAGGTCGGCTGGATTACGATTTCGCTTTCCCAAATCATGTTTAGACGCAAATATATCCGTGAAGGCGGCAAGATAGAAGATTTAAAATTCAAAACACCGCTATATCCGGTGCTGCCGATTCTCGGCCTGACGTTAAATACGGTCGTTCTTATCAGCCTTGCATTTGATCCGGAGCAGCGTATTGCGCTGTATTGCGGCATACCATTTATGGTCATTTGCTACATCATTTATCATGTCGTCATTAAAAAACGCCAGCAGGCAAATCGTCAGCTAGAGCTTTAAAAACATTGTCCGCAAGTCATCTTTGTTATAACCCGCATAGGACATTATCTTATATGTTGAGGTGGAATCACAGATGGATAAAACGATTTCGGTTATTGGAATGCCAATGGATTTAGGACAAGCACGACGCGGAGTGGACATGGGCCCGAGTGCCATCCGGTACGCCCATCTGATCGAAAGGCTGTCAGACATGGGGTATACGGTTGAAGATCTCGGTGACATTCCGATCAACCGCGAAAAGATCAACAATGACGAGGAACTGAAGAACCTGAATTCAGTTTTGGCAGGAAATGAAAAACTCGCTCAAAAGGTCAACAAAGTCATCGAAGAGAAAAAATTCCCGCTTGTCCTGGGAGGCGACCACAGTATTGCGATCGGTACGCTGGCAGGCACAGCAAAGCATTACGATAATCTCGGCGTCATCTGGTATGACGCGCACGGCGACTTGAATACACTTGAAACATCACCATCAGGCAATATTCACGGCATGCCGCTTGCTGTCAGCCTCGGCATCGGCCACGAGTCACTGGTTAAGCTTGAAGGCTACGCGCCTAAAATCAAACCGGAAAACGTCGTCATCATCGGCGCCCGGTCACTTGATGAAGGGGAGCGCAAGTATATTAAGGAAAGCGGCATGAAGGTGTACACGATGCACGAAATCGACCGTCTCGGCATGACAAAGGTAATTGAAGAAACCCTTGATTATTTATCAGCATGTGACGGCGTCCATCTCAGCCTTGATCTGGACGGACTTGATCCGAACGACGCACCGGGTGTCGGAACCCCTGTCGTCGGCGGCATTAGCTACCGGGAGAGCCATCTGGCTATGGAAATGCTGTATGACGCAGGCATCATCACCTCAGCTGAATTCGTTGAGGTCAACCCGATTCTTGATCACGAAAACAAGACTGGCCAAACAGCAGTAGAGCTCGTAGAATCCCTGCTAGGGAAGAAATTGCTGTAATAAGAAAACCCCCGCACCCGCGGGGGTTTCAGCGTGTCGACAAACCCTTGCATTCGTTGTCAGGCCTGCGCGTTGGTGCTCACGAATTCCAAACATTCGCTGCGCTCCAATGCTCGTCCTTCCTAGACTTCAAGGGTTTTCAATCACGCTGAAAATATGAAAGAATCCTAAAACTACAAACCGTTTTAGGATTCTTTCGTTAAATTGAACCCCCGCATCCCGCGGGGGTTTTTCATTTATCCAATCATTTTCTCAGCGACTTTCATCTCCTGTGAATGGGTTTGATGGTCCGCAATAAACCAACCTGATAAAATCACTGCTGCAACGCCTGCACCAATCAGAAATGTTTTCATTTATATAACCTCCGTTCGTTTGATGAGTTCTTCAATTTGTAATGCCTCATAAAAAAAGTGGGCAGCTTCTTTGTAAAGCTCAAGCTCCCTATACCGTTCGCCAGCCAAAATGGAAAGTTCTCTTACACTGTCATACTCTTTCTTGGACACCAAATCATCCATATGTTGTTTGCATAAGTGAAACGTTTCCGCATGACCTCCTTCTGCATAAATAGCATATAAAATGTCTATTTTTGCCTCACATATTCTATTCGGCTCTGCATTCAATTTTTCCTTCGTTTCTTGGTAATAAGATAAGGCCTGATCTATCTTTTTGAGCTTAAACAGCTCTCGAATCAGCAAGTAAACAGAATGAGAGTAATAGGAGGAGCATGCGTATTCTTCGTTTTGTAAGGCCTCTTCTAATTTGGAGACCGCCTCTTCTGACTTGCCGCTTTGCGCATGAAGAAGTCCGAAGTTATGCAAAAGCTGGGCTTCAAAAAAATGATCCTCTAATTCTCTCGTGATCCGAATCGCTTCGTCCAAATACGTTTCGGCTTCTTCAAACTGTCCCATCTCGGTAAAGTTGCCTGACATGGTGATCAGCGCCGAGGCCAGTTTCTTTTTATAGTCTGTCTCTTCCCTGAACGTTTTGACCGCTTGGCGTGTATGATTGAGAGACACAATATTTTGTCCCAGTTTATAATAGAGCTTACCGACCTTCAGGTGAAATTCGGCTTTTTCAATCGGGTCGGGAATGTTGCCGAGATACTGCTCGGCCTCTTTGTACAGTCCAATGGCAATATCGTAATTATTTTTATAGGCCTCATACATGCCTTCAAACAGAAAAAAGTAATATTTCAGCAGGTCTGACGTAGCATTCATATGAGCAGGCTCTTCATGCTGAAAACCCTGTCCTCTCGCCTCATGAAGCAAAACCTTATGGCGCAGTTCCAATAAGGAGAAGTAGGCCAGCACCTCCTGATCCTCTTCCATGTCATCCAATAAAGGCTTTACTTCTTCAAAACAACGGGCGGACTCTTCAACTTCATGTTTCTTGATCGCAAGGTACCAATCGTTGAGCATGTTAGCGATTTCTGCGGGTGCAATTTTATTCATTTGAAACTCCTTTCTCTAGTGACTTATCAATCTCAGTTGCTTATTCTGATAGTAACACCTCTTTCTATTTTATGTAAAATCCTCTAGTCAATATGTTGAAGGAGAGATGATATGACAATCATGCTGACCCCTATGCAGACAGAAGAATTTCGGTCTTATCTTACGTACACAGCAAAGCATTACGCGGAAGAAAAGGTAAAGGCGGGGACATGGCTGCCTGAAGATGCACAGCTTTTGTCTAGGCAGACCTTTTCAAATTTGCTTCCGAAAGGGCTGGAAACACCACATCATCATTTATGGAGCCTTGAGCTAAATGAAAAGGAAATCGTTGGCTGGCTCTGGATACATGCTGAACCGGAGCATCCGCAGCAGGAAGCGTTTATTTACGATTTCGGGTTGTATGAACCGTACCGGGGCAAGGGTTATGCAAAGCAAGCATTAATAACTTTAGAACAGACCGCACGAAGCATGGGAATTCGGAAGCTTTCTCTCCATGTATTTGCCCATAATCAGACGGCGCGAAAGCTATATGAGCGGACCGGATTTCAAGAGACGGACGTGGTGATGAGTAAGAAGCTTTAGGGCCTGGTAAAGGCCTTTTTTATGGACAGCCTTCTGTAAATAATTTCTAAAAATTCTGTAAATGGACTAGTTCTCTTCCATATTTTCCTAATATAATAGAGGAGAGGGAATATACTTTTCCTACATTTAAATGAAAAGAGGAGATGTAATGAGAATGAAGAAAAGGGTATCAATATTTATGGTGGCGCTTACAATGTGCTGCGGCCTGTTTGTTTCTCCCGCCAAAGCCGTAAAGACCACAAATTATGCTGAAGAAATAGCCGCACTGCAGCCAGGTACAACAGCAGAGGAAATCATGAAGTCCGCCAGCCAGATTGCCAAACAGCAGCACGTAAAGCAAGAAGTCATTCTGAAACAGTTCTATGAGGAAATCACTGCTGATAAAGCAGAAGGCGACAGGCTCGCCAAGGAAAGCGGCATGTCTATCATGGGCGGCTCGTCCGGCACGAAAAAACTCCCGACAAGCGCGAAAGGGAATATCTATTACACCAACTCCTACACAGCCTACTACAATCACGGCCACGTCGGCATGTACTCCGCCGCTGACAAAATTGTTGAATCTGTCCCGAGCGACGGCGTCAGGCAGATCGCTTACAATGCCAGAGACGTGGAAAACAACTCCATCGTGCAAACAGTCAGCGTAACTTCATCTCAAAAAACATCTGCTGCCGACTGGGCGGTATCAAGAGTCGGAGACCCATACTCATTTAACTTCGTCAATAACAGAAATACCGGCCATGACGGTGCCAAAAACTGTTCAAAGCTCCTATGGTCTGCATTTTTGCTGAAAGCAGGCATTGATATAGACGGCAATGGAGGCTTAGGCGTATACCCGCGTGACATCACAAGCTCTTCCTACACAACAACCATCATGACCATTTATTAAGGAGAAGGAAATGAAAAAGTGGATGATCACCATTGCCATGCTGATTCTCGCAGGAATCGCACTATTTGTCTTCGTTTCTCCTCTCAAAAGCCATAAAGCCGTGAGTCAGCAGGATCTCCGAGACGCCGATTTTCTGGATGACAAAGAAGTCCTGCTGTATCTCTCAACCTCTGCGGATCAAGACGCATTTGGCGGCGGGAAAAGCTACGCCCTGTTTATCAGCCAGGACGGGTCGCTGTCTTCCTTTAAGATGAAGGGCCTTGAGCTGGGCTCAGCCAAGGTTCACGGCGACAGTGTGATGCTGGAGGACAAAAACACGATTTACACGATCAAAAACGGCCTGCGCTCCCATAAAAGAACCTACCAGCACACCGGAGACAGCGCGGGCTTTCTGCAAAACACGGACGGTTTTTATACCTTATACAACTCCGGCTACGACAAAAAGAGAGACGGATACCGCTCAGAGCTGTACCGCCAGATGGACGGAGAGTGGAAAAAAGACGTCATCCCATACTACATTCGGGCCTCCGGTTTTCATAACGGTGCCATTTACGCACTCGTTCCGACAGCTGACGAAAAAGGCTATCAGCTCCTTCAGATTCAAGTAGATCAAAGGAAGCTCACTTATCACAAGATAACGGAATGGCAGTACCGGGAAGGAGCCTCAGTCGAATCCCAGCTTGCCATGGACGACCAAGCTGTTTTTGTTATGGTTCGCGGCCAAAAAGCCCGCAATCTTTATCAAATGGTCAAGATCAACAAAAAAAGCGGCAAAGTAGAGCTGCACGACATCGCCGAATACAAAAACGACGAACAAACGATATACAGCTCCATGCCCTTCAGCTTTAAAAACAGCTTTTTCCCTTATGACGGGTACCTGTATTTCATTGACGGCTTCGGAAAGGTATACAAAATCAATGCCAAGACAGGAAAAACAAGCATCGCCTTCACCCTTTCACCAGAAAAAATGAAAGCCGATTTCAAAGAAATCACCCGAAAAGGCAGCAATCTCTATTTCTTCACATACACGTACAAACAGCCCGCATACATTGAACAATACAGCCTGAAAACCGGGAAGAAAGTGAAGGAAAAAGAGATCAGGAAGGTAAAGGAGATTGTGACGCCGAAGAGTCATTTGAAGCTGTATGATTTTGAGGTGATGAAGGAGTTTTAAGGCTGAAGGAGGTTAGTATGGGAGCCATCGCTGTGTTATTTATCGTTTTTGGCTTTCCGATCATTGCAGGTGTATTTGGTATAGCGGGTTATTTTTTATTTAAGAGATTTTGGGTGGCGCCTCTGATTGTCCTTATCGCGAGTTTGATATTGTTATTTACGTTAGCTTCCGGTAATAGTTCATTCATGTTTTGGGTTGTGCTCTATACTGCAATTGCGTTAGTAACCAGTGTTGTCACATTATTTCTCAGGAAATTTTTTAATTGATCTCTAATTATGAAGAGACTGGTGTGAAGTCTCTTTTTTTTGTTGAACCGAAGTTTGCAGAGGATTTTGGGTATGGTTTAGAAACGAATCTAAAGGAGGAGTTACATGCAGACCAAACGGGTTATTCTTCTGGCAGTTATGATCTGCCTGGTTTCGGCTATTACTGTGTTCTTGTTAAATGGATGTAAAGTCGACTTCTTAGACATCGGCGGAACCATTATTGGCTGCTTTCTTGTCATATTTGTTGTTGTAAGAATACAGAAAAAACAGTCGTGAAAAAGGGAAAGAGTCATGCCGAACCGAAGTCATGATCAAGGACGCAAAGTCCAAACACATGCATGGGAGGAATGACGTTGACAGGAAACAAAGCGGTTGTGTACAAAGGCAATGGGACTGTAGCGGTGGAGGATATCGGTTATCCGGAGTTAATCTTGAAGGACGGGCCCGGCGTTCCGAAGGCGAATGTGAATCGAAAATGTGAGCATGGGGTTATTCTCAAAGTCATTACAACTAACATTTGTGGAAGCGACCAGCATATGGTCAGAGGCCGCACAACAGCGCCTGAAGGCTTGGTGCTTGGACATGAAATTACGGGAGAAGTCATTGAAACGGGGCGGGACGTAGAATTTATCAAAAAAGGCGATATCGTATCCGTTCCTTTCAATATTGCCTGCGGACGCTGTGTGATGTGCAAAACGCAGAAAACGCATGTGTGCCTGAATGTCAATCCGGACCGGCCGGGATCGGCTTACGGCTACGTCGATATGGGCGGCTGGGTCGGCGGACAGTCGGAATACGTCATGGTGCCGTACGCTGATTTTCAGCTTTTGGTATTCCCTGATAAAGAACAGGCGTTAGAAAAGATTCTCGATTTGACCATGCTGTCCGATATTTTTCCGACCGGCTTCCACGGGGCATACACAGCGGGCGTGCAAACAGGTTCTACCGTTTATATCGCAGGAGCGGGGCCTGTCGGCTTAGCAGCTGCACACTCCGCCCAGCTCCTCGGTGCTTCGACGGTGATTGTCGGCGATCTGAACGAAGACAGACTGGCACAGGCGAGAAGCTTCGGCTGTGAAACGGTCAACGTGCAAAAACACGACCGCCTCGGCGAGCAAATTGAACAAATACTAGGTGAACCAACCGTTGATGCCGCAGTGGACTGTGTCGGCTTTGAAGCATCCGGACACGGCAATCAAGGAGAAGCGCCTGCCGCCGTGCTGAACTCAATCATGGACGTCACCCAGGTCGGAGGCAGCCTTGGCATTCCAGGCTTATACGTGACCGAAGATCCCGGCGCAAAGGATGCGGACGCCAAAACAGGCTCACTAAAAATCCGCTTCGGTCTCGGCTGGGCCAAAGCCCACACCTTCGTCACCGGACAAACACCCGCCATGACATACAACCGCAATTTGATGAAAGCGATCCTGAGCGGCAGAGCGCAGATCGCAAAAGCCGTCAATGCCACCGTTATTTCTCTGGACGACGCGCCAAAAGGCTACAGCGACTTCGACAAAGGCGCAGCCAAAAAATTCGTCATCGACCCGCATGGGACATTGAAGTAAAAGAAAAAGCCGGACGTTCTCAGAACGCCGGCTTTATTGCTGGTAATCCGTTTCTTCAAAGCGATCTCCTGTTTCGTCTTGAACAATTAAATCCCCTTCAATTTTGTCCAGTCCAATCAAAATAAAAGGGTTTTTCTCATTTGCCGTAGGAGCAGGTTTTCGCTCCACAGTTACAATCGTTTCTTTAGATGAGAATTTGACGTCCGACACTTCAAGCTTCTTATCTTTCTCGCTGCTTCCGAGAGACACGACGACCATTTTTTTGCCTTCTGATATGGTGAAGACTTGATATCCTTTCACGTCATCATGCATTTGGAGATAATTAGCGTATATTTCTAAGTCTGGACTGCCTTCACCGATTCGATCCTTCTCCAACACCCAATAAGACGGCTGACACCCAGCAAGCAGCAGCATGATCACAAAAAGCCAAATCCATCTAAAGCGCAAATACAGACCTCCCCACACATGTGTTACATCCAAACTAACACACGTGCGAAATAGAGTCATCAACAGCTTGTTTGTCGAATTGTGGATAAAACTCAGCCCGAAGCACTACTAACATGTGAATAAATAGGTTATATTGAGAAGAGAACAATTGTAAAAATGGAAGAAAACATCGGAGGATTTGAACATGAAACAAGCGTATTATTCCTGTGAAGAACACATCGAAACGGTACTGGATATGTACATAGACGACCACGAGCTGCCGCCCGAAATCAGAAAAATCGAACATACTAACAGTTTATCCACAACCTGTGAATTATGTGGGGACCCCGCAGTATATATAGTGGGGAACGAATGATCTTACACAAAATACAGAAAAGATATCCACAATTGTGGACAACATATATGAATAACTTGTTTTTAAAGTGGGGATGACCTGTGAATATCAATATTGTGACAATCGGAAAACTAAAAGAAAAATACCTCAAGCAAGGCATTGAAGAATATACCAAACGACTTTCGGCCTACGCAAAAATCGACATCATCGAACTCCCGGACGAAAAAGCGCCGGAAAACCTAAGCGACCAGGACATGAAAATCATAAAAGACAAAGAAGGCGACCGCATCCTAGCAAAAATCAGCCCCGACGCCCACGTGATTGCTCTCGCCATCGAAGGAAAAATGAAAACATCCGAAGAACTAGCCGATACAATAGATAAGCTGGCTACTTATGGAAAAAGCAAAGTCACCTTCGTCATTGGCGGATCACTCGGATTGAGTGACGCAGTGATGAAGCGAGCGGATGACAAGCTGTCGTTTTCAAAAATGACGTTTCCTCATCAGTTGATGCGGTTGATTTTGGTAGAGCAGATTTATCGGGCTTTTCGGATTAATCGTGGGGAGCCGTATCATAAGTAAATGAGGTTTTTGGGGAAAAGAATTTATTTGCTAATAGGAACAGAATAATGACGTAAAAAGAACCCTCCCAATTCGACTTTGAAAATCAAAAGAGAAGGCAACGTAGGAGTTTGTCAAAGAATATTAATATTAAAGAAAGGAGAGGAAAGCATGGTGAAAGAAGGATATAGAGGTGTAGAGTACTACAAAGGGCCAGATTTGGCAAAAGGATATATGCTAGATAAGGCTAAAGAAGTTTATGAAGAGTTGGCGATTGGGCATGTAATAGAGAATATCAATGAAGCTATAGAATTATATAATATCATCAAGTATGTTAAGGACGATACGTTTCTATTATATCTTGGTGAAGATAAAGAGGAATGGATTAAAGAAAAAAGTAGTATAGCTAACTCGTTAGTAGGTAAATATATTAATCAGCATTCAGACATCTTAGCCGAATATGAAGAGGTAGATTTCAGATATAAGGAATATTTTTGGGAAATAGTAGAAAAAAGAAAGTTGAGTGATATTACAGAAAGCAGATTTAAGATGTTTCTTGATGAACTTGATGTATTTGCATGGCAAATATTTAAGCTACATAAACTTGTGATGAAATATGATGTGGAATTAAGAGAATACATGCTTAATAATTCAGAAGGTAGTACAAATTTACTTTTGGATAAATTTTTATTGAAAAATAGGAGCGAACGACAGGAATCTTATTTGCCACAATCATTAACTATAGAAGACAAGGAGCAGATTATTAGCACCTATCTAGATTTAGACAAGCCTAATTTAAATTACACCAGGCTTCTTAGTAATGTACAGAATACGAAAGAGTTTGCTTTGGATACTAGAGTTAAATTGAAAGCAAAAAGAGTAAGCGAGAGACTTGAGAGTGGACTCTTTAAAGATGGTAGTGGGATTGGAACGGATATAGTAGTTGAGTTCAAAGAAAATGTAGAGGGTACTGTGAAGCAGCATTACTCATTAAATAAAGTAGGAACAGAGGTTGATAAAGAATGGTTAGAATCTAATCTTGATAATCCAACATTATTGAACAACTTTATATACATATTCGAGTTCGTAAATAAAGATATGGTTTCTAAATTCCCATATAATGAAATATATGCAAGTGTCTTTGATAGATTTGGTTTTGCTCATGAAAAAGAATACAAGACCGGTACAGAGTTCTCAATAAGAGAATCTTTATCCTTAGCACAAATGCATCTATATTATTCATTCTTAAAGAGTAAAAACAAAGATTTAGAAGCAATAATTGAATGGTTCTTTAATGTTTATCTAAAAGAGGAATTCTATATTGAAGACTTCAACATTAAGCTACCGCCTATAGATAATCCAAATTTTGAAAAGTGCAAATCTATATTTCCAACTATTGAAAGTATAATCAAGAAGTATAAGTTTTATTTAGAGGATGGTTACATTGATGAAGAGCTTGTACAAATGGAAAGTAAGCCTTTGCTATTTTCTGAATGCCCAAGCATGACAAATAACAGATACGTGTATATAGCGCCAAATAATGATGAGGCTAGAATATTGAGAAATATTATGTTCTCTGACCAAAGTAACCTTACTTATTTCCCGAATTATGGTGATAGTCAATATAATACGCTTATTGAAAGGTTGGATACTGATAAGCTGTATTTACATGACATAGAGGATTATCAAAAATCGTCTTTAGATTGGCTTGTTGAAAATGATTATGTAACGGTAAACGACGATAATGAAGTAGTGTTGGTCAATAGGAATATAACACTTATATATTATTATATCCATATAAACGGTGTAGTCGTAACTAGTAAGCTATCTAATGCTCTAAAGAAAGAAGTTGATAAGTTATTAAATGAAAGAGCTTTAGTTTCCGAAAATACACTATTAACAAGGCAAGAATCCGATTATATAGATTACTATCTGAATAAAAGAAATTTTATCAATGGATATGACTTGAGGAACAAGTATTTACATGGTACATCTTCTGGGTATGAGAATGAAAATGAGCATTATGTGAATTATCTGCATGCTCTTAGATTATTAATAACGATTATGATAAAGATAAATGATGATCTTTGCACAGCGAAGGTTGTGGGTGATTAATATTAGGAAGAAACGAACCAGGCCCTTGTGGCAGGAGTAAAAATTGTAAGCATCAAGTTAAATTGGGTTCTTTTCAAAAGTAGTTGTTAATTCTTTCTAGGGATGTTCAGGGGAAAAAGAAGAAGTGGAGACCATGAATTAATTGATTCAGCTTCTCGACTAAATTTGGAATATAATTCTCATGAATTAACAAATCATTTTTGTGACAATTCATCTATCGTCAAACCGTCCTGAAGTTTCCTTCCCCTATTGTAGGGTGAGTTTGTCCAACGTTACTCTACCTATCCGAAAATATTCCCGTATTTTCCATTAAGAAGAAACAAGGCCATGATCCACTTGAACAATCGGAAATTTTTTATGGGAATCCAACTTTATCCAGAACGTTTTGTGTGTATCGAAGACAACGCAAGAGAACGAAACGATTGGAAAAAGAAATTCTAGTTGTAGCAACTTACTGCAGTTCTGTGATGGCTTCGAAAGTCTTGAGCAGAAGCATGTCCGATATCAGTAAAAGTATCCTATTAAATAAAAATCAATTAATAAAAACCTTATTTAGATATGTCACGGTAAACTTTATCATAAATAATTTGAATTATAAATGAGGTGATCTTTATTTCAATTGTTAATCGAATAGATGCTTTTAAAGCACTTATTAAAATAGGGAAAAGTTTAATAGATATAAATATACCCCCCACTACTTTAAGAGCATTTTATGGAGAAACATTATTAAATAAAGCAATTTTAAATGCAAATAGTTATATGAGTTTAATTCCTAAAGAAAAAAAAGATTTAAGATTTCTGGATGTAGGTACGCTTGTAAGTATCTCAAGAAATATTATAGAAACTCATAACGTATATAATTATTTGTGTGAAATAGGTATTAGTAGTTCAGAATTGTCTTTTAGAATGGAACTGTTGGCATATTACCAAAGTAAATGCACAGTTAACATTCTAAAGAAATTAGGTTTCGATGAACATGATTCGATGATGCAGCTACATAGTAATTTTGTAACCAATCCAGAGAATCTAAGTGCAGATTACCCAGAGTTTGATAGTTTAGATAAAACTACAAAGAGGCAAATTATAAGGGGTAAAAAACCTTATTTAAATTATCGCATTAAAAGAAAAATGAGTACTGTAAATGAGGATGTAGAGAAAGGTATATATAATTTATTTTCTAATAGTGTCCATTCCTTTCCTTTAGGTATGAGTAATTATGACCGTTTTAAAAGAAGTAACCATCTAGATAATAATCAACTTTTAATCATTTCTTTAGAGGTTAATATTATATATCTAGCTTCAATTATCAAGTCATATATAACACTTAGAAAAAGTTTGGGTAGAAAATTGAAACAACATGAAAAACTACTTGTCAGAAAGTTAGTCAGTGATGAGAACTTAAAAAAATGGTTAGAGAACCGAAAAAGAGAAGGTAAAAAGTTTAACATTTTCAATCTTAATAATTAAGGAATTCTCTATTCTATAAACTGAAGTAATTTGACTTTTTCTTTGGATATCTAGTATTTTACAATATTGAAGATTTGTTGTTAATAACATGTTTGTTCTTTTCACAGTTAATTGTAAATGAAATAATTAGGAAAAGGTAATCAACGTAGATTACCTTTTCCAATTATTTTCCTATTGGTGAATTCGCTTTGTAATTCATAATGGATTATTTCAACCAGTTGGTCAATAAAACTAATTACATCTGCAGTTTGAGTAGGATTGAGTTTCTCTTTTTCAAGATAAAATGATGGGTAGTCACTTTGATGGACTATTTGGTTACGCCTTTGAGCAATAAGGTTTAACTTCTTAGTAAGAGTTTTTTTTTCCATCCCCATTTTAATTGAAATAGTCTGCCACTTATGTGGTTCTGTCCAGATTAATGACAACCCTTCATTAATTTTTTCTGCAGTTTGATATGAATTAAAAGCCAATTTTTTAACTATGAATTGTTCAAATGCATGTGAAACAAGTGATGAATCTTCAATAATTGAAATCGGTATAGAGAAACTATTAAAACTATTGGTAGGAGTTATTTCTTTATTAAATGTTTTAATGAGTCCAATTTTTATTATATCATGTATATATTTATCTAAAGCTGAGACAGCTTGAGTCCATTGCCACCTTAGTAAGTCATCTAAAATCGATACATTAAAATGCTCATAAACAGTTGTCATCTGCTGTGTATCTTTGATTATTAATTTAAACTGATTAAGTGCTAAATTCATTTTACTGTCTTAATAATCGCGTTTGTTAATTTCTCAAAAATGGTATTTAGCTCTTTCTGTTTCTCTAACATCTGAGCCTTAACGGGACCGGTTGTTCCCATTTGTTCTTCACTCAATGCAAAAATTGGCACACCATGTTCATGAGATCTTTGATTTAAAGCACCAAACTCAGGAATCTGAGCTAAACAATACGAATCAATATAATTAGCTGTTTTAGCTTCTGTAATATCATATACCATATCAACAGGTTTTAAAATGGATAGGAAATTGTTTTCAATAAAATTCTGAATTTCAGTAATCTTATCATTATAAGCAGCTGCAGGTTTTTTATTACGTAAATTGAATCTTTGAATAATCTCACCAGCAAACTTAGGGCTTCTTTGTGGGAGTGGGTATGTTGCGCTAGAAAAAACAGGAGCATAGTTATTAGCCCATTGTCTCCATCTCGGTAAGATTTTACTCATTGTTTTTAAGGCCATTATAGAGAATGGATCCGGGTTTGTTGGAATTATAAATGCGTCCGAAGAAATAAAAAATGTTTGGTTTATAGCACTTAATCCAGGATTCATATCTATTAGCACATAGTCAATTGAATATTTGTCGACACAAAGCTTTATTAGTTCATAAAAAGAACCTGGTAAGTTTTGTAGAGTAGTAATTGCATTATTGCTATTTAGTGCCAAGCTTAAAGCTGGGTCATATTCTGACAAGTCCATGTGTCCTGGTATCAAGTAAAGATTTTGATTTTCTGAAGGTGAATAGCAGTCAATAGCTTTAATAGGTTGAGGTGCCCCTTCAAATGCAGGGCGAACAGCATCTTTTATATTATTATAGCTATGCTCTCCCATATAGTAATCTTCGAAATCCTCTTTTAAAAGTAAACCTGTAAGATTGCATTGTGGATCTCCATCTACTAATAAAACTTTATATCCTTTGTCCGCCAATTTCCAACCAATATTGTAAGTTGTAGTTGTTTTGCTTACACCACCTTTGTGGTTAAAAACAGATATGATTTTAAATTCATCCAATTTATGATTCAAAAAATTCCACCCTTTCTAGATAATAGATATATTTTATCATAATTTTAAAGAAGAGGTAAATGTATTAGTGAGTATTGAGAACTGTATTTTAGTTTGATTACAAGCAACCATAATAAAAATGAAGGAATTTAAAGATGTATATTCAGAACTTTTCTTCAGGTCTCAGCTCTTGTTTAATCCTTTCTGTGAATTCTCGTTTCTTCATAAAAAAATTTCTTCCTCTCCCGCTATCTTTTAACACTTTATGACCATTATGAAGTCCAGATCATTTGTTCAGCAGGGATTTACTTGAAATTTGATATTTTCTCATGATATCCTCTCAGAGAAGTCTTTCACGGCAGCTTGTTTCAGTTCCTGCAGCGTAGAACTTATAGTGTTTAGCGCATTCCGGGCTCTTAACGCCAGTATATTATGTCGTGCATCCATTTATTTTAAATGCCATATTCTAACCCCTTCACCGAAAATATCTCCCTGATCACATTCTGAAAGTATGTTTATTTTTTACTTATTTTGAGTGCCGTTTTCCAGACATAGAGAAACTCCCCAAGTAAAATAGAAATTTCATTCCATCGTCTACCTTAGGGGGAGCCTGTCATCTTCTCTGAACTCTAAATTTCCTCACTTCATATACCGATACTCCCGCAAACTCTCCAAAATCGCAACTTCCTGCAGCAGTTCCTCACCCACATTCGTTTCCTTCACTTTCTTACGCTCGAGCTCTTTGTCCACTAATCGCTTCACCGTTAAGACGTCGGTTCCGGTGCTTAGGACTTCTGCCTTGGAGTTGAAGTGTTTGTGGGCGACGAGCTGCATGCCGTAGGAGTTGTATAGCAGCGTGTAGCCGGCGATGCCTGTTGTGGATTGGTAGGCTTTGGAGAAGCCGCCGTCGATGACGATCATTTTTCCGTTTGCTTTGATTGGGTCTTCTCCTTCGATTTCTTTTACTGGTGTGTGGCCGTTGATGATATGGCCATGATCTGGATTGAGGCCGAATTCTGCCAGGATGTTTCGGCAGGTTGCCTCGTCTTCACGTAAATAGTAATACGGGTTTTTCTTCTCTTTATGCGTTTCCTTCTCTTTGATGAAATACCGCTCAAATGTTGTCATGGCGCGTTTTCCGAAGAGGGAGGAGTACTCGCCTGTCCATAAATACCAGGCCATATCTGTCGCCAGATCATCGGTTTCTTCGGGATGGGCAAACGCTTCCCGTAAGAACCGTTCAAATACATCGAGCAGCTCACGGCCCGCATAGGCTTTATCCTCAATCATCATCGTTTCCATATTGCCGTTTTCATCGACAGGAATACAGCCGTGAATTAACAGGTTGCCGTTATATTTTAAATAAAGGCTGCCTTTTTTCATCATAAAATTCATATGGCGGCCCAGTTTTTCGGAATGCTGGACAGAGAATAGCAGCTTGTCTATGACTTCTGCTTCTTCCTCTAATAGCTGATCTGGCTGTTCCGGATTGATTGTCGCAAAGCAGGTGTTTTCCAGCTGATATGTTTTTCCGTGCAGCGTGATTTCGTTTTTGTCATAATCTATTTTCTCTAATAACAGCCGTTCCTCCATATTAAAGTTCGGCCGTCTCTTGATAATCGGGCTCTCAAGCTTGAATTGGATCATGGCAATCGCTTGATGGATTTTTGTGATTTGCTTAATCTCTTCCTCCGGTCTGTTTTCGTCTGCTTTTGGGCGAAACGCTGGATTATCGTCATAATATTTTTCGGCCAGGTTCAGCAGCGGTCTCAGGTTGATGCCGTACACGTCTTCAATAATATCCAGGTTGTCATAGCGGGCACAGATGCGGATAATATTGGCCAGGCACACTTTGGAACCGGAATAGGCACCGATCCAAAGGACATCGTGATTTCCCCACTGAATATCGACAGAATGATAATTGATCAGTTCTTCCATAATTCTATCCGGCTGCGGTCCGCGGTCGTAAATATCGCCGACCACATGCAGATGGTCGACCACCAATCGCTGAACGCTGTAAGCAAGACCGGTGATCAGCTTATCGGCTTGGCCAAGCTCAATGATCTGATCAATGATTTCGGAGTAATATTGCTCCTTGTTGCCAGCTTGTTCTGTTTTGTATAGCAGCTCCTCCGTAATATAAGCAAACTGGGCTGGCAGTGCTTTGCGCAGTTTGGAGCGGGTATACTTGGAGGAACAATATGAAACGAGCTTAATCATTCGATTAATCGTTTCTTTATACCACTCGTTTAATGCTGGTTTCGCATCAAAGTCATGTTTGATTAACTTCAGTTTGTCTTCCGGATAATAGACCAATGCTGCTAATTCATCGATTTCTCTATCGTAAATGACACCGCTGAAGATGTCGCGTATCTTCTCTTTGACTCGTCCTGAACCATTACGCAGCACGTGCTGGAATGCCTGGTACTCCCCGTGCAAATCACTGACAAAATGCTCAGTGCCTTTTGGCAGGTTCAGTATCGCTTTCAAATTGATGATTTCTGTTACAACTTTTTCTTCACAATCGTATTTTTGTGCGAGTAGATCTAAGTACTTGCTTTCCAAAATCGTCCATCCCCTTTTTAGAATAAACCCCTATATATGAGCATGTGCATGATAAGGTGAATTTAAAAGTATGACATTATTTTTCATCATTAGACCTTTATATGATAGTACCGCATAACTGCTTTTAGAGACAATTGAAACGAGTGAATAAGGTAAAACACAAAAAACCAGATGTTTAATCTGGTTTTCTATAGCCGTTCGTTGTTTTTCTTTCACCATCTTTATAAATAGAAAGAAGATAATGAATACAATAAAGTAGTTCATTGGATTCTTAACGATGCTCATCTCCAGTGAAATCTGTAAGAGTATCCAGAGCATGAAGATGACTAGAATTGCAGGAATGATGATTTTGTACATGTCGACACCTTCCGTAGCGAAGCAGCCCTATAATAAAAAACTATTAGCCTGCACCACAAACTGCGACTGCTCATAATTATAAGAAATCTTCGAGTAATCAAACGGGACCCCATTCGTCAGGTGAAAAATACTCTCTATATACAGCTTCGGCTGTCCAGCCTCCAACTCCAAATACTCCGCTTCCTCCTCATTAAGCTGGCCCACGTGAAGAAACAAATCAGAAAAACCAATCTTCAATCCCAGTCCCTCCCGGATGTAATGGAAGATGGAGTGGGAGACGATTTCGTTGTTTAAATACGTCACGATGGATTTGTTGTAATAGGATTCTTCGTAGCATAGGGTTTGGCCGTTGATGTAGCGGACCCTTTTAACAAAGTAGATGTCCTCGTCAATTCCAATGTTCAGGTTTTCTGCCGCTTCCGGTGTCGGCTTTCTCACATCCAGTTCAATGACTTTTGAGGTGACGTTGAAATCCTCGAGATCTTTTTTAAATCCCTGATTCGACAGGAGGCTGATATAGCCTTTTCGTTTATGCTTTCTGACGAAGATGCCGCTTCCTCTGAGCTGAAAGATCGCGCCTTTTTGCTCTAATAGATCCAGGGACTTTGTGATTGTGCTTTTGCTGACTTCAAACTGGGCCATGAGGGTTTCTAGCACTGGCAGTTTGTCTCCCTGTTTGAGCTGGTGTTCTTCTATATATGTTTCAATTTCCGCTGCGATTTGCTGGTACTTTAACATACGCATTCCTCATTTATTCGTTTAGTTTCACTTGTCAAAATTATAGCATAAACCGCTTACAATAATAGTTAGTGTACAAATATTTTGTTTGAGTATTGATAAATTATACCGGTACAATTATAATGAAAGCGTAACCAAAACAAAGGGGTGGGTGAGAATGTCGGGGAAAGTGAGAGATTATGCAAGACTAGCAAAAGACATTTTGGAGGCCGTAGGCGGGGAAGAGAATGTGATTGGAGCTTCTCGCTGCGCAACCAGGCTTCGCTTGGTGCTGAAGCGGTCTAACCCTAAAGCGAAGGATATCGTAAAGTCGATGCCTGGCGTCATTACGGTTGTAGAGAACAGCGGTCAATTCCAGGTTGTCATTGGACAGCATGTAGGGGAAGTCTTCGAGGAATTTTCTAAGCTGGTCAATATTGATCTTTCCGGCGAACAGAGCGAGAATAAAGGAACGATGTTGAACCGGATTATTGCGACGATGTCAGCTGTGTTTGCGCCGTTTGTGTACATTCTGGCCGCTGCTGGTATTTTGCAAGGGGCATTAATTATCAATAACTTATTGTTTTCTGGTTTTGAGAAAACAGGAGTTTATCAGGTTTTCAGTTTCATATCTTGGGCGCCGTTTACGTTTTTGCCTATTTTTATCGCGATTACGGCATCAAAGCATTTTAAAACGAACACGTATATCGCTGTAGCGTGCTGTGCCGCGTTAGTCAGTCCGACATGGGCGGAGATGGCGGCTCAAATTGCAGACGGAAAGAGCATTTCTTTCTTAGGGATTGCTTTATCGCAAACGACATACACGTCTTCCGTGCTGCCGCCATTATTTTTAGTGTGGATTTTGTCTTATGTTGAACGATTCTTGAATAAGAGAATGAACGAAGTGGTCAGACCGTTGTTTGTTCCGTTTCTATGCATGGTGATCATGGTGCCGTTAACGATTGTTCTCATTGGCCCTGTGACAACATTAGGCGCAAATGGAATTGCAAACGGTTACAACTTCTTGGCGGAAAACGTGCCGGCTTTGGCTGGAGCGATCATCGGCGCATTCTGGCAGGTCATCGTCATCTTTGGTGTACATTGGGGCATCACACCTATGGTATTGGCGAACTATGATTTATACGGACGTGATTCATTCCAGGCGTATCAAACGATTGCAGTCATTGCGCAGGTTGGGGCCGTGCTTGGCGTCATTTTGAAAGCAAGAAACAAGGAAACGAGAAAAGTCAGCGTTTCGGCTGGGGTCACAGGACTGTTTGGCATTACAGAGCCGGCGATCTATGGTGTGACCTTGAGATTTAAGAAGCCGTTTATCTTTGGATGTATTTCCGGCGCGGTTGGCGCAGTCGCAGCAAGCTTTTTTAATCCGTATTACTTTGCCTACGCGGGCCTTCCGGGACCTCTGACAATCGTGAATGGCATCAATGAACAATTCCCTACATCCATCTGGGGCATTTTAGTCGGTGCTGCGATTGCGATTATTCTCCCTGTTGTGCTGATTCAGATCTTTGGCTACGGTGAAGATACTGCTGCACAGACGGAAAAGGGTAATCTTCAAGCGGAACAGGCAAATGAAGAGACAGTATATGCTCCATTTAGCGGCAAGGTCATCCCGCTTTCTAAGGTGCCTGATGAGGTATTCAGTTCAGGTGCAATGGGACAAGGTTTGGCAATTGAGCCATCTGATAACAAGCTCTATGCCCCATTTGACGGAACCGTCGTCATGGTCGCGCCTACAAAGCATGCGATCGGCCTTCGTTCAGCGACTGGCGTCGAATTGCTAGTGCACATCGGACTGGATACGGTGACATTAGACGGCACTCCTTTTTCCTTGAAGGTGAGAGATGGCGATACAGTCAAAAAAGGCGAAGTGCTTGTTGAATTTGATAAAGCTTTCATTGAAGAGAAAGGGTTAACAACGATTACGCCAGTCATCATCACGAATTCACATGCGTATCAGGAAATTCTCATCGAGGATCTTGAAGAAAGTACGTTGGAGCAAAAATTATTTACAGTCGTAAGCTGAGGAGGAATAAAACATGGGAAACATGCCGAAGGATTTTTTATGGGGCGGCGCTTTAGCAGCCCACCAATTTGAAGGCGGATGGAATCAAGGCGGTAAAGGGCCAAGTGTCGTCGATGTGATGACAGCGGGTGCACACGGCGTCCCGAGAAAAATCACGGATACCATTGAAGAGAACGAATTTTATCCGAACCATGAAGCCATTGATTTCTATCACCGATACAAGGAAGATATCGCATTGTTTGCAGAAATGGGATTAAAATGCTTGCGGACGTCTATCGGCTGGAGCCGGATTTTCCCGAAAGGCGATGAGGCAGAACCGAACGAAGCGGGCTTGCAGTTCTATGATGATGTGTTTGATGAATTGCTGAAGCATGGAATCGAGCCGGTCATTACGCTGTCTCACTTTGAAATGCCGCTGCACCTGGCAAGGGAATACGGCGGCTTTAGAAACCGGAAAGTCGTCGACTTCTTCGTCAATTTCGCAGAGGCTTGCTTCAACCGTTACAAAGATAAAGTGAAGTACTGGATGACATTTAATGAGATCAACAACCAAATGGATGTGAACAATCCGCTGTTCCTATGGACGAATTCAGGTGTTGTGGTCGGCGATAATGAAAACGCCAAGGAAGTGATGTACCAAACGGCGCACCATGAATTAGTGGCGAGCGCGTTAGCGGTGTCAAAAGGAAAAGATATCAACCCAGAGTTCCAAATTGGGGCCATGGTGTCACACGTGCCGATTTATCCTTTCTCCTCCAATCCTGAAGACGTCATGCTGGCTGAGGAAGAAATGAGACAGCGCTACTTCTTCCCGGATGTACAGGTTCGCGGTTACTACCCAAGCTACGCGTTGAAGGAATTTGAACGAGAAGGCTATCACATCATATTCGAAGACGGCGATGATGAGATTTTAAAAAACGGAACCGTTGATTACTTAGGCTTCAGCTATTACATGTCAACAACTGTGAAAAGCGATGTGGAAAATGATAATACGGGCGATATCGTCAACGGGGGATTGCCGAATGGTGTCGAAAATCCGTACATCACATCCAGTGATTGGGGCTGGGCGATTGATCCAACCGGACTGAGATATACGTTAAACCGTTTTTATGACCGCTACCAAATCCCGTTATTTATCGTTGAAAACGGCTTTGGCGCAATAGATACGCTGGAAGAAGACGGCACGATTCATGATCCGGAACGGATTCAATATTTAAAGTCACATATTGAAGCATTGGAAAAGGCGGTCACTTACGACGGTGTAGATTTAATCGGCTACACGCCATGGGGGATTATTGATATCGTCTCCTTTACAACAGGCGAAATGAAAAAACGCTACGGCATGATCTATGTAGATCGTGATAATGAAGGAAACGGTTCCATGAAACGATATAAAAAAGATTCATTTGAGTGGTACAAAAACGTCATTCGAACGAACGGCGAGGAATTATAAGCAGCTGGCCCGAATCGAGCATTTTACTGAAGTGCCTGGTTCGGGTTTTTTGGTGTGATGTGAACTGACATCCAGTGATGGGAATAGATTACTAGTGCTGATCGTTATGTTATGATTTCACCTGTAAGATCCTTTTTTGTATAATTTAATATTAGAATGGAAGAAAGGGAGAGAGTTTGTGAGTAAAAAGGGATGAAAGCGGGTGTTTGACAGAAATATTTAAGATCATGATAGAGTTCCCTAAGCAAATCTCCTGAAAAAATTAGGTGAGGAAGGGGTAACATCACATTGAAAAACATTTTAATAAGATCTGGCATATCACCATTTGATACATTCAATGCAGCTGAAATGATTGTTCGCAACTCCATTGGCGGCAACGTGGGAAACTTAGTATATGCCTACAGTGTGTTTCGTACGCTGATGACAGAAGGAACGACGATTACTCCAGATTATTATCGGATTCATCCGGCAGATGCTGAACAAATTAATAAAAAATATGATATGTATATTATTCCGCTGGCAGATGCATTCCGCGAGGATTTCGTGCCTTCTTTACGGAAATATACCCAATTAATTAAGAAACTAACCATTCCGGTTGTTGTGATCGGTGTTGGTTTGCGGGCTCCGTTTGAACCAAAATTAAATGAGGGTTTTCCTTTTGATCAAGATGTGAAGGCGTTTGTGAGTGCCGTGCTGGAGAGATCAAATATGATTGGTGTCCGCGGTGAGATTACAGCGAAATACCTTTCCAGATTAGGATTCCGTGAAGGCATTGACCATACGGTAATTGGCTGTCCATCTATGTATGCGTTTGGAAGAGAACTGAAGATTAGAGAAACCGATATCACACCAGATTCAATGGTGACGGTTAACTCATCAAGGCTGTCCCCTAAGCATGTACTGGACTTCATTACGAGAAGCATGAAAGAGTTCCCAAATCATTACTTTATCCCGCAATGGCGAAAAGAAATGATTCTGACGTATGCAGGTGCACCTGCGATAGCGAAGCCTGCCGTTAATTATCCGGTCAGCATGGAAGACCCAGCTTATCAGAATGATAGAGTCCGGTTCTTTTTAAATGTGCCGACTTGGCTGGATTTCCTGAGACAAGCTGATTTAAGCTTTGGCGCAAGGCTGCATGGTAATATTGCAGCGACAATTGCCGGAACACCGAGCCTGTTGCTTCCGAAAGATGCCAGAATGCGGGAATTAGCTGAGTACCATCAGTTAACACATGTCATGGCAAATGAAATAACAGAGCAAACAAAACTATCAGAATTAATTGAAACCCTTGATTTTCATCAGCCTGAGAAACGGCAAGCACAAAACTTTGACCATTTCATCAGCTTCCTGAATCAAAATGAGTTGGATCATATTTATAAAGAGAAAGCGATTCCTGATACCGTTCCTTTTGACGAAAAACTATCTAACACGAAGCTTCTTCCACCTGTCACTACAGTTAGCGGCTGCAGTTCCACAGAAACAGCGAAACGCTGGGAAGCACTTATGGCATTAGAAAATGCCAAAAAGGAAAAAACCATTAAAGATCTGAAGAAAAAGGTCAAAAAGTATCAGGGCACTTTAAATAGGAAATCAGTGCGGATCGCTTTAAAAACAGCAAATATGCTGAGTGTGAAGTGACCATTCACTAACATTACAACTATATTACAATTGTATAAAACATGCAATATTTTTGGAATAAAAAAGAAAGCCGCAATGCTGCCAATCTGGCAATATTGCGGCTTTCTTGTATTAGTTACGGATAAGGTAATCAAACGCGCCGAGAGCGGCAGTTGCACCTGATCCCATAGAAATAATGATTTGGTTGTATGCACTGTCTGTACAGTCACCCGCAGCGAATAAGCCTGGGACGCTTGTCGCGCCGTGTTTGTCGACGATGATTTCGCCGATGCGGTTGCGTTCAACCGTTCCTTCTAACCATTCTGTGTTTGGCACGAGACCGATTTGGACGAATACACCTTGGAGTTCAACGTGTTTTTCTTCGCCTGTTTCGCGGTCTACGTATGTGATGCCGTTTACGCTTTGATCGCCTGTGATTTCTTTCGTTTGTGCGTTCTTTACGACAGTGACGTTAGGCAGGCTGTAAAGACGTTTTTGCAGCACTTCGTCTGCTTTCAGATCCGGCGCGAACTCAAGCACAGTAACGTGTTTAACGATGCCTGCGAGATCGATCGCAGCCTCGATTCCAGAGTTTCCGCCGCCGATAACTGCTACGTCTTTGCCTTCAAACAACGGTCCATCACAGTGCGGGCAATATGCGACACCTTTGTTTTTGAACTCTTGTTCGCCAGGTACGTTGACATTGCGCCAGCGGGCACCTGTTGAAAGGATCACTGTTTTACTTTTCAGGACAGCGCCGTTTTCAAGTTCAAGTTCGAACAGATCTTTCTTCTCAAGGCGTTTTGCGCGCTGAAGGTTCATGACATCAATATCATATTCCTTCACGTGCTCTTCAAGACTTGCAGCAAGCTTCGGTCCTTCAGTCGCTTTGACGCTGATGAAGTTTTCGATGCTCATTGTGTCGAGAACCTGTCCGCCGAAGCGCTCAGCGACAACACCAGTGCGGATGCCTTTACGCGCAGTGTAGATAGCTGCACTTGCGCCAGCAGGTCCGCCTCCGACAACAAGAACGTCAAACGGCTCTTTGTCGGCAAACTCAGATGCATCTGCGCCGCTGCCCATTTTCGCAAGAATTTCTTCAAGCGTCATACGGCCGCTTCCGAAGGATTCGCCATTCAGGTAAACGGTCGGCACTGCCATGATGTTTTTGCTTTCAACTTCTGATTTGTATGCTGCACCGTCGATCATCGTGTGCGTAATGTTCGGGTTCAGCACGCTCATCATGTTTAAAGCTTGTACAACGTCAGGGCAGTTGTGGCATGTCAGGCTGATATAAGATTCAAAGTGGTATTCACCGCTGATCTTCTTCACCTGATCAATGACTTTTTGGTCTACCTTAGGCGGTCTGCCGCTCACTTGGAGCAGCGCCAAGACTAATGATGTAAATTCGTGGCCCAGAGGGATACCGGCGAATGTAACGCCAGTGTCTTCTCCGACACGATTGACACTGAAGCTTGGCGTTCTGTTTAATTCAGCTTTTTCAACTGAAATGTTAGATGACATGGAAGCCAGCTCATCTACAAGAGCCAGCATGTCCTTAGAAGTGTCATCTTCGCCTGCGCTAACTTTGAGAACAATGTCATTCTCAATTAGCTGCATGTATTGATTTAATTGTGCTTTGATATTTGCATCAAGTACCAATGGAATGCACTCCTTAGATTTTACCTACTAGATCAAGGCTAGGTGTAAGAGTTTCGCCGCCTTCTTCCCATTTAGCCGGGCAAACTTCACCTGGGTTTTGACGAACGTATTGTGCAGCTTTTACTTTGCTGATCAGGTTGCTTGCGTCACGGCCGATACCGCCTGCATTGATTTCTACAGTTTGGATGACGCCATCTGGATCGATGATGAATGTTCCGCGGTCAGCAAGACCAGATTCTTCGTCAAGAACATCGAAGTTGCGAGAGATCGTTTGAGAAGGGTCACCGATCATTGCGTAAGTGATTTTGCCGATTTTTTCAGAGCTGTCATGCCAGCCTTTGTGTACGAAGTGAGTATCTGTAGAGATAGAGTATACTTCAACACCTAATTCTTTAAGTGCAGCGTATTGGTTTTGAAGATCTTCAAGCTCAGTTGGGCATACGAAAGAGAAATCTGCTGGGTAGAAGCAGAATACGCTCCATTGGCCTTTCAGAGATTCGTTTGTTACATCGATGAATTCACCGTTTTTGAATGCTTTTGCTTCGAATGGAAGTACTTCTTTACCGATTAAAGACATAATGTATATTCCTCCTAAAAATGTATTAGAAAGCATATTCGCTTTCAATAATAATTCTAATTATATATGAATTATTAATTAATATATATTTTTTGTCAAGCCAAAACCCATGAATAACTTACTTTTTTTCGTCTTGTTTAAGGAGTGATAGGAAGGATTTAGGCATTTCTCTTGTAGCAGTTGAGAATATGAAAACGGCTTGATTCTCAATTAGACAAGGTTTTTCGTTACTTTTGTAAATCAGAATGTCAGTCCGTTTCAGGCATTTGAACATTTTATGACACAATGAGCAAGGGGCAGGGCGATGTATGTGAACGTATACCTTTAGTTCTCCCTCATATAAAAGTAAAAATAGAACGGAGCAACAAGCATGCTGATTTTTACTTTATTATCTTGGGGGTTGTTTCTAGCTATTATTGTATCACTGTTTATGATATTTAAAACATTACTTATGTCTCCTGTTGTTTGGGTGATTCTTTTATTGCTGGTTCTCTTTTTTAGAGGGAAGAAGAAATAATAGATAAAAAAACACGGTTCAGTTGAAACTGACCGTGTTTTTTTATGACTGTTACTCAGACCAATTCGTATGGAAAATGCCGTCCATATCTGTCCGTTCGTACGTATGGGCGCCGAAGTAATCACGCTGCGCCTGCAAGAGGTTCGCATTGGAACGTCCTGTGCGATAGCCGTCGTAATAAGAGAGCGCGGTGGTTAAGCATGGGAATGAGATTCCTGTGCTGATGCCCTCGCAAACGACTTTTCGCAGGCCTGTTTGATAGGCTTGAAGCTTATCTGTGAAATAAGGCGCGATCAGCAGGTTTGCCAGGTTTGGCTGTTCGCTGAATGCTTCGCTGATCACATTTAGGAAATCAGCGCGGATGATGCAGCCGCCTCGGAAAATCAAGGCGATGTCTTTTAGCGGCAGATTCCATCCGTAAAGCTCAGATGACATTTTGTATTGGGCAAAGCCTTGTGCATAGGCGCATACTTTACCCATATAAAGAGCCTGTCTGACGTATTCAATCCAAGTGTCTTTATCCAAGTGTTTTTCTTCGGCTTCTGGGCCTGCTAACACGTCTTGAGCTGCCATCCGTTCTTCTTTTAAGGATGACAAATAGCGGGCGAACAAGGACTCTGTGATGATTGTGGACGGGATGCCGTTATCAATCGCCTGCATGCTCGTCCATTTTCCGGTGCCTTTTTGGCCGGTTTTATCAAGGATGACATCAATCAAAGGCTGTCCTGTTTTTTCATCTTTTTTACGTAAAATCTCAGCTGTAATCTCTATTAAATAGCTTTTCAGCTCACCTTGGTTCCATGTTTCAAAAATAGATGCAATTTCATCTAGCGGCAGACGCAGCGTTTCTCTCAGAAACGTATACGCTTCTGCAATCAGCTGCATGTCGGCATACTCAATGCCGTTGTGCACCATTTTTGTAAAGTGCCCTGCCCCTTTTGGACCAATGTAGACACAGCACGGATCTTCTCCAACTTGAGCTGCAATTTTCGTCAGGATAGGAGCGGCTTTGTCATAGACGTCGCGATCTCCGCCGGGCATGATGGAAGGCCCTGTTAATGCGCCGACTTCACCGCCGGAAATGCCGACTCCCAGATAGCCGATGCCCTTTTCCTTCAGCTCGTCATATCTTCTTTGGGTGTCTTCATAGTGGGAGTTGCCTCCGTCCATGATGACGTCGCCTTCTTCAAGCAAAGGCATTAATGATTGGATGACGGAATCTACGGGTTTTCCCGCTGTGACCATCAGAAAGATTTTTCTTGGTTTCTCTAACGATTGAACAAAATCCTGAAGCTCGTAGTACGGGCTGAGAGATTGTCCATCCAGCTTTTGGACAAGCTGGTCCGTTAAATCTCTGGTGTAATTATAGACGGCGACGTTTTCACCTTTGTTTGCCATGTTTAAGGCGATATTGCTTCCCATTACGCCTAAGCCTATGACACCAATCGTATTGAACATGTGTTACAGCTCCTTCATCAATTTCATACAACTAAACTTAACAATAATATGAATCCCAGTCCAGCAACGGAAATAATCGTTTCCAACAATGTCCATGTGGCAAATGTTTCTTTCATGCTTAATCCGAAGTATTCCTTGAACATCCAGAAGCCGGCATCATTGACGTGTGAAGCGATGACACTTCCGGCGCCTGTTGCGAGCACGACTAATGCCAGGTTGACGTCAGAATGTCCCAATAACGGAATGACGAGCCCTGTTGTGCTTAGCGCGGCAACCGTGGCTGACCCTAGAGAAATACGCAGGATCGCCGCGATGAGCCATGCGAGGACGATTGGCGATAATGCCGTACCTTTGAATAAGTCTGCCACATAATCGCCGACACCGCCGTTGATCAGCACTTGTTTGAAGGCGCCGCCTCCCCCGATGATCAGAAGCATCATGCCGATTTGTGAAATGGCTGTTGAACAAGAGTCCATCACGGTTTTGATTGGAATGTTGCGTTTGATGCCCATTGTATAGACTGCGACTAATAACGAAATAATCATAGCAGTCGATGCGTTTCCAATCAATCGGATAAAAGCTAAAACGCCGTTATCCGCAAATCCGATTGTTTCTTGAAGCAGGTCGATAATCGTTGCGACTGACATGATGATAATTGGAAGCATTGCAGTAAAGACGCTGACTCCGAAGCCAGGTGTTTCCTCAAGCTTGAACGTTTTTTGCGTACCGAGTGATGCAATATTGCCGTTTTTCGCAAAAGATGCAGGAACGATTTTTTTCGCGAACTTTGTAAACAAAGGCCCTGCGATGAGCACTGTCGGAACAGCAACGATAAAGCCATACAGCAGCACTTCCCCAATGTTTGCACCGTACTCACCGGCAATCGCCGTAGGTCCCGGATGCGGCGGCAGGAAACCGTGCGTGACGGATAGCGCTGCGACCATCGGAATTCCGAGATATAAAATAGAAATCTTCAATTCTCTTGAAATCGCAAATACAATCGGGATTAATAGAACCAACCCTACTTCAAAAAATAACGCAATACCAATAATGAATGAGGCAATGACAACGGCCCATTGAATGTTTTTCTCACCGAATTTGTTGACGAGCGTCATCGCAATGCGCTGTGCCCCTCCTGAATCGGCGATCAGCTTGCCCAGCATCGCACCGAGTCCGAAGATGAGTGCGATGTGGCCAAGAGTTCCCCCTATTCCTTCCTCAATGGAGCTGACAACTTTATCGAACGGCATCCCGAGTGCCAATGCCACGCCGAACGACACGACCAGTAAGGAAATAAATGTGTTTAATTTTAAGCCCATAATCAAAAGTAGTAAAGCAAGGATCCCAAGTGCAACGATGATTAACGGCATGGTAATGCCCTCCCCTTCATGTCATGTACTAGTTGTGTGTGATTAAATCCCTCTGATAATTTGCGATTTGTGTATATTGATTTTCTAATGATCTTGATAGGTTAATGAAAATCGGCATTAATTTTCTGTATTCTTTGGCTGAGTCTTCGATCGGCGTGTGTCTGTGCGTGCTGCCGACCATGTCGGACACGGCATCGAATGAATCAATTTTTCCTGTTGCATACAGGCCTAAGATGCAGGCACCGAGACATGAGCTTTCATAGCTTTCCGGAACGACAACCTCTGATTCAAAGATATCCGACATCATTTGGCGCCAAACCTCTGACCTTGCAAATCCCCCTGTCGCCTGGATGCGGGTTACCGGTCCGTCCATGCATTCTGTTAACGCCAGGAACACCGTGTACAGGTTGTAAATGACGCCCTCTAATGCCGCCCGTATCATATGCTCTTTCTTATGCGACATGGTCAGGCCGAAAAATGAGCCGCGTACATCCGGATTCCACAACGGAGCGCGTTCTCCGGCGAGGTACGGGTGGAATAGCAGGCCGTCAGAACCAGGTCTGACGCGTTCGGCGATTTTTGTCAGCACGTCATATGGATCAATGCCCAGCCGTGTCGCTGTCTCGATTTCGGAAGAGGCAAACTCGTCTCTGATCCAGCGAAGGACGATGCCCCCATTGTTCACCGGACCGCCGATGACCCAATGCTTGTCCGTTAAGGCGTAGCAGAAAATTCTTCCCTTTTCATCGGTTTGCGGCTGGTCAATAATCGTGCGGATGGCACCGCTTGTCCCGATGGTGACGGCGATTTCGCCCTTTTTAATGGCGTTGACGCCGAGATTGGATAGCACGCCGTCGCTGGCGCCGATGACAAAAGGTGTTTCCGAATCAATTCCCATCTGTATCGCTAATTCCGGGTTGCAGTGTTGAAAGATCTCGGTTGTCGGCACAAGTTTTGATAAGTGATCAGGTGTGATGCCTGCGATGCGCAGTGCTTTCTCGTCCCAATCCAAGCTTTTCAGGTTCATCATGCCTGTCGCTGAAGCCAAGGAGTAATCGATTACATACTCATTGAACAGCTGTTTAAAAATGTACTCTTTGATGCCGATATATTTTTTCGCTTTGGAAGCGATTTCTTTTCGTTCACTCGTAATCCAGGCAATTTTGCTTAACGGTGACATCGGATGGATCGGTGTTCCTGTCCGTTTGTACACCTCATGCCCGTTCAATTCATCTTTGATCTTATGTGCCCAGCCTTCGCTCCGGTTGTCGGCCCATGTGATGCATGGCGTCAGCGGCTGGTCATTTTCGTCGATTGCGATGACGCTGTGCATGGCGCTGCTGAATGAAATGAATGAGATCTGTTTTTCCGGATGCTGTTTTGTAATTCTCGCTGTTGTTTGGATGACTGCCTGAAAAATCTCTTCCGGGTTTTGTTCAGCTGTTGAAATGTCCGGTGTATGGAGCGGGTAGCCGATGCTTTCTTTCTGTACCACGTCTCCGTTTTCACTGAACAACACAGCCTTTGTGCTTGTCGTGCCGATATCAATTCCTAACATATAACTAGTCATTGTTGTATTCAGCTCCTTTTGCCAGCATTTGTTGTGAGAGCCACAGGTCTTCTACCTTTTCTTGCACATCATCAAAGTTTTGGTGAAGAGACTGAATCATCAGCGCCCTATCCTTTGCTTTAATGGCCTGAATATAAAGCTCATGGTTATCTAAAATCCTTGTGAAGTCCTCGTATTTTTCTTGTAACCGTACCCGCATTGATAAAAGAATAAAGCTTTCCATTACGGGTTTTAGATTGTTCCAGATCATGTGAATGTATGAATGATCGATGGCTCGAATAATCGTTTCATGGAACAGCACGTCTTGAAATGAAAATTCGTCTGCATCCTCGTATTTGATGGAGACTTTCATCATTTCAAGTATTTTGCTGAGATCCTTGACTAAAGGCTCAATGTCGATTTTGACAAGCCGTTCAAAGACAAATGTTTCTAATAGTAAACGCACATCATAAATTTCTGCGATTTCCTTTTCAGTTAACCCAATAACTACCGCTCCCATTCGTTCTAAGCGGATGATTTTTTCGGATGCGAGTATTTTTAACGCTTCGCGAACCGGTGAACGGCTTACTGAAAACTCGGCGGCGATCGTATTTTCTGATAAAATGGTACCGCTTTCAATCATGCCTGAAATGATCCGCATTCTCAGCTCGTATGCGACACGAACACCGGTTGACGCTTTTGAGAGCCATTTTGCGGGATACAACAGGTCCTTGGAGTCTAGCATACACTCACCTTCCTCACTCAAGGAGTATACTTGTATACAAGTATGATAACGTGAATGTTTCATTTATGCAAACACTTTCATTTCTAATTTTTAATAAAATTTTTTCCATAATAGGTGGTATGTATTTCCAAACGGGATATGGTACATTGGAGATAGATAGGTGAAGTGAATCATGTTTTGAAAGAGGCGATTTAGTTGAAAATCATCATTGCACCTGATTCTTTTAAGGAAAGCTTATCAGCTCTGGACGCCGCTGATGCAATAGAAAGAGGTTTCAAATCAGTTTTTCCGGGTGCTGATTACAGGAAACTGCCGATGGCGGACGGCGGTGAAGGTACCGTTCAGTCTCTGGTTGATGCCACAAATGGATGGATCAAAGAGCAGGTTGTCACCGGGCCGCTGGGGGAACCGGTGAAAGCGTTTTTGGGCATGATGGGGGATGGGAAAACAGCTGTGATTGAAATGGCTGCCGCCTCAGGGCTGCATCTCGTGCCCGTTGACAAGCGAAATCCTTTGGTCACTACAACAAGAGGAACGGGAGAATTAATCACAGCGGCTCTTGATGCGGGTGCCGAGCATTTGATCATCGGGATCGGCGGAAGCGCCACGAATGACGGAGGAGCCGGGATGGTTCAAGCTTTGGGCGGAAGGCTTCTTGATGACTCAGGCCATGAGATCGGGTCCGGGGGCGGCGCGTTATCTCAGCTCGCCTCAATAGATGTAAGCGGACTTGATCCCAGATTGCTGAATGCCAAACTGGAGGTCGCCTGTGATGTGGATAATCCATTAACAGGGCCAAGAGGGGCTTCGGCTGTTTTCGGTCCGCAAAAAGGCGCGACGGCCGACATGGTGGGTGCACTGGATCAGCACTTGACCCATTTTGCAGATGTGGCAGAAAAAGCGCTCGGAGCAGCCTGCAGAGAAACAGCGGGTGCAGGCGCAGCGGGCGGTCTCGGGTGGAGTCTCCTGGCTTTTCTTCATGCTGATCTGAAAAGAGGCATTGATATTGTCCTTGAAGCGGTTGATTTTGAAGATGAAGTTCAGGATGCAGACCTTGTGATTACAGGTGAGGGGCGAATTGACAGTCAAACCATCTATGGCAAAACACCGATCGGCGTGGCCAAAGCGGCTAAATCATATGATGTGCCTGTCATTGGCATTGCTGGATCAATATCACGGGGCAGTGATGCCGTCTATCAACACGGAATCGATGCGCTTTTCAGCATCGTTCCCGGAGCCGTGCCTCTTGAAGACGCGATTGAACATGCCGCAGAATATATGGAAAGAACAGCTCGGGACATTGCGGCATCCATCAAACTGGCAAAAGCGATGTTTCTGATATAGCCTGTGCACATGCCAATGCATAGCCATCCTCCTTTTTGGGTAGAGACAGGTAACCACACAATGAGGCATTCATCCCAGAAGGAGGACGACGACATGACTGTACAAGAAATCAAAGGCAAAAAACTAGTAAAAGGCATTGCGCCAAATGTAGAGCCAGAAGCCCTGTTAAATGATAAACGAAAAGTATTTTTGTTTGGTTCCCCGAGTTACACAAACATTGGTGACCAAGCGATTGCGTATGCGGAAGAGAAATTTATAAAAAACCATTTTCCGTATTACGAATATATTGAGATTATGGATTATGCGACGGATGAGGGCATTGAACTGGTGAAGGAGATCATCCGTGAAGACGATATTGTCTGCTTTACAGGCGGAGGGAATTTAGGAAACCTTTATCTCGATATTGAGGAAGACAGAAGAAAGGTCTTCTCGGCGTTTAAAGACTACAAATCGATTTCTCTGCCGCAATCCGTTTATTTTGAAAATACAGAGCAAGGAAGTAAAGAAAAGAAGAAAACACAGGATGCGTACCATGAAAATCCTAATTTAACGATTGCTGCGCGTGAAACGCAGACGCTGGATGTTGTAAAAAAGACCTTCAACTCTAATGTGATTTTCACACCGGATATGGTGCTCTCCTTGGATATTGTGCCGAAAGAGCTTGAGCGGGACGGTGTTCTCTTTATTTTAAGAGCGGATAAGGAGAAAGTGACCGACGAAGATTTCATTTCACAGATGATGAAATGGGCAGAAAAAACAACCTATACGGAGCGTACTGATACGGTGCTGGATACGGTCGACACCATTGATTACGCCGATCGTGAAAAACACTTTATAGAGATGCTTGACCGCATCGGTTCAAGTAAATTGGTCATCACCGACCGCCTTCACGCGATGATTTTCTCGATTATCACCAAAACACCTTGCCTTGTCTTTGGAAACAGCTACGGCAAAGCTAAACATTCATACCGGGATTGGCTCGAAAGCTTAAACTTTATTGAATATACAGATCAAAATGATATTGAGGAACTGGAGCGTATGATTGACCGCCTGCTTCAAGCAGAACCCAATGACGTTGATTTATCAAAGGATTTTCAGCCGCTGGTTGATTTTTTCAAATCATAAAAGAAAAAGCAGACTGATGACAGTCTGCTTTTTTGTGTTAGTGATCGTTTTCCAAGCTTACAATTTCATCAATGATCCGTGCTTGCTCTTGCTCAGCCACTTCGTTTGAGATGATATCTTCCTTTGATAAGTTCTCAATCGCTTGGTATTGGGCGTATAAGGAATGTTTTTTTAAGATGATTTGCTGTTTGTTTTTGAGTTCCGGGTATGCTTCGAATAATTTGTTTGTTTGCTGATGCAGCTGGCTGACCTCTTCTTTGTACTGGTCTGTCAGTTCACTGGAGACAGCTTCATGTATAAGCAAATTGTGTTTGACTTGCTGGACTTCTTTAATGGCGGTTTCTAAGCGATGTCCTTTTGCGAGCAATTCCTCGTATTCCTGATTGCCTTCTTCTTTTTGATTCACGCCTAACCGTTCCAGCAGCGGCTTGATGGTGAGCCCCTGAACAACAAGGGAAAACAGAACGACACTGAAGGCGAAAACCAGAATGTCTTCACGCCCAGGGAAGTCTCTCGGCAGGCTCAGCACGAGTGCAATGGACAGAGAGCCCTTCAGCCCGCCCCAATTGATGGTATGCTTCCATGTAGACGGGAATTTCTTGATAAAGGCCAAACTGATGTAGACGGCGGCACTTCGGGCGATGAGCACAATTACAATCGCCATAATCGCCAAACCCCATTTGTCAGTCAGGTCAATTCTCGTGATCTCAAGTCCAACCATTAAAAAGACAAGGGAGTTCGCGAGCAAGGCGGCGACGTCCCAAAAGTTATTGATATTCAGCTTTGTCGTCGGACTCATGCCAATTTTTGCGCCATAATTTCCGAAAATAAGCGCGGCGACAACGACGGCGATTACCCCGGAGGCACCTGCCATTTCTGCCAAAAGGAATGAACTGTAAAACAGAATGATACTAAAAATAATTTCTAAAGGATAATCATCAAAATACTTGGTGAGCTGGGAAAAGACATATCCAAGAACGCCTCCGATGATAAGGCCGAGAGAAATGACTTTGACAAACTCCCACAAGCCTAAACCGGCGCCTTGGATACCAAGATCCAAATATGTCATCAAGTAAAAAGCGGAAATGTTGAACAGCACAACCGCCAGCCCGTCATTGAACAGGCTTTCTCCTTCAACGACGATCGAAAGCTTTTTCGGTGCGCCGACACTCTTGAAAATGGACAGCACACTGACAGGATCTGTCGCACTCATCAGCGCGGCAAAGACAAACGCTGCCGGAATGGCCAAATGCATAAGCCACATGGAAGAAAAGCCGACGATCAGAAACGAGATGAGCGTACCGCCGAAAGCAAGTGCCAGGACGGGCCGTTTGTTTTCTCTCAAGTGGGAAAAAGGAAGCTTCAGCGCTGCTTCTCCTAATAAAGCCGGCAAGAACAGCGTAATGATGACAAAGTTAAAGACTTCCCCCTCTGTAATAAAGTCTTTCAGAGGTTCGAAGAGCGGAATATGTACAAGGCCAATGATCGTTCCGACAATCACAAGCGCGATGGGATAAGGCTGCCTGCACTTTTTGGCAATCGCGGTGATTCCGGCTGCGATCATGACTAACAAAAAACCTAGTTCGAATATATGATGCAAGTCTAAGTGTTCCATTGAGACCTCCTTTTGTTAATCGTGCAACGAAGAATTACCCTTATTTTGTGATTTGTAATCATATCATATGTAAGTCAGCCCTTTGTCAGTCTGCAGAAAGCAAAAAAGCAGGCAATTAGCCGGCTTTTGGTGAGTTGTAGCTTGGAACGTACTCTTTATGTTATGTTATGCAGAATATTTTATAAGCCAATGGAATTCACTACACTCGACACATGAGAACGAACTTTATCAAATGAAAGATGGTCTTTTATTTTATCAGTGACACTGTCTATCGCTTTTCCTGACATATGATGGTCAAGAATTTCCCGTTTTGTCTTGATCGCCTGCTCTGCATCTGTAATGTGATCAAGGAGCGAAGACAAATTCTTACGGTCTTCCTGAAAAGCATAGCTTAGTTGTTTTTTCATTGAATTCATCAGTGCCAATTTTTGTTCTTGTCTTTTCTTCTCTTTGAACGCCGCCAATTGTTCTGGTGTCATTTCAGATGTATCTATATGGGCATTTGAAAAAAGCGAGGTGCTTGAATGCTGGCTCGTCACTCTTTGCATAAAACGGTCTGCATCTGTTGGTTTTTTATTCATAAAATCCATGTCTCTTTCTCTCCTTATGAAATCCCCATCCGGCTTGCTGCTGCCAGATCTGCATCATGGTAAGCATGTCCCATATGTCCAAGGTCATCTGCAATCATCTGAAGCAAGTGCTGCAAATGAAGCGCTGCATCTACAGCCTGATCATATTTTTCTTTTGAGTAAAAAAGGTGATGAGGTTTGTTCATTTTGATCTTGTTGATCAGATCATCGACATCAGAGATTGATAATTCATCATATGTGCCAAAACCAACCATTCGTGTATGCATGTTCCTGACATCTTCAATAGAATCCTTTACTTTGTCATCAATTCTTTCAATTTGGCGTATAATTCTAGACCATTCCGATTCAGCGATATGTCTTAACTGCGTGCTAGTATTCATCAATACATGCGACTTAATGAGGATCGAAACACCTGTATTGGCTTTCACATTGGTTGATTTCATTTGCTTAAGCATCGCTAATGCAAAGTCAGGATTGTTTTTTAACACATCATCAACAGTTTGGACAGAGCCATCTGAATTGAAGTTATATCGGTCCAGATTGTGACTTCCCATCAAGGCTTCGACAAATAGTGATACATCAAGAGATTGATTGTTGTAACGTTTAAACGCAAGGCCCAACATCTTTACTGCATCAGGAAGGCGATTATTTTGTACACCGTTCGGCAAAGCCTCGTCATACATCACTTTCACATTACCTATTTCAGCAGCATCCCGATTCAACAAAGATAATCCATCATTTAAATTAATATATTCTGTTAAACGGCTGCGGAAATCCCCTTTTAATGCTCGGGCTTTCACATCCTCAGGCAGGTTTTCATATATGTTAGGATTTTCGAAAGTAACGCCGCGTTTGATAAAGTCATTCATCACGACTGCATAGCTTGCATTAGAACCGCCTAATGAGTGACCGGTGACTTGAATGTCAGCATTTTTAAAGTCTTTATGTATTTTTTTTGCATATTGATCTGCCTGAATGGCTTGGTTCTCCGTCCCGTCATCGAATGGTTTTTTGCCAACCAAATAACTGGTATCCATATGGAGCCAATCCTGCAAAATCTCATTTGAATATTCAGGAACCCCTTGTGCGTAGTCATAGAAAGAGCCATCTTCATCTTCAGGAATGTTTATTCCCTTTTTCTCTACTTCTTTAATAAGCTGTTCCCGCTCATCACGATATTGTTTTATTGTATCTTGGAATTGGCCGGAGCCGATGGGTTCTGATCCGCGGTATGCGATGATGGCGTTTTGGATTTTTTCTGGGTGTTTGCCTTGATTAGAACGTTTATAATCTTCTTCAGTGACAAGCGTTAAAGCATTAAGTCCTTTTTTAGTTTTATTATAATCTACAACATACAAACTTTGACCATTGCTTACTTTTATTACTTCACCTATTTCATACTTGCTTATTTTGTAAGCGTTGTTGGAAAGCAAGTTGAAATCCTTATCAGATAATTTCAAAGAGTTATGATTTTGAGGCAAACTAATCACTCCTAAACTTTACATATCTAGTATAATAAAATAAAAAAGGATGAAATACCATGTTGTTTACCAAAAAAATACTGATTTGCGGGGTAATTGTATTAAGTATTGTAATAGGCATTTTGTATTTGAATCATAAGAACACTAATACAGTTGACCAATCATCGCAAAGGTCTGGGGGCAAGCAAAACGTGAACTTGGATGAAAAAAGCGAACAAGAAAAAGCTGAAGAGTACGTTGAAAAGATGAAGCCGAAAATAAAGGAAAAACTGAAAAAAGAGGATATTCATCATTTTATAAATGATATTAAGTTTAATGAGAAGGTAACAATCAGTCCAATGGGACTAATTGAAGTTACTGGTTACATCAATAATGAGCCGGAAAAGCTCTCATTTGATGCGTCTCTATATTATAAATCGAATGAAGTAGATTCAATTGGATATTCTCAAGAAGTGGGAGACCGTTTTACCGACTGGAGCAAATACAGCAAGAAAGAAAAAGAAGAATACATCAAAACCGCATACCCTGATAAAAAGGAACGAGAACAATATTTAAAAGACATAGGAGAATAAAAATAAACAGGCAAAACGCCTGTTTATTTTAGTGATCGGTTTACTTCCTCCTCTTCGCCATTCCCCAAGCCACCAGTCCGGCAACAACAGCCGCCGATACAATCGGGCGTTTCGTAGCGTTCGTGTAATAGCTTCTTGACCGCTTCCATCCTTTATTTGTGCCCCTGTCATGCATACCGTAGCCGGCTTCATAAAGCGCACTTTCTTCCCGCGGTTTGGACGGTCTTTCGGCGTGCTGGCTGAAGTACATGATTTTTTCCATCAGTCTGTCGGTCAGCCGGGGGAATAAAGCGCCCAGCATGGCGATGGCTTTTGCCTGTGAGCCGATGTACATATCACGTTTCGGGTGTTCGGCGGCAAACAGGATAGCTTCGGCGGCCGCTTCCGGCGGGTAGATCATGGAGCGGTAATGAGCCGGCTGTTTGTCTAGGTAGCTGCGCGCGTGTTCGTTGTATGGTGTGTCAATTCTGCCTGGATGAATGAGGGTAACCGAGACGGGTGCCTGTTCTTTTTCAAGCTCCATTCGGATGCTTTCCGTCCAGCCGTGAAGCGCAAATTTAGCTGAGGCGTATGTGGATTGAATGACGGTTCCCCTGTCTCCGAACAGGCTTCCTACATTGATAAGTGCGCCCGGAACGCCTCTGCTTGTGTAGTGTTTGACGGCCGCTCTTGTTCCGTAAACCGGTCCCCAGAAGTTTGTGTCAAACATGCGCTTCATGTCTTCGACGGTGACATCCATGGCGTGTCCGAAAATCGAGACAGCGGCATTATTGACCCATGTGTCAAAGCGGCCGAATGTGCTGATTGCGGTCTCTGCGATGCGGTTGACGTCTTCTTCTTTTCCGACATCTGCTTTCACCCATATGGCATCATGCCCTTTTTCCTTTAGTTCATCTGCGAGCTCCTTCAACGCGTCTTCATTTCGCGCTGCTGCCACGACCTTTGCGCCTTTTTCAGCAGCCATTCGTGCAGTGACAAGTCCAATTCCGCTTGAAGCGCCGGTAATGACGATCACTTGGTCCTTAAGTTGTTTCAGTTTAAGCTCCGTTTTCTTGCCCGGGTTCTGTTGTTCAAGCTTTTCTGTATTCGTGACTGAATAATCGTTTGTCATTGAGATCCCTCCCAGACGCTGTTTTTCTACATTTACCCCATCCGGAGAGTTCTTAGCCCTTTTGACAATCACAGGGTTCTTTTTTATATTATATAAGTCGCTCTACCATACCTAGGAGGGAATGTTTTAATGACTAGCAGAGGAGATTCACGTGAAAAAATCCTTCACACGGCGTCACGTCTGTTCCAGCTGCAAGGATATCACGCGACAGGTTTGAACCAGATTGTGAAAGAAAGCGGTGCTCCTAAGGGATCGCTTTATCACTTTTTTCCGAATGGCAAAGAAGAATTAGCAATTGAAGCGGTTACATATACAGGAAAGCTGATTGAACATCTGATACAGCAAAGCATGGATGAATCCTCTGATCCAATAGAAGCGATTCAGCAATTTATCAAGAAAACAGCCAGCCAGTTCGACAATACAGAAAGCATTCAAGGCATTCCCGTCGGTTTACTTGCGAGTGAGACAGCGTTAATCAGTGAACCGCTGCGGACGGTTTGCATGAAGGTGTTTAAAAG
Organism: Bacillus rugosus; assembly: GCF_023238245.1. Taxonomy (NCBI): domain Bacteria; kingdom Bacillati; phylum Bacillota; class Bacilli; order Caryophanales; family Bacillaceae; genus Bacillus; species Bacillus rugosus. The sequence goes on along the minus strand of NZ_CP096590.1, from coordinate 4,025,816 downwards.
CTGGGAAGAGGTTTTTGCCCGAAAATTAATGGAAAATGGATGTGCAGAAGAAGAGGCACATCAGCTTGGAATGCTGATCAATTCGATGATTGAGGGCGGCATCATGCTTTCGTTAACGAATAAAGACAAAACGCCCCTTCTTCTCATTGCCGAAAAAATTCCAGTGCTTGTAAGAAAAAAAGGGTAGCATTTTGTTATCCTTTCTCCTACAATTATATAGAACGGTCTAGTCAGATACAATACATTATATAGACTGGTCTAAATTGGAGGAACGATAGATGAAAACATTATGTGAAAATTCATTGCCTAAAGAAAAAATGCCTTATTTGCTCCGCAGCGGAGAAGGTGAGCGCTATTTGTTCGGCAGACAGGTTGCCACGGTGATGGCGAATGGGAATAGCACCGGCGATCTGTTTGAAATCGTGCTGCTTGCCGGGGGAAAAGGAGATGCCTTTCCGCTTCATGTCCACAATGACACACATGAAGGGATTCTCGTTTTGGATGGGAAGCTTGAGCTGACACTTGACGGAGAACGCTATTTATTAGTATCAGGTGATTATGCGAACATTCCGGCCGGAACACCGCACAGCTACCGGATGCAGAGCCACAGAACAAGACTGGTGTCTTACACAATGAAAGGAAATATGGCGCATATGTACTCCGTTATTGGGAAGCCGTATGATCACGCAGAACATCCGCCGTACGCGAGTGACGAGGTGTCAAACGAGCGATTTGCAGAAGCTGCCGCTGTGGCGGACATTGCATTTCTGAATGAAGAAAAGCCTGCCGATGCAGCAAAACTAGCGGAACTTACAGAGCTGCCGGATGGAGCCGTTCCATACGTGCTTGAATCTGGAGAAGGAGACCGCCTATTGACGGGAGATCAGCTTCACCGCATTGTGGCAGCACAAAAAAATACAGACGGCCAGTTTATCGTCGTAGTATCGGACGGCCCTAAAGGCGACCGGATCGTTGATCACTACCATGAACACCATACAGAAACATTTTATTGCCTTGAAGGACAGATGACGATGTGGGCGGATGGCCAGGAAATTCGGCTGAACCCTGGGGATTTCCTGCATGTTCCTGCTCATACCGTTCACTCCTATCGTCTGGATTCTCATTATACAAAGATGGTGGGCGTATTGGTTCCAGGCTTATTTGAACCGTTTTTCCGGACGCTAGGTGAGCCGTATGAAGGCCACATCTTCCCAAATGAGCCTCAGGCCTTGCGCTTTGATCGCGTTTTGCAGAATATCGAAGCATTAGATTTAAAGGTGATGAAACCGTAAAGATGACAAGATTGTAAGGTTTCCATGCCTGCCTGACACCTAAATCGATGTTTCTGCGCTCCTTTTTTTCATACCCTTAAGGTACAGAAAAAAGGAGCGTGATGGATATGCCTTCATTACAGCCGACTTTGGCAAATGAGCGGATCGGCGTGCTTGATGTGCTAAGGGGAATGGCGATTTTCGGCATCTTGTTTGTCAATCTGGCACATTTCAGTTATCCGGATATGTATTTGTCTATGCTTGGAAAAGAGAACTTTTTTACAGAAAAGTGGTCTGAAGCAGATTTTGCAGCAGCAGCCATACTGAAATTCTTCATCCAAACAAAATGTATTTTATTGTTTTCCTTTTTATTTGGATTTGGCATGGTTGTCATGATGGAGAGAGCCGTAAACAAAGGGAAGCGGTTTGTTCCGTTATATGCGAGAAGGTTAGCGGCGCTCCTCTTGTTTGGAACGGTTCATGCTTTTTTGATTTGGGACGGGGATATTTTAACGGAATACGCCCTGCTCGGCTTTGTCCTGCTCTTATTTCGAAAAGCAAAGCCGAAAACACTGTTGATATGGGCGGTTTCTTTGTATCTTTTGTTTTGTATTCCGTTTATTTTGACCAGCTTTTATCAATCAAACGGACAGGAATGGGCACAAGCGGTAACTGAGCAGGCAAGGCAAGCGCTCCATGTTTACGGAAGCGGCAGCTTGAAGGATATTGCGGAACAGCGGATCCACGATCGTCTTGTTTACATGTCTTCGAATGGCATGCTTACGTATAACCCGCTCAACTTCTTCTTCGCATCCATTCCTTACTTCAGCATGTTTTTGCTGGGAGCTGCGGCGGCGAAGTCACGATATTTGCACGAACCTGGAAAGCATCGCAAAGGATTAAAACGAGTGTGGATGGCTGGGCTAGTCGTCGGCATCAGCGCCCAAGTGCTGTACAGTGTAACAGATAGGGAAGTCTTCTTGCTGGTTGGCGCGCCTTTCCTCATGTTTTTCTATGTCACAACGGTTGTCTATCTCTATCATAAAACAAGAGTGAAAACAGTGCTGCAATCTTTCTCCGCTGTTGGACGGATGGCATTTACCAATTATCTGATGCAGTCTATCGTGTGTACGTGGATATTTTATCATTACGGCTTGGGGTTGTACGGGAAAGTGTATCCTGCTGCCGGCGTGCTCATCACGATTGCTGTTTGTGCCGTTCAAATGGCCTTCAGCCACCTATGGCTTCGGGTCTTCCGGATGGGACCGTTTGAGTGGCTGTGGAGGAGTGCTACGTATTTGGCGTGGCAGCCTATTGTAAAGAAAACAAAAGTCTAGATGCCTATTGGCGTCTAGACTTTTTCTATTATTTATACACGACACGTGTCTTGCAAATGATGTCATGCAGGCCTTTTTTCTCTCCAAAGGCGATCATGATAAAACCGATATAAAAGATGATTCCAGATAAAATGTATGCAAAGTAACGGCCGATTCCCTGTCCAACAGAGACCCGTTCGCCTTGTTCATTGACCACTTTCAGGCCAAGAATTTTTTTGCCAAGTGTGCCCTGCATTTTAGAAGCCGTGAGCAGACCGTAATATAATACACTGATGACGAGCGTGATCAGCATGGTAGGCAAAAATGCAAGCGTCATGTATGTCACCATATACTCCTCTTGTGTCATGTAAGGGTCTGCTGCCACAGATCCAGCCACAAAAACAGTATTGATAATAAATAGAATAATATAACTAGGAACAGATACAATAATACCATCAATAAAATAAGCTAAAAAACGAATCCAAAATCCTGCCGGTTTTTCCATGTATTTTTCTCTCTCCTTTGAATTAATCTGGAATAGTATACTTTGAAAAAAAAGCATGTGCAATATGATATGGTGATAAAATCCTGATATGCCTGAAAAATGAGTCTTTTATCCTTATGTTTTTACTATATGAAACTACTAGTAGGTGATAAAAAAATGTCTTATACATTAAAAGAAATGATGGAGCATTGCCAAATGACCGAAGATGCCATCCGGTATTATGAGAAGATCGGCCTGATTCCGCCGGTTAAACGAAAGGCGAATGGGCATCGAGCGTTTAGTGAAAAAAGGCTTCTTTTTATCAGATGTCTGAAAAAAACGGGCATGTCTTTGGAGGAAATGAAGCCCTTTCTCAGCCTGCAAGAACAGACTGACAGATTAGATGACCATCAGCGTGTGCTGCTGAAAAACTATCAGGATAAGTTGAAACAGAAACAGAGTGAACTGCAAACAATTTGGGAGCTGATTGAAGAAAAGCTGGAGAGCGGAGATGGATTTGGGCCGCCGCATCAAAAAAATAAGTATTGACCTGGTGTCTACACCAGGTTTTAGCATAAAACACAACCCTGGCAGCAGGGAATTTCAAAGATAGGGGAGTGTTTTATACATGAAAAAGGTGAGGATTGGGAGCACCGGGCTGAACGCCTTTAACATTGGATTAGGCGCAGGGGTTGTCGGTAATGCGATGATGTATCCCAATGTTACGGAAGAGATGGGAAAAGATCTGATTCATGCTGCATTTGATGAAGGTATCAATTTTATTGATACAGCATACTTATATGGCTTGGGCAGGTCTGAGGAGCTGATCGGAGAGGCCGTTAAGCAACGCGGCAATCGGGAAAAAATGGTGATTTCGACGAAGGTTTCTCCTTCTCCCGAGTTTGTGAACGGAGCTGTGAAGACAGACATTCGACCGTCAGCGCTGCGCAAGGCTGCTGATGAAGCGCTTATTCGATTGCAAACCGATTATATTGATATTCTTTTTTTGCATTTTCCCGACAGCCGAACGCCATTAGGGGAAGCGGCGGATGCGCTGGCTCAGTTAAAGAGGGAAGGCAAAATTAGGGCTGTTGGCGCATCTAATCTAAACTTTCATCAGCTGCAGGAGTTTCATGCTGCAGGCCAGCTGGACGTATTTCAGACAGAGTATTCTTTGCTTGTACGGCATGCTGAAGAGGACATCCTGCCATACTGCAGAGAAAAGAGCATCTCTGTTATCCCGTTTTATCCTCTCGCTTCTGGATTGCTTGCCGGGCGTTACAAACCCGATGATGTTTTCACTGATGTATCAAGATCGAATCACCCGCTTTTTCAGCGTCAGGCATTTCTGGAGAACATTGAGAAAGTGGAGCAATTAAAGCTGTTTGCCGGACAAAAACAGGCGGAGCCGGCGCAAATTGCATTGGCTTGGCTGTTACACCAGCCGGGGATTGACTTGATTATTCCGGGTGCTACTCGGTCTGAGCAGCTGAGGGCTAATCTAAAAACAGCAGAAATTCATTTATCAGAAGATGACTTGAAACAAATGGATCAGATGTTTGGCTCATAACCATATCGCAGAGATATACCCAAATTGAAGAAAGGGGTATATCTTTTATTTTTTGATCGCTTTCCAGCTGTTTTTATTCTATGATAATAAAGGATAATTTTTCTATTTTAGGGGGTTCTGTTTATGTCTAGAAAAAACAGCGTGGCGATCGTAACAATCATTTCCGCGTTCCTTTTTTGTGCCATGATTGCTGCGGCTTCACTTTCGCCGCTGGCAGAAACGGGAGGGGCGGCCAATCAGTTTAACTCAGTCGGCATGTGGTCAGCTATCGGTATGATCCTTGTGTTGTATCTCATTCCTTTTCTCATTTACATGCTTGGAGTTGATGCAATGAGGTATGTAATGGCGGTACTTTGCGGCTTTGGTCTGGTGATCCATTTGTCTTCGGCGGGTTTTGTCTTGATGTTTAGTCTGTTCAGTGACCATCTGCTTTCTGAGGTGCTCCTTGTGATAGGGGTTTGTCTCGCTGCGGCTGCTGTAAACATCATTTGGTTTTTTGCAGCCTTTCGTTCAGCATCAAAAAAACCTGTTACAAGAAGTTTCAGAGTGTAGTGAAAAATAAAAGAGAACCTGCAAAATGATGCAGATTCTCTCCAATACGATTATTTAGCGGCTTGAATAAATACACCTTTCTCATGAGAGAACTCTTTAAATCCATATACCCCATGATAGGAACCAATTCCGCTTGTGTTGACGCCTCCAAATGGCAGGTTGACGTCACTGAAATGGACGACAACATCATTGATGGCGGCGTTGCCTGATGTCGTATGCTGAAGGACGTTGTCAATCAGGTCTTGGTTGTCGCTGAATACATAAAGCGCAAGCGGTTTATCGCGATCATTTACGTAATCGATGACCTCGTCGATGTCTTCATAGTTCATCATCGGCAGGATCGGTGCGAAGATTTCTTCCTGCATGATTTTCATGTCAGGCGTGACGTTTTTCAAAACAGTTGGCGAAATCGTGCGGTCGCTGGCATCAAACACGCCTCCGAATGCGACTTCCGCCCCTTTTTCGATGGCGTCATCGAACAGGTCTTTGACGCGGTTGAAGTTGCGGTCATTGACGATCTGCGTAAATTTGCTGCGGTCTGGGTTATGATCATCCTCCATAAATCCTGCGTTGACGATTGTTTGTAAAATGCCCGCGAACTTGTCCTGAACGTCTTCTTTAATGAACAGATAATCAGGTGCGATGCAGGTTTGGCCGGCATTTACAAATTTCCCGACGGCGATCTTTTTCGCTGCGTCCATGAGATCATATTCACTGTCAATGATCGTTGGGCTCTTGCCGCCAAGCTCAAGTGTGACAGATGCCAAATGTTTGGCCGCTGCTGTCATGACGATTTTTCCGACATTTGTGCTTCCAGTGAAGAAAATATGGTCAAACGGCTGATCCAGAAGCTCGGTTGCCACCTCAACCTCTCCTTCAAAAATCGCGACTTCTTTTTCGTCAAAAGCGTCTCGAATCACTTTAGCAGCAATGTTGCTTGTGTTCATCGTAAAATCGGACAGCTTTACAATCGCGCTGTTTCCGGCTGCGAGAGAAGCAGCAAGCGGCGCCATCGTCAGCATAAACGGATAGTTCCACGGACCGAGGATGAGCGTTACGCCTTTAGGTTCGTACATGAGAATTCCGTTTGCGTCAGGGCTTAAAGATGAACCTACTTCTTTAGGCGCCATCCATTGTTCCAGGTTGTTCATATTATCTCGAATCGCTTTTTTTGTTCCTTCGATTTCCGCTTTTTTGACCTCATGATACGGTTTGCGGACGTCTGCACGAATCGCTTCAATGATTTCTTCTTCATGGGCGATAACGGAATCTAAAAAGCGCTGAAGCTTCTCTCTTCGCTGTTCCGCTGTTGAGGCGCGCAGTGCTTTTTGCTGTTTTTTCTGAAGCTGAAAGACACGCTGAATGTCGTCTTTTACTTGCTGTTCCATTGTAAAATCCCCCTCATTTGCTTTCTTCTTTTCTCGGACCTATTATAAAGTGGTACCTTTTCTGTAAGAAAGACAACGGTGAACCATCTATACGTTACCGTACATATATCGAACATCTGTCTAATGATTGGGGGTGTCTTTTGTGCCGGAATCTGCTGAAGCTCAAGTGAAACAGGCGCTGCTGGCCTTATTGGAAGAAAGGGATATTCAACATATCACAATGAAAGAAATTGCTGAAAAGGCCAAAGTGAGCCGCGGGACGCTCTATCTTTATTATGAAGACAAGTTTTCCATTATTGAGGATGTAATAGAAGACATGAAGGAAGCGCTGGGCGAAGCGCTCTATGACGCCTTTAAGCACATGGACACACTCCATTTAAATAAAAAACGGCACACAGTGCATCCGACTCTGTCCTTTGTCCACGAGCATCGATCCTTTTTTGGCACGATGATGAACAGAGAACATTTTCATCGTTTTTTTAAGGATGTGTTTCAGCAGGATGTTTTGCTGGCTCCTGTCAATGTGAATCTGACGCCGATCGAACAGGAGATTTACGGACATTACCGGGCTTTGTACACGTACGCGATTACCCTGTATTGGCTGAATGAGGATGCAGACGCGTCTCCGGAAGCCATCAGCCAAAAGGTATGGGAGCTCGTTTCTCAAAAGCGGTTTTATTGGCTTTTTGGACAGGCTGCGTCAAAGGAGCGGCATGAGGACAAGCAAATCGACAGGCGTGTGGTTCGAACGAGAGAGGCGCTGCAGAAGGCTTTTCTGGACGTATTGGCAGAGAAAAAAGACTACGCGTCCATCACAATTTCAGACATTACCCGGAAAAGCAATATCCGCCGCGCGACCTTTTATGATCACTATGCCAGCAAAGAGGAATTGCTGCAAACCATGATTCAGCAATCATGTGAGGAGATCATAGATCACCTGACGATTGCCTCAAGTCCGAATGAGCTTTCCTTAGAGGAAGCGGAGGAAACACTCGCCAGCCTGCTTTCTGCTTTAGACCGCATGCCTGTTGTCCATTTGCTGAATCGAGATTGGGGTGTTCCTCATGTGATACCAGAGATGCTCAAAGCGCTGGAATCGTTTTACCTGCACCAGCAAGCTGATATTTCTGCGGAGAAAAAGCTTTATGCCTATTATGTATCCGCGATGGTTATCGGGCTGATTTTGTATCGGCTTGATGAAGGGAAGGCGCATGCGCCGGAAGTGCTGGCGAGGGAGTTTTTGCAGTTTTTGGATGTGAAGAAGTATAAGGTTGTATTGCTTTGAAGCGGCCCGGAGTGAAGAGCTAGGCTATGTTATGACATATCTTTTTTGTTTCGCTTTTCTTTCAAGATGAGATGCAAAAATAGGAGAGCGACAAGAAATTGGGCAATGTTCATCGTCCAAGGCATCCAGCTGGAGGTTGGTTCGAAAATCATATTATAGAGAAGATGAACTGTAAAGGAAAATGAAAAGAGTATAAATAATAGTTTATTTTGAGACTTAACAAGTGAACCTTTCTGTTTGTAGTACTGCTATTATAATAACAGAAATAGATTTAGTGGATGGTGTCTAACATGAAAAGAGGACGGCAGAGCGCCCTCTTTTTACGTTACTTCGTTTCTTCCTTCCACTTCTCATCAATCAGCATCTTCCCAGGCCATGTGTACGCCATGATGCCGCCGTCTGCGGTGATGTCTTCTCCTGTGACGTATGAGCTGTCATCAGATGCGAGGAACAGTGCCACTGTTGCCATTTCCTTCGGCTGGCCGAGGCGTCCGAGCGGCGTGACCCATTTGTTGGCTTCGCGGAATTTTTCGCCCTGTTCCTGTTCTTTGGTTCCTGCTAATTTGTCAATCAGCGGGGTTTCGATCGTTCCCGGAGAAATAGAATTGACGCGGATGCCGTTTCTTGTGTAATCGATCGCCATCGCTCTTGTCAGATTAGTAATACCGCCTTTTGCGGCATTGTAGCCAGAGCGGTCGAGGTCCGCGGCCCGGCCTGACATGGAGGAAGTATTGATGATGGAGCCTCCATTTTCGAGCATGAGCGGAATCAAGTATTTGCTGCAAAGGAATGTACCGCGCAGGTCGACGGCGATAATGCGGTCAAACAGGTCAACCGGATATTCGTGCACTTTTCCGCCTTCCTGATCAACCCCGGCGTTATTAAACAGAATATCTATCGTTCCGCAAGCATCCTTGATTTGATCAGCAAATGCTTTCACACTGTTTTCATCTGACACATCGAGGTGAAAGGCGTCCGCCTGTCCTCCGTTTTTTCTAATCTCTTCAACGGTTTCTTTCATTTGGTCTTCATCAATGTCTCCGATCACCACACGCGCACCCTCATTGGCAAAAACCTCTGCCGTCGCTTGTCCAATGCCTGTCGCGGCGCCTGTGATGACTGCGGTTTTGTTTTCAAGTCTTCCCATGGCACGAGTCCTCCTTTTTCTATTTGTCTTCCCGCTATGTGCAGAGGTAAACATGCGAGAAAAGAAATAACATATGTTAAGATGGACTAGAAATTTTTGGGGGGGGTGTGTATTTTGAAGGTACGGCATAAGAAGGAGCTCAAGTTTTATTGCTTCGTCACGATTCCGTCTGCGTTTGTTGTGCTGACAGTCATCTCTTTTTTATTGCGAGAGATTACGTTTCCGGTTACTGCAAGCGCATTTCTGAATGCTTCATGGCATAATCTACTGTTTCTGATACCGTTCGGGTTGTTTTTCTACCCGGTGCATATATGGATGAAGCGGGAGTTTGGCCGCTGGAATGATGCGGAAAAAAAGAGAGGGTGATGAATCCTCTCTTTTTTATCAGAATGACCTAGAAAAAATAGTGAAAACAAACCCAACTAATGTTAAATTTACATATATATGCATCTATCAATCTGATTGACAATTGTCACCGTATGTGATAAATAGATGCTGAAAAGGGTTTACATAACATAACAACATATCAAAAAGGGGCGATCTAGAGTGGCGAAAAAAGAGTTTAAAGCAGAGTCCAAACGACTGCTGGATATGATGATTAACTCCATTTATACCCAAAAAGAAATTTTCCTGCGTGAGTTAATCTCCAATTCCAGTGATGCGATTGACAAAATCTATTACAAAGCGCTGACGGACGATGCGCTTACATTTGATAAAGACAGTTACTACATAAAGGTTGCGGCTGACAAAGGTGCGAGAACATTAACGATCTCCGATACAGGAATCGGGATGACAAAGGACGAGCTTGAACAGCATCTCGGCACAATTGCGAAAAGCGGTTCCCTCGCGTTTAAAAAGGAAAACGAGCTGAAAGACGGACATGACATCATCGGGCAATTCGGTGTCGGTTTTTACGCAGCGTTTATGGTTGCCGATGTCGTGACTGTCATCAGTAAGGCGCTCGACAGCGAAGAGGCATATAAATGGGAGTCTGCGGGTGCAGACGGCTATACGATTGAGCCGTGTGAAAAGGATTCTGTCGGCACAGACATTATCCTGAAAATCAAAGAGAACACAGAAGATGACAGCTATGACGAGTTTTTAGAAGAATACCGTTTAAAAGCGATCATCAAAAAGTACTCCGACTTCATCCGCTACCCGATCAAAATGGATACAACCATTAATAAGCCGAAGGAAGGCAGCGAGAATGAATTTGAAGAGGTACAGGAAGAACAGACGGTCAACAGCATGGTGCCAATCTGGAGAAAAAACAAAAGCGAGCTGACAGATGAGGACTATGAAAAGTTCTATGCTGAAAAGCATTACGGGTTTGATAAACCGCTCACACATGTTCATATCAGTGTGGATGGTGCCGTTCGCTACAATGCGATTCTATTTATTCCTGAAAACATGCCGTTTGACTATTATTCCAAGGAATATGAGAAAGGCTTGGAGCTGTATTCCAATGGCGTGCTGATCATGAACAAATGCGCGGATCTGCTTCCGGACCACTTCAGCTTCGTGAAGGGGATGGTCGATTCTGAGGATCTATCACTGAACATTTCCAGAGAAATGCTCCAGCATGACCGCCAGCTGAAGCTGATCGCGAAAAATATCAGCAAGAAAATCAAAAGCGAGCTGCAAAGCCTGCTGAAAAAAGACCGAGAGAAATACGAGACGTTCTACAAGTCATTCGGCAGACAGTTGAAATTCGGCGTGTACAATGATTTTGGCGCGAATAAGGATCAATTGAAGGACCTCCTATTATTCTACTCTTCCAAAGAGAAAAAATTGGTCAGCTTAGACGAGTACGTATCCAGAATGCCTGAGGAGCAGAAATACATTTATTACGCGACCGGTGATTCATACGATCGCATTGAGAAACTGCCGCAAACAGAAATGGTAGCCGACAAAGGCTATGAAATTCTCTACTTTACCGAGGACATCGATGAGTTTGCGATTAAAATGCTGGCATCATATCAGGAAAAAGAGTTCAAATCCGTATCAAGCGGAGATCTTGGCATAGACACGGATGAGGATCAAAAGCAGTCCGAGGAAGAGGAAAGCAAGTACAAGGATCTGTTTGAGGAAATGAAAAACATTCTGTCAGATAAAGTGAAAAACGTCAGAATCTCAAAACGGCTCAAATCACATCCGGTCTGCCTTGCCGCTGACGGCGAAGTGACAATCGAGATGGAAAAAATCTTAAACGCGATGCCGGACAGCCAAAATGTAAAGGCGGATAAAGTGCTTGAAATCAACCCGAATCATGAGGTATTCCAAACACTGCAGGACGCATTTGAACAGGATAAAGGGAAGCTGAGCCTGTACACAAATCTTCTGTACAATCAGGCGCTTCTCATCGAAGGCTTGCCAATTCAAGACCCTGTTGAATTTACCAACAATATTTGCAAGGTTATGGTGTAATAGAAAAAAGGAATCGTCCCTTGGGACGATTCCTTTTTTTTATAATGTACGCTCATTCAGCACTTGGTTTTGGCTGCTTTTTTTCTTTTTAAACCGTCTTTTCAGGCTTGCTTCAATTTCCTCCAAGCTTTTCCCTTTGGTTTCAGGAACCATGTAGAGGGCGAAGAAAAATGAAAGCAGGCAGATTACTGAAAAAATTGTAAAGACCCATGCGATGCCCATTGCGCTGAGCATCAGCGGGAAGACAAGCGACACGATCAGGTTGGTTGCTGATAACACCAGAGTAGTAAAGCCTGTTGCGGCTCCGCGTACTTTGGATGGGAAGAGCTCAGGCATCAGAACCCATACAACTGGCCCCCATGTTGCCTGGTAAAATACGATATAGACGCCGAGGAAAACGACGGTCAGCCATGCTGTTGATGTAGAGAGCCCCAGTGTCAGGAGCACAGCTGCTAGTGCGGCCAAGCTCAGTGTAATGCCGACGCTTCCCCAAATTAGCAGTTTTTTGCGGCCGATGCGGTCAATTAAGATCATGGCAGTGATGCACATGATGACGTTGAGGACACCGATCCCCATTGTGCCGAGCGCAGAAGCAGACGTGCCGAGGCCGGCCTTTGTAAAAATGGTCGGCGCGTAGTAGATCACCGTGTTAATGCCGACAGCCTGCTGGAAAATGGCAAGACCGACGCCAATGAGAAGCATAGGACGAATCCATTTTGCTTTTAGCAAACCGAGTGTTGTTTCTTTTTTCCCAACTTCCGCTTCTTTCATATCTGCAAGTTCCTGCTCAATATTTTCTTGGTCATGAGTGATTTTCATAATGTCTTTCGCTTCATCTTCACGCCCGCGCTTTACGAGCCATCTTGGTGATTCAGGCATAAATGCGATTCCAATTAATAAGAGCACCGCAGGCACCGCAGCCAGCCCTACCATCCAGCGCCACGCTTCAAACGGCGTGAACAGATAGTTTACGATATATGCTAATAAAATACCGGTAACCACCATTAAGTTGTTCATCGTGCCGAGTGTCCCGCGGATTTTCGTCGGTGCCATTTCTGACAGGTACACGGGCACAAGTGCTGTTGAACCGCCGACGGCCAACCCGAGAATCACCCGAGATGCAATCAGCATGCCGACCGTTTGAGAAAACGCGCAAGCGAGCGCGCCGACAATGAAAATGATGGAAAGGACAAATACAACTTTTCTCCTGCCCCAACGGTCGGAGCATGTGCCGCTCAAAGCAGAACCGAAAATCGCACCAAGAAGCAGCATGCTGACAACCAATCCCTCTGTCAATGTGGTTAAAGGAATATCGTTGTTGATAAAAAGCAGCGCTCCAGAAATGACGCCCGTATCATAACCGTAAAGGAGCCCCCCTAAAGCGCCGAAAAAGTAGATCATATATTTCCTTGTGTTTGTCTTCACAAATGTTCCCCCTCAGTTGTTAGGCCAATGAGTATCTCTTATGTTTAACAAAGTTAATAGAGTAGTACCCTTTTCCTATCTCATTTGAAACATTTGTTTTGAAAAAAGGAAATGTTAAAGCCGAAACGCGGGGTGTTGGCGATTTTTGCGTAGGTGACAGATCCAATGAGTACGGGAAATACGAAGCAACTCCTAGAATAATCCCGGGGGAAAACATCATAAAAAACCTTACTCACGCGGAGTAAGGTTTTGATTAGGACATTCCCTCGTTGACGAAAACCAAGGCGGAGAACCCTTTTTTCTTATCAAATTGCAATTCTACAACTGTAACGTCTGGATTGAAGTTGTGGTATTCCTCTAAGAACTGAATAATGCCCTCTGAAATCTCGTCTGACATAAGCTGCTTGTGGTGCATGCCATATTTAGCTTCAGCGAAGAAACCTGTACGCTTGTTGTAAGACAGCTCTTTTACTTCAACATCCTCAGGGTACATATCTTCTTCATTAGAAATATACACACAAATCCCGTCTACAATTTCTTGCTCATTTAATACTAATTTCATTCCCTAAAAGCTCCTTCTGTACGTCTTCGGTGTTTTGAATGCGCGAATCAGTGCGATGACAATGAGTAAAATAATGATCAGAGCGATGACATCAACGATCCAAGCAATGGGCGAAGCGCCATACGAAACATAGCCTGGGCCCCCGACTGGATGGTAGGTGTAACCCCAAGGGTGCATCATGCTGATCATGAACATGCCCATTGTGAATCCGCTATAATATCCGAACCATCCTGATGGCGAGAATCCTGCATTGTAGTAATGATTGACTGAAACATAACGTCCGCCAACATAAGCTTTAGACGTTTTTCCGCTGTATGTCTTTCCGCTTACTTTTGAGGTGGCGCCAGAAAATGTGCCTGTCGATTTTTTAGCGCCTGATGAGCTCGATTTTTCCGAAGATTTCTTTTTCAGTGAGATCGATGATGATGAATCGTCAGACGTCTTAGAGTTTTTGCTTGACGAGCTTGATCCTGAACTATAGCTTGATTTTGGGCTGGATTTATAGCTTCCGCTGTATGATGAGCTTGAACTTCGGCTGCTGTAACTAGATGATGAGCGGCCGCTAAAACTTTTTGCATGAGAAACGGTTGATGGCAGCAGTACACCTAAAGCAACGGTTACTGCAACTAAAGCTTTTACATATGTGAGTTTCATTCTGTTTCCTCCATAGACCCGAAACGGCCCATTATTCTGAGCTGCAAATAAAAGTAGCTGTGCAGATTTTTTATACACATGAGTCTCTTATTTCTTGATGATACTAACGTTTCATATCTTGTTTTGCTTTTTCAATCACTTTCTTTCTGAGATAACTTACCTTTATTTTATTGGATTTATGGCTCTTTTTGTAAGTTTTTGCTCCAAAATCAGTAATTCACTGAAGCTATTACGATGTTTTCTCAACATGCAATCTTAGGAAGATAGAATAATGTTGCACAAATAAAAACAGCCTTCTCATTGGAGAAGGCTGTTTTCTACTTCTTATGAGAACAGCTTATCAATAAACGAAATATCCTCTTGAGAAAGCGTCACGTCAGCGGTTTTGATGTTATCAATTAACTGATCGGCGCGTTTTGCTCCAGGGATTAAAATATCAATTTCCGGTCTTGCCAAATACCAAGCCAATACGATGTGAGGGATGTCCACGTTGTGCTTTTCGGCAATCGGCGCAAGCTTGTTGACCTTTCTGATATTTTCTTTGAAACGCTCGCCCTTGAAGTTTTCCATTTCGTTTCGCAGGTCACCTTCAGGGAACGTTGTATCTTCTGTATACTTTCCTGCCAATAATCCTGATACGAGCGGGAAGTAAGGGATAAATGAAATATTATGCTCCTTCGTATAAGGGAAGAATGTATTTTCCGCATCTCGGTTTAACAGGTTGTATTCGCCTTGCAATACATCTACCAAGCCGTCTCTGTTTGCTTCTTTCAGTTGTTCTAAAGAGAAGTTGGATACACCGATGGAGCGGATTTTTCCGGCTTGCTTCATCTCATTCAGCGCGTTGACAGCTTCATCCTTAGGCGTTTGTTCGTCCGGGAAGTGAATGTAGAATAGATCGATATAATCCGTATTCAAACGCTTCAGGCTTTCATCAACTGATTTCTTAAGGAATTCTGGTGAATTATCAAAGACAAAGTCATTTCCTTGTTTTCTGTGCGCGGCTTTCGTCGCGATGACAACATCTTCACGATTGAATTCGCGCAGCACTTCGCCAATTAATTCTTCAGAACGGCCGATCCCATAAATATAAGCGGTATCTAACATTGTCACGCCATTACGGATCGCCTCGCGAACCAATTCTTTTCCGGTTTCTTCATTCAGGTTCGGGTAGAGGTTGTGTCCGCCGACAGCATTTGTTCCTAATCCGATAGGGAATACCTGCAAGTCTGATTTTCCGAGCGTAGCTTTTTTCATGATCTGCCTCCTAGAATAAAATGGATGAAAGACTCTCAACACTATTGTAACCGTTAGGCTAGATGAATGCCGATTTGGTGCTCATGGCAATACTGTGTGTACTCGTCATCTAATGGCTGGGATGTCACAATGCAATGCAGCCTGTCAAATGGCGCATACGTCAGTAGCGTTGATTTTCCGAATTTAGAATGGTCAGCCAATAAATACACTTCTTTTGCTTTTTCCGAAATCCTTTTTTTAATTTCGTACTCCAGCAGATCCGAATTGGTCAATCCGTGTGTCAGCGTCGTTCCGGTAGCGGACATAAAGGCTTTGTTGATATTGTACTTATCAAGCATAGCCGGATCGTCCATGCCGACAAAGGAGCGCGTTTTTCTTTTATAGTTGTTTCCGATAATGATTAAGTTGATATTCTTCAAAGCTGAAGCCGCATTGATAATGTCTAAACTGTTGGTTAAAATGGTGACATTTTTGGCCGGATCAAGCGTATCGAGAATAGACTTTGTTGTTGTTCCTGAATCAATGAAGATTAAATCATGATCTTCAATAAAACGGGAAGCATAATGGGCAATTTTTGTTTTTTCATCTTGGTGCTGAATGGTGCGATTCTCAAAAGGAACTAATGCGGTTTTCTCAATAGATGTTACGCCGCCGTATACTTTTTCAATCGCACCCTTTTCTGTTAGCTTGTTGATATCACGTCTGACTGTGTTTTTGGAGACATTGAACACCTGGCACAGCTCATCTAAGGAAACAGTGCCATGCGATAAAATGTACTCCTCCATTTCCTGAATCCGCATCAGTTTCATATAAATAAACTCCTTCTTGAATCTTTACCTAACATAAATATATAATAAAACCCAAGAGTTGATCAATAGTTGCTTAAAAAATGATAACATTGGTGTATATCTTTTGCAAGATTCGACGGACTTCTCGCTACTCTCTTAATAAGTTAAAAGATTAGTATAATAAAAATAATGAAAAAATTTAGTGTTTATGATTGACTTATGGGTATTATGCGATTAGAATATAACCAAGAAATGACCAAAAAGTAACCTGATGTGCATGAAATGGTTGCTTGTATCTAAAATTGCATCACCATTTATTTTTTTTGTTTTTTTGAAAGCGTTTAATTCTTGGCTTACTGAAACAGTGGATATTGATATGAATCTATCCTGAACCACCCATACAAGTGTATGTGTTTACTAATGAAGGAGGCAATAAGAATGGCAGAAATCAGAAAATTAAAAAACTATATCAACGGTGAATGGGTTGAAAGCAAAACAGATAAATATGAAGACGTTGTGAATCCGGCGACGAAAGAAGTACTGTGCCAAGTGCCGATTTCAACAAAAGAGGATATTGATTACGCTGCGCAAAAAGCGGCTGAGGCATTTACAACATGGTCAAAAGTGGCGGTTCCGCGCCGTGCCAGAATTCTATTTAACTTCCAGCAGCTGCTTTCTCAGCATAAAGAAGAACTTGCTCATCTGATTACCATTGAAAATGGAAAAAACACTAAAGAAGCTCTTGGAGAAGTGGGACGCGGAATTGAAAACGTAGAATTCGCAGCTGGAGCGCCTTCCCTGATGATGGGTGACTCACTTGCTTCCATCGCAACAGATGTTGAAGCGGCCAACTACCGCTACCCAATCGGAGTTGTCGGCGGAATCGCGCCATTCAACTTCCCGATGATGGTTCCTTGCTGGATGTTCCCGATGGCAATCGCTCTCGGCAACACATTTATTTTAAAACCATCTGAGCGTACACCGTTGTTAACAGAGAAATTGGTTGAGCTTTTTGAAAAAGCGGGCCTTCCGAAAGGGGTATTCAACGTCGTATACGGTGCGCATGACGTAGTGAACGGCATCCTTGAGCATCCTGAAATTAAAGCAATTTCATTCGTAGGCTCCAAGCCGGTCGGCGAATACGTCTACAAAAAAGGAAGCGAAAACTTAAAACGCGTTCAATCTCTGACTGGCGCGAAAAACCATACGATTGTCCTGAACGATGCGAATCTCGAAGACACAATCACAAACATTATTGGAGCAGCCTTCGGTTCTGCCGGTGAACGCTGCATGGCTTGTGCGGTGGTGACGGTTGAAGAAGGAATCGCTGATGAGTTTATGGCGAAGCTGCAGGAAAAAGTGGCTGATATTAAAATCGGTAACGGCCTTGATGACGGTGTGTTCTTAGGCCCGGTTATTCGCGAAGACAACAAGAAGCGCACGCTCAGCTATATTGAAAAAGGGCTGGAAGAAGGCGCAAGACTCGTATGTGACGGACGTGAAAATGTGTCTGACGACGGCTACTTTGTCGGCCCTACGATCTTTGACAATGTCACGACAGAGATGACGATCTGGAAAGATGAAATTTTTGCTCCGGTCTTGTCAGTCATCCGCGTGAAAAACCTGAAGGAAGCAATTGAAATTGCCAATAAGTCAGAGTTTGCGAACGGTGCTTGCCTGTTCACATCCAACTCAAATGCAATCCGCTACTTCCGTGAAAACATTGATGCGGGTATGCTCGGCATCAACCTGGGTGTACCGGCTCCGATGGCGTTCTTCCCATTCTCTGGCTGGAAGTCATCATTCTTTGGAACGCTGCATGCGAACGGAAAAGACAGCGTCGACTTCTATACACGTAAAAAAGTGGTTACGGCAAGATATCCGGCACCTGATTTCAACTAAACGACGAACAGCCGAACGGCGCCCATGTGCGCTGTTCGGACTCATTCTTACAATAGAAAGAGGAGGGCTTCACTATGAGTTATTTGTTGCGTAAGCCGCAGTCGAATGAAATATCTAATGGGGTTAAACTGGTGCACGAAGTAACGAAATCCAACTCTGATCTCACCTATGTAGAGTTTAAAGTGTTAGATCTCGCTTCCGGTTCCAGCTATGCAGAAGAATTGAAAAAACAAGAAATCTGTATTGTGGCGGTAACGGGAAACATTACAGTAACCGATCATGAGTCGACTTTTGAGAATATCGGCACGCGTGAAAGCGTATTCGAACGAAAACCGACAGACAGTGTCTATATTTCAAATGATCGTGCATTTGAGATCACAGCTGTCAGCGATGCAAGAGTGGCGCTTTGCTATTCTCCATCTGAAAAACAGCTTCCGACAAAGCTGATCAAAGCGGAAGACAATGGAATTGAGCATCGCGGGAAGTTTTCAAACAAACGTACTGTTCACAACATTCTTCCGGATTCAGACCCTTCAGCTAACAGCCTGTTAGTAGTTGAAGTCTATACAGACAGCGGAAACTGGTCCAGCTACCCGCCTCATAAACACGATCAAGACAACTTGCCGGAAGAATCTTTCTTAGAAGAAACGTACTACCATGAATTAGACCCGGGACAGGGCTTTGTGTTTCAGCGTGTATACACAGATGACCGCTCTATTGACGAGACAATGACTGTAGAAAATGAAAACGTTGTCATTGTTCCTGCTGGATACCACCCGGTAGGCGTTCCGGATGGATACACATCCTACTATTTAAATGTCATGGCAGGGCCGACGCGGAAATGGAAGTTTCATAATGACCCGGCGCATGAGTGGATTTTAGAACGCTAACAAGTGAGGAGTGGCTGTTTACGATGAAGTATACATTTAATGAAGAGAAGGCTTTTGATATTGTTGCCATCGGCCGGGCATGTATTGATCTGAACGCAGTCGAATACAACCGCCCAATGGAAGAAACAATGACATTTTCGAAATACGTCGGCGGTTCACCTGCAAATATCGCGATTGGCAGCGCGAAGCTTGGCTTAAAAGCGGGCTTCATCGGCAAAATTCCAGATGACCAGCATGGAAGATTCATAGAGTCCTATATGAGAAATACCGGCGTTGATACAACGCAGATGATTGTAGATCAAGATGGACACAAAGCTGGCCTTGCATTTACGGAAATTCTGAGCCCTGAAGAATGCAGCATCTTAATGTATCGAGATGATGTGGCGGATCTTTATCTTGAGCCTTCAGAGGTAAGCGAGGACTATATCGCAAATGCGAAAATGCTGCTTGTTTCCGGGACAGCACTTGCTAAAAGCCCATCAAGGGAAGCGGTGTTAAAAGCTGTTCAATACGCGAAAAAGCATCAGGTCAAAGTGGTGTTCGAACTGGATTACCGCCCGTATACGTGGCAGTCAGCGGATGAAACAGCCGTTTACTATTCTTTGGTCGCCGAGCAGTCTGATATCGTGATCGGCACACGCGATGAATTTGATGTGATGGAAAATCTCACAGGCGGAAGCAATGAAGAATCGGTCAATCATTTATTTAGCCATTCAGCCGACCTCGTTGTCATCAAACACGGCGTCGAAGGCTCTTACGCATACAGCAAATCTGGTGAGGTATACCGAGCGCAAGCGTACAAGACAAAAGTGCTGAAAACCTTTGGAGCCGGTGACTCCTATGCGTCAGCCTTTATCTATGGCCTTGTCAGCGGAAAAGACATCGAAACGGCATTGAAATACGGCAGCGCGTCAGCCTCCATTGTGGTGAGCAAGCACAGTTCGTCAGAAGCAATGCCGACTGCGGATGAAATCGTACAGCTTATTGAAGCACAGTCATAATTGAAAAAGATCGAGTAAAGGTGGGATCGTTTGTGGGTAGGAAAATTCGCTTAACAACAGCACAAGCGCTGATTAAATTCTTAAACCAGCAGTACATCCATGTAGATGGAAAGGAAGAGCCTTTCGTTGAAGGGATTTTCACGATTTTCGGTCATGGAAACGTATTAGGGATTGGCCAGGCGCTTGAGCAGGATGCAGGCCATTTGAAAGTCTATCAAGGGAAAAATGAACAAGGAATGGCGCATGCCGCAATGGCGTACAGCAAACAAATGCTGAGAAGAAAAATATATGCGGTCTCTACATCCGTCGGACCGGGAGCGGCTAACTTAGTGGCGGCAGCCGGCACTGCATTGGCAAACAATATCCCGGTTCTCTTGATTCCGGCAGATACATTTGCGACAAGACAGCCAGATCCCGTACTGCAGCAGATGGAGCAAGAATACAGTGCGGCGATTACAACAAACGATGCATTGAAACCTGTATCGAGATACTGGGACCGCATTACGCGTCCTGAGCAGCTTATGAGCAGTTTGCTGCGCGCGTTTGAAGTCATGACCGATCCGGCAAAAGCAGGTCCGGCAACGATTTGTATTTCTCAGGATGTCGAAGGAGAAGCATACGACTTTGATGAAAGTTTCTTCGTCAAACGGGTTCACTATATTGATCGCTTACAGCCGAGCGAGCGCGAGCTTCAAGGTGCGGCGGAGCTGATTAAAGCCAGCAAAAATCCTGTGATCCTCGTCGGCGGAGGCGCAAAATACTCCGGTGCGCGCGATGAATTGGTTGCCATTTCTGAAGCGTATCACATTCCGTTAGTTGAAACGCAGGCAGGAAAGTCGACAGTTGAAGCTGATTTTGCGAACAACCTCGGCGGAATGGGCATCACAGGTACACTTGCGGCAAATAAAGCGGCCCGCCAAGCTGATTTGATTATCGGTATCGGCACAAGATATACGGATTTTGCGACATCCTCTAAGACCGCTTTTGATTTTGATAAAGCGAAGTTTCTGAACATCAATGTCAGCCGAATGCAGGCGTATAAACTCGATGCGTTCCAAGTGGTAGCAGATGCGAAAGTGACGCTTGGCAAACTGCACGGCTTGCTTGAAGGCTATAAGAGTGAATTCGGTTCAACGATCAAGGAGCTGAAGGACGAATGGCTCGCTGAACGCGAACGCCTCAGCAAAGTGACGTTTAAACGGGAAGCATTTGATCCGGAAATCAAAAATCATTTCTCTCAAGAGGTTCTAAATGAATACGCTGACGCGTTGAATACTGAGCTTCCGCAAACAACGGCATTGCTGACAATCAACGAGACCATTCCTGAAGACAGCGTAATCATCTGTTCAGCAGGTTCCCTTCCAGGAGATTTGCAGCGTCTGTGGCATTCAAATGTTCCGAATACGTATCACCTGGAGTACGGGTATTCCTGCATGGGCTATGAAGTGTCCGGGACACTGGGTCTTAAACTGGCCCATCCTGACAGAGAAGTATATTCCATTGTCGGAGACGGCAGCTTCCTGATGCTTCACTCCGAGCTGATTACGGCGATTCAGTACAACAAGAAAATCAATGTGCTGCTCTTTGATAACTCTGGTTTTGGATGTATCAACAACTTACAAATGGATCACGGCAGCGGCAGCTACTATTGTGAGTTCCGCACAGATGACAATCAAATTTTAAATGTCGATTATGCAAAAGTTGCTGAGGGATACGGCGCGAAAACCTACCGTGCTAACACGATAGAAGAGTTAAAAGCGGCGTTAGAGGATGCGAAGAAACAAGACGTATCAACGTTAATTGAGATGAAGGTTCTGCCAAAAACAATGACGGACGGCTATGACAGCTGGTGGCATGTCGGCGTAGCAGAGGTATCTGAACAGGAGAGCGTTCAGAAGGCATACGAAGCAAAAGAAAAAATGCTGGAATCTGCGAAGCAGTATTAGAGGGGAGGCTCATAGATGGGCAAAGATAAAATCCTGTGGGGCATTGCTCCAATAGGGTGGCGGAATGATGATATTCCTGAAATCGGAGCGGGAAACACACTTCAGCATTTGTTGAGTGATATCGTTGTCGCACGTTTTCAAGGTACGGAAGTCGGGGGATTTTTCCCCGAACCGGCCATCCTGAACAAAGAGCTGAAACTTCGAAATTTAAGAATCGCGGGAAAATGGTTCAGCAGCTTTATCCTGCGTGACGGACTCGGTGAAGCGGCAAAGGCATTTACCCTGCATTGTGAGTATTTGCAACAAGTAAACGCGGATGTCGCAGTTGTCTCTGAACAAACACACAGTGTGCAAAGCTTGGAGAAAAATGTGTTCACAGAGAAGCCGCACTTTACGGATGATGAATGGGAACGGCTTTGCGAAGGATTGAATCAC
Organism: Bacillus rugosus; assembly: GCF_023238245.1. Classification (NCBI taxonomy): domain Bacteria; kingdom Bacillati; phylum Bacillota; class Bacilli; order Caryophanales; family Bacillaceae; genus Bacillus; species Bacillus rugosus. Next base: position 4,003,516 of record NZ_CP096590.1, on the reverse strand, counting down.
CTTGGCAAAATTGCTGATCAGCATGGCTTAAAGCTTGTGTATCATCACCATCTTGGCACTGGCGTCCAAACCGCGGAAGAAGTGGACCGCCTGATGGCTGGAACAGACCCCGCGCATGTACACCTCCTCTATGATACAGGGCATGCGTATATTTCTGACGGTGACTATATGGGAATGCTTGAGAAGCATATCGGCCGCATTAAGCATGTGCACTTTAAAGATGCCCGCCTGAATGTCATGGAACAATGCAGGCTTGGAGGGGAATCGTTTCGACAAGCATTTTTAAAAGGCATGTTCACGGTTCCCGGTGATGGATGCATTGATTTTAGAGAAGTATATCAGCTGCTGTTGAAGCATGATTATTCCGGATGGATTGTCGTTGAAGCTGAACAGGACCCTGATGTTGCAAACCCGCTTGAGTATGCATTGATCGCGAGAAACTATATTGATGAGCAGTTGTTGGATCTGGCTTAATGGGGACTGAATATATGGGCAATACCAATGGGGATTCGGCTTTCAATAAACGGACAATCGCGGCAGCATTGGCCAACTACATTGATGCCGGTTCAATTGTGGCGGGCTCTGCTGGTTTATCGTTATGGGTCAGTTACCTAAAGCTATCTGATACGCAAATCGGGCTGCTCGGCGCGCTAAGCGCAAATGCAATTTCTGCCGCTGTCGGAGCACTGCTTGGCGGGTATCTAGCTGATAAAGTCGGGCGGAAGGCTGTTTATACCAATAGCATGCTGGTTTATGCAATAGGGATTTGTTTGGTTCTGTTCGGGGTTAATTTCCCCATGTTGTTAAGCGGTTACATGATCATCGGTTTATCAGTAGGAGCTGACATTACCGCATCATGGACCATTATTGCAGAAAATGCACCAAAGAAAAATCGGGCCCGCCATTGCGGCGTGGCACAAGTCGCCTGGGCCGCGGGGGCAGTTGTTGTTCTGCTTCTCTCCGTACTGGTCGGAGATTTAGGAATCCTAGGTAATAAAATCGTTTTTGGCCATCTGCTTGTCATTGCGCTGATTACGTACATCCTGAGAATCAGGCTTCCGGAGTCAGACGCCTGGCAGCCAAAAAAACAGCCGGGAGATTCGCAGGCAGGGATGCCGGCCGTACTCAACAAAACATCGTATTTTGATTTGCTCAAGCCTATGTATCTAAAAAACATACTGTTTTTAATGGGCGTGTTTCTGGTTTGGAATTTAGCAGCTGGCGTAATGGGGTTCTTTATGCCATACATTTATCAGCAGGTCGGCGGTGTATCGGCCACTACGGCAAACCTTTTGCAAATGGGACTGTTTATCTTCACAGGATTGGGGGTCGCTCTGATCTTCATGCCCTTTGCCGACAAATATAGAAAAACCGTGTTTGGAATCGCCGCTTTTATGGCAGTGATCGGATGGACGCTGTTTCTGCTGCCGGTTGAAGGACTGCCGGTTCTGCTCCTGTTTATTGTCATGATCGGGATCAACAACGGAGCCGGGCAGCAAGCCAACTATCAGTTATGGGCCAGTGAAATCTTTCCTACGCAATATCGTGCTTCTGCACAAGGACTGATGTTTTTCCTCGTCCGTATTTCAATAGGGATTTGGAGTCTGTTTGTCCCAATGATTATTACGAATTTCGGCATTGGAACGATGGCTGCAATTCTCCTCGGATGTGTGACGGCCAGTATGATCATCGGGCTTCTCTTTGCGCCTAATACGTCTGGCAAGTCGCTTGAACAAATTCAAGAGGAACTCTACGGATCTCCTCAGAGCCAAGTAAAGCAAGGAACAGAAAGTAAAATCATGTAACCAACAGAAGGAGTGGCTGTCAATGAGTTTACGTATTGGCGTAATTGGAACTGGAGCAATCGGAAAAGAACATATTAACCGCATCACGAATAAGCTGTCCGGCGCAGAAATTGTCGCTGTAACGGATGTCAATCAAGAAGCCGCACAAAAGGTCGTTGAGCAATACCAATTAAACGCGACGGTTTATCCGAATGATGACAGCCTGCTTGCAGACGAAAATGTAGACGCTGTCTTAGTGACAAGCTGGGGACCTGCCCATGAATCGAGCGTGCTGAAAGCGATTAAAGCCCAGAAATATGTGTTCTGTGAAAAACCGCTCGCGACAACGGCTGAAGGATGCATGCGCATCGTCGAAGAGGAAATCAAAGTGGGCAAACGCCTAGTTCAAGTCGGCTTCATGCGCCGTTATGACAGCGGTTACGTACAGCTGAAGGAAGCACTCGATAATCATGTTATTGGCGAGCCGCTTATGATTCACTGCGCGCACCGCAACCCGACTGTGGGAGATAATTACACAACAGATATGGCTGTAGTCGACACGCTTGTTCATGAAATCGATGTGCTGCACTGGCTCGTCAATGATGACTACGAGTCTGTTCAAGTCATCTATCCGAAAAAATCGAAAAATGCGCTTCCGCATTTAAAAGATCCACAAATCGTATTGATTGAAACAAAAGGCGGCATTGTCATCAATGCTGAAATCTATGTGAACTGTAAATACGGCTATGACATTCAATGTGAAATCGTCGGAGAAGACGGGGTCATCAAACTTCCTGAACCATCAAGCATCAGCATGAGAAAAGAAGGCAAATTCAGCACAGATATTCTGATGGATTGGCAGAGACGCTTTGTGGCTGCGTATGACGTAGAAATTCAAGACTTCATTGATTCCATCCAGAAAAAAGGCGAAGTCAGCGGACCAACGGCATGGGACGGCTATATTGCCGCTGTTACGACTGACGCGTGTGTAAAAGCCCAGGAATCTGGACAAAAAGAAAAGGTTGAATTGAAGGAAAAACCGGAATTCTATCAATCGTTTACAACAGTTGAAAACTAAAAAATAGAGGAGTGAAATTATGAAATTAGCATTGGATCCTTCGATGTATCGTGATGATTTAACTTTGGAGGAAATGGTTTATAAAACAGCGGAGCTTGGCTATGAATATATTGAGCTATCGCCGCGCGAGGATTTTTGTCCATTCTATAAATATCCGAAAGTCGATTCAGCAAAAATCAAACAATTAAAGCGCCTATTAAAGGATACAGGTGTTAAGCTTTCATCCCTCCTTCCTCTTTACCACTGGGCGGGTCCTGATGAAGACCGCCGCCAGGCAGCGGTGCGCAACTGGAAAAGGGCGATCGAAATTGCGGTTGAACTTGAAGTGGATTTGATGAACAGTGAATTCAGCGGTTCAAAATATGATCCTTTAACAAGTGAAGAAAAATTTATCAAATCCATGGATGAGCTTCTCCCAGTCTTTGAAAAAGAAGGCATTAAACTCAACCTTCAAGCCCATCCATACGATTTTATCGAAACGCACAAAGGTGCGATGGATATGATCCGTGCGCTTGACAAGGATTGGATTAATCTTGTCTACTCAACTGCGCATACGTTCTTCTATGATGACGGCAAAGGCGACATCGAGACAATGTTTGACGAAGCCGGCGACCGCCTCACACACGTTTTATTTGCAGATACCTTTAATCATAAAGCGGCTCATGGCTTGCGCTACATCGTCAATCCGCCTGACGCGAAAGTAACCGTTCACCAGCATTTGGACATTGGCCAAGGTGAGGTTGATTTTGAAACGATTTTCAGAAAGTTGAGAGAGATGAAGTTCGACGGAATTGCGACGAATGCCGTTTTTGCTTGGGTCGACGAAAGAGCGGATGAATCAAGCCGATTTATGCTTCGGAAAATGAAAGAAGAATTAGGTCTGGCATAAGCTGAGCATGGAGTTCGGCGGGATATGGCGAATAGCCATCCTGCCGAACTCCCTTCATATCTAAAACGCAGATGGGGGAGTCTGACATGAAACTTTGCTTTAATGAAGCAACAACATTGGAAAACTCAAATCTTAAAAAGGATTTAGAACTATGCGAAAAGCACGGCTATGATTATATTGAAATCCGCACAATGGATAAGCTGCCGGAGTACTTAAAAGACCATTCTTTGGATGATCTTGCGGAATATTTTCAAACCCATCACATCAAGCCGCTTGCCTTAAATGCACTCGTATTCTTCAACAACCGTGATGAAAAGGGCCACAATGAGAACATCGCTGAATTTAAAGGCATGATGGAAACGTGCAAAACCCTCGGTGTGAAATATGTCGTGGCCGTCCCGCTTGTGACTGAGCAGAAGATTGTAAAAGAAGAGATCAAAAAGAGCAGTGTAGAGGTGCTGACTGAGCTTTCAGATATCGCGGAGCCGTACGGCGTAAAAATCGCACTTGAATTTGTCGGCCACCCGCAATGTACGGTCAATACGTTTGAACAGGCGTACGACATCGTAAACACAGTCGACCGGGACAATGTCGGGCTTGTCCTTGACAGTTTCCATTTCCATGCAATGGGTTCAAATATTGAAAGCTTAAAGCGGGCGGACGGAAAGAAAATTTTCATCTACCATATCGACGATACCGAAGATTTCCCAATCGGCTTTTTAACGGATGAGGATCGTGTATGGCCGGGCCAAGGGGCGATTGACTTAGATGCCCACTTATCAGCCCTTAAGGAAATCGGCTTCTCTGATGTTGTATCAGTTGAGCTCTTCCGGCCTGAATACTATAAGCTGAGTGCTGAGGAAGCCATTCAAACAGCGAAAAAAACAACGGTTGATGTCGTATCAAAATACTTCAACATGTAATGGATAAAGGAGGGGTGGACATGGCTTTTGTATCGATGAAAGAGCTTCTTGAAGATGCAAAGCGGGAGCAATACGCAATCGGCCAGTTTAATATCAATGGCCTGCAGTGGACGAAGGCGATTTTACAGGCTGCGGAAGAAGAACAGTCGCCTGTCATCGCGGCGGCTTCGGACCGGCTGATCGACTATTTGGGCGGATTCAAAACCGTAGCTGCGATGGTCAATGCGCTGATGGAAGAATTGTCAATCACCGTTCCCGTTGTCCTTCACCTTGATCACGGCAGCAGCGTGGAGCGCTGTAAACAAGCCATTGACGCAGGGTTTAGCTCGGTCATGATTGACGGATCACATTCACCGATTGATCAGAATATCGCCATGACGAAAGAGGTAGCAGACTATGCCAAGCTTCACGGTGTGTCAGTAGAGGCTGAAGTCGGTACGGTAGGCGGCATGGAGGACGGTCTTGTGGGCGGTGTAAAATACGCTGATCTTCATGAGTGCCAGCGTCTCGTGGAAGAAACCAATATTGATGCCCTGGCCGCTGCGCTCGGATCAGTTCATGGAAAGTATCAAGGTGAGCCTAAGCTCGGATTCAAAGAGATGGAGGAAATTGCTAAGACTACGAACATTCCCCTAGTTCTTCACGGTGCATCGGGAATTCCGGCTGATCAAATCGTAAGAACCATCCAGCTTGGCCACGCGAAGATCAACATCAATACAGAATGTATGGTGGCATGGGCAGAAAAAACGCGCGTCATGTTTGAAGAAAATCCTGACTTATATGAACCACGCGCTTATATGACGCCGGGAATTGACGCAGTAAAAGAAACAGTGAAAAGCAAAATGAGAGAATTCGGCTCAGCGGGAAAAGCCGCTAGACAGCAAGTCAGCTGAAGAAAAAGCACTCACGTCATCGTGAGTGCTTTTATCATGCCATTATTTTTGGTTTTCTTTCTCACGTTTCACCAGCATATCAGCAATCAAATCAACCTGTTTGCTGACGGAAATTGGATCGTACGGGTAGAATGTGTCAAAGTCGTTGATAAACACACGGTTATGTTTGACAGCGTCTAGGTTTTTCCAAATAGAGGATTCCTCCAGCTTATCGAGTGTTTTGCTTTCGCCCTTCGGATTGTAATCTGTAATGAACATATAGTCTGCGGCATACTCAGGAATGACCTCTTGAGAGAGCTGTTTCATCTCTCCTTTTTTGATGACATCTTGTTCAATTTTTTCAGGCGCTTTTAACCCAAGCGCATTGTATACAGCCTGGCCGCCGCGTCCGCCATTATCATTGAACACCCAGAATTCGCCCTTGTCCGTGTTTTCATAAATGCCGAAGGTTGCATCCTTGTCGATGACGCCGGCAATTTTCTTTTTGGCTGCTTCCGCTTTTTTGTTAAAGTCAGCCATAAATGATTTTGCTTCATCTTTCGCTCCGGCGATATCCCCGAACATGCTGACTGTGTCTTCTACGTTTTTCGCTGTGTTATAAGGAACGACAACAGTTGGAGCGATTTTCTTTAATTTATCTACATTCTCTTCATTCATGATAACAATTAAGTCGGGCTGCAGCTCCATCACTTTTTCCACGCTGATCGGATCACCGACATCCTTTACATCTTTCAGCTTTGATTTTAAAAACGGATTATCGAATGACCATGAGCCCGAGCCGACTACATTCGCCCCCACAGACAGCAATTCTCCAGCATAAAAATCAGTGACGATGCGTTTCGGATGTGCAGGAATTTTGACGTTCCCTTTTGTTGATTTGTATGTTCTCATTTCTGTCTTATCGGAAGCTGAATCACTTGAGCTTCCTTTCGAAGCTGTGCCGCTGCAAGCGCTGACAAACATAAGAAGCAGCACCAGCATGCCCACGAGCAATGTGTTCTTTTTCATCAAGAACCCCCCAATATGTATGTTGATTGATTAGTAATGATTATCATTATCAACTAATAATATAGCAAGAAACCTGTGCCCCGTCTATCACTATTTTAAGAGAACGTTTTTTTGTTTACAGGTGACGCGGTGTTCTTAATCTATTATTATAGGTAAATGGGAGGAGGAAAATATGGGAATTACTAAAAGAGGTGGCGCATGGGAGTTGCTGCATAGTTGGTGGATGCTGTTTATTTTCATGCCTTTTGCCATTGCCAGTTTTTTTGCCTTTTTATTTATTGGCATCAAGGTTAGAAATAGAAAGTGGATCATGTATGGAATCATTTATTTTTTCGTATTTGCGTTTGGTTTTGTGCTGCCGGATCTGCCCGGCGTTTTTATTGTGCTCCCGTTGTGGGCTGTGACGATAATTCATGGTTTTAAAGTGCGTCCGCTGTATCTGATTCAGCTGGATGTCTATAAAGATCATGTGGAGGCACGGGCTTTTGCAGAGGCAAGGAGTGAAGCCGAAAGCAGATTTCATGCTCCGAAACAGTCTATTCAAGATATACATATTCGAAAAGAACAGTAAGAAGCGGGTCTTTTATAAAGGCCCGCTTTCTCTTGTTGCGCAGAACCGATGAAAGCATTATGATGGGGGCATCAAAAAAGATGGCTCTGAAACGGCCTTATCCTTTTGGAGGATGGATTGCATGAATAAAATCATGATTGTCGAAGATAGTGAAGACATTCGGTCACTATTACAAAATTATTTAGAGAAGTACGGCTATGATACGGTGGTTACCACTGATTTTACGTCTGTATTGGATATGTTCTTGCGGGAAAAGCCTGATGTGGTGCTTCTTGATATCAATTTGCCGGCATATGACGGATTTTATTGGTGCCGGCAGATCCGCCAGCATTCGACCAGCCCGATCATCTTTATTTCTGCCAGAAGCGGCGAAATGGATCAAGTGATGGCAATTGAAAATGGCGGCGATGATTATATTGAAAAGCCGTTTTCTTATGACATTGTGCTCGCGAAAATCAAAAGCCAAATTCGCAGGGCGTATGGAGAGTATGCGGTGAAGCAGGGAGAAAGAATCGTGGAATTCGAGGGTGTGCAGCTGTATGTAGAGCGATTTGAACTGCGTTATCAAGAAGAAAAGTGCGAGCTGTCTAAGAAAGAGAGCAAGCTTCTTGAAGTGCTGTTGGAACGGGGAGAAAAGGTAACGGGAAGAGACCGGTTAATGGAAAAAACGTGGGATACTGATCTGTTCGTCGATGACAATACGCTGAATGTATATATCACCCGTTTGCGCAAAAAGCTTCGGGACTTAGAGGTTCCTTTTTCGATCGAATCTGTCCGCGGTGAAGGATATCAATTGAGGCCGCTGTCATGAAATTGTTTTTGCGGACTCATGTACTCTTAATATTGCTTTTTCTGATTCAAGGCATTTTTGTTTTTGCGTACTATTGGTTTGCGGGCCAGCGTTCTCTAGCCCATTTATTCTATATACTCGGCGTGCAGCTGCTGTTGTTAGCTGTGTATTTGATCTATCGCTGGTATCAAGACCGCGGTGTTTATCAGTGGCTCAGCTCCCATCAGGAGGATGCAGTCGTGCCTGATTTAGGCTCTTCTCTGTTTTGTGCTGAGCTTTATGAAAAACAGATGGAACTGAACCGCCTCTACAATCAAAAGCTTCACGAAACAGAAGCCAAGCTTGAAGACAGGGTGACCTATATGAACCAGTGGGTGCACCAAGTGAAAACGCCTCTTTCTGTCATTAATTTAATCATTCAGGAAGAGGATGAGCCTATTTTTGGGCAAATCAAAAAAGAAGTCCGGCAGATTGAATATGGACTGGAAACATTGCTGTATTCATCGAGGCTCGACCTGTTTGAGAGAGATTTCAAAATAGAAGCGGCTTCTTTAACCGACATTCTCCAAACCGTTATTCAAAGCTATAAACGGTACTTTATTGAGCATCGTGTATATCCGAAAACAAACATTCTCACTGACGCTACGATTTATACAGACCCAAAATGGCTGAAATTTGCGATCGGACAGGTCGTGACAAACGCAGTGAAGTATTCTGCGGGAGTGAGTGACCGGATTGAGCTGTCAATTTTTCAGCATGAGGATAAAACCGTGTTAGAAGTAAGAGATCATGGTGTGGGGATTCCCTCGCAGGATATAAAGCGTGTGTTTGATCCCTATTACACAGGTGAAAACGGCCGGCGTTTCCAAGAGTCAACAGGAATAGGGCTTCATCTGGTGAAAGAAATCACGGGAAAACTGAATCATGAAGTGGAGATCAGCTCTGCTTCGGGAAAGGGCACAGCGGTACAGTTTTTGTTTCTTACAAAAATGTAAGGAGCCATTAAGAAAACCGCATAGCACACTGTCATCCCTCTTGATAAGATTTGTTTATCAGCTTATCAGGAGGTTTTTTTTATGCTTTCCGCAAACACATGATAAGCCAATTTCTGATGAACAATACCAATAAGGAGGATTCTCATGGCAAATATGCTCGAGGTCAAACATATAAACAAAACCTACAAAGGACAAGTGTCCCAGCAGGCGTTAAAACAAATCTCTTTTTCAGTAGAGGAAGGGGAATTCACGGCTGTGATGGGGCCGTCGGGTTCCGGTAAAACAACGCTCTTAAATATCATTTCAACGATTGACCGTCCCGATTCCGGAGACGTCCTGATCAAAGGAGACAACCCTCACCAGCTGAAAAGAACAAAGCTGGCACAATTCAGGCGAAAACAGCTTGGTTTCGTGTTTCAGGACTTTAACCTGCTTGATACACTGACGCTTGGCGAAAATATCATGCTGCCGTTAACACTTGAAAAAGAATCTCCTTCAGTGATGGAAAGAAAGCTGCATGCCATCGCTGAAAAGCTCGGTATAGAGGACCTTTTACAAAAGCGCCCGTTTGAGGTTTCTGGCGGACAGCGCCAGCGGGCAGCCATTGCAAGAGCGGTGATTCATAAACCTTCTCTGATTCTGGCTGATGAACCGACGGGAAATCTCGATTCCAAAGCTTCAAAGGATGTTATGGAAACGATGCAAAGCCTGAACCAGAACGATCAGATTACTGCATTAATGGTTACCCATGATCCTGTGGCGGCAAGCTACTGCCAGCGTGTGATTTTTATTAAAGACGGAACACTGTTTAACGAAATTTACCGCGGAGATAACCGCCAAGTATTTTATGACCAAATCCTAGATGTACTTTCTATGCTGGGGGGAAACGCAAATGACCTTTCTTCAGTTCGCTTATAAAAATGTTACACGTAACAAACGGTCGTATTTGGCGTTCTTTTTGAGCAGTGCTTTTTCCGTATTGATTTTCTTTACCTTCGCTATGTTTATTTTTCATCCTGCTCTTACGGAAGGGTACTTGAATAACATTGCGAGAAAAGGCTTAACGGCAGCGGAGTGGATGATTTTTATCTTTTCAATTCTATTTGTTCTATATTCCGTTAACGCCTTTTTGAAATCCAGAAACAAAGAGTTTGGAATTCTGCTGATTCAGGGGATTACTCCCGCCCAGCTGCGAGTGCTGGTGACAGCTGAAAACATGATGATCGGCACCTTTTCGATTGTTGCCGGAATCATCGGCGGACTGATTTTTTCAAAAACATTTTTTACAATCGGCGTCTATATTTTAGAAATGGACGCTTTGCCGCTGTATATGCCTTGGAAGGCCCTGGGGATTACGATTTGCGGATTTTTGCTCTTATTTTTCCTTTTATCACAGTTTACGATCTTTTTTATTAAATCAAAAACCGTTATTTTACTGATTAAAGGCGCGGAAAACATGAAACCTGAGCCGAAGCCGTCTATCCTTCTGTCGATTTCTGGCGTGGCATGCCTTGTTATGGGATACGGAATGGTCGTAAAAGGCAATGTTCACTCTTATATGCCTTTTCTGATTTTGATCTTAACCATAGTTGGAACGTATTTTTTCTTCAGCCAGAGCAGCATTTGGATATTGAGGGCCGTGAAGAAGTGGAAGGGCTTTTACTTGCGCGGGAAAAATGTCATTTGGATTTCTGATTTAGTCTATCGCCTAAAAGATAATGCCCGACTGTTTTTTATCGTCAGTATTATTTCAGCAGTGGCTTTTACTGCTACAGGAGTGCTGGCCGTTTACAAATCAACTGTCGGGGCAATGGATTCAGCCTATGAAATGGAGTACTTATCATTTGAAGGCAATCTGAAAGAAAAACAACACCTGCATGATATTGAACATGAGCTGAAACAGAATCATTTCGCATTTACACGTTACGATATGTCAGTTTCATATGTGCGCTATAAGCGGGGAGATGAAGTGCCGCCTGTTATCTTAATGGATCAGGAAACATTTCAAAAGCACTTCAGCATGAGCATGAATGATCTGAAAAACGGGGAAAGCATCTATTTCCCAAGCACCTATGAAGTCAAGGATAAAACTGAATTTCCGAAACAATTAGATCTGCTGAACAAGAAAAATGAGCTGGCAAATCAGAAGCTCGAAGTGAAAGAAACAAAAAAACCGCTGATTTCTGTAAACAGCGTTCTTGTCGTAAATGAAACAACCTATAAAAAGCTTCATAAGCTTGGAGAAAGCACGAAGCTCATTGGTTACAAATTTAAGAATTGGAAAGACAGTTTAGGCATCAGCCAATCACTTACAAATAAATTGTATGGTGATTATTCTGACGTTCACTTTCAATTTGATGCGAAGGCCAGCACGCACTATATGACAGTGCAACTGCCAAGCTTAAGCTTATTTATTGGGCTTTTCATTGCCATTGTCTTCTTTACCGCGGCCGGAAGCTTTTTGTATTTCCGTTTGTTTACGGATTTAGAGGAAGATCAGAAGCGCTACCGTTCATTAGCGAAGATTGGATTTAGTGAAGAAGAAATGTCACAGAGCGTAACCATTCAATTAGCGATCTTGTTCTTCTTTCCCTTTGCGATGGCTGTTCTTCATACGGTTTTTGCCATTAGAGCTGGCGACTTTGTCAACGTAACCAAACCAGTGTTGCTGACAATCGGGGGATTTTTAGCTTTTCAGCTGCTGTTCTTCCTGATGGTGCGGTTTAGCTACTTGAAAAAAATAAAAAGCTTCTTAACGATGAAATAAGGGATGGTGAGTATGAAAAAAATTTTATCAATTATAGTGGGTGCAGGGGCTATCGCGGCCATTTGCGGCATTCTCTTCATTCATAACGAGATAACAGACAGAATCAATCCGCTAGTTCCCAGACAGGATCTGTATGTGCAGATTAATCGAGATGGCCAGCACCTTAAACCAGGCGGCACTGAATATACACTAGACGGATACAATCAGTCTGGTGAAAAGAGCGACGTCACATTCCTGGCCAGCGGTGATTTGCGAAAGAACGCCTATTTGAAAATCTACACAAAAGGCAAGTATGTAGAAACCTGGGAAGAAGTGCAATATAAAGATTTGCCAAAAGACGTTCAATCAACATTAAAACAATAAAGAGGAAAGCGGCATAGGGGGGAACTATGCCGCTTTTTTATGCTACTGCTGATAGGATTGCTGCTGGAATGGCGTGTTTTGGCCGAATGGAAGTGTAGACACATTCGTATTCATGACGCTGGATTGTCCAGTGAGTTCCTGCTGCATTTGGTTGCACATGTTGACAACCTGCTGGCATTTTTGAATTGCCATGTCGTGTCCGTGCAGTGCTTGTTGAATGGTATGTGCAGCCTGTTGTTCGTGGTTTAGAATCTGCTGCAGCATTTGGATGTTTTGCTGCTCTTGGTGAAGCATTTGGCGATATTGCTGGCTGCTTTGCTGTGTTTGCTGAATGAGCTGCTGAGCAGTTTGGCGAGCTTGGTTCAGCTGCTGCAAGCCGTGTTGTGTATTATGCATGAATGATCCCTCCATAATGATCAATTGACGTGAGTCGGTATTATCATGCAACCTGAATGAAAAGAAATTCTGCAAATGAGAAACTACAATTATTTTCCTTACCCCCCTCTATCTTTGAATGAAAACGATAAAGATTGTATACTTGTACAAACCCTTTTTATGTAAATGCTCCGCGTTAAAATCATAAGAAGTGCGGAAAACGAAACCCTGAAATCGGGAAAATCGTATTCCGCTTTTTTCTTTGCCTGCTTCAAAAACCGCCTTCGCCTGCAGTAAATGGGATATTCAGCCTGTTTTCTACTGTGCGGAGGCGCTGATTGAGCCGGTTTAAGCGGCGTGTATGGCGTTCAACAGCCTGGCTTAACTGATTAACCTGTTCGGCAATCCGTGCAATTTCCCGATTTTGACGGCGGTCTTCGTTTGTCAGACGGGTTAATTCTCTCGACTGCTGTTCATTTTGCCGTTCAAGTGCAGCGATTCTTCTTTCCAAGGCTGGCTGTCTGTCCATTTGGTATGGCTCGTATACATCCTGCTGCGGATAAGGATTGTATTCATATTGGCTATAGTAAGGTTCCTGCTGAGGCAGCTGCGGGCTGTAATACTGAAATGGATTCATGTAATCAATCTCCTTAAAAATAAAATGTGGGTGAATTCCTTATAACTTATGTAGTCATTGGCACAGTGCCACGGCACTCGCCCAAAAAGAGGAGGAAAGGATGGTGAACTCCTTGAGAAATAAATGCGGCATTTTGCTTTTAGCTGCTGTATGCATCATGTTATCGGGATGCCAACAGCAAAAAGAGGAAACGCCGTTTTATTACGGAACGTGGGGTGAGGGGATTACCCCGGGACCCATGGACGGCGTGAAATTTACAAGAGTCACCTTTACCAAAGACGAGGTGGCAGAGACGGAAGTGATTGAAGGAAGAGGAGAGGTCCAGCTGCCCAGTATGGCATACAAGGTGATTTCTCAAAGCACTGACGGGTCTATCTCAAAGCACTGACGGGTCTATCGAGATTCAGTATCTCGGTTCTTATTATCCGCTCAAAAGCACGCTGAGAAGAGGAGAAAACGGGACGCTGATTTGGGAGCAAAATGGGCAGACAAAAACGATGACGAGAATCAAATCAAAGACCGGCAAGGAGGAGAAAGATGAGAAATAAAAAAGCTGAAAGACTGGTGTTAACAGGACTTATTTTACATATCATTCAGTGGATATTTATATTATGGGCTTTTCTCAAGATCAAACATTTATTTAGTGACTATACGATCTATAATCCTAATGTCATCAGCGGATCCATGCAGTCTTTATCGTTTATACAAATGATGCGCGCGATGATGTACTCAGGGGCAATCGTGAATTATGTGTTGTTTTTTGCGCTTGTATTGCTTATTTATTGTGTAGTGCTTCATGCCATCTTGATTGTTCTGGAAATGGCGGCTTACATCATGATTAGGCGGAATCCTGCATCTTCATGGGTATTCTTTTTGACGGCAGCGGGTGTGAAGCTCGCCATCTTGAATATAGTCGGCATTCCTTTTTTAGCTGCCGGCTTCCTGCTGATGAAACAGGGCAAAGCAGAAAACGATGGGATGGAGACAGAAAGAAAGCGGAAACCGCGCACGCGTTTCCGAAGACAAGGCCGGCGTTTAAACAGAATCCGGAGAAAATCATCTCTTCCGGTTGAATATCGAAAAGAAAAAAAGATATGATGGGACTATAGCCTGAAAACGACACGAAGGAGATGCAGGATGTACAAACTAATTGCAATTGATATGGACGGAACACTTTTAAATGATCATCATGAAGTAACAGAGGAGGTCCGCGACGCACTTCACGCTGCTAAAGCGGAGGGCGTCAAAATTGTGCTTTGCACCGGCCGGCCGATCGGGGGTGTGCGGAGATACTTAGATGAACTGAATTTAGTTGAAGAAGGCGACTATGTCATCGCGTATAATGGAGCGCTTGTTCAAAATACCCATACAAACGAAGTGGTCACAGAGCTGTCTCTCGGTTATGATGATTTGACTTCATTATATGACCTGAGCGTAGAGCTGAAGACGCCGATGCATTTCTTTGACTCATCTAATTTGTATACGCCTAACCGGGATATTAGCGAATTTACTGTATACGAATCCTATGTGACACAAGTGCCGCTTCATTTCCGCAAGATCGACGAGGTGCCAAAAGATATCCTCATCCCGAAAGTGATGTTTATAGATAAACCGGAGAACTTAAGCCATGTCATTACATCGATTCCAAAAGACGTGAGAGACAAATATACAATGGTCAGAAGCGCGCCTTTCTTTTATGAAATTCTGCATCCGGAAGCCAGCAAGGGAAATGCCGTACGCCAGCTGGCACAGCTGCTTGGAATTGACCAGGCGGAAGTCATGAGCATAGGTGACAACGGAAACGACCTGACAATGATTGAATGGTCGGGCTGCGGCGTTGCCATGGCAAACGCCATCCCAGAAGTATTAGAAGCCGCAAACTTTCAAACACGCTCCAATAATGAACACGGTGTTGCGCATGCGATTCACGAACTTGTTTTGGCGAAATAATGAAATCCAGCCTCTTAGAAGGCTGGATTTTTTGTTATGGCGGCTGTCCTGTCTGTAATCACCATCAGCCCTTCTTGCAGATATAAAACGTCAGTGATTGATCATGATCTTCAGTGGCCTGTAGAAATAAAAAGAAAGCAATCACCATAAACATCAGCATCGTACATTTTTTTCTCATGAACGAATCTTCTTGTTCATTCTTTGTTTTGGGATGGATTCCTCGTTTTGAAGTAATGGTAATCTTTTGACGAATCTATTTGACTTTCGTTATGCTGATAAAACAAGTTGTTCACAAAATGTATAATTTTAGCCTGAATTGAAAGGGGACTGAATCAGATGTGCACAAGTCTTACATTGGAAACTGCTGACCGGAATCATTTATTAGCGAGGACAATGGATTTTGCATTTCAGTTGGGGACGGAGGTCATTCTCTATCCGCGCCGTTACAGCTGGAAGAGTGAAGCTGACGGAAAGGTGCATCAAACACAGTACGCGTTTATTGGTATGGGGAGAAAACTTGGAAATATATTATTTGCCGACGGTGTTAATGAAAGCGGTTTATCTTGTGCCGCGCTTTATTTTATGGGATGTGCGGAATACGAAAAAACGATACGGGGAGACGGCGTTCATATTGCCCCGCATGAGTTTGTAACTTGGGCGCTGTCAGCCTGTAAGTCTTTGGAAGACGTAAAGGAAAAGATCCGCTCTTTAACGATTGTGGAGAAGAAATTAGAGCTATTGGATACAGTTTTACCTTTACACTGGATATTGTCAGACCGGACGGGACGCAGCCTGACGATAGAACCGAGAGCAGACGGCATCAAAATCTATGACAATCAACCAGGTGTAATGACGAACAGCCCCGACTTTCTATGGCATGTGAGCAATCTTCGGCAATATATAGGAATAAGGCCGAAACAATTCGAGAGCAAGGAGATGGGCGGATTGATGCTGTCCGCTTTTGGCCAAGGCTCGGGCACTGTGGGTCTGCCAGGAGATTATACACCGCCTTCACGGTTTGTCAGAGCTGTTTTTCTGAAAGAACATCTAGAGCCGGCGGCAGATGAAACAAGAGGTGTATCAGCAGCTTTTCAGCTTTTGTCAAACATGGCAATACCCAAGGGTGCTGTGATAACGGAAGATGACGAAATTGATTATACGCAATATACTTCTGTGATGTGCAGCGACACGGGAAACTACTACTTTCACCACTACGATAATCGGCAAATCCAAAAAGTAAGTTTATTTCATGAAGACCTTGACTGTCTGGAGCCTAAAGTGTTTTCTGCTAAAGCAGAAGAAAATATTCTAGAGCTTAATTAAGAATCAATCAGCTGATTCCGGTATAAATCCGGGGCCAGCTGATTTTTTTTGTACAATGTCTCAGCTTCTGAATGATTGGCAAAATGGATTGTGCTAAATCTACAATGAGCGTATGGGCGGATGCGCAGATAAGGCCAAGCTGCATTTATATAAAAAACTTCGGATCAAAACTGAGTCTCAGCATCACGAGACTCAGTTTTTTTGCGAGCATACAGGTTGCACTAATGCCGATCCATCATGATCCCGCGAGATTTTTATCATTTCAAAAAGAGAAAAAATTGATCTTAACTCATTGACAAACGTCCGAGACAAAGGTACATTTTGATTTATTCATATTAAACTACTAGGAATATAGGAGTTTATTTTTCGGATTTTTCAGCCTAAAACATGATAAAAGGAGTAACGTCATGACAAGCAAAAAGAAACAAATCAAATTAGGGGTATTTTTAGCAGGTACAGGCCATCATGTCGCGTCTTGGCGGCATCCGGACGCCTCAGCGGATGCGAGCATGAATTTGGATTATTTTAAAGAGCTTGCGAAAACAGCGGAGCGGGGCAAGCTGGATATGCTGTTTTTAGCGGATAGCCTGTCAATTGACAGCAAATCACATCCAAATGTGTTAACAAGGTTTGAGCCATTTACTTTGCTCTCTGCTTTGGCGCAGGTAACATCAAGAATCGGATTGACAGCAACAGCTTCTACTACTTACAGCGAGCCGTTTCACATTGCCAGACAGTTTGCGTCATTGGATCATCTGTCTAACGGCCGTGCCGGATGGAACGTCGTCACTTCATCTATTGAATCAACAGCGCTGAATTTCAGCGGTGAAAAGCACCTTGAACACCATTTGCGCTATCAGCGGGCAGAGGAATTTGTCGGGGTTGTAAAAGGACTTTGGGATTCATGGGAAGAGGACGCGTTTATCCGTAATAAAGAGACTGGTGATTTCTTTGAGAAAGAAAAAATGCACGAGCTGAACCACAAAGGAGAGTATTTCTCGGTTCGCGGACCTCTGAACGTTTCAAGAACGCCGCAGGGCCAGCCGGTCATTATCCAGGCAGGATCATCAGGGGACGGAAAAGCACTGGCTGCCAGAACAGCAGAAGTGATCTTCACAGCGCAAAACCACCTGGAATCAGCTCAGGAATTTTATCAATCGATTAAAGAGCAGGCTGCGGAATTCGGGCGTGACCCAGAAAAAATTGCAATCATGCCGGGTATTTTCCCGATCATTGCTGATACCGAAGAAGCAGCACAGGCCAAGTACAAGGAGCTTCAGGATCTGATTATTCCGTCCGTCGGTCTGCAAATTCTCCAAAATTATTTAGGCGGAATCGATTTGTCGGCGTATCCGCTTGACGGGCCGCTGCCGAAGCTTGACGCGGATGCTTCCAATGCGGTGAAGAGCCGATTCAAGCTTGTTCAAGAAATGGCTGCACGAGACAATATGACGATTCGCGAGCTGTATCAATATGTTGCAGGCTCCAGAGGCCATCATATCTTCGTTGGCACGCCGGAGCAGCTTGCTGACAAGATGCAGGAATGGGTGGATAAGAAAGCGTGTGACGGGTTTAACATCATGCCTCCGCTTCTTCCAGAAGGAATTGAAGTGTTTGTTGATAAAGTGGTTCCGATTTTACAGGAGAGCGGTGTGTTCAGAAAAGAATATGAAGGCACAACATTGAGAGACCACTTCGGTTTAGAAAAGCCGGTAAACCGTTATGCAAAGTAAGGAGGAACGCTAGATGAAAGCACGATATCGCCTTGCAGTTGAACGTGATGCCGAACAGCTTCTCGAGCTGACATTGCGGGCTTATGAACCGATTCGAAAAATCGGTATTCATTTTGCCGCCGCTCATGCGGATCTGGATTTGGTGTTACGTAACATCCGAAACAACGCCTGCTATGTCATGGAAGAGGACGGACTGATCATTGCGACCATCTCCTTAAGGATGCCGTGGGGGCAGCAGCCGGGACCGTTTGGCGTTCCGCATATCTGGTGGTTCGCCGTGGACCCTGACACCGGTCAAAAAGGTATCGGAACAAAGCTGCTTCAATGGCTTGAGGAAACGATCCTCCGCGATACGTTAAAGGTTCCGTTTGTCTCGCTCGGAACAGCGGACAAGCATCCGTGGCTGATTGAGATGTACGAACGAAAAGGGTATGTCCGCGCAGGTGAACAAGACCTTGGCAAAGGGCATATGACAGTCTATATGAAAAAACAATTGCGAAATGACCTATAAAAGAGAAAAGGCGGGAAATCAAATGAAAATGAAAAAATGGACTGTGCTGTTAGTTGCTGCATTATTAGCGGTGCTCTCAGCTTGCGGTAATGGAAGCAGCAGTAAAGAGGATGACAATGTGCTTCATGTCGGCGCAACCGGACAAAGCTACCCGTTTGCTTATAAAGAAGACGGAAAGTTGACAGGTTTTGATGTGGAAGTGATGGAAGCGGTCGCTAAGAAAATTGACATGAAGCTGGACTGGAAGCTGCTTGAATTCAGCGGGCTGATGGGGGAGCTTCAAACAGGAAAGCTTGACACTATTTCCAACCAGGTAGCGGTGACTGATGAACGTAAGGAAACGTATCACTTTACTGAACCATACGCTTATGCAGGAACACAGATTGTCGTCAAAAAAGACAATAATGACATCAAGTCAGTAAACGATTTAAAAGGGAAGACAGTTGCTGCCGTTCTCGGTTCAAATCACGCAAAAAACCTTGAAAGCAAAGATCCTGATAAAAAAATCAATATCAAAACATACGAAACACAAGAAGGCACGCTGAAGGACGTCGCTTACGGCCGTGTAGACGCTTATGTCAACAGCCGAACTGTGCTGATGGCGCAAATTAAGAAAACCGGCTTGCCGTTAAAGCTTGCAGGAGATCCGATTGTTTACGAACAAGTTGCATTCCCATTTGCCAAGGATGACGCACACGACAAGCTCCGCAAAAAAGTCAATAAAGCACTTGGTGAATTGCGTAAAGACGGAACACTGAAAAAGCTTTCCGAAAAATATTTTAATGAAGATATCACAGTAGAACAGAAGCATTAAGAAACGGCGGTGAATCACCAGAATGAACACGATTGATTGGGAATTTATGATATCAGCATTCCCGACTTTAATTCAGGCCCTTCCGATCACCTTGTTTATGGCTGTAGCGGCTATGATTTTTGCCATTATCGGAGGACTTATTCTCGCACTCATCACAAAAAACAAAATTCCAGTGCTTCATCAGCTGTCAAAGCTGTATATATCCTTTTTCCGGGGCGTACCGACACTTGTGCAGCTGTTTTTAATCTACTACGGGCTGCCGCAGCTGTTTCCAGAAATGAGCAAAATGACAGCTCTCACAGCTGCCATCATCGGGTTAAGCTTAAAAAACGCTGCTTATTTGGCAGAAATCTTCCGGGCCGCCCTCAATTCTGTTGATGATGGGCAGCTGGAGGCGTGCCTGTCTGTCGGCATGACAAAGCTCCAGGCATACAGACGGATTATTCTGCCGCAGGCTGTTCGAAATGCGATACCGGCAACGGGCAATACATTTATCGGACTACTCAAAGAAACGTCACTGGCCTTTACGTTAGGGGTCATGGAGATGTTCGCCCAAGGGAAGATGTATGCATCAGGAAACCTCAAATATTTTGAGACGTACTTGGCGGTTGCAATTGTTTACTGGGTTCTTACCATTATCTACAGCATTTTGCAGGACTTGTTTGAACGCGCCATGAGCAAGCCATACCGGACTTAGAGGTGAAATCAGTTGATAACAGTAAAAAATATTCACAAAGCGTTTAAAGATCTCGTCGTACTCGACGGAATCGATCTAGAAGTGAAACGCGGAGAAGTAGTGGCGATCATCGGTCCGTCCGGTTCCGGAAAATCAACGCTTCTCCGGTGCTTGAATCTATTAGAGCGTCCGGATCAAGGCCTTATTGAAATCGGAGAAGCCAAGCTGAACGCGGAAAAGTTTACACGCAAAGAAGCACATCGGCTTCGCCAGCAAACGGCCATGGTCTTTCAAAACTACAATCTGTTTAAAAATAAAACGGCTCTGCAAAACATTACAGAAGCTTTAATCGTGGCTCAACACAAATCACGCGACGAAGCAAAACGTATTGGAATGGATATTCTGAAACAGGTCGGTCTAGAGCATAAGGCTGACAGCTATCCGATCACAATGTCCGGCGGCCAGCAGCAGCGAATCGGCATCGCGCGGGCACTTGCGGTCAATCCGCATGCAATTTTGCTGGATGAACCAACTTCAGCACTTGACCCTGAGCTCGTCGCAGGGGTGCTTCAGGTCATCAAGTCCATTGCGGAAAAACAAACAACGATGATCATCGTTACACACGAAATGGCGTTTGCAAAAGAGGTCGCTGATAAAGTGATCTTTATGGCGGATGGCCATATTATCGAGCAGGGAACGCCAGAAGAACTGTTTGACCATCCGAAAAATGAACGGACGAAAAGATTTATCAAGCAGGTGGGAGAGCCTGCAGAGCTTATATAAGAAAGGGGGAAGAACAATGGCCGACAAAACGTTTCATACCCGTTTAATCAATATGCGGCGTGATCTTCATGAACATCCTGAACTGTCATTTCAAGAGATTGAAACGACGAAAAAAATCCGCCGCTGGCTTGAGGAAGAGCATATCGAGATCCTTGACGTTCCTCAATTGGAAACAGGCGTGATTGCGGAAATCAAAGGGCAGGAAGACGGACCCGTGATCGCGATACGAGCGGACATTGATGCGCTCCCGATCCAAGAACAGACGGATCTGCCGTTTGCATCAAAGATTGACGGCACGATGCATGCGTGCGGACACGATTTTCATACTGCTTCCATTATCGGCACGGCCATTTTGCTGAATCAAAGAAGAGCCGATCTGCAAGGTACTGTCCGGTTTATCTTTCAGCCAGCTGAAGAAATAGCCGCAGGAGCAAGAAAGGTAATAGAGGCTGGCGTAATTGATGACGTTTCTGCCATTTTTGGCATGCATAATAAGCCGGATCTGCCTGTCGGGACCATAGGTGTAAAAGAAGGTCCTCTCATGGCAAGTGTTGACCGATTTGAGATTGTCGTCAAAGGGAAAGGCGGACACGCCGGCATCCCAAATAACAGTATTGATCCAATCGCTGCTGCCGGACAAATCGTCAGCGGCCTGCAATCTGTGGTCAGCCGCAACATCAGCTCACTGCAAAACGCGGTCGTCAGTATTACAAGAGTACAGGCGGGCACTTCATGGAACGTCATTCCAGACCAGGCTGAAATGGAGGGGACGGTTCGAACCTTTCAAAAAGAAGCGAGACGGGCTGTTCCGGAACATATGAAACGAGTGGCTGAAGGAATTGCCGCGGGCTATGGAGCACAAGCAGAATTCAAGTGGTTTCCTTATTTGCCTTCCGTTCAGAATGACGGCGCATTTTTAAAAGCGGCATCTGAAGCCGCGGAACGGCTTGGCTGCCAAACTGTTCATGCTGAGCAGTCTCCGGGTGGAGAAGACTTCGCTCTGTATCAAGAGAAGATCCCGGGATTTTTTGTGTGGATGGGAACGAACGGTACAGAGGAGTGGCATCATCCGGCCTTTACATTGGATGAAGAAGCCCTGACAGTTGCCTCTCAATACTTTGCTGAGCTGGCTGTTATTGTGCTGGAGACCATCAAATGAGCAGACAAGGGCTGACAGCAGGTCTTGCAGAGGCTGTGAGAACGTCGCAGCCTGAGCATTCAATTGCCGCGATGTGTGAAGCAAAAAAAGGATTACTCGATTTCACAGCCGCTTCATTCGCAGGAAGAAAAGATAAAGGCATTCAAAAGCTCCTCCGCCTCATAGAGGATGAAGGAGGCACGCCCCTTGTCCCTATTATCGGCCAAGGGAAAAAAGCCGCGCCATTACAATCTGCAATGATCAATGGATTTATCGCCCATGCATTGGATTTTGATGATGTCCATTCTGATGTAAGAGGGCATCCCAGTGCAGTCATCGTGCCAGCTCTTATGGCTTCTGCCGCTCGCGGACATGACGAGCGGCTTCTTGGCGCTTATATTGTCGGTGTTGAAGTGATGGCAAGGCTGGGCGAATCAATTGGGAGCCGCCACTATGAAAAGGGCTGGCATAATACAGGAACAATTGGCGCGATCGCTGCTGCCTGCGCCGCAGGCTACGCAGAGGAACTGACTCAAGAAGAACTGGAAAAAGCCATTGGTTTTGCAGCTACACAATCTGCCGGGATGAGGGTGCAATTTGGGACGGAAATGAAACCGCTGCACGCCGGTCTGGCAGCTCAGGCTGGCTTGCTAGCCGTTAAGCTGGCCCAATCAGAATTTGGCGGGTCCTGCACGGCACTTGATGGAGAAGCTGGTTTCTTCGGTCTGTACGGCGATTTGGAAAAAGCACAAAACACTTTGCTAAACCGTTGGGGCGCACCATGGAGAATCGTGAAGCCGGGTCTATGGTTTAAAATTTACCCATTTTGCTCTGCGGCACACCATGCCGCAGATGCGGTACGAAAACTTGTCTCTGAAGAAGCCATTTCTGCTGCAAATACCGAGCGGATTGAAGTGATTTTTCCGCCAGGCGGAGATGCTGCATTGACGGAAAGATCGCCGAAGACTGGGGAGGAAGGCCGTTTTAGCGTTGAATATGTTATTGCCCTTGCTTTGCACGGACATGAGCTGACCGCTGAGCATTTCAACAGCCAGCCAATCCCAAGCGGCATTCAAAAGACAATAGGGCATTTTCAGCGAGTATATGACAATGCCATTCAGCCGGCTCCTCATGCTGTTCCAAAAGGGCGTTTCACGATTGTCAGAGCCCATTTATCAGACGGCCGCATGTGCGAAGTACGTGTCGACTGTCCAAAAGGAGCTCCGGGCAATGAACTGTCTGAAAAAGACATAAAAGAAAAATTGACATTAACGGTTCCGCATGAAAAAGCGCGGCGCATCATAACAGCCGTTGAGATAGCCGATATAAAAGAATTTTTAGTGCATATTGAATAAGATTCAGCTCTATTAACCGATTTCAGATGATATGATAAAACCAATCATACGTTTGAAAAAGGAGAAACCATGACGGTGAATGACGCGGTTGTATTCATTTTGGCTGCCTTTTTACTATTGGGGGCAGCGGATTATTGTTTGGGAAACAGATGGGGGCTTGGCGAGCGGTTTGCCGAAGGCTTCAAGGCTATGGGTCCGCTGGCGCTGTCGATGATCGGAATTGTGTCGCTGGCACCCGTGCTGGCAGCAATCCTGATTCCCATTGTCTCTCCGGTTTACACAGCGATTGGCGCCGATCCCTCATCTTTTGCGAACACTATCTTGGCCATTGATATGGGAGGATATGCGCTCGCTGGAGAAATGGCGAAAGATCCACAGGCCGGACTGTTTTCATGGGTGTTTTTAGGAACGATGATGGGTCCGGCAATCGTCTTTACGATTCCCGTTGCTCTAGGCATCATCGAACAAGAGGATCACCCGTACTTTGCAAAAGGCATATTAATCGGACTGTGTACAGTGCCGATCGGGTGCTTCATCGGCGGATTATGCGCCGGCTTTGACATTATCATGATAGGTAAAAACCTCCTGATCCCGAGTCTTTTGTCTGCTGTGATCGCTTTTGGGTTATGGCGGTACACCGACACCATCATTCGGTTATTTCATCTCTTCGGGAAGGCTGTCAGTATGGTTGCGATTATCGGGCTCGCAGCTGTCTCTGTTGAGACGATGACCGGCATCGTGCTGATTCCAGGAATGGAGAATGCCGAAACGGGGATACAAACGACAGGGACCGTCGCCATTGCCTTGGCAGGGGCTTTTCCGATGACCGCCTTTATCACAAAAGCCTTTAAAAAGCCTCTTCAGGCACTGGGGAGCAGTTTTCATTTAGATCAGACAGCAACAGCAGGATTGGTGACTTCTCTGGCTCATCATATTCCAATGCTGGCTTCACTAAAAGATATGACGCCGAGAGGAAAGGTCATCAATGTCGCATTTGCAGTCAGCGGAGCCTTTGTACTCGGCAGCCATCTCGGTTTCGTGGCCGGAATGAAAAAAGAAATGGCGGCTGCCATGATCATTGGAAAATTAGCTGGTGGAATTACAGCTGCGGCAGTGGCTGCCTGGGTGACGCCCGCACAATCATCTGATCAGCAGAAACATGCCTCAGCCGGCTATAACTGAGGCAGAAGCTGTTTCAACTTTATCCAATCGGGAATGTAACAGTAAGGATTCTGTGAAAGAGGGTTGGACACATGGCCGTGAGAGACCAGTGCATGTCAAAAATCAAACAGGAAACCAAGCCTTGGGTCAAGCGATTTGGGAGGCTTGGTTATTTTGCATTCGGCGGCGTTTTTATCCTGCTCGGGATTTTAGCATGTATGACGGCAGCCGGGGCTGGCGGGGCGAAGGATTCGAGCGGGGCTCTCCTAACGTTATCGCGCATGCCATACGGATCATTCTTGCTTTTTTTCATTGGTGTCGGTCTCATCGGTTATGTGATCTGGATGGTGCTGAGTGCTATCAAGGATACGGAGGGCCACGGAACAAGCAGGCGCGGCCTGTCGCGGAGAACAGGAAACTTTTTCAGCGCCGTCGTTTACGCATCCATTGCTTGGAATGCCTTGCGTTTTGTATTTGGCCAAGGAGACGCCAGCACTTCAGAACAGACGTGGTCCGCTTATGTATTGGCGCAGCCGTTCGGCCAATGGCTCACAGGGCTTACAGGTGCGGGCTTTGTCCTATTTGCGATTGTTCAATTTGTGAAGGGTGTCCGGGCTGCATTTATGAAAGAATTCGATACGTCAAAAATGAACAAACAGATGATATGCATCGCGAAAAACACCGGGCGCGCAGGCAATATTGCCCGCGCCATTATTTTCTCAGCTATCGGCTATTTTCTCATCAAGACTGCCATGACCGCTGATCCCGACGACACAAGAGGCTTTGACGGCGCGCTCGCCGAGCTCGCGCAGCAGCCGCATGGCAAAATGATTCTGTCTATTTTGGCGTTCGGGCTGATCTTATATGGATTGTATGCTATTATGAAAGGCATTTATCAGCATATGACATGGGAGAAGTAAGCTCTGGACAGATCCGCATCCAGGGCGTTTTTCAGTTTCTCAGAAATCAGGTGGATGAAAGCGGGCGTCAGCCTGTATAATAAAAGCAATCGAAAGCAGTTTCATCATGAACTGATCCAAAGGGAGGTGCGGAATGGATCGGGAAAAACAGCAATTAAGCATAGAAGCGGCAAGGCTTTACTATCAGTCTGACTACAGTCAGCAGCAAATTGCTGAGCAGCTCAACATTTCAAGGCCGACCGTTTCCCGGCTGCTGCAATATGCAAAAGCAAAAGGGTTTGTCCAAATTCGCGTCATGGACCCTTTTGAAGATTTGGATGCGCTCGGTTCCATGCTTGAAGAGAAATACGGGCTTCTCGAGGCGCATGTTGTGTTTTCCCCGACACCCGATTATGCAGGAATTACACATGACCTAAGCCGCTATGGTGCAGAATATATGCATGAAACGGTGAAAGATGGCGACATTGTCGGTGTCAGCTGGGGAACCACCATGTATCAGATCGCGCAAAACATGCAGCCGAAGCAGGTAAGAGGCGTTGAGGTCGTCCAGCTGAAAGGCGGCATCAGCCATTCTCGGGTAAACACGTATTCCGCTGAAACGATTCAGCTGTTTGCAGAGGCATTTCAAACGATGCCGCGCTATCTCCCGCTTCCCGTCGTGTTTGATAATGCTGATGTGAAGAAAATGGTGGAGAAAGACCGTCATATTGAGCGGATCATCGAGATGGGCAAGCAGGCGAATATCGCTCTCTTCACGGTGGGAACTGTCCGTGACGAAGCGCTGTTGTTCCGGCTCGGATACTTTAGCGAAGAAGAGAAAGCCCTGCTGAAAAAACAGGCCGTCGGGGATATCTGTTCACGCTTTTTTGATGCGAAAGGAAATATTTGCAGCAGAGCCATCAATGACCGGACCATCGGCGTTGAGCTTGAAGACCTTAGGCTGAAGGAACGCTCGATTTTAGTGGCCGGCGGGAGCAGAAAAGTGTCCTCCATACACGGTGCATTAACCGGAAAATATGCCAACGTTTTGATCATTGACCAGCATACTGCAAGGGCGCTTGTTAATGATTTGTGACACGTGTAAACCGTTCGTTGAACAAAATTTCAATTACCAATTTACATATGTTCAAAAGTCGGTTATGCTAAAAAATATCTTAACAAAAAAGGAAGTGTGCGAAGGATGTCATTAGCTAACATAATTGATCATACAGCTTTGAAACCGCATACACAAAAAGCGGAGATTCTAACATTAATTCAAGAAGCAAAAACATACAAATTTGCTTCAGTATGTGTCAATCCGACATGGGTGGAGCTTGCTGCAAAAGAGCTTGAGGGAACTGGAGTTGACGTCTGTACGGTCATCGGCTTCCCGCTCGGTGCCAACACAACTGAAACAAAAGCGTTCGAAACAAAAGACGCGATTTCAAAAGGCGCCACTGAAGTGGACATGGTTATTAACATTGCGGCGTTGAAAGACAAAGAAGACGATATAGTTGAAGCGGATATCCGCGGTGTGGTGGAAGCTGCAGCCGGAAAAGCGCTTGTCAAAGTCATTATCGAAACGTGCCTTCTGACTGATGAAGAAAAAGAACGCGCGTGCCGTTTAGCGGTTTCTGCGGGAGCGGATTTCGTGAAAACATCAACAGGATTCTCTACAGGCGGCGCAACGAAGGAAGATATCGCCTTAATGCGCAAAACGGTAGGCCCTGATATCGGCGTGAAAGCATCCGGCGGCATCAGAACAAAAGAAGATGTAGATACAATGGTCGAGGCGGGAGCGAGCAGGATCGGCGCAAGCGCAGGTGTTTCCATTGTAAAAGGCGAAAACACATCCGGCGGAGACAACTATTAAGAAGCTGACGGAAGGCACATTGCTTTCCGTTACTCATTCTTTCTTTTCTGGGGAAGCAGTTATTGTAAGCGAATACAAATAAAGGAGAAACACATATGAAGTATTTGATTGGGATAATCGGTTTGATCGTGTTTTTAGGGCTTGCGTGGATCGCAAGCAGCGGGAAAAAAAGAATTAAGATCCGCCCAATTGTTGTTATGCTCATTTTGCAATTTATTCTCGGCTACATTCTCCTCAATACCGGGGTAGGGAATTTCCTCGTAGGAGGATTTGCAAAAGGATTCGGTTACCTGCTTAATTACGCGGCAGAAGGAATCAATTTTGTGTTTGGCGGTTTGGTGAATGCGGATCAAACGACATTCTTTATGAACGTTCTCTTGCCAATCGTGTTTATTTCCGCCTTGATCGGTATTTTGCAAAAGTGGAAAGTCCTCCCGTTTATTATTAGATATATCGGCCTTGCCCTCAGCAAGGTAAACGGTATGGGAAGACTGGAATCGTACAACGCAGTTGCTTCAGCTATTTTAGGGCAGTCAGAAGTATTTATCTCCTTGAAGAAAGAACTCGGTCTTTTAAATCAGCAGCGCTTGTACACGCTTTGCGCTTCTGCGA
Organism: Bacillus rugosus; assembly: GCF_023238245.1. Classification (NCBI taxonomy): domain Bacteria; kingdom Bacillati; phylum Bacillota; class Bacilli; order Caryophanales; family Bacillaceae; genus Bacillus; species Bacillus rugosus. The sequence goes on along the minus strand of NZ_CP096590.1, from coordinate 3,975,615 downwards.
TGTCAACCGTATCAATGTCAATCGTCGGCGCGTATATGACGATGCTGAAACCGGAATATGTCGTAACGGCACTAGTCTTGAACTTATTTGGCGGTTTCATCATCGCTTCAATTATTAATCCTTATGATGTGAAAAAAGAAGAGGATATGCTTCGTGTCGAAGAAGAAGAAAAACAATCCTTCTTCGAGGTACTCGGAGAATACATCCTTGACGGTTTCAAAGTAGCAGTTGTCGTGGCTGCGATGCTGATCGGATTTGTTGCGATTATTGCCCTAATTAACGGCATTTTTAATGCAGTATTCGGTATTTCCTTCCAAGGTATTCTTGGATATGTGTTTGCTCCATTCGCTTTTCTTGTGGGTATCCCATGGAACGAAGCAGTTAATGCGGGTAGCATTATGGCAACAAAAATGGTATCAAATGAATTTGTCGCCATGACGTCGCTAACGCAAAACGGCTTCCATTTCAGCGGCCGTACCACAGCGATCGTATCGGTATTCCTTGTGTCATTTGCGAACTTCTCTTCAATCGGAATCATTGCCGGTGCCGTAAAAGGACTGAATGAAAAGCAAGGAAATGTTGTCGCTCGTTTCGGCTTGAAACTATTATATGGTGCTACGCTTGTCAGCTTTTTATCAGCGGCAATTGTGGGCTTGATTTACTGAACTTAATCGAAAAGGATCGGTGACTATAATGAGAATGGTAGATATCATCATCAAAAAACAGAACGGAAAAGAACTCACCACAGAAGAAATTCAATTTTTCGTAAAAGGCTATACGGATGGAAGCATTCCTGATTATCAGGCAAGCGCGCTTGCCATGGCGATTTTCTTCCAGGATATGAGTGACCGTGAACGTGCGGACTTGACGATGGCTATGGTGAACTCCGGTGAAACGATTGATCTTTCTGCCATTGAAGGGATTAAAGTGGATAAACACTCCACCGGTGGCGTCGGCGACACGACAACACTCGTTCTCGCCCCGCTAGTTGCGGCTCTTGATGTGCCGGTTGCGAAAATGTCCGGCCGCGGCCTCGGCCATACGGGCGGAACGATTGATAAATTAGAGGCAATCGACGGTTTCCATGTGGAGCTGACGAAGGACGAATTTATTAAGCTTGTGAACCGCGACAAGGTCGCTGTCATCGGCCAAAGCGGCAATTTGACGCCGGCTGATAAAAAACTGTACGCGCTTCGTGATGTAACGGGAACGGTCAATTCCATCCCGCTGATCGCAAGCTCGATTATGAGCAAAAAAATCGCTGCCGGGGCGGACGCTATCGTACTTGACGTAAAAACGGGAGCGGGCGCCTTCATGAAAACGGAAGAAGACGCGGCTGAACTCGCCAAAGCGATGGTTCGCATCGGAAATAACGTCGGCCGCCAAACCATGGCTGTTATTTCTGATATGTCCCAGCCGCTCGGTTTTGCGATCGGAAATGCGCTTGAAGTCAAAGAAGCGATCGACACGCTCAAAGGTGAGGGACCTGAGGATCTTCATGAGCTTGTCTTAACGCTCGGCAGCCAAATGGTTGTGCTTGCGAAAAAAGCCGACACATTGGACGAAGCGAGAGCGAAGCTGGAAGAAGTCATGAAAAACGGCAAAGCGCTTGAGAAGTTCAAGGATTTCCTGAAAAACCAAGGCGGCGACAGCACGATTGTTGATGATCCTTCTAAGCTTCCGCAAGCCGCATATCAAATTGATGTGCCTGCCAAAGAAGCGGGTGTCGTCTCCGAAATCGTCGCAGACGAAATCGGCGTCGCAGCGATGCTGTTAGGTGCCGGACGCGCCACAAAAGAAGATGAAATTGACTTAGCCGTCGGCATCATGCTCCGCAAAAAGGTCGGCGACAAGGTAGAAAAAGACGAACCGCTTGTCACGCTTTACGCCAACCGCGAAAACGTCGATGAAGTCATCGCGAAAGTCTATGACAACATCCGCATCGCAGCGGAAGCGAAGGCGCCGAAGCTGATTCATACGTTAATTACAGAATAAAACAAAAGCACATCCCATCCTGAGTGGGGTGTGCTGTTTTGATTAAAGGATATGATCGATCTGATATTCTTCTTGGCTGATTTTTTTTGCTTTCTCAAACTTTCTTTTGAAATAGAAGATGAGATAGCAAAGGATGATACAAGGAATTCCGCAGAATAGAGCGATTCTTTGATTGGGATCAAAAGCAAGACCGATACAAGAAGCTGAACATAATAAAAGAGCGGCTATAGGCATAAGAGGATAAAGCGGCGTGCGAAATGTCAGGTCTTTTACATCCCCCCCTGTTTTAAGAAATCTTTTTCGAAACAAGAGTTGAGACAAGGCTATACTCATCCAGACAACGACTCCTGCAAATCCAGCAATCGCTACCATCACCACATATACAGTTCCGGGCGCCACGATACTGGAAACGAGAGATAAACATGATACGGCCATACTGATCATTAAGGCATTTAAGGGAATGCCTTTCGATGTGACTTTCTTAAAACGCGAGCTGATCATGTTTTCATTTGCTAACGACCACATCATACGGGTTGAAGCGTATAGGCCCGAGTTGGCGACGGACAGCAAGGCAGTTAATATGACGAAATTCATAATATCAGCGGCGTAAGGGATTCCGATCTCCGCAAATACGGCTACAAACGGGCTTTCAATCACGCCTGCTTCTTTCCACGAAATCAGCCCGGATAATATGAAGACAGCGCCAATGAAAAAAATGACTGTCCTCCATGCGACATTACGGATGGATCGCGGAATATCCTTTTGAGGATTTGCTGATTCTCCAGCTGTAACTCCGATTAACTCTGTTCCGGAAAAGGCGAAACTGACAGATATCATGGCAATAAAAACGGCGAGAAAGCCATTCGGAAACAACCCGCCATGATCTGTGAAGTTTGACAGCATAGGAGCATCTGCCGTCCCGTTTAAAGAGATCAAGCCAAACATGGCGGCTCCTCCTAAAATGATAAATAAAATGATCGTAACAATCTTCACGCTGGAAAACCAAAATTCTGTTTCCGCAAATAGCTTGACTGAAAACGCGTTGCATACGAAAAGAAGAGCTGCGAAAACCGCACTCCACATCCATACGCTGCTATCAGGAAACCAGCGCTGCATGAGAATGCCTGATGCGGTAAACTCAGAACCTACCGTCACCACCCAATTCACCCAGTACATGATGCCGACCATAAAACCGGTAGATGGCCCGATGAATGTGGTAGCGTATTTTTGAAAAGAGCCGGTCACCGGCATGGCAACCGACAATTCGCCGAGACATTGCATGACGAGGCACATCATCAACCCGCCGATTACATAAGCGAGTATCGTACCGCCGGGTCCGGCTTGATGTAGCGTATAGCCTGTACTGAGGAAAAGTCCTGTGCCTATGACGCCTCCCAAAGAAATCATAAATAGGTGCCTGCTTTTCATTGTGCGTTTTAGCTGTTGGCTGCTGTTCTCCTGAAGATTCACTGTCTCGCCCTCCTTTTAGCTGCCATTCATTAGGCAGATGAGTTTCTTATACCCAAAATACAACCTGCCAGAAGATCACTTGAATGGGGAGAGTTTCATTCCTTTTAATGCGTGTAACAGAACATGAGCTGCAGCTCTGCTTGTCATATCTCGAAAATCGAGGGTAGGATCGACTTCAACAATTTCAATCCCGGCAACATTGGGCTGTTGTGCGATGTACTTGACTGCTTCAAGCAATTCGTCTGTATAGAGGCCGCCCGGGCCAATCGCTGGACAGCCGGGTGCATGGGACTGGTCTAAGACATCCATATCAACTGAAATAAAAATGGAGTCTGTCCTTGTTTGAATGGCAGGCAAAATCTCTTTTATCGTCGGGACTAGTCCTTTTTTACGAATCATGCCCATCGTGTGAATGTTCACGTTATGTTTTTTCGCATATGTTTCATATGCCAGGCTGTTGCTGAATTCTCTGATACCCAGCTGGATCAAATGTTGACCTTCAATGATCTCTTCATCCAAAAGGCGGCGGAAGGGGGTGCCGTTTGTCGGCCCCCCGTCCTCCGTATTGCGAACATCGTGATGGGCATCAAATTGAATCACCGCTGTCGTTCCTTTTGTTTGTGCTATCGCTTTTATTGTGGAGTAGCTGATAGAGTTATCTCCCCCAAGTATGAGCGGCACCCAATCCGGATGGTCCGAAAGTAGAGCGTGCATGGTTTGGAAAATGTGATGATGTGACTTTACGATATCAGTGACATGAATATCGATATCCCCCAGATCATATAGAAGCTCTGATACGACATGCTCTCCAAGCTCAGCAGAATAGGCTGATGAATGTTTTAGAGCCTGACGTATTGTTCCGGGTGCAAAGGAAGCGCCTGAATGACTGATGGAGGATTTTGATAGGGGGACACCTATCAACGCCGCTCCCTTAATGTCCTGGCCGTCCCATGTTGCGATCAGGTCGCTCATTTTTGTGACATCCCGGTCTTTAAACGAAGATCCGGCCTCTCTGAGAAAAGGGTATTTATCCATGAATGGCTCCCTCCCTGTTGACTACAATGGTTCCGTTTTTCATGACTTGATGTACATGGTTGACGCCGTAGTGATACGGAATATACATATAATTCGAGGCTTGCCAAATGACAAGATCAGCTGCTCGGCCGGCTTTGAGCTGACCGGCTTCCTCTCCTTTTCCTATGGCGTATGCAGCATTGACTGTGACCGCATGCCATATTTCTTCCGCAGTCATTCTCAGATGGAGCGCGGCAATGGACATGATCAGCTGGATATTTTCAGTCGGCGAGCTGCCGGGATTAAAGTCCGTTGCCAAGCTGACACGTACACCTTCATCAATCATGTCTCTTGCCCTGGCGTATGTGCTTTTGCCAAGGTAAAATGTCGTGCCCGGCAAGAGGACGGCGATCGTTCCTGCCTCAGCCAATTTCTTTATGCCTTCGTCTGAGGCACCTACTAAATGGTCGGCTGAGACAGCCTTTAGTTCACCTGCTAATTCAGCTCCTCCAAGCGGATCGATTTCATCTGCGTGTATTTTTAATCCGAACCCCGCCTCAGCCGCTTTTCTTAAATAGCGGCGGGATTGACTGACGGTAAAAACGCCTGTTTCTGTAAAAATATCTGCAAAGCTGGCGAGCTCTTGCTCTTTTATTTCCGGCAACAGATAAAGCATTTGATCCAGAAATTCATCTGGGTTGTGTTGATATTCGGGAGGAATTGCATGGGCTCCCATAAACGTGGAGACAAGGTCAACAGGCTGGTGCTCATGCAGTTGTTTTGCGACACGCAATTGCTTCAGCTCTGTTTCTTTTTCCAAGCCATAGCCGCTTTTCACTTCAGCCGTGGTCGTGCCGTAGGACAGCATTCTTTGCAGATGAAAATGGCCTTTTTGCAGCAGCTCTTCCTCTGAAGCCGCCCTGGTGTGTTTGACAGTAGACAGAATCCCGCCGCCCTGCGCCAGAATATCTAAATATGAGACGCCCTGAAGCTTGAGATTCATCTCCTTTTCCCGAGATCCGCCAAATACAAGATGGGTGTGCGGATCGACGAGGCCCGGTGTTACAAGCCGTCCCGAACAGTCAATAATCTCCTCTGCCTCATAACCGGCTTCAGCCCCTTTTTTTCCAGTGAACACAATTTTTTGTTCATGGATGCCGACAACAGCGTCTTCGATCACATGAAGATCCTGCATGCTTTTGCCTGCGCGGGGGCCGCTGCTTTCCATCGTCAAAAGCTGACCGATGTTGGTGAGAATCGTATCAATTTGTTTCGGCATGTCATCACTCCTTTATTTTTGCATTGGCACGATAATGTCTTGTTTTTTTGCTACTTCAACGGCACGTTCATAACCTGCATCCGCATGACGGATAATGCCCATTCCCGGATCGCTCGTTAAGACACGGGCAAGCCGCTCGTCAGCCAGCTCACTTCCATCGGCAACCGCGACCATGCCGGCATGCAGGGAATAGCCCATTCCGACACCGCCGCCATGGTGGAAGGAAACCCAGCTTGCACCCGCCGCCGTGTTGACAAGCGCATTTAACACAGCCCAATCGCCGACAGCGTCACTTCCGTCCTTCATCGCTTCTGTCTCCCGGTTTGGTGAGGCGACAGACCCGCAGTCCAAATGATCTCTCCCAATGACGACAGGCGCTTTTAGCTCCCCGTTTCTGACCAGCTCGTTAATGGCGAGGCCCATCTTTTTTCGTTCTCCATATCCAAGCCAGCAAATACGGGACGGCAAGCCTTGAAAAGTGACTTTTTCCTGTGCCATATCGATCCACCGGTGAAGCGCTTTATTTTCCGGGAACAGTTCTTTTAATAACGCATCCGTACGGTAAATATCTGCCGGATCACCGGAAAGCGCCGCCCAGCGGAACGGTCCTTTTCCTTCACAGAATAAGGGGCGAATGTAAGCAGGGACAAACCCCGGAAAATCGAAGGCATTCTCCAGCCCTTCATCATTTGCGACTTGCCGAATATTGTTGCCGTAGTCAAATACAACAGAGCCCTTTTGTTGAAAGGCCAGCATGGCTTCCACATGTTTTTTCATGCTTTGTTTCGAGAGGCGCACGTAAAGGTCTGGATTGTCTTGGCGCAAACGATCGGCTTCATCAAGTGAATAGCCCTCGGGAACATAACCAATTAATGGGTCATGGGCAGATGTCTGGTCAGTCACGATATCAATTTTGACGCCCCGGTTCAAAAGGGTGTGGTGAACCTCAGCCGCGTTTCCGAGAAGAGCAATGGATAAAGGTTTTCCGGCCAGCTTTGCCTCTTCAGCCCACGCTAATGCTTCCTCAATCGAGGCTGTTTTACGGTCGCAGTATTTTGTTTCGATGCGCTTGTCGATGCGTTTCTCGTCTACCTCGACGGCAATGACAACTCCTTCATTCATCGTGACAGACAGCGGCTGGGCGCCTCCCATTCCTCCGAGACCGGCTGTCAGCGTCAATGTTCCCTTTAGGCTTCCTCCAAAGTGCTGTCTCGCCAGCTCAGCAAAGGTTTCGTAGGTTCCTTGCAATATGCCCTGTGAGCCAATGTAAATCCAGCTGCCTGCCGTCATTTGTCCGTACATCATTAACCCTTTTTTCTCAAGCTCGTGGAAATGCTCCCAGTCCGCCCACTTCGGAACAAGAACAGAATTTGCTAGTAGTACGCGCGGTGCCTGCGGGTGAGTGCGGAACATGCCAACAGGCTTCCCGGATTGTACGAGCAATGTCTCATCATGTTTTAGTGTTTTCAAAGAATGTTCAATGGCGTGAAAAGCGTCCCAATTCCGTGCGGCTTTGCCAATCCCGCCGTATACGATGAGGTCCTCCGGCTTCTCGGCGACTTCCGGATCAAGGTTGTTTCGAAGCATCCTAAGCACCGCCTCTTGCTCCCACCCTAAGCATTCGAGCTCTGTTCCCCTGTTGGCGCGGATTGATTTTTTTACATCAGTCATATGTTCATCCCCCTCAGTTCTTCATTTTGATGATCAGGTAATAAAGATTCCTTCTTCAGCCAGTCAGTCAAGCGTTCAATGTCATAGGAAAAAACACGGTCCTGCTGAATGGAAGGCACGACTTTTCTCATTTCTTGAAAGAGCTGTTTGGTATAGGACGCTGCATGTTCTATGCCTCTGTATTCAACCGCCTGTAATGCGCAAATCGCTTCGATCGCAATGACTCTTCTTGTATTCGCAATCACCTGATAAGCATGCCGAGCGGCGATGGTTCCCATGCTGACATGGTCTTCTTGGTTCGCGGATGACGGAATAGAATCGACACTTGCAGGGTGGGCGAGTGTTTTATTTTCAGAAACAAGTGAAGCCGCGGCATACTGCATGATCATTGCACCGGATTGCAGACCGGGATGAGGGCTTAGGAACGGCGGCAGGTCATTCAGCTGTGGATTCACAAGTCTTTCGATCCGGCGCTCTGCGATATTCGCCAGTTCTGATATTGCGATTTTCAGAAAATCCATGGCAAAGGCAATCGGCTGTCCGTGAAAGTTTCCGCCAGAGATGACTTTGTCACCGTCATTGAAAATGAGAGGATTGTCTGTAGCTGCATTCATTTCAATCTCTAATTTTTCTTTGACATAGCCTAACGTCTGCCAAGTCGCACCGTGTACTTGCGGAATACAGCGCAATGAATATGCATCCTGAACCCGCAGTTCTCCCTGAGAGGTTGTCAGGCCGCTGTCAGATAGATAGAAGCGAATTCGTTCTGCGACATCGATCTGCTCCTGATAGCCGCGGGCTAAGTGAATATCCTCGTCAAACGCATCTATAATTCCCCGCAGCCCTTCAATCGTTAAGCTGGCAATGCGCTCAGTTTGATAGGCTAGTTTTTCAGCTTCAATGTATGAGACCACACCCATAGCAGTCATGGCCTGAGTCCCGTTAATCAAGGCAAGCCCTTCCTTGGATGTCAGCGATACCGGCTGTATCCCGGCTTTTTTCAATCCCGTCATTGCCAGCATCCTTTCACCCTCAAAAAAGACTTCTCCTTGGCCAATCAGCGCAAGTGCCAGATGAGAAAGCGGTGCCAGATCCCCGCTCGCGCCAAGTGATCCTTGCTGGGGGATGACAGGATGGACGCGTTTATTTAAAAGGGCAAGCAATTGTTCAATCAGCTCAGCACGTACACCGGAAAAACCCTTTAACAGCGCATTGGCGCGCAAAAGCAGCATTGCCCGGGAAACACACTCAGGAAAAGGGTCGCCGACTCCGCAGGCATGAGAAAGAATTAAATTCAGCTGCAGCGCCGCCGAGTCTTCTTTTTGAATCAGGACATCACTGAATTTGCCAAATCCGGTGTTGATGCCGTAGATTGTCCTTTCTTCGCGTACAATCCGTTCCACTGCCGCTCTGCTTTTTTTCACGCGCTCCATACTTTCTTCTGAAGCCGCTGCTACTTCAAAATCAAACAGCACACGCGCGACGTCGGCTGTTGTCAATGAAGAACCGTCTAAAATCACCATAAGCCCAACTCCTTTGTCTTTACTTTGATAAAGCGCCCATACAAAAAGGGGCTATGCTGTGAACATCTGATTTCACGCATAGCCCCCTATCGCCTATGATCTATGGGCTGTTTCATATGTGATTGATTCCAACTCCGAATGTCTCGTGCTCTAGGCCTTTAATCGGCGCCCCGATTGTTCCATAAAGCGAGACAGCGATCCAATCGCCTTCCGCTTCACTTTCATAAGGATTCCCCCTCAAAACGGCAAACCTCAAACCAACCGTCCGAAGCAGCGATCCAAGCAGCATTTCACCTCTGGTCACCCCATGCAAAGCCTCCATCGTCGCATGATAAAGCGCATGTGACTCGCGATAACCCTCAGATTGAATGACACCGCTCTTTTTGGAAGCGGTTTCAATTGCGGCTACCACTTTATGCGCGTCCATTGATCCTACCTTGCCGAGACAGACCTTCCAGCCGTCTCGCTCCAGCTCCCTGACCTGTTTGCTTTCTTCCGCTTCATTCAGCAGCAGAAGAACAGACAGTCGGCCGATCCGGCGCTCTTTGTGCAGTGTCATATGAATCACTCAATTCCTAAAAATTCTGATAACTATTAACTGAGTATTATATTAATTGTTCCCGAATCAGAAGTCAAAAGGTTTTTTACAGTCTTTAACAAGTTAGATTGCTATTGTAATAGCGTGATATAGAAAAAAAGGACGGGTTTTCTTTCAGCACATTCTACCCCATAGCCAGACAGGAGTGCGGGCGGCGGCTGTCGTACTCTAAATATAATTTTCAAATAGAAGAGGAGCGAAGTGCAGTGAAGAGCTTAAATTGGGGATTACTAGGCCTTGGCGCAATCGCCTCAGATTTCGCCAAAGCGCTGAAAGAAGTAAACGGAACGGTCTATGCCGCAGGGTCACGAAGCTTGGACAAAGCCAAGGCGTTCGCCAAGGAGCATCATGTCGAAAAAGCATACGGCAGCTATGAAGAACTGCTGCAAGATGAGAATGTCGATATTGTCTACATTGCCACTCCACATTCAAATCACTATGAATATATGACGAAATGCCTTCAGCATCACAAGCATGTTCTTTGTGAGAAGGCCATTACCGTCAATGCAAGACAGTTGAAGGAGATCAGCGGCTTGGCCAAAGAAAAACAGCTTGTTGTATCTGAGGCGATGACCATCTATCATATGCCGCTGTACAAACAACTCCGTGACATCGTGAAGTCGGGTCGCATCGGGCCTCTTAAAATGGTTCAAGTCTCCTTCGGAACGCGCAAACCATACGACGTCACAAACCGGTTCTTTAATAAAGAACTGGCTGGCGGCGCACTCTTAGATACAGGCGCCTATGCACTCTCTTTCGCGAGGTATTTTCTCACGAGCCAGCCGAATGAAATCCTCAGCACCGCCAAGCTGACTGACACAGGTGTAGACGAGCAATCAGGCATCATCTTAAAAAACGCTGACAATGAAATGGCTGTCATATCGCTGACAATGAGAGCCAAAATGCCAAAAAGAGGCGTAGTTGCCGGAGAAAATGGCTTTATCACAGTCGACGACTTTACAAGGCCAGACAAAGCACTTATTACGTACGCAAATGGAAAAACAGAGGTGATTGAAGAAGGAGAAACGGCAAAAGGGTTGAACTATGAAGTAGAGGATATGCAAGTAGCAGTCCTGCATCAAACAGGCAGCCAGACCATCAGTCTCTCCCTTGATGTCATGAGCATTATGGACAATGTCAGAGAACAGTGGGGAATCACCTACCCGTTTGAATATGAAAACATCCGCCTTTCATAACGGGCCGATGTTTCTTCATAGAAAATGTAAGCGCTTAAAAATTTAATAAAAAAGTGAGGCGAATTGTTTAGATGTTCAACCGATTGTTCCGTGTATGTTTTCTTGCAGCCCTTATCATGGCCTTCACCCTGCCAAACTCTGCTTATGCACAAAAGGCAGAAAAACCCGTATTTACAGAAGCCAGCGTCCATGACCCTTCCATCATTGAAACAAATGGCACCTTTTATGTTTTTGGATCTCATCTCGCTTCAGCAAAAACAAATGACCTCATGCAATGGCAGCAGCTGACCACCAGTGTAAGCAACGACAATCCTCTGATTCCGAATGTCTACGAAGAATTAAAAGACACCTTTGAATGGGCGCAATCCAATACCCTGTGGGCGGCTGACGTCACACAGCTGGCGGATGGCAAATACTATATGTACTACAACGCCTGCCGCGGCGATTCGCCAAGATCAGCTCTGGGTGTCGCCGTCGCTGATAACATCGAAGGCCCGTACAAAAACAAAGGCATCTTTTTGAAATCAGGCATGGAAGGCACAAGCAATGATGGAACACCATATGACGCAACCAAACATCCGAATGTCGTAGACCCGCATACCTTCTTTGATAAAAACGGCAAGCTATGGATGGTGTACGGATCATACTCAGGCGGCATTTTCATTCTGGAAATGAATCCGAAAACAGGCTTCCCGCTTCCTGGGCAGGGATACGGCAAAAAACTGCTCGGCGGCAACCACAGCAGAATCGAAGGCCCTTATGTTCTCTACAATCCAGACACCCAATACTACTACTTATACCTGTCATTTGGCGGCCTTGACGCAACAGGCGGCTACAACATCCGTGTGGCCCGCTCCAAAAAACCTGACGGCCCTTACTATGATGCAGAAGGAAACCCGATGCTTGACGTCCGCGGCAAAGAAGGCACATTCTTCGACGACCGCTCAATCGAACCTTATGGCGTCAAACTCATGGGCAGCTATTCATTTGAGACAGAACGAGAAAAAGGAACCGGGTACGTTTCACCAGGCCACAACTCAGCATACTATGATGAAAAAACCGGACGCTCCTATTTAATCTTCCACACCCGCTTCCCAGGGAGAGGTGAAGAACACGAAGTCAGAGTCCACCAAATGTTCATGAACAAGGACGGCTGGCCGGTAGCAGCGCCATATCGTTACGCAGGAGAAACACTGAAAAAAGTAAAACAAAAAGACGTCACAGGAACATACAAGCTCATTCAGCACGGAAAAGACATCTCAGCAGACATCAAAAAAACCATCAACATCCAGCTCAACAAAGACCACACCATTTCCGGGGAAATGGCGGGAACGTGGCAGAAAACCGGAAAAAATACAGCTGATATCACGTTAGCCGGCAAGAAGTATAGCGGAGTATTTTTAAAGCAGTGGGATTCGGTGAGAGAGAAGAACGTGATGACGTTTAGTGTGTTGAATGGCAGCGGTGAGGCTGTTTGGGGATCTAAATAAGATGGAGAAGCGCCTTCTAGAGAAGGCGCTTTTTTTATGAGCTTTATTGACTATAAGAAACGGTTGAGCGAGAGAAAAAACAGAAGCGACAATAGGTTTCAAGACCTGAACGAAAAGTCCCTATTATGATGATTCTCCTCTTATAAAGTCATCAAATCGAATTTTTAGCTATTTAGAACCGGGATAACATCCCTTAAGACAAACCTTTTTACCTATTTAGCCAATATGACCCATCATGTAATATGAAAATAGTCTGTATTGTCAAGAATTGACACAGTTTGATAGAAACACGAGGTGTTGCGGCATGCATAGTGAAATGTTGTTACATTCGGTAAAAGCCGACTTACATGAAAAACAGGAACAAATCCATCAGTTAAAACGAGTGCTGCACGAAATCAGGCAAATCAAACACGAATTTTCAGAGGCCCAGCATCTCATTCATCGGCCTCATCTTAACCGGGAGGCATGGAGAGGAACACATGCGGAGCGGTTTGAAGATATTCGTGAAGGAATGAACAAATCGTACGATCAAATCAAAAGCCAACAAGTCAGTGGAATTATCGAAAGTATAGAAGGAAAAATCCACTCATTAGAGGGAGACATATATTCTATTAGACGCCAAATCACGAGGATAGAGCATGAAATAGAGAAGGAAAAACATAAAAAGTGAGGTGAGCACAAATGGCACAGGAAATTAAAATGGTCTACGGCACAGTGAAGCAAGGGCTCTCTCAGCTTAAGAATTCAGCGGAACTCAAGTCCTCCTTGCCCGGCCATCTCTCAGGACGAAACCATTTGAATGTTGTGAAGTCGATCGAGCAATTAAATGAGGATATCAAGGAGCTCACTGAAGCATATGCGTCTGTTTTGGCCAAGCATATCGCACAAACGGAAACTGCTGTAAACGCGATGAAGGAAACGGACGAAAACATATCATCTTCCATGAAATAAAGCACGGGAGGACAAGGGATTGAAAACATTAGATGTCCACGCTCTTCACGAGGGCATTCAGCATACGATTGAGAAACTGGACAAGCAAAAACGGCAGCTGGAGAAGCTGGAAAAAAGCGTTGAGCATCTGGCAGGCATGAAGGATGCGCTAAAAGGAAAAGGCGGAGATGCCATCCGGACCTTTTACGAAGAATGCCACAAGCCTTTTCTCCTTTTCTTTGGCATGTTTATTGACGAATACAAAAAAGTGCTGAAACAAACACAGCATGCGATTGCCTCTGTAGAATCTGACTCCCACGGCATGATTGCAGAGGCTTTTCTCTCACACGATGCGAGACACGGGGTCAAACATGCACGAGAAGTAACAGAACAGCTCACTGACGCAGTGAATCGCCAGACATCAGCCATCGACCACATCGTCAGCCTGCCGACAGTCAATGATTCCATTTTTCGGATGGAAACAGAACAGGCTGAACGGCTGATTACAGACACCCTGCATAAGCTCTTTCAATTTGACGGCCAGCAAGCCCAAGCACTAGAAACCGCAAAATCAGATTTTCAAACAATGAAAAAATACATGGACCAGCTCGAAACCATGTACACCGGACCGAAAATTGAAATTACGGGCTATAAAAGCGGCTCGATCTTGAAATCGCAGGAAGAAGAAAACATCAACCAAACATTTGGCGCCATCAATCCGCAAATGAAACAGCAGGATGATTCACCGATGGAGATGATCTTGAAGAAATTAGCCGAGAAAGAAAAGTCTAAAGTCGATTCAGTCGTCAAAACGCCTCATTCTAAAAAGGTAAATAAAAATATTATTGTTATCAATGGTAAAGTGTATAATACGAGTGAACATATAGATCATATCAAAACGGATTTCTCAAATGCAGAGGTTAAGCAAGTCGTTTATAATGATACACTTTACAATGTATATATATCAGGTAATGACATGAAGCTTGAACCTGTCGTCTCGCTCTCGGACATTAAAGTGGATGAGAGCGGATATGTGAAAATTTTAGAGACAGCTGTAGAGTTTTCAGGTATAAATGATCTGTTTAGAGCTGCTACAGGCAGAGATCCTATAACAGGCGAAAAAGTCTCGAGTAAAGATCGCATTATTGCAACTGTTCACGCGGTACCAATTTCGAAAATAGCTAAGTTAGAAAAGTTAATAAATATTAATAAACTTATTGATGATGGAAAAAAGGCAAAGAAGACTACGAAAGCTAAAAACGTTGCTAAGGATACGGGTAATGGTGTACCTTCTTATGGAAAGAAGTCAGTACCTAAAGGGCCGTATCGTGAAGTAAATGGATATCCTGTTAAAATAAAGCCGGGTGCCCAAGAGAAACATATTCCCAATACTCCTAACTACAAGCAAGAAATAGCAAATGGGAAAAACAAAAGTATTTTTTATGGAGATAATAAAAAAGCGCAGGAATTGCTTGATAAGTATGCAGGGAAAGGTCAACTACTACCAAACGGTAAAAAAGAAAGAGTAGACTTTGGTAAACCAATTGGAAAATACTATGATCGTGATACTGGTGAATACCTTGAAACTACTAGAGGAATGATTCATTACGGAAAAGACGGAGCGCATATAGTGCCTTCAGAACCTTTAAAGAAGTAATAAGAGGAGGATATACATGGAATATGATCCTTTAATAAAAGCGATAAAAGAGTATAAAGATAGTGACTTGATAATAGAGTGGGATAGTGGATTAAAGATTATTGGTGAACCAGACACACTCTTTGAAACAGACAATGGGTTGGATGACGATGATGTGAATTATACCGAATATTATGCAGTTACATTTCAAGTAAATGATATTTTAGCCCATCCTACTAGTGAAGAAAGTAGTTTATATAATTGGTTAATACAAAAGAAAGGTTCATTAGTTGAAATTTCACTTTATGATGATCCGCCAAGTGCAGTTTTTTTAACTGACGGAGAAAGTGTATGGAAAAGGGATAGTCAAAAATAAAAACGTTACTTTAAACATATACCTTGAGGGGCTAAATTGCCTTTCAAGGTTTTTTATATTAAGTCAGCTGATATTTGCGAGAATTTTTAGTAAAAGAAAAACAAAATATACAAAATGGCTTACCGCCATAAACAAAATAGTCCTTATTAAGTAATTCTCTTAGTCAATACCAAAAATGAAAGCGTTGACATCCCATAATTCTAGTGCTAAAGTATACCTACAAACAAATATAGCGACCCGTCAGGATTGTTACTGCGAAAGCAGGCAAAACCTAAATGGTACAGGTGCAGGAGGAGACTCTCGCATTCTGTGTCATTTAGGTTTTTTTTATTCTCATTTAGGAGGTGATGCGGCATTTGATACAAAAAAAGCTGGTGAAAGGCGGCCACCTTTCATCCAGCAGTCCCCCATAAAAAGGAGGTATACACATGGATTATGATAAATTATCGAAAGACATATTACAACTCGTAGGCGGTGAAGAAAACGTTCAGCGCGTGATTCATTGCATGACGAGGCTGCGTTTTAATCTTTATGACAACTCGAAGGCGGACCGCAGTCAGCTGGAGCAGCTGCCGGGTGTGATGGGCACCAATATCAGCGGCGAGCAGTTTCAAATTATTATCGGGAACGATGTGCCGAAGGTGTATCAGGCGATGCTGAAGCACAGCAATCTCAGTGATGAAAAGAGCGCTGGTTCATCATCTCAGAAAAAGAATGTGCTGAGTGCGGTTTTTGATGTGATTTCCGGTGTGTTTACCCCGATTCTGCCGGCGATTGCGGGAGCGGGGATGATCAAAGGGCTTGTTGCACTAGCGGTTACGTTTGGCTGGATGGCGGAGAAGAGCCAGGTTCATGTCACTTTGACGGCTGTCGGTGACGGCGCGTTCTACTTCCTGCCACTCCTGCTAGCGATGAGTGCGGCGAGAAAATTCGGAAGCAATCCATACGTAGCGGCAGCCATTGCAGCGGCGATACTGCATCCGGATTTGACGGCACTGCTTGGTTCGGGGAAACCGATTTCCTTTATCGGGCTTCCTGTAACCGCTGCGACTTATTCTTCAACCGTTATTCCGATTTTGCTGGCGATTTGGATTGCTTCGTACGTAGAAAAGTGGATTGACCGTTTCACACATTCGTCTCTCAAATTGATAGTGGTTCCGACATTGACGTTATTGATTGTCGTGCCGCTGACACTGATAACAGTTGGACCGCTTGGTGCTATTTTAGGCGAATACTTGTCTACTGGCGTTAATTATTTGTTTGATCATGCAGGACTTTTGGCGATGATTTTGCTTGCCGGAACGTTCTCTTTAATCATTATGACAGGTATGCACTATGCTCTTGTGCCGATCATGATCAACAACATTGTCCAGAATGGGCACGACTATTTGCTGCCAGCGATGTTTTTGGCGAATATGGGGCAGGCGGGGGCATCATTTGCCGTTTTCCTTCGCTCCAGAAACAAAAAGTTTAAATCACTTGCGCTTACTACGAGCATTACGGCACTAATGGGAATTACAGAACCGGCGATGTACGGCGTAAATATGCGATTGAAAAAACCGTTCGCGGCCGCTTTACTTGGCGGTGCAGCCGGCGGCGCTTTCTACGGAATGACGGGTGTTGCTTCCTATATCGTCGGAGGGAATGCAGGTCTGCCGAGCATCCCTGTCTTTATCGGCCCGACGTTTATTTACGCGTTGATCGGTCTTGTGATTGCTTTCGCGGCGGGAACAGCCGCTGCGTATTTGATTGGATTCGAGGATGTACCGTCTGACGGCAGCCGGCAGACGACGGCAGGAAAAAGCTATGAGGGCAGCGGAGAAATCATTCACAGCCCGATTAAAGGAGAAGTGAAAGCATTAAGCGAAGTCAATGACGGGGTATTTTCTGCCGGAATTATGGGAAAAGGATTTGCCATTGAGCCTGAAGAAGGAGAAGTTGTTTCGCCTGTTCGTGGAAGCGTTACCACCATTTTTAAAACAAAACACGCAATTGGCATTACGAGTGATCAGGGAGCTGAAATCCTCATACACATTGGATTGGACACGGTGAAACTCGAGGGACAATGGTTCACGGCTCACGTCAAAGAAGGCGACAAGGTCACACCGGGAGATCCGCTCGTGTCCTTTGATTTGGAACAAATAAGAGCCGCGGGATATGACGTCATTACCCCGGTGATCGTGACCAATACAGATCAATATTCGTTTTCGCCGGTGAAAGAAATCGGCAAAGTGCAGACAAAAGAAGCGCTGCTTGCTTTATCTTAAAAAACTGATGGGGTGATCAATATGAGTTCAAATACAAAACGGTTTCCAGAAGGATTTTTATGGGGCGGCGCAGTTGCTGCCAACCAAGTGGAGGGTGCTTATAACGAGGGCGGAAAGGGGCTTTCGACAGCTGATGTATCACCGAACGGCATCATGTCTCCATTTGATGAATCAATGACTTCTTTGAATCTGTATCACACCGGAATTGATTTTTACCATCGTTATAAAGAGGACATTGCCTTGTTTGCAGAAATGGGATTTAAGGCGTTCCGCACATCAATAGCGTGGACAAGAATTTTTCCGAATGGCGATGAAGAGAAGCCAAATGAAGAAGGGCTCAAATTTTATGATGATCTGTTTGATGAGCTGTTAAAGCATCATATTGAGCCTGTCGTCACCATCTCTCATTATGAAATGCCGCTAGGTTTAGTGAAGAATTACGGCGGCTGGAAGAATCGCAAGGTCATAGAGTTTTACGAACGCTATGCCAAAACCGTTTTCAAGCGCTATCAACACAAAGTGAAGTATTGGATGACGTTCAATGAAATTAACGTAGTGCTCCATGCGCCGTTTACTGGCGGCGGCCTTGTCTTTGAAGAAGGAGAAAACAAATTAAACGCGATGTACCAGGCGGCACACCACCAATTTGTGGCCAGTGCTCTTGCCGTCAAAGCGGGTCACGAGATCATCCCTGATTCGAAAATCGGCTGTATGATTGCAGCTACGACAACCTACCCGATGACATCTAAGCCGGAGGACGTCTTCGCGGCACTGGAGAATGAGCGCAAAACACTTTTCTTCTCGGATGTGCAGGCAAGAGGCGCGTACCCGGGATATATGAAACGCTATCTGGCAGAAAACAATATTACGATTGAAATGGCTGAAGGCGATGAAGTGCTCTTGAAAGACCATACGGTAGATTACATTGGATTCAGCTACTACATGTCGATGGCGGCAAGCACTGATCCTAAAGATCTTGCAAAATCAGGGGGCAACCTGCTGGGCGGAGTCAAAAACCCTTATTTGAAATCATCGGAATGGGGCTGGCAGATTGACCCGAAAGGCTTGCGAATCACGCTCAACACCTTATACGATCGCTATCAGAAGCCTCTGTTTATCGTGGAAAACGGCCTGGGCGCTGTCGACAAGGTTGAGGATGACGGCACGATTCAGGACGATTACAGAATCAACTATCTGCGTGATCATTTAATTGAAGTGCGCGAAGCCATTGCGGACGGCGTTGAATTAATCGGATACACATCATGGGGGCCAATTGACCTTGTCAGCGCATCTACTGCGGAAATGAAAAAACGCTACGGCTTCATTTATGTGGACCGGGACAATGAAGGAAACGGAACATTAAACCGCATTAAGAAAAAAAGCTTCAGCTGGTATCAGCAGGTCATCGCTACAAACGGAGAAAGTCTCTGACAACTTTTTGAAAACGCATGCGCTTCAATTGACAATAAGAGGAAGCAGGCGGACAATAAAAGAGAAAGATGAACCACCCACAGTCCGAAAGGCGGGAAGAGCATGTTTAACAAAATGTTAGTTGCGATTGACGGATCAGACATGAGTGCAAAAGCGCTTGATGCCGCAGTGCATATGGCCAAAGAACAGCAGGCGGAACTAAGCATCCTTCATGTGGGGAGAGAAGCCGTCGTCACGACTTCTTCTCTGACGGGAATTGTCTATGTGCCTGAGCGTTTTATTGATGAAATCAGGAACGAGGTTAAAAAAGAAGGCCTAAAAATCCTTGAGAACGCAAAAGAAAAAGCAGCTGAGAACGGTGTTCAAGCTGAAATCATTTATGCGAATGGAGAGCCGGCGCATGAGATTCTGAATACAGCAAAAGAGAAAGGCGTCAGCCTGATCGTAGTCGGCAGCCGGGGCATCAGCGGCTTAAAAGAAATGATGCTTGGAAGTGTCAGCCATAAAGTGTCTCAATTATCAACTTGTCCGGTTTTAATTGTTCGATAGATAAAAATTCATCTGATATAGCGAATGGCCAGCATCCGAGACTTACTGTATTTAAATAGCTAGAAGAGAGTTTGCTTATTCACAATTTCGTAAACTGTTCATTAAACACAACCTTTAAAAAATTTGTTTTTATTAAAACAACAATATCCAAAAGAGGCGCTCCCTTGATCAGTAAGGGATGACGCCTCTATCTTGTTTGGTTTCAATTAGTACTAATATGTTTAGATGCCCCAATATACTTTCCAGTTTTCTATTCATTGTTGCTTTATATATCTTTATTTCTTTGATGATTTATTGGCCGGCGCAAACCAACCGAATAAAGCAATGGCCACTAATACGCCATAGAAGATTAGCGTCCAGGTGGTGCTGTGTGGAAAGTGATGGTCCAGGATTCCAATATCCTCATGGGCAAGGGTAATGACCACCAGTTTGACACCGACCCAGGCCACAATGGCATATGCGGTTGTTTCCAGTGCAGGGCGCTGATTAAGAAGCTTTACAAACCAAGTTGCTGCAAACTTAATCAGGATAAGGCCGGCAATCCCGCCTAGGACAACAACAATAAATTGTCCTCCATCCATGCCGCCGAAATCATCAAGCGGTGAATCCGGAAGCCCGAGAGCTAAAGCAACCGCAGCCAGAATCGAATCAATGGCAAAAGCGAGGTCCGCTAAAGCAATTTTCCCGACTGTGGGCCAGAAACCTTTCCCGGCAGTCTCCTCTTTGGCCTCCTCATGAATATTCTCACTTTTTTTCCCGAAACGGGCCTTAATCACATGCTTTAAGCCCAGGTATAGAAGATACGCTGCTCCTATCGCCTGAATCTGCCAGACATTTGCGATAAACGAAATGGCAAAAAGCGCCGCAAACCGGAAGGCAAATGCCATTATGATTCCATAATTTATCGCTTTTTTTTTCTGATCATTGGGTAAATGCTTGGCGATAACTGCCAATACAAGGGCATTGTCAGCCGATAGCAGTCCTTCTAATCCGATTAAGATTAACAATGTCCAGGCATATTCCAGCCAGATAGACTCCATTAACATCTTTCCTTTCTAAAACGTAAAGTGTGCCGTAAAAGTTTTGATATCAACAGTATTACCCTTCTCATTTATAGTTAACTCTATTGAGTAGGTTGGTATTTCTTGGGTTGCTTTTTTTTGCTAACAAAAAAATTACCCTGGAACAAAATGGGATACGAGTCTTTTTTGAACAGATATAGATGTAAAAAATCATCTGATCATTTCATCGTGCACCTGCAGCTTGAACCATAATGATCTCTCTCCTTAAAAAGCAAATGAGTTTTTGGGTCATTTCCTGTATGATAAAAATATGGAAAATGGAGGATGGGACGTAATGCTGAATTATATGAACAAACTATAGTATACAAGATTATGTAAAATTACCAAAATAAAAAAAGCAGAAATGTAAAATGGTGAAAAAATATAATGATTACTGGGGCAAATAGCGGAACGGCAATCAACTTTTCGGCAGTAAAATAATTTTTAGCGGACGGTTTTCGGGTCGTTGGAGTAGATATACGAATAATTGTCAGAATCTATAGTAAACAGTGAATGTCACATGGAAAAAGCAGACTTGTCTGATGTCCAGCAGGCAGAATCTTTGATACCAAAGCTTGAACAAAGCCAATTGATTCCGGACATCTTAATCAAAGCAGCAGAAATAAGGGAAATCACCCCTGTCCTAGAATGATCAGCCGAATCATTCAAATAGTCATATACATTAATCTCACAGCAGCCTTTATTCTTTCCCGGGACGCGGCAAAGCTGTGGTCTAAGCTAGGGAAACAAGGGTGTATAATCAACATCGCCTCTGTGTCCGGGCTGATGACAGAGCCTGCGCGGGCTGCCTATGTGTCTTCCAAGCATGCGGTCATCGGACTGACGAAGCAGCTCGCTATGGAATTCGGATCAAAGGGGATCAGGGTGAATAGCATTTCACCGGGCGTGATCCAAACAGAATTAACGAAAGAGTATTTTCAAGACGATGAAATGGTTCAGCTAATCAAAGATAACCTTGCCCTTCATACGTGGGGGCAGCCGAGTGATATTGTTTCCTGTATGAAGTATTTGGCTTCTGATGAGGCGCACTTTATTATAGGTTCAAACTTTGTCATAGACGGCGGCTGGACGGCCGGCAAGAAACTATAAAAAAGGGAAAAGCACCTTGCAGTTGGGGTGCTTTTCTCCCTATACATAACTGGAGGTAGAATACGCTTGATGCAGCAAGATCTCTCAATCACACCAAAACAAAAATCAACAGCCGTAATCAAAATGGTCATCTCTATGGTCATTTTCGGCTCCATTGGCTTTTTCTCAGAGCATACCAATCTCCCCTCATTTGAATTGGTATTTGTCCGCTGCCTATGCGCGACGCTATTTTTAAGCTTTTGCTGGCTGGCGTCCGGCCAGTATAAAACCGAAAAGTGGAGAAAGAGAGACGTGCTGCAAACATTGGCGTGCGGTTTCTTTCTTGTATTTAACTGGGTGTTCTTATTTAAGTCTTTTGAAGAAACGTCTGTCACGATTGCCATCTCCGTTTATCACCTAGCACCGGTGCTTGTTCTTCTCCTGGGGAGCATTATCTACAGAGAGAGATTGAATGTCATCTCCGTCAGCTCCATTATCATCTGCTTTCTGGGAACTGCGCTGATTTCCGGGATTAACGGCAGCACTTCATTGACACAGCTGATGGGATCAGGGATCATTTGGGCCGTTCTCGCCGCACTGTTTTATGCGTTCACCACTTTATTGGGGAAAGGCATACAAAACCTCAGCCCTTACACGACCACGTTCTTGCAAACTGGTTTGGGGGTCATCATCCTGATTCCGTTTATTCACTTCGGCGCTTTTGCCGACCTGTCTCAAGGGAACTGGATCATGGTGGTGTCTACCGGTATCATCCATACGGGTATTGTCTATTTGCTTTTTTTTGACAGTTTGCGATTTTTATCAACGAAATTTATTTCAATTATTGTTTTCCTCGACCCAGCTGTTGCGATCGTGCTCGATACCGTCTTCACAGGTTTCCGTCCAGACCTCTATCAAACTCTAGGCATCGCGATGATCTTTGCGGGCATGGCCTTGACGCTTGTCAGGAGGCAGGGAAAGGCGGATGTGGTGGCTGAGGGTAAGGATATGGAACAAATTCAATAATGATAGAAAGAATGCAAAAAGGCCTAATTGGCCTTTTTTTTGATTTAGGTCAATTGACTCTCGCTATTCCTTAAAATAACATAAACTTTCTAGAAAAATATTGTAATAATATTTCGGTGTAGTTAAGATTATTTAGTGAATATTACTTTTGTTACAAAAGGAGAGAGGAAATGAAAAAAAGAAAGAGGCGGACCTTTAAAAGGTTCATTGCAGCATTTTTAGTGTTGGCTCTTATGATTTCATTATTGCCAGCAGATGTAGTGGCAAAAACGTCAGAAGAAGAGGCGAAAAATCGTGTCGCGGCTCCTGACCCAGAAGAAACTCTTCGGAATGAACAAACTGAGGAAGCCGTACCTTTTGATCCGAAAGATATAAACAAAGAGGGAGAGATCACCTCAGAAAGAACTGAAAATACAAAGCTTTATTATGAAGGCGACGGTGTTTATAAACAGGAAGTATATCTTGACCCTATTCATACAAAGGAAACACCGAATGCTGACTGGGAAGACATTTCCCCTGAGTTAAAAGAGTCAACAAGCAAACAAGTCGAGACAGAGAATGCCATTTTGAATTCAGATTTTCAAAAGCAAATGAGGAACGGGCTTTATGCGACTTTTGAGCACAATGACCAAAAGGTTACATATTCACTTGTAGAAGCGAAAGGCCCAAACAAAACTTCACTTACTCCGAAAGATACCTCAGCAGATTATAAGACTGATAGTAATGAGATTGTATATCCGGATGTGTTTCCGAATATTGATCTTCAGACTTTCACATTCAATGAAAACATAAAAGAAGATTTAGTCCTTCATCAGTATGATGGATACAACACATTTACATTTCAGGTAAAAACCGATTTGCAGGCTAAAGAACAAGAGGATGGATCCATTGATTTTTCTGACGAAAAAGGCAAAGTTGTTTTTTCTGTGCCTAAGCCTTTTATGACGGATTCAAAGTTAGATGAGCTTTCCGGCGAGGTTGAAAGGTCGGATAAAGTCAGCTATAAGCTGGAAAAGAATGAAGAAGGGTATTTGCTTCACCTCACAGCAGACGAGAACTGGCTGAAGGACCCGGAACGCGTATATCCAGTATCTATCGACCCGTCAACATCTTTATCTGTTTCATCAGATACGTTTGTCATGAGTGCCTATCCGACAACGAACTATTCGGTGTCCTCGCAAAAATGGGATGCAAATTTAAAGTCTTATGTGCTGAAAACGGGCTACTATGACAAAACAACAGGCACAAACTATGCGTTCATGAAATTTAACAACCTAAAACCGATTCAAAATATGACTGTCACCAAAGCGACATTAAAAACATACGTCGCCCATTCCTATTATGGAACAAAGGCAACCGGTCTTTGGCTGGATACAGTCAACAGCAATTATGATAATGCAAAAGTGACATGGAATACAAAACCGGCATCTAAAAATATCGGAAAAGCCGACGTCCATAAAGGACAGTGGGCGAGTTATGACGTGACTGCTGCTGTAAAGTCATGGAACTCCGGCGGGGCCAACTATGGGTTTAAGCTTCATACAAACGGAAACGGCAAGGAATATTGGAAAAAACTGATTTCCTCAGCGAACTCCGCCAATAAACCGTATATTGAAGTGACGTATACCATACCAAAGGGAAACACACCTACAATTAAGGCCTATCATAATGGCGATTCCACTGGTTATTTTGATATCAGCTGGAAAAAGGTTGAAGGCGCAAAAGGATATAAGGTATGGATTTACAATGGTAAAGAATATCAAGCGATTTCTGCAGGCAACGTCACGTCGTGGAGCACTAAAGGAAAAAAGATCTGGCCTACGAGCGCAGAAATTGCTTCCAAGCGATATAAACTGCATGTGGACGGCAAGGACGGGGCTGAATTGGCACTAGACCCATCCCCGGTCTATAAGAATTCCGGCGGAAGCTATCCCACAAGCAAAAACTATTGGATTGGCGTCAGTGCGATATTTGATCAGGGAGAAGGAGCGATGTCCGCACCGGCAAAGCCCGTTATCCCTAATGTAGGAAAAGCACAAGCACCATCAACAAAGGGCTACAATAATGGGAATGCCACAGGATACTTTGATCTTTCTTGGAAAGCTGTATCAGGTGCATCCGGCTATAAAGTTCAGGTGTTCAATGGGAAAGGCTTTGAGACACTTGATCTGGGAAATCAGACGTCTTGGACAACCAAGGGGAAAAAGATTTGGCCGACAAGTGCTGAAATGAAAGCGGGAAAATATGCTCTTCATCTAAAGGATGGAAACGGAGCAGAGCTGCCGATCAATCCTGGCCCAACTTATAAAAACGCTGGGGGAGACGGAGCCAAAAAAAATTACTCGTTTAAATTGATCGCATACAACAAAGACGGAGAAGCCATTGCATCACCGGCTGCCAACCCGACACTTCCTGATATCGCTAAGCCAAAGAATTTAACTGGCTATTTGTATACAAACACAAAGTCGAGTCAAACGGGATATGTGAATTTGATATGGGAAAAGGTTCAAAATGCGAAAGGCTATAAAGTTAACATCTACAACGGTAAAGAATATCAGTCCTTTGATGTGGGTGATGCGGATCATTGGACAACCCAAAATAAAAACATCTGGCCGACTTCTGAGGAAATCAAAGCTGGAAGCTATAAGCTGCATACCGATGGAAAAGGCGGGGAATTAGCCCTCGATCCATCACCTGTCTATAACAATGCAAATGGGAATTACAAAGGGAAGAAGAATTATTCTTTCACGCTTGTCGCTTATGATGCGAATGGTGAAACGATTCCGACAGCGCCCTTTAACCCAACGTTCCATGAAGGCGCAGAATTCCTTGGGACAGAAGAATACTGGTCTATCATTGATATCCCAAGCGGCCAGTTAAATGGTGCGACAGGCAATGTGATTGTGAATGAAGAAGACCAATCAATTGACGGGCGCGGACCGGGACTTGGCTTATCGAGAACCTACAACAGTCTTGACAGCTCTGATCACTTATTTGGACAAGGCTGGTATGCTGATGCAGAAACATCTGTCATCTCAACGGATGGCGGGGCAATGTATATCGATGAAGACGCTACGACACATCGATTTACTAAAAAAGCCGATGGCACGTATCAGCCGCCTACCGGTGTATATCTTGAATTAACAGAAACAGCTGATCAGTTCATTTTAAAAACAAAGGATCAAACAAACGCTTATTTCAATAAAAAAGGCGGCAAGCTTCAAAAGGTAGTAGATGGCCACAACAATGCAACCGTCTACACTTACAATGACAAGAATCAACTGACAGCCATTACAGATGCATCGGGCCGCAAGCTCACATTCACATATGATGAAAATGGCCATGTGACTTCCATCACCGGACCTAAGAATAAGAAAGTCACCTACTCATATGAGAATGATTTGCTGAAGAAAGTCACGGATACAGATGGGACTGTCACAAGCTATGACTATGATGGCGAAGGGCGTCTTGTCAAACAATATTCAGCCAACAGTACCGAAGCAAAGCCTGTCTTTACCGAATATCAGTATAGCGGACACCGTCTCGAAAAAGCGATCAACGCTAAAAAAGAAACATATGTCTATAGCTATGATGCTGATAAAAAGACGCTTCTCATGACACAGCCGAATGGCCGGAAGGTACAGTACGGCTATAATGAAGCGGGAAATCCGATTCAGGTGATTGATGATGCGGAAGGGCTAAAAATTACAACGAATACAAAGTATGAAGGCAACAATGTCGTAGAAGATGTAGATCCAAACGACGTCGGAACAGGAAAAGCAACGGAAAGCTATCAATATGACAAAGATGGCAACGTTACGTCTGTTAAAGACGCATATGGAACTGAGACATACGAATACAACAAAAACAACGATGTAACAAAGATGAAGGATACCGAGGGCAATGTCACGAATATTGCCTATGACGGACTAGATGCTGTATCCGAAACCGATCAGAGCGGAAAATCATCTTCAGCAGCCGTTTATGATAAATACGGAAATCAGATTCAATCCAGCAAAGAGTTATCAGCCTCAACCAATATCCTGAAAGATGGAAGCTTTGAAGCGCAAAAATCGGGCTGGAATCTGACCGCATCTAAAGACAGCGGCAAAATCTCAGTCATCGCCGATAAAAGCGGAGTTCTTTCTGGATCAAAGGCTTTGGAAGTCTTGAGTCAATCAACGTCTGCCGGAACAGATCATGGGTATTCGTCAGCAACACAAACAGTTGAGCTGGAGCCGAATACAACCTATACATTAAGCGGGAAAATCAAAACAGATCTAGCGAAATCAAGAGCCTACTTTAACATTGATTTGCGAGACAAAGATCAAAAACGAATTCAATGGATTCACAATGAATACAGTGCATTAGCCGGAAAAAATGACTGGACAAAACGGCAAATCACTTTTACGACTCCTGCGAATGCAGGAAAAGCTGTTGTGTATATGGAAGTGGATCATAAAGATAAAGATGGCAAAGGGAAAGCATGGTTTGATGAAGTTCAGCTGGAAAAAGGCGAAGTATCGTCAAGCTATAACCCAGTTCAGAACAGCAGTTTCACAGCAGCAACGGAAAACTGGAGCGCAAGCGGGGCATCCGTTGATTCTGAAGAAGGCTTTAATGATGATGTATCATTAAAAGCTGCCCGGACCAGTGCGTCCCAAGCCGGATCAGTCACAAAACAAACCGTTGTCTTAGGGCAAAGCGCAAATGACAAACCGGTTTATCTCACACTGACAGGCATGTCGAAAGCAAGCAGTGTCAAGTTCACAGATGAAAAAGACTATTCTCTGCAGGCTAATGTCACTTACTCGGACGGCAGCACAGGCGTATACAATGCGAAATTCCCTTCTGGAACACAGGAATGGAACCGCGCAGCTGTTGTTATACCAAAAACAAAGCCGATCAATAAAGTCGATATCAGCATACTGTTCCAAAAGAGCGCAACAGGAACCGCGTGGTTTGATGATATCCGCCTGATTGAAGGGAGCCTTCTGACAAAAAGCACGTATGACAGTAATGGTAACTATGTGACCAAGGAAGAGGACGAACTAGGTTACGCCACTTCAACTGATTACGATGAAACTGGTAAGAAAACAGCTGAAACGGATGCAAAAGGTGAAAAAACAACCTATACGTATGATCAGGCAGACCAACTGACAAACATGACGCTCTCCAACGGCACTTCTATCCTTCACAGCTATGATAAGGAAGGCAATGAGGTAAGCAAAACCATCCGGGCGGGAGCAGATCAAACCTATAAATACGAATATGATGTGATGGGCAAGCTTGTCAAAACAACTGACCCTCTGGGCAATGTGCTAGCAAGCGAATATGATGCCAACAGCAACCTGACCAAAACCATTTCACCGAATGGCAACGAAGTGTCTCTTTCCTATGATGGAACAGACCGGGTGAAATCAAAGTCGTATAACGGTACAGAAAAGTACAATTTCACGTATGACAAAAATGGAAATGAAACATCGGTCGTCAATAAAGAGCAGAACACCACAAAGAAACGGACATTTGACAACAAAAACCGTTTAACCGAATTGACCGACCGCGGCGGCAGCCAAACTTGGACATATCCTAGTGACTCCGATAAGCTGAAAACCTTCTCGTGGAGCCATGGGGATCAAAAAGGAACGAATCAATTTACGTATAACAAACTGGATCAAATGATTGAGATGAAAGACAGTACATCTTCATATTCATTTGATTATGATGAAAATGGCAACGTCCAAACCTTTATTACAGGCAACGGCGGCGGAACAAGTTTTTCTTATGACGAAAGAAACCTTGTAAGCTCGCTGCATATCGGTGACAAAAACGGCGGAAGCATTCTGACGGAAAGCTATGAATATGATGCCAACGGCAATCGCACCACGATAAACAGCTCTGCAAGCGGCAAGGTGCAATACGAGTATGGAAAGCTGAATCAGCTCGTCAAAGAAACCCATGAAGACGGTACTGTCATTGAATACACATACGATGGATTCGGGAACCGGAAAACCGTTACAACTGTAAAAGCCGGTTCAAGCAAAACGGTGAACGCTTCCTTCAACATCATGAACCAGCTGACAAAAGTCAATGATGAAAGCATCTCTTACGATAAAAACGGCAACCGCACATCTGACGGAAAATTCACATATACGTGGGATGCAGAAGATAACCTGACCGCCGTTACAAAAAAAGGCGAAGACAAGCCATTCGCAACATATAAGTATGATGAAAAAGGAAACAGAATCCAAAAAACCGTCAACGGAAAAGTCACGAACTATTTCTACGATGGAGACAGCCTTAACGTCTTGTATGAAACAGACGCAGACAACAAAGTCACAAAATCGTACACATACGGTGACAGCGGCCAGCTGTTATCCTACACGGAGAATGGCAAGAAATATTTCTATCATTACAACGCACACGGAGACGTCATCGCGATCTCAGACAGCAGTGGAAAAACTGTTGCCACATATCAGTACGACGCATGGGGATATCCAACAAAAACCGAAGCAAGCGAAGAAGTAAAGGACAACCGCTACCGCTACGCAGGCTACCAATACGACGAAGAAACCGGCCTGTACTATCTCATGGCCCGCTACTACGAGCCAAGAAACGGCGTGTTTTTATCGCTCGACCCAGACCCGGGCAGTGACGGTGATTCATTGGATCAGAATGGGTATGCTTATGGAAATAATAACCCGGTGATGAATGTTGATCCGGATGGGCATTGGGTTTGGCTTGTGGTAAATGCCGGATTTGCAGCCTATGATGGATATAAGGCATATAAATCAGGTAAAGGGTGGAAAGGTGCTGCTTGGGCAGCTGCTTCTAACTTTGGGCCTGGGAAGATATTTAAGGGTGCTAAGAGGGTTTATAGTTTTGCAAAAATTGCAGGCAGACAAGGAAAACAAGCTAAGTTAAAATCTTTATTAAAGGATCCTAAACAACCTAGGCATGTTAGAGGGTGGATAAAAAATGAAATCAGGCATAAAAAATACAAAAATAGGAAATCTATACGTGTCCCAAAAGGATATGAACTAGCTCACAAAAGAGGGTATGAGGCAAGAAAAGGTTCGAGCTATAAGCATTCTAATTTACAAGTAATAAGAAATCATAGGTTGCAGCATTTTCATGATGGTTACGGTAAAGGTAGAAAAAATAAAAGTACTCGATGGAAATATAGAAGATAATAAGGAGAATAAAAAATGAATGAAAAAGAACTTGAAATGACGTTAAGGTTAGATCCTAATAAAAGATATCGCTATTTTATTAAGAAAGTTGTTGATTATGAAGAAGTCTGGTCATTAAGTAATGAGAAAGGATGGGTTACATCTGAAGACGATAATGGAAAAATACAACTTCATTTTTGGCCAACAAAAGAGCATGCCAAATATTGTGCAATTGAGAATTGGAAAGATACAAACCCGGAATCAATAAGTTTAGAGGATTTTGTAGAGAACTGGCTTCCTGGTATGCTTGAAGATAAAGTCGGCATTTCTATTTTTTTTAATAATAATGATTCAATTTCAATACCAATTCCTCAAGTTCACTCTGATATCGAGGATGAATTAGAAAACTATTAATTAAACACTTTTTAAGACAGACAATCTTCGCTCTCTCTTAATTTAATTAACTGTGAAAGGAGTTTTTCTATCAATAACTAAAAAAGGTAGTGTTTTATGAAAAAATATCTGAAAAACTAAATGGATATCATAAAAAGTATATTAAAAAAGATAAGGCAAGAGGTTTTGCCTACCAATTCGCTGATGTAGGGCAAAGCCGCGATTTGTTGGAAGCAGTCTTATCAAATTCTATTGAATGTATATTGCGCGAAAATTCACGGTGAATAGCAAAAAGGAAACTGAACAGTTATTAAAAGAAACCATTTTTATCTGGGGTTTTAGAGCATAAATGATATTGTCTATCTATTTCATACACATAGTGTTGAAGTGGGAGCTATCAAGAGTACCCTGAAAGAAATTGCGCATCTAGACTGTTTATTAATTTTATTGAATTTGAAGGTCAATTACTTTCTATTAGCTTTATTTTGCAAGGACCATCCTCTTAGTAACTTTGAATACGTGGTGATCAATTTAACCGCGATAAAGCTAATAGAATGCATAATTAAAATCAAAAGCGAGATTGATTTTAAGGACTCTCATGTACTTATTTGTTTTCAACAGATGATTTAATGATTGGATAAAAGGTATATACTTTTTCGGCTTGATGAGAATTTATGATTATCATCAAGCCCCTTTTATATACGGATTTGTTGGTATATAAACAGAGATTAGTCAGGAGAGGAAGAATGTACAAAACAATTGAACAATGGATAGATTATATTGACGGGGGTTGCAATGTTTTAAAGGTCGATTATCAGTTCTTTAAAAAAGAACTCTTACTTGAGATTCAGGTTGTTCAAAATAAAGCTGAATATACACATAATATTATATTTCAAAATGTAGCTTCTGTTTATTTTAATGGAGGTGATGGGGATATTCGATTGGAAAGGGCTATTCCGGAGGAGTTCAATTGGCAAATTTTCGAGATTAGTTATCATCCGGAAGGAATCGGAAACCTATCAAATCCTGTAATTCCAGAGTATCAATCAAATGCAAATTTTCTCATTGACATAAACAGAAGATTGATAGCTGTAGAGGCTGAGTCTGTTTCTTTTGATTCAAAACAATTTTATGCGTATAAGGTTAACGAGTAAGAAAACATATCTCACCCTTTCTAATCTGGGAGCATAACCAATGAAAAAATTAAAAATGAATAAAATCATCAACACGGACACCCAAGGTTGTTTTTTCCATGCTGATACACAGGGGCGTGTCTACATTGGAAAAGGTGAGAAAGGTGATATCACTGTTTCAATCTATGATCCTTCCGGTGATGTTCGGGATTTTAAAGTGAAAGAGCAGATTGCATATAGCGATATTCAGCTCTTCCAACAATGTGCAGATGGCTATGTCTTCGTTTATTATGAATCGTACGTGCCGAAGGTAAAGGTTTTTTCAGAAGAGGGAAGAGTGAAAAGTGCTTTTCACTTGCCTTCAGGGGTTTCCTGCTGTCTTTTGGATGAGAAACAAAACCTTTGGGTCGGTTTAAATGATGAAGGGATTTATCAAGATGAAAATCCTGACGGGCATAGTGTTTGGTGTTTTACTTTGGATGGTAAGCAGAAGGAAATACACATAGATAGAAAGCTTGAAGAAATGGAAGCGCCGGGTGTAGTTGATTGTTATGGACTTGCAGAAAAAGACGGATTGATTTATTTGCTGTATTACGGAGATGCAGTCATCGCCGCATTTGATGAAACGGATGTGAGACGGGTGTGGATTCTGTCGGATGAAGCACCTAAATCAGAAGCATTTGATCAGCTTACAGTGTCTAAAGAAGGTTTTTGGATCGGGACGGTCAACTGTTACAGGACAGACCTTAAGCCGTCTCTATATTTGATTTCTACCGATGTGAGTCAAGAGATGGAAGAGATAACATGCTGTGACTCGAACGGTGAAGCTCTAGACGTTCAACAGCTGAAACTGACAAGTAACGCTGTTTACGCAGTGAACTCTTCTGGTATTTATAAGAAGGATATCCAATAAGGTGTTGATGAGATTATGATGAATTGGCGCGCTTTAAGTCAGACAAAACTAGACCGCATCTGGTCAGAAGTGAATCAGCTCATAAAATGGAAGCCCGGAAGCAGATGTCATCACATCATCCCGCCTGATCCATATCGAGTGTTAGCGCGATGAGCAGTAAAGCCAGTAATGATGATGTGGTCAGAGGGCTGAATGATTTAGGAAACTTCGATTTTAAAAGCATTTCAATCATGTACTGGAAAACACGATATGATGTACGCATTAGACTGGCAGCATGACAGATATATCTTTAGCCCTCATCAGTCAATGCCTAAGGATGAATTTGGCGAATGGCCTGTTCCGGTATTTCCAAACGGAGACTATTATTTCTTCTTTCATCAGGACATCTCTTGGGAGACCCGTGGAAACGTACAATCACTGTATTTGGTGAAGAGCGGTTGGAGGCGATAGATAACTATCCGCCTATCCTGTTTCAAAATAGATGAGTTTGTCATTGAACATGTGTCTTTCATAATGTAAGTGAGTATGAAGCATAGGGAAGCCATCAACGGAGGAATCGAAATTGGCAGATGAGTCGAGTATTTCAGGAGCTACTCCTATTTTGTTTCAGCATATTAAGAAATGGCGTTTTTATCGGGAAACAGATAACGTTCTTGGTGCCATTTATACGATTGAGTTAGCAGCTGTTTATCATTCACGTACGATTGTTGTCATATTCAAAGACGTTTCAGCCGTTACGATACGAGAAATCGAAACCCTATCGGATCTATCAGATGGACTTCTCCATATTGAAACGCAGCCGCAAGGTATGTATCTTGTGGAAGAATGGGAAGAGCAGACATTCCGCTTTTATTGCCGGCAATATGAGGTGAGGGAAGTTGAACAGGGTGAGGAGAGGATCAACGTGCTTCAAAAGCTGAGAAAGAGGCAGCAAGAGCTTGAAGAAAAGCCGTACCCTGATGAATTGTATGGCTTTGAAGCGGAAATCTATGAGTTTTTTATGCTTGTTGCTGGCAGTTTGGGTTATGTGCTGGCGAATAAAAGGATGCCCCAGCATCAGCGGCGTTCGTTGGAGAAAAGTTTTTTTGAGCTGTATCCTGTCATCCCGCCGGATATGATCAAAAACGATACTGATTTGTATCATCACATTCTCTTGTATGAGCAAGTCAGACAAGAGATTTGCGCTGCGCTATCCAACTGATAAGGAGAATTTTATGGAAAAAACCTCTATAAGCAGTATTGGCAATTTGGACATGATCGAGCTTAAGCCTGACCAAACCGTTATGTCATGCGAACTTGAAGATGCTGAGTCTTTTAATCGTTTTTGGCAAGGGCTTGCCTGTGAGCGAATCATGATACAGGTGATAACGGGTGGTTCATTTATAGAAGACCTGTCAGAGTTTTTCAAAGGCTATGCTTATAAAGTGACGAAGCTGGCGAAAAGGCAATTTCATTTCCAATGCGTAGTACATGAAACAGGCCGGGGCATTGCAGATTTTCTCTTTCTGCTAGCTTCCATCAATGATGATGTTTTTCTGATCACTGATCCTCAACCGGATAAAAACTATTTTTCCGAAGGCAAACTCCAGTGCCTAACGGACTCAGGCGAACGGATCATGTGGTTTGAATACGATGCTGCGGAGATCTATATGGTTGGAGGTAACTAATAATAGGGGGAATTCACTTGAATATCATACAATACGAGAAATTGAAACAGCATCTTTCTGATGCGGATACAGGTCCATTTACATTAAACGAGTTTTCTTTCTATATGAAAGCAGATGATCGTTATATTCATATTCCTGTGTTTGAATTAAAACTATCAGCTCAAACCTGTGACATTCATTTGCGGTTTGAAAACATTAGTGCATCAAAGCTGGATGACCTTGAATCCATCGATGCGGTTGAGTTGGAGATTGAACCGACTGACGATCAATGGGAAAGACTCCGTTATTATGTGTATGATCAAGAAGGCCAGATGAGTTTCTATTGCGGAGGGTGGGATCTAATCAAGTGTGACAAGAAGTCACACTGATTTTCCCCACTTTCCAAGCGTTCTTGCTTTTGTTGCCGCATATGTCACGAGAAACGGGATAGTCACAATCAGAAAAAACAAAGGCACCCAATTTGATAATCCGGTTACATAATGGAGTGTAATGGACAAGAGAGTCAGGAAACTCAAGGTGCAGGTGACGTTTCGAACGTCTTTTTCGCTTCTTTTATATTTCTCTCTCATGGTAGATTGATCACTGTATATCGGTGAAGTCCCGGGCTCAGCCGAAAAGATATGCATACCTTGTGAAGAGCAAACACGCTCCCATCCGGCCGCTTCAAACATCTCAGTGTATTCCGCCAAACTTTCTTCCTCAATATCATGATAATCAATACTGTAGATCAATTTCCGCGGCTCAGCTTTTCTAAGCTTATACCCCATAACCGCAAATGAATCGAGCAACCAGCCTTTGCTGGCCATATCACTGAGTTTCTTCATATCTTTTTCTTCTGAAAAAGCCAAGCCTTCGGACATCATATATTTTTTCTGTTTCATGATGAATCCCCTTTCAATTGCTGAAAAGCGCGTTCGCCGTGTTCAGCCATCACTATTCTGCGCTGAATTTCTTTTTTGAGTAGTTCTTGGCCGTGCAAGGTGGTTTGGTACACTTTGCGGCGCGGGTTGTCATTGTTGACTAGCTCAATGATCTCTTCTTGCAGTAATTTCTTTAACAATGTATATAAGGTAGCCGGACCGATCGTAAAGGAGTCATCGGTCATGTCCTCAATCTCCTGCATGATCGAATATCCGTGTTTTGGCTCCAGCAAGGTTAAGACAATATAATAGGCTGGATCGGTAAGCTGATCCATTTCCTGCGGACGCTGCTTTGGCAAGCGGTCACCTCATTTCTTATATCAACTAATGGTATATCACTTATTGATATAATAAAATCTTCCTTTTTGTTTGTCAACGCAATTTTTTTCTCCCTTCAGTCATCATAAAGAAACAATCACCGAGTATGCATTAATGTATACGTTTTCATAGAGGGGGAGTCTTGATGAAAAAATGGATGGCAGCGGTTTTTATGATGATGTTAATGATGTGTTTTGGCGGGATTGAGAGTGTGAAGGCGTCAGAGCCGAAGGTATATCAGTTTGACTTTGGAAGCGGTTCAATGGAGCCTGATTATATTGGCGTCAGGGCGTCTGATCGGTATGACCGGTCAAAGGGCTACGGTTTTCAGACACCGGAGAATATGAAGGATGTGGCGGCGTCCGGGACTGGTGTGAAAAGTGATGCGGTTCAGTTTTTGGCGTATGGGACGAAAAGCGACAACACGTTTAACGTGGATCTTCCGAAGGGTCTTTATGAGGTGAAGGTGACGCTTGGCAATACGGCGAGGGCAAGTGTGGCGGCGGAGGGGGTGTTTCAGGTCATCAATATGACGGGAGACGGTGCGGAGGATACGTTTCAAATTCCTGTCACCGACGGGCAGCTGAATCTGCTGGTGACAGAAGGCAAGGCGGGTACCGCTTTTACGCTCAGCGCCCTGAAGATCAAGAAGTTGTCTGATCAGCCGGTGACGAACCGAACCATTTATGTCGGCGGCGATTCGACGGTGTGCAATTATTATCCGCTCAACAGCAGCAAGCAGGCGGGCTGGGGGCAGATGCTGCCTCACTATATTGACAAACACACCTTTCAAGTGAGAAACATGGCGTCTGGCGGGCAGATCGCGAGAGGGTTTCGAAATGACGGTCAGCTCGAGGCGATCTTGAAGTACATCAAACCGGGTGATTATTTTATCTTGCAGCTGGGCATTAATGACACAAATCCGAAGCATAATGAATCTGAAGCGGAATTTAAGGAGATTATGCGTGATATGATCCGCCAGGTGAAAGCAAAGGGTGCGGAGGTCATCCTATCAACACCTCAGGGCCGGGCGACCGACTTTACATCTGAAGGCATCCATTCGTCTGTAAACCGATGGTACAGGGCTTCTATTTTGGCTTTGGCCGAAGAGGAGAAAACGCACCTCATTGACTTAAATGTCCTCAGCTCGGCTTACTTTACATCAATCGGCCCTGAAAAAACACTGGCGCTATATATGGATGGAGATACGCTGCATCCAAACCGCGCGGGGGCTGACGCACTGGCGCGGTTAGCCGTTCAGGAGTTGAAACGTCAGGGAATTGAAGGATTTTAATACGTCATTTTTCGACAAAACACATATGCCTGCGTGAATTAGCGTATAATGAGAACATCTGCAAGAGACAGGAGTTTATACATGAGTCATTTTAAAAACTATCAAATCAGTCATGACATTTTACGAGCATTAGAAGGACTGGGATATACAGAACCGACCAAGGTGCAGCAGAGCGTGATCCCTGCTGCCCTTGAACGAAAGGATCTTGTCGTCAAATCACAGACGGGAAGCGGGAAAACGGCTTCGTTTGGGATTCCTCTCTGTGAGCTGGCGGATTGGGATGAAAACAAGCCGCAGGCGCTTATTTTAACTCCGACCCGTGAGCTTGCGGTGCAAGTAAAAGAGGATATCACGAACATCGGACGATTTAAACGAATCAAAGCGACAGCCGTGTTTGGAAAATCATCTTTTGATAAACAAAAAGCCGAGCTGAAGCAAAAAAGCCATATCGTTGTCGGTACGCCAGGCCGCGTTCTGGATCATATCGAAAAGGGCACGCTGCCGTTAGACCGTCTTTCCTATTTAATCATTGATGAGGCGGATGAGATGCTGAATATGGGCTTTATCGAGCAGGTGGAGGCGATTATCAAGCATCTTCCGGTTGAGCGCACGACGATGCTGTTTTCAGCGACGCTGCCGGAGGATATTGAGAAATTGAGCCGTCAATATATGCAAAACCCGGAGCATATCGAAATCAAAGCGGCCGGCCTCACCACAAGGAATATTGAACATGCGGTGATTCAAGTAAGAGAAGAGAATAAGTTTTCTTTGCTGAAAGATGTGCTGATAACCGAGAATCCCGACAGCTGCATCATTTTCTGCCGAACGAAAGAGCACGTCAATCAGCTGACCGATGAATTGGATGACTTAGGATATCCATGCGATAAAATTCACGGCGGAATGATTCAGGAAGACCGCTTCGACGTCATGAATGAATTTAAACGAGGCGAGTACCGGTACCTAGTCGCGACAGATGTCGCCGCGCGCGGGATTGATATTGAAAATATCTCCCTTGTCATTAACTATGATCTGCCGCTTGAAAAGGAAAGCTACGTCCACCGCACGGGCCGGACGGGGCGCGCAGGGAACAAAGGAAAGGCCATTTCGTTTGTCACAGCCTTCGAAAAAAGGTTTTTAGCTGACATTGAAGAATATATCGGGTTTGAGATTCAAAACATAGAAGCCCCTTCTCAAGAAGAAGTGGAAAAGAAGAAACCTGAATTTCTATCTAAATTGAATGACCGTCCGGAATTCAAAAAGGACAAAAGCGAAGAGCTGAATAAAGACATTATGAAACTGTATTTTAACGGCGGAAAGAAAAAGAAAATCAGAGCCGTTGATTTTGTAGGGACGATTGCCAAAATTGATGGTGTGTCAGCTGATGACATCGGCATTATCACGATCATGGACAACGCCTCTTACGTGGAAATTTTAAACGGAAAAGGCCCTCATGTTCTCAAAGCAATGAAGAATACAACCGTCAAAGGGAAAAAACTCAAGGTGAATAAAGCGAATAAATGATGAAATGACCTGCTCCCGGTTAAAGGGGCAGGTCATTTTGATGCTGGCTGACATCGGCACAGTTCTCTTCCGGCACAAAGGCGAGGATGACGATTCCGATCACAAACAAAATGATCAGGCTGAACACCGCAGTCGAGGATTTCCCTGTCAGCTGGGCAGTAACGGCGATGAGCAGCGGCCCCATAATCGAGGCGAATTTCCCGAAAATGTTGTAGAAGCCGAAGAATTCATTGGCGTGGCGCTTTGGCACCAGCTTGGCGAAATATGAACGGCTGAGGGCTTGAATGCCGCCCTGCGAGGTGGCGACAAGCATGGCCAGTATCCAGAAATCAAGCGTTGTCTCCAGAAAATAGGCGTACACGCAGACAATCATATAAATAACAATCCCAACGTACAGCATTGTTTTTCCCGTAAAGCGTTCTGCCAGTTTTCCGTATACAATGGAAAACGGCGCGGCGACGACCTGGGTGACAAACAAGATGATCAGGAGGCTTGTGGGGCTGATCCCTAAATCAGATCCATAGGATGTCGACATCGTAATAATCGTGCCGACTCCATCGATATAAAAGAAATACGCAAGCAAAAAGAGGAACAGCGCCCGGTATTGCCTAATCCGTTTCATCGTTTGGCCAAGCCGCTTAAAGCTGTTGATGACAATATGAGGTTCTCTTTTGATGTAATAGCGCTGATGGACATGTTTCAGCATCGGGATGGTAAACAGCCCCCACCAGGCAGCCGTTATGAAAAAGGACAGCTGGCTTGCGGCCGATACAGACATCGGAATCGTTTCTGCTTGTGCAAGCAGGATGACAGCAATGCTGATGATAAATGGAATCGTGCTTCCTATGTAGCCTAAGCCAAAACCCCGTGCAGAGACGATATTCATCCGTTTTTCTGAAGTGACGTCAACGAGAAAGGCATCATAAAACACGTTGGCGCCGGAAAAACCGATAGCCGATATCGTATAAATCAGCAACAAAAGCAGCCAATGTTCACTCGGGATAAAGGCGAGCATCGCGGTGCTGGCGACACCGGCTGACACAAAGAAACCGAAGAACTTTTTCTTGCATCCTTCATAGTCGGCGATCGTGCCTAAAATCGGCCCGAGCATGGCGAGAATAAACGTTGAAATCGCAATGGTATAACCCAAATAGGCAGTCGATTGGGCAGCGCTGACACCGCTTTCTGCAACTGCTGATTTATAAAATAACGGAAACACCGCGGTGGTTACGACAATCGAGTAAGCAGAATTTGCCCAGTCATATAACACCCAGCTGTTTTCTTGTTTCGTAAAACGTTTCATCATCAGCGCCCTCCTCCGGTAACGATACTTCTATTGTACGAGAAATAGGCCTGAAAAGAATGGGATCAACGTCAATTTTTACAAAATGTTTATGTTTTTTTGCTGCGAATCATACTTTTGATTTATTGCTAGGTATGGGTGTATCTGGTACCATTTATCTATATTTTGACGAATTTTCCAGTAGAGGTGCAGCAGAGAGGAGACAGAGCATGAGGCGAATAGGCTTATGTATAAGCCTGCTGGTCACAGTTCTCGCGATGAGCGCATGCGAAAGTGAAACTCAGACATTTGCAGACCGTGATCAAAAGACGGTAAAACAAACCGCAGCCAAACCGATGAGCAATAAGAAAAAGCAGGACTTTCGGACCCTTCCAAGCGATATGCAGCTGGCCATTGTTTTCAGCTCCATGATGCGTGTAAGCGAAGTATTTGATTATGGAATCGGCAATCCTGAATACTTCGTACGGAGCAGCATGACTGAAGAAGAAGCAGACATTGCGAAGGAGAACCTTGAATCGATTCAATTTGAAAATAAACAGCTCAAAAAACAAAACAGCGAGGCATTCGCTTTGCTTCAAAAAACCCGCAATCAAGAAATGAGCCGCAATGAAATGCAGCAGCTTAAAGAAAATAGAGCCGCTTTTTTTGAGGTCACAGAACGTATGATCAAACTCATCAGCCGAGTCACACCAAAAAACGCAAATAAGACAAGACAGCAGCTGGATCAGTTGAAAAAACAATATACACAATACAGCGCCGAAAGCGTCAAAATCATGAACAGCATTGTCAAAAAGCAGAAAGTTGACAAGGCATCATTTGAACGCCATCTGGAGGCGCTGCTTCAAAAACAGCCCGGGCAGCCGGTGCTGAGTGAATTGAATTGACCTGTTCCCGTCTTTCCCTGATGATATTGACCTAGTACAAAAAGAATGTACAATCAAGGTATAGTCTGTTCTTAGTTGATTGGAGGGACATGTCATGAAAATTGCGAAGGTGATCAACAATAATGTGATCAGCGTGGTCAATGAGCAGGGAAAAGAATTGGTCATCATGGGCAGGGGGCTCGCGTTCCAGAAAAAGTCTGGAGATGATGTCGATGAAGCTCGCATTGAAAAGGTGTTCACGCTCGATAACAAGGATGTATCTGAAAAATTCAAAACCCTTTTGT
Organism: Bacillus rugosus; assembly: GCF_023238245.1. Lineage (NCBI taxonomy): Bacteria > Bacillati > Bacillota > Bacilli > Caryophanales > Bacillaceae > Bacillus > Bacillus rugosus. The sequence continues at coordinate 3,935,212 of NZ_CP096590.1, read as the reverse complement.
ATGATATACCGATCGAGTGTATGGAAGTATCTGAAGAGATTATCAGCTATGCGAAATTACAGCTCGGCAAAAAGCTCAACGACAGCATCTATGTGTCACTGACCGATCATATTAACTTTGCCATCCAGCGCAATCAGAAAGGGCTTGATATCAAAAACGCCTTGCTGTGGGAAACAAAGCGGCTGTACAAAGACGAATTTGAAATCGGCAAAGAAGCGCTGCACATGGTGAAAAACAAGACTGGCGTGTCTCTGCCGGAGGATGAAGCAGGCTTTATAGCCCTGCATATCGTAAATGCCGAGCTAAACGAAGAGATGCCTAATATCATCAACATTACAAAAGTCATGCAAGAGATTTTGAGTATCGTAAAATACCATTTTAAGATTGAATTCAACGAAGAATCGCTTCACTATTATCGGTTCGTCACTCATTTAAAGTTTTTTGCGCAGCGTCTATTTAACGGCACATACATGGAAAGCCAGGACGATTTTTTGCTGGATACGGTGAAAGGAAAGTACCATCGCGCGTATGAATGCACGAAGAAAATCCAAACATACATTGAGCGGGAGTATGATCACAAGCTCACCAGTGACGAGTTGCTGTATTTAACGATTCACATAGAAAGGGTCGTCAAACAAACATAATGAAAGCGTTGACATTTTCATTTTCTTGTGTTAGTTTTTTCTTACATTCACATATGATGATGTTAGGATTGTTACTGATAAGCAGGCAAAACCTAAATTACAATGAGTGCGGAAGATCTCTGTCTGTGCTGATGGTAATTTAGGTTTTTATTTTTTTCAGAGGGATGGTGATGGTGGCGTTTTACAGAAAAAACGAATGATGGCGTTTCATAGGATTGTTACTGGCCAGGCAGGCAAAACCTAAACTACTTGTTCCTATTGCGATAGGGGTAGTTTAGGTTTTTTATTTTTTAGCAGAAGGGATGAGAGGAAAATGGGGATTCAAGCGGCGGCAAAAAATATACTACAGCTGGTTGGCGGGGAAGAAAATGTGCGTTCCCTTGTACATTGTGCGACACGCCTGCGTTTTACGCTGAACGACCGGTCGAAAGCAAATAAAGATAAAATCGAAGCTTTGGATGATGTCGTAACTGTAGTGGAAAGCGGCGGGCAGTTTCAAGTTGTGGTCGGCAATCACATTTCAGAGGTGTATCAAGAGATTGGAAAAATGTCTAATTTGCTGAATGATGACCGTGATGAACGTTCTGCCCAGAAAGGGAATCTGTTCGGACGGCTGGTTGATATCGTATCGAGCATTTTTACACCTTTGCTTGGCGTGATGGCGGGCGCGGGAATTTTAAAGGGCCTGCTGATGATATGTACAAATGCCGGCTGGCTCAAAACAGAGGAAACCACTTATACGATACTGTATGCCGCTGCGGACAGCCTGTTTTACTTTTTGCCGCTCTTGCTGGCCATTACCGCTGCCCGGAAATTTGGCGCGAATCTATTTGTTTCTGTCACAGTTGCGGGTGCGCTTATCTATCCAACGATCATTGAGTTGAAGAATGGAAATGCGGAAACAGACTTTTTCGGTATTCCAGTCGTGTTAATGAACTATACGTCAACTGTGATACCGATCATTCTGGCGATCTTAATGATGAGTTATGTTGAGAAGTCTTTGAACCGGATGATTCATGATAGTGTGAAAACCTTCATTACCCCGCTGATTTGTCTGGTAACCATTGTGCCGCTCACATTAATTGTATTCGGCCCGGTTGGCGTAAACGCGGGAAATGCCATCGCGTCTGCGATTCTGGCCATCTTCAGCTTTAACCCAATGCTGGCCGGCGCTGTGATCGCGGCACTCTGGCAGATTCTTGTCATCTTCGGCATTCACTGGGGGATTGTGCCGGTCATTTTAAATAACATTGCGGTCAATGGGCAGGATTCGATCAAACCGGCTACAGCGGCAGCAGTGTTTGCACAAACGGGAGCTGCTGTGGGTGTCATGCTGAAAACGAAAAACAAAAAATTAAAGGCGCTTGCCGGTTCCGCCGCTGTCACAGGGATTTTCGGCATTACAGAACCGGCCGTGTACGGCGTGACGCTCAGGCTGAAAAAACCTTTTGTATGCGGCGTCATTAGTGCTGCTGTTGGCGGTGCGATTATCGGACAGGCTCACAGCGTGGCCATCGCATCTGGCGCACCCGGACTATTGACGATCCCGATTTTCTACGGACAGGGCTTTGCCGGTTTTATCTTGGGAATCTCGGTATCTTTTATTCTATCAATCATCCTCACGTATATTGTCGGGTTTGAAGACCCCGCGGAACAAACAGAAATCAAAGCCGAAACACCTGCACCCTCAGTCCGCCGGGAAGAGATCAGCAGCCCGTTAGAAGGAAAAGTGGTTCCGCTAACAGAAGTGAAGGATAAAGTGTTTGCATCTGAGACACTCGGAAAAGGGATAGCGATTTTACCGGAAAAAGGCAGACTCGTTGCACCAGCGGATGGCGTAATATCAACCGTTTTCCCGACGGGCCATGCATTCGGCATGGTTACCGATCAGGAAACGGAAATCCTCATTCACCTCGGATTTGATACGGTGAAGCTGGAGGGTAAGCACTTTTATCCTAAAGTAGTGCAGGGACAAGCGGTTAAACAAGGTGATTTGCTTGCTGAATTTGACCTGGATGACTTACTAAAAGCGGGGTTTGATATGAATACGCCAATCGTCATCACAAACACAGATCAATATACTGACGTCATTCAAACAGACCAAAAGCAAGTCAAAATAGAGGAAAGAATCTTTTCTTTAATCTAAAACCATGGGAGGAACAAACAATGAACTATAAAACACTTGCAGCATTTCCAGAAAATTTTTTGTGGGGCGCATCTACTTCTGCCTATCAAGTTGAGGGCGCGTGGAACGAGGACGGAAAAGGCCCGTCAGTGATTGACGCACGCGACAGCTATCCTGAAGGAACGACTGATTTTAAAGTCGCCAGCGACCATTACCATCGCTATAAAGTAGACGTTGCCTTGTTTGCTGAAATGGGCTTTAAAGCGTACCGGTTTTCCATCGCATGGACGCGGATTATTCCTGACGGCGACGGAGACATCAACCACAAGGGAATTGAATTTTACAGCAACCTGATTGATGAGCTGCTCAAATACAAGATTGAACCAATCGTTACGATGTATCACTTTGATCTGCCGAATGCCTTGCAGAAAAAAGGCGGCTGGTCGCAGAGAGCGACAATCGATGCGTTTGAACGGTATGCCAAGGTGTTGTTTGAGCACTTCGGTGACCGCGTCAAGTACTGGCTGACCATCAACGAACAAAACATGATGATCCTTCATGGCAGCGCTTTAGGCACACTTGACCCGAATCTCAAAAACCCGAAAAAAGAGCTGTATCAGCAAAATCATCACATGCTGGTGGCGCAGGCAAAAGCCATGAACCTCTGCCACGACATGCTGCCGGACGCAAAGATCGGTCCTGCTCCGAATATCGCGCTTATCTATCCGGCGTCTTCAAAACCGGAGGATATTGTGGCGGCTTTCAACTATAATGCGATTCGGAACTGGCTCTATTTAGACATGGCAGTTCATGGGCGCTACAATACGACGGCGTGGGCTTATATGAAAGAAAAAGGCTATACGCCAATCATTGAAGATGGTGACATGGAGATTCTGCAATCCGCGAAACCTGATTTTATCGCCTTTAACTACTATACCTCTCAAACAGCAGCAGCGAGCAAAGGCGATGGATCGGACGAAGTGGCACGGGGAGGAGACCAGCACTTAAAAACGGGAGAAGACGGTGTCTACCGCGGCAGCAGCAACCCGCATTTGAAGAAAAATGACTTCGGCTGGGAGATTGATCCGGTCGGTTTCCGCTCCACGCTTAGAGAAATCTATGACCGTTATCAGCTGCCATTGATCATCACAGAAAACGGGCTTGGCGCTTTCGATCAATTAGAAGAAAATGATACGGTCAATGATGATTACCGCATTGATTATCTAAAACAGCACATCGAACAAATTCAGTGGGCCATCACAGACGGCGTCGATGTGTTTGGCTACTCTCCATGGTCAGCCATTGACTTGATTTCTACACACCAAGGCTGCTCGAAACGCTATGGCTTCATTTACGTCAACCGTGATGAATTTGATCTGAAGGATCTGCGCCGGATCCGCAAGAAAAGTTTTTATTGGTATAAAGAGCTGATTGCTTCAAATGGCGAAGTGTTGAAAGGGTAGTTAAAAATATACAAATTAAGAACATTGAGTAATAAATGTAAACCAGTTAAAGCTTCCTGCCGATATGTAAAGTATAAAATCTGGAAGGAGTTTGTATATGAAGAACAAAAAAATATTTTCATTACCCCTATTGTGTGCTGTCTTGATTGTGGCCTTTAGCTTTTGTCTGAATTCAAATACTGCCGCGGCGCAAAGCGTGCCAAAAGAGAAAGCAATCATGAAACAGCAGGAAACATTGAAAAACCATAAGGAAATTGAGGATGTTTCTTTAAAGCAAGCAGATGCAGGAAGCCTTAAAAAGGATAAAAAAGCAGAACCCATTAAAGTAAAGAAGCCTGCAGATGAGAATGTTTTTAATACAACTTCCATGTACAACTCCGAAGACCAAGTATTCGATACTTCATCTGTTCTTAACGAAAATAACCCAGACGATATGTATTTTTTCAGCACTTCGTCAGATCGAACTCTAATCACACGGATTTTGTCTGCTAACAGTCAGTATTATGTAAAATTGTATGTTGTCAATTGGGACACGGGTGAAGCACAGCCGACTAATATTGTAATGGATGCGGGGAACTTAGTTCTTTTAAAAGAGCTTCCGGCCGGCGATTATATGATCCGGGTTTATTCTGAAGGAACGCTGGGAGATTCATACAACATTCAGTTAAACGCAAAAAACCCTTCAAATTACACAAGTGTGAAGTCGATCACCTCTAATTTGCAAACTTTTGTTGCTGAGTACGCAGACGGCTCTGTCTATGCAAACGGAACATTGTTGTATAATACCAATACAAAAACATCTTCATTAAGCTGGGAAAGAGAATATTACTTTTCGTATGGCGGCGGGTATAATCAGCGCACCCATTCTATTTCCGATGTGAAGGTGAAAAGCGTTTCTGATCCTGTTACTTATCGTGCTAGTTATGCGAGCTCAAATTCGGCAGTGATGGTTTACTTAGATACAGGGACTCTGTTTATGCATCATGTATCAGCGTATCAATCAGGGGTAGGTTACGAAGACTCTTTTCTTGATACGTTAGGAAAAAAAACACCTAGAAGACTTGATGCAGATGATCAAAACTATGGTGATCATATTTTAATCGTTGATGTAAAAACCGGCAAAGCAATCGACTTTTTCAGTGTTTTAAATTACTACTACGCATCAGGCGTTGAAAGCTTGCCAGTCATTTCGTATATTCAATAAGAATTCACTTGGGCTATTTCATTACAATGAAATAGCCTTTATTTTAATTTGCCAGCGGAATGATTAGTGTTTTTTAACTCCTCAAAAATGTTATCTTGCTTATCAGGTTCAGGCTGATTCATTGTATTTGCAGCAGGAACATTCATCATTTTCTTAAAATCACCCATGGTTAGCGGCTTCTTGTCATCATGCAATTCAAATCCTAATTGGCCGTTCGCTTCGATCGTTGCATTCTTAATGTCCTTTATGCTGGTGATTCCGTGAAGCCTCATTCGCATTTCAAGCTGGTCAACTGTCAGCCTCAATTTTTTCATATTTTCTATATTGAGTTTACCATCTTCAACGACTAATTTTGCTTTGCCGGTTATGAACTTTTCCATCCAATTGGCCTTCACCTGGAACCATTCCATGAGTATTAGCGCCACAGTAAAAATACTGGCTGCCACAAGGGTTTTCCATAAACTTGTCTCTATAATCGGCTGGACAATAATTGTTCCAATTGAAATCATAACCACAGTTTGTGCTAACGTCATTTGAGAGATTGACTTTCTCCCTGATATTCTGAGCAATATGATCCCGGATATAATTAAAATGAGTGCTTCCCAAGCAAAATTCATGCAATCACCTTTTTGTGTTGGTTTTTCCATAGTATGATCTAGGCTTTTCGGATTATACAGAACAAAGGGATTTCCGCTAGCGGAAATCCCTTCTCGTTAAAACGAAATAATCCCAATCAAAAGCGCTGCAATCGTCATGACAATCGTTGTCCCCACGGCCAATTTAATGGTGAATTTTTGATGGTCACCAAAGCTGACGCCTGCCATTCCGACCAATAGATAGGTGGAGGGCACAAGCGGGCTGAGCAGGTGCACCGGCTGGCCCAGCAAGGAGGCTCTTCCGATTTCAGCGGCATCTATTCCGTAAGCGGAAGCGGCTTCTGCGATGATGGGAAGGACACCGAAGTAAAAGGCGTCATTTGACATGAAAAAGGTGAATGGCATGCTGACGATGGCTGTGATCAACGGCAGGTGCGGACCCATGGCGTCAGGGATAAGTGAAACGAGAGAATGTGCCATCGCATCCACCATTTTTGTGCCAGAGAGAATGCCTGTGAAAATGCCTGCCGCAAACACCATCGAGACAACGTTTAACGCATTTCCTGCATGCGCCGAGATCCGTTTCTGCTGCTCTTTGACATTTGGATAGTTTACCATTAAGGCGATGGCGAATGCGGTCATAAAAAGAACAGCTAGCGGCAGCAGGCTGGTGATCAGAGCGGCCATCAGAGCCACAGTCAGCAGCAGATTAAACCATTGGAGGGCGGGACGCTTGAGCGGCGCAACATCCGGATCGGAAGACGGTGCGTGTTCAATCGAAATGACGCCGAGACGCTTCCGCTCTTTTTTTCCGAGGATATAAGCAACGGCGATCACCCAGAGAATGCCGGCGACCATAGCGGGAATCAGCGGCGTGAATACCTCTGACGTGTCCAATTTTAAGGAAGCCAAAACCCTCGCCGTCGGCCCGCCCCACGGAATAATGTTCATCACCCCAGAACCGAGCATCGCAATTCCCGCTAACACCAAACGATTCATGCCGAGCCTTTTGTACAGAGGTAGCATCGCCGCAATGGTAATCATATAGGTTGTTGTCCCATCTCCGTCCAGCGAAATGGTCATCGTCAGAACTGCTGTACCGACGGCGATTTTTAACGGATCTCCTTTGACAAGTGATAAAATTTTGGCAATGAGAGGATCAAACAAACCTGAGTCAATCATAATGCCGAAGTACAAAATGGCGAATAACAGCATGATACCGGTAGGAGCGAGGTCTGTAACGCCCTGAATCATCATCTCGCCAAGATCTTTGCCAAATCCGCTGATCAGGGCAAACACAACAGGAACAACAATCAAGGCAATAAGAGCAGAAAGCCGGTTAGACATAATAAGGTACATAAAGACAATAATCATCACAAAACCGAGTATGGCAAGCACAATATGACCTCCCCTATTCAACAGTGCATTCTAGGTAAGCGCTCCCACTTTTTCTTTCTGAGTAGAAGGCTTATTTCAAATATGTATGTCCTCATCTTGATATGTAGACCTAAAATCCTATTAAGCGGATTAGCAGTTTATATGAAGAATGCTAAGGGTAAATGTGCTGTAGAATGTTTCGTTTTAAAAAGGGGGAACAGACATGAGTGATGATCAAAACAAACGTGTAAATGAACACTCAAAGGACGAGCAGCTTGAGCAGTACAGGGCCGATAACAGTGGGAAGAAAATGACGACAAACCAAGGCGTGCGAGTATCGGAAGATGAACACTCTTTAAAAGCCGGAGTTCGCGGCCCGACGCTGATGGAGGATTTTCACTTCCGGGAGAAAATGACGCACTTTGACCATGAGAGGATTCCGGAGCGTGTTGTGCATGCGCGCGGATATGGCGTGCATGGCTTTTTTCAGGTTTACGAGCCGATGACCGAGTATACACGGGCCAAATTTCTTCAGGACCCTTCAGTGAAGACGCCGGTATTTGTCCGTTTTTCGACAGTCGCGGGTTCTAAAGGCTCCGCAGACACGGTGAGGGATGCCAGAGGCTTTGCGACAAAGTTTTATACTGAAGAGGGAAACTATGATCTTGTGGGAAATAACATCCCGGTATTTTTCATTCAGGACGCGATCAAATTCCCGGATCTGGTTCACGCGTTTAAGCCTGAACCTCACAATGAAATGCCTCAGGCCGCGACCGCTCATGATACGTTTTGGGATTTTGTCGCCAATAATCCTGAGTCGGCACATATGGTGATGTGGACGATGTCGGACAGAGGCATCCCGCGCAGCTATAGAATGATGGAGGGCTTCGGTGTTCACACGTTTCGTTTTGTGAATGAACAAGGTAAGGCGCGTTTTGTGAAATTCCACTGGAAGCCGGTGCTTGGCGTGCATTCTCTCGTATGGGATGAAGCGCAGAAAATTGCCGGGAAAGATCCTGATTTCCACCGCCGCGACCTGTGGGAAACGATTGAAAACGGCGGCACGGTCGAATATGAGCTCGGCGTACAGATGATTGATGAAGAAGATGAATTCAAATTTGATTTTGATATTCTTGATCCGACCAAGCTGTGGCCGGAAGAGCTTGTACCGGTGAAAATCATTGGGAAAATGACGCTGAATCGCAACCAGGATAATGTATTTGCTGAAACGGAACAAGTCGCATTCCATCCGGGAAATGTCGTGCCGGGCATCGATTTTACAAATGATCCGCTGTTGCAGGGACGGCTTTTTTCTTATACAGACACACAGCTCATTCGTCTTGGAGGACCGAACTTCCATGAGATTCCGATTAACCGGCCGGTATGTCCGTTCCATAACAACCAATACGACGGCTATCACCGGATGACCATCAATAAGGGGCCGGTCGCCTATCATAAAAATTCTCTGCAGAACAATGACCCGTCGCCTGCGACAGCTGAAGAAGGCGGCTACGTCCACTATCAGGAGAAAGTCGAGGGCAAAAAAATCCGTCAGCGGAGCGACAGCTTCAACGATTATTACTCACAGGCGAAGCTTTTCTGGAACAGCATGTCTCCTGTCGAAAAACAGCACATCATTTCTGCCTTCTGCTTCGAGGTCGGAAAGGTCAAAAACAAGGACGTACAGCGGCAGGTCGTTGACGTTTTCAGTAATGTGGATGCAGGCTTAGCGGAAGAAATCGCCAAGGGAGTAGGTGTGGCGCCGCCGGCGAAACGAAAAGCATCAAAAGAAATTCTTGCCTCACCTGCGTTAAGCCAGGCCCGTACAGTGAAAACAGCGTCAACGAGAAAAGTCGCTGTTCTCGCCGGAAACGGATTTGATGAAAAAGAGCTGCAAACAGTGCTGGACGCCTTAAAGCATGAAGAGATCACAGCGGATATCATCAGCCCAACGCTGGGGTACATCACTAGCGGCACAGGACAGCAGCTTGAGGCCGGCGGCACGTTCCTGACGGCAGATTCTGTTCTGTATGATGCCGTCTATGCCGCAGGAGGACCAGAGGTAAAGGACAACAAACAAGCGATGGCATTTATCAGAGAAGCATACAATCACTATAAGGCGATCGGCGCGGCAAATGAAGGAATTGATCTTCTTCAAGCAGCTGTCGGAACAACAGAGGGTCCGGGCATCGTGACTGCTAAAGATGAAGCTGACTATACCGCCTTCAGCAAGGCGTTTATCGAGGCGGTCGCCGCTCACCGCCATTGGGATAGACGAATTTGATCCGCTCCTGTATCTTAAAGGAAGATACTTTTCATAAGGAGCATGACAAATGAACGAAAAACAGCTCGCTGAAGCTTACGAACGCGATGAAAATATGATGATTTTGGTGTTTGCCCAATGGTGCGTGAACCATGACCTTGATCCGCTGGAGCTGTACGCCAAAGCGTATCCGCAGCAAAAGCTCAATGAAAGTTTGAAAAAAACCATGGATGAACTGGTCGTGCCGAAACACGAATCAGAGCACATTCCGGACCAGACCGTCATTGCGGTATTAGAGATGTTTGGAAATATAGATTTGGCTCAAGCAGTTCACGAAGCCATTGCTGCACGTAAACAATAAAAAGGAGACATATGTTGTCTCTTTTTTTAATGGGAAAATCGAGCTGTTAGACCTAGAAACTTCTATTGATTTTATCAGTCTATAAAAGTGTGTATTGCTTAAAAAAGGGAATGATAAACAACGATATCAAAGGAGGAGATCGTATGAAGTGGAATCACATGCTGAAAGCCGCGGGGATTGCAGTTTTGCTTTTTTCTGTATTGGCATACGCGGCCCCATCTTTAAAAGCGGTTCAAGGAAAATCACCGACTGTCAGCAGCCATACGTACAAAAAAATCAAGGAATTAAGGTATCCACAGGTGCATGACATCGGAAATGCCGCGTTTGAAAAGAAAATCAATCAAGAGCTGAAAGCCTACATTGAACAATCGTATCAGGAATACCTGAAAAACAAAAAAGCAGGCGAACAGCAGGGATTCAAAGCGGAATATCAAACATCCTTCAGCGTCAAATACAATGCGGTGGGCAAGCTCAGCATTCAAACACTCAATTATATCTATTCAGGCGGCGCCCATGGTTTAACGTCTGTTCAGTCCTTCAACTATGACTTGAAAACACAAAAGCGGGTGACACTGAATCAGATTCTGAATACCAAAACAAAAGTCAGCAAAACGAAAGATTACCTATACAGCTATATCAAAAAACATGACACGCTGTTTTTTCCGGACGTAAAGAAAGAGGATATTACCCTTAACCAAGACACAACGTTTTACTTTACGAAAAACGGAATCGCCATCGTCTTCGGCCAGTATGACTTGGGACCTTATGCAGCCGGAATCCGGGATGTGCAGGTGCCTTCCTCTATTTATCAATAATCAAAAGAGCCATATCCGCAAAGGGATATGGCTCAATGTTTCTACCATACAAACAGGCCGACAATCGCAGCACTTAGTAAAGAGACTGCAATTCCGCTGACAAGCAATTTCCAAACGTTTTTCCCGATAACCGTTGACTTTTCGCCGTCAAGGATCGAGTTGTACGTACCGTAAATCATGCCGACTGTACTGAAGTTGGCAAATGATGTCAGGAATGTCGTCGCCACCGCAACTGTGTGAGGCGGAAGTGATTTGAGATTTTCTTTCAAGTCAAGCATCGCAACAAACTCGTTCGTTGCCAATTTCATTCCCATCAGCTGAGCGACATACATCGCATCATGTACCGGCAGCCCAAGCAGGAATGCGAACGGACTGAAGAGATAAGCAAAAATTGTCTGGATGGTCAGTCCGTGTACGAAAACGCCAAGAATGCCATTGACTGCTGACGTTAATGCAACATATCCGATCACCATTGCCAAAATAACGATAACCATGTTCATGCCGACAAGCATACTGTTAGAAATCGTAGAGAAAAAGTCTTTCTTTTCTTCTTTAGGCGGTGTATAGATGATATCTTCATCCTCCGGCACATGAACAGGGTTCAGCAGGTTTGCGATAATCAGCGCGTTTAAGCAGTTCAAAGGAATCGCTGTAAACACGTATGTCGCCGGCACCATTGACAGGTAAGATCCAATAATGGATCCGCTGATGCTGCTCATGCTCATTAAGCCGAATGTAAGCAAGCGGTTGTTATTTAATACCGTAAGCTGCTGGCGGATGACCGCAAGTGCTTCAGTATTCCCCAGGAACATCATTTGAATAGAGAAAAAGCTTTCTAATTTCGGCAAGCGGGAAGCCTTTGAAATCACCCAGCCGATTTTATCAATCAGCCAAGGCAAAATGCCGAAATATGTTAAAATATCAAAGAATGTGACGATAAAGATAATTGGAAGAAGTGCACTAAAGAAAAAGTCTACAGTTTCATTCGCCATCACTGATGGGAAAGCAAAGGCGATACCGTCACTGGCGCAAGCAATCAGCCAAGTGAAGAAATCACCGATTTTACCGATGGCCCAGCTCCCGACTTTTGTTCCCAGCATAAACCAAGTAATCAGCAATTCCAGAACAATTAACGTAATGATCGGGCGCCACTTGATTTTCTTTTTCTGCGGAGAACATAGGAATACAACTGCCATAATCACAATGAGACCAACAAGGTTTAATAAAAAGTACATGATAGCAACTCCTATGAGGTTTATTATGGAAACAAAAAAAGCTCTTATCCTTCACAAATTCTGGAAGTGCAGAAAGTGTGAAAAATAAGAGCAAACAGAAAAGAACTTGTCCTTTTCAACTCGTTCAAATTTATTCAAACTTTCTTGTAGTCTAGTTTTTTACGGTTACTAGGTAGAAACAATCAGACCATATTACTGATCATATACAAGAATGTCTATTTCTAAGATGATAGCAGTATTTTATCCTTTCACTTTTTGAAAATCAACCTTTTTAACTATTTTCACAATAATAAAATTTATATTTTGAATTTGAGAAAATAAAGGAAAAACATGTTGGATTGCTATGTTGATATGATTTTGATAGCGCTTTTTTTCTTTTATATATGGTTTCCGCTCCTTGAGGTTTGTTGTATGATGTAAATGGGGAAACCCATACAGCAAAAAGGGAGTTTTTTTTCATGATTATCCAATTCATTCGTTATAGATAATGACAGGTATAGACAATCTGCCAGGCCTGGCCAATTTTTGAGATGGGCCCAGGTTTATTTGTCTATGCCTTTTTCATTTATCTAAAAATGAATGAATGAGGTGTTTTTTATCATGAAACGAACAGCTGATGTCAGCATGTTTCGATGCCCGCTATGCGGTTCTTCCATAGATGCTGCTTTGGGAAAAAGCTTGATTTGTACAGAACGAGGCCACACATTTGATATATCTCGGCACGGATACGTGAACTTCCTGGCGAAGCCGGCCAAAACTGGGTACGATGCCGGACTTTTTGAGGCGAGGAGCAGGCTAATTGGGGAATGCCGGTTTTTTGAACCGCTCCATAATGCGATTGCAGATCTCATCAGATATCTTAAATCTGGTCAAGAGTCATTCACCATCTTGGATAGCGGGTGCGGTGAGGGTTCTCATTTGAATGCGCTTTGCGGGTTTGATTATGCAGGAAGAACAGCGACGGGAGCCGGCATCGATCTTTCGAAGGATGGGATTGTAAAAGCTTCTAAGACATTCAAAGACCAGATGTGGGCGGTTGCCGATGTGGCGCGTGCTCCCTTTCATGACCGCCAATTCGATGTTGTCCTGTCGATTTTTTCTCCGTCCAATTACGCAGAGTTTCATAGGCTGCTGAAGGATGATGGCATGCTCATAAAAGTAGTGCCGAGAAAAGATTATTTAATAGAATTAAGGCAATTTTTATATACTGCTTCACCAAGGCGTACGTATTCCAATACGGCAGCTGTTGAGCGTTTTACAGCGAATGTTGAACACAGCCGTCATATGAGGCTGCGCTATGTCAAAACGCTTGACCGGCAAGCGATACATTGGCTCCTTAAGATGACGCCGCTCGCCTGGTCTGCGCCGGAAGACAGAGTCAGCCTGCTGAAAGAGATGAAATCAGCTGATATTACCGTTGATGTCGATATCCTAATAGGAATGAAATGAATGGCAGAGGAAAGCTCCGAAAAAGGGGGGCTTTCCTTTTTTTAATCGGAATAGTTGGCCCACGTTTCTCGTACATATGGAAAAGGGGAAGGAACCGGCCGATGAGGAGAGTCTTTTGTAAACGCTTTCCCATCCGTGGAAATGGAGGATGTGTGTGGAACTGATCATTATTCTATTGGCGTTAGGCTTGCTGATGTTTACGGCGTATCGGGGATTTTCTGTCATATTATTTGCGCCGATTTGCGCGTTATTCGCGGTGCTGCTGACCGATCCAAGCCATGTGCTTCCTTTTTTCTCATCAATTTTTATGGAGAAGATGGCGGGTTTTATTAAGCTGTATTTTCCGGTCTTTTTGCTCGGTGCGATTTTTGGAAAGGTCGTTGAAATGTCCGGGCTTGCGGCATCCATTGCGAAAACGATTGTCAGGCTTGTCGGGGCAAAAAGAGCGATACTTGCAATCGTGCTGATGGGCGCTATCTTGACGTACAGCGGCGTCAGCCTGTTTGTTGTCGTATTTGCCGTATATCCGTTTGCGAAAAACCTGTTTCGAGAAGCAAACATACCGAAACGCCTCATCCCGGGCACGATTGCTTTAGGGGCTTTTACGTTTACGATGGACGCACTTCCGGGGACGCCGCAAATTCAAAATGTCATCCCGACGACGTTCTTCAAAACAGACATTTATGCTGCTCCTTGGCTTGGCTTGTTCGGCGCAGTGATTGTGCTGGCAGCGGGCATGCTCTATTTGGAATCGAGGCGGAAAAAAGCCCAGGCATCCGGGGAAGGCTACGGCGGTTTTGATTCGGAGAATTCTGCTGCTCTTGAATCGTCTGAGCCCGCGGCCGAACGGGACAAAAACCTGATGCAGCATGCGCTTGCCTTTGTCCCGCTAATACTCGTAGGTGCAATGAATAAATGTTTCACCATATACCTCCCCAAGTGGTATCCGAATGGATTTGATTTTTCATCGATAGGATTAAAGGAGTTCGGCAAGCTTGATATTTCTTCAGCAGCTGCCATTTGGTCGGTGGAGCTCGCTCTGGTAATTGGCATCATCACAACGATTTTATTTGATTGGAGAAGAGTGTTTGCCCGAATGAAGGAAGGGCTGAATGAAGGGATCGGCGGCGCCTTGCTGGCATCTATGAATACGGGTGCCGAGTATGGTTTCGGCGGCGTTATCGCCGCGCTGCCGGGATTTCACAAGCTGAGCAGCGGAATTTCGCACACCTTTACCGATCCGCTTGTAAAAGGGGCCGTCACGACAACTGCGCTGGCAGGGATCACAGGGTCGGCTTCAGGAGGTATGGGCATTGCGTTAAGCGCGATGTCGGATCAATACTTGCAGGCGATTCAGGCTTACAACATTCCGCCGGAAGTGATGCATCGGGTCATTTCGATGGCATCAGGAGGCATGGATACGCTGCCGCATAATGGCGCTGTCATCACGCTTCTGGCCGTGACGGGACTGACTCACCGGCAATCGTATCGGGATATTTTTGCGATCACACTTATCAAAACGGCAGCCGTATTTGCCGTGATCGCGATTTACAGCCTGACGGGTCTAGTGTAGGAGAAAACGAAAGGGGTATCAATATGGGAAAAGTGTTGTCATCAAGTAAGGAAGCTGCGGAACTGATTCATGATGGAGATACGCTGATCGCAGGAGGATTCGGGCTATGTGGCATTCCTGAACAGCTCATTTTGGCGATAAGAGATCAGGGAGCAAAGGATTTAACCGTTGTCAGCAACAATTGCGGAGTCGATGACTGGGGGCTCGGTTTGCTTTTGGCTAATAGGCAAATCAAGAAAATGATTGCATCTTATGTCGGCGAAAATAAAATTTTTGAGGGGCAGTTTTTAAGCGGAGAGCTTGAGGTCGAGCTTGTTCCCCAAGGAACACTGGCTGAGAGAATTCGTGCAGGCGGCGCGGGCATACCGGGATTTTACACGGCGACAGGCGTTGGCACTTCAATAGCCGAGGGAAAAGAACATAAAACATTCGGCGGCCGGACGTATGTGCTGGAGAGAGGCATTGCCGGCGATGTGGCGATCGTCAAAGCGTGGAAAGCGGATACTATGGGGAATTTGGTCTTTCGGAAAACGGCGAGAAATTTCAACCCTGTTGCCGCCATGGCAGGCAAGATCACGATTGCTGAGGCGGAAGAAATCGTGGAAGCGGGAGAGCTCGATCCAGATCACATCCACACACCGGGAATTTACGTACAGCATGTGGTGCTTGGCGCGAGCCATGAAAAACGGATTGAAAAGCGAACCGTTCAGCAAGCGGCGGGAAAGGGTGGTGCGAAATGAAGGAAGCGAGAAAACGAATGGTCAAACGGGCTGTACTAGAAATCAAGGATGGCATGAACGTCAATCTTGGGATTGGAATGCCGACGCTTGTCGCAAATGAGATACCCGATGGCGTTCACGTCATGCTTCAGTCAGAAAACGGCTTGCTCGGGATCGGCCCGTATCCTCTGGAAGGAACGGAAGACGCGGATTTGATCAATGCAGGAAAGGAAACAATCACTGAAGTGACGGGCGCTTCCTATTTTGACAGCGCTGAGTCATTCGCAATGATAAGAGGCGGGCATATCGATTTGGCTATCCTTGGCGGCATGGAGGTTTCGGAGCAGGGTGATTTGGCCAATTGGATGATCCCCGGAAAGATGGTAAAAGGGATGGGCGGCGCCATGGATCTCGTCAACGGGGCGAAACGGATCGTTGTCATCATGGAGCATGTCAATAAGCATGGCGAGTCGAAGGTGAAAAAAACATGCTCCCTTCCGCTGACAGGCCAGAAAGTCGTGCACAGGCTGATTACGGATTTGGCTGTTTTTGATTTTGATAACGGCCGCATGACACTGACTGAGCTTCAGGAAGGTGTCACAATTGAAGAGGTTTATGAAAAAACAGAAGCCGATTTCGCTGTCAGCCAGTCTGTGATCAAACAAAATTCTTAATGGGAAGGAGTTTGACATGAAAAAACAAGTCGCCTTGGTGACAGGAGCAGCTGGCGGAATCGGGTTCGAAATCGCGAGGGAATTCGCCCGTGAAGGCGCTAGCGTCATCGTTTCGGACCTTCATCAGGAAGCGTGCGAAAAGGCCGCTTCCAAGCTTACAGAAGAAGGCTTTGACGCAGCAGCCATTCCGTGTGATGTGACAAAGGAAGCGCAAGTCGCTGATACGGTGAACACCATCCAAAAACGATATGGCCGCTTGGATATTTTGGTGAACAATGCCGGTATTCAGCACGTCGCTCCGATTGAGGAGTTTCCGACAGAAACCTTTGAACAGCTGATCAAGGTCATGCTGACGGCGCCCTTCATCGCGATGAAGCATGTTTTTCCGATCATGAAAAAACAGCAGTTTGGCAGAATCATTAATATTGCATCTGTTAATGGTTTAGTCGGCTTTGCGGGGAAATCCGCTTATAATAGCGCCAAGCACGGCGTCATTGGGCTGACTAAGGTCGGGGCGCTGGAGGGCGCGCCCCACGGCATTACAGTCAACGCGCTCTGTCCGGGTTATGTCGATACACAGCTTGTCCGCAATCAGCTGAGCGATCTTTCGAAAACAAGAAATGTCCCTTACGACTCCGTGCTTGAACAGGTCATTTTTCCGCTTGTGCCGCAAAAACGATTGCTTTCCGTAAAGGAAATTGCGGATTATGCAATTTTTTTGGCAAGCGAGAAAGCGAAGGGTGTCACCGGGCAGGCTGTTGTCCTTGATGGGGGCTACACCGCTCAATAACATAAAAAACACACTTGCTCCGCCAGGGAATCAAGTGTGTTTTTTCTTTGCTTATTTCCAAACATCGTTAGCGATTTCAACTACATGGCGCAGCTTCGCCCATTGCTGTTCTTCAGTCAGCTTGTTGCCTTCCTCAGTTGAAGCGAATCCGCATTGAGGACTGAGGCAAAGCTGATCTAAGCTCACATAACGGGATGCTTCTTCGATACGGCGTTTTACATCGTCCGGATGTTCAAGCTCACCGAATTTAGATGTCACTAATCCAAGGACAAGCTGAAGATCAGAGCGCTTCACATAACGGAGCGGCTCAAATCCGCCTGAGCGTGAATCATCATACTCCAGGAAAAGCCCGTCCAGGTTCAAACCGTCAAAAATGGTTTCGGCTGCTGCGTCATAGCCGCCTTCCGCTGTCCAAGTGGACTGGAAGTTGCCGCGGCAAATATGCATTGTTACGGTCAAGTCATCCGGACGGTCGGCAATCGCGTCGTTAATCGATTTCGCAAACAGCTGGCGAAGCTCATCAGGCGTTGTTCCGAACGCTTCGATTTGTTTTAATCCTTTTTCAGATAAGAAAACAGCCCAAGCTGTATCATCAAGCTGAAGGTAGCGGCAGCCTCTGTCGTAAAACGCTTGAATCGCTTTTTTATATGCTTTGGATACATCGTGCTGGAAAAGATGATAGTCGTTTTTGTATGCATCCTTTTCCAGTTTTCCGCGGAAAAACAGCATATTCGGGCTTGGGATCGTCATCTTTGGCGTCGCGTCACCGGCAATGCTATGGAGAAATGAGTAATCTTCAAGCATTGGGTGAGTTGAAAAGTCGATATCACCTGTGACTTTAATGCCGCGTGCTTTTGTCTGTACGTTATGAAATTGAATGCCCTGCTCAGGAGTAAACGGCTCAACGCCATCCAGGTTTTCCAGAAAATCAAAATGCCACCATGCTCTGCGGAATTCACCGTCTGTCACCACGTTCAGGCCGGTTTCCTTCTGTTTTTCCACAATGCGGATGATTTCATCGTTTTCGATTTGGCGAAGCTGCTCAGCTGTAATCTCGCCTGCCGCTTTTTGCAGCCGTGCTTTTTTGACGGGCTCAGACCTCAGCAGGCTTCCGACTTGATCCGCGCGAAACGGCGGTTTTTTTCTTTGAAGTGATTTTTGTTCTGCGGGTGTTGTTTGTTGTGACATGTTGTTCATTCCTTCTTTCCATTCGAATATAAAAAAGCTCTTCCTTTGGATAAGGAAGAGCTTGTGTGACAATCTCAACCTTATCTTCAAGAGCAATCATTGCTCTAAAGGATTTAGCACCATTCTGTTAAACAGCGGTTGCCGGGTATCGCAGGGCCAGTCCCTCCACCTCTCTTGATAAGGAAAACCTTTTTATGAAATTTTCTGATAGTATCTATTATTCACACATTTTCTGTTTCTGTCAATGATAGATTATCTCCACACATCGTTGGCGATGTCGATGACATGGCGCAGCTTCGCCCATTGCTGCTCCTCTGTCAAAAGATTGCCTTCTTCAGTAGAGGCGAAACCGCACTGCGGGCTGAGGCACAGCTGATCCAGGCTCACAAAGCGCGCCGCTTCATTGATTCGGCGTTTCACATCCTCAGGATTTTCAAGCTCTCCATTTTTCGATGTGATCAAGCCGAGTACAATCTGGAGATCCTTGCGTTTCACGAAACGGAGCGGATCAAAATTTCCGGAGCGGTCATCATCGTATTCTAAGAACAGCCCGTCCAAATGTAAGCCATCCAAAATCGTTTCAGCTACAGCATCATAGCCTCCTGATGCCGCCCATGTTGAACGGAAGTTGCCGCGGCAAATGTGCATCGTGATTGCTAAATCATCAGGCCGGTCTGCTACTGCATCGTTAATCGTTTTGGCGAACAAGGCAGGCAATGTTTCTGGATCGCCGCCAAGCGCCCGAACAACCTCTCTGCCTTTTTCCTCAAAGAAGAGAGACCATGACGTATCATCAAGCTGAAGATAGCGGCATCCAGCATCATAGAAAGCTCTGATTGCTTTTTTATACGCTTGGGCCAGATCATGAAAGTATTCCTCTTGGTCGTCATAAAACCCTTTATCCGCCTTTTCACCGAAAAACAGCATATTCGGGCTCGGAATCGTCAATTTTGGGGTCGCGTCGCCGGCAATCTCATGTAAAAATTGATAATCGACAAGCGCTGGGTGGCTCGTAAAATCGAGTTTTCCCGTCACTTTGATGCTGCGTGCTTTTGTTTTCGCATTATGGAACTGAATCCCTTCAGACGGGATGAACGGTTCCACACCATCAAGCCCTTCCAGGAAATCATAATGCCACCAAGATCGGCGGAATTCCCCATCTGTTACCACATCGAGACCGATTTCTTTTTGTTTTTCTACAATGCGGGTGATTTCTTGATTTTCGATATCACGAAGCTGATCAGCGGTGATCTCGCCGGCCGCTTTTTTCTGCCGGGCTTCTTTTATCGGAGCAGATCGCAGTAAACTGCCGACATGATCGGCACGGAAAGGAGCTTTGTGTTGTTTTTCTGTTTTTTGTCCTGCAACATTTGTTTGTTGAGCCATGTCATTCGCCTCTTTTCTGTAATGTGTTGAGCATAAAAAAAGCTCTTCCTTTGAGTAAGGAAGAGCTTGAATGGTCAAATCTCCGCCTCATCTGCAAGAACGCAATGTTCTAAAGGATTTAGCACCATTCTGTTTGAAACAGCGGTTGCCGGGTATCATAGGGCCAGTCCCTCCACCTCTCTTGATAAGGTAATCTTCATATTCAGATTTCAATTATCTTAATATTATTACTTTTGGCTCAATTGTCAATGCCTTTTTAGAAAATACTTTCATCTTCATCGTCATATAATACCATATCAAGCACGATAGCGATGGCTGTGCAGATCAGCACATCTTCCTCATTTGCAATCTGCAGATGATACGAATCACCCCAGCTCAGCCACTTCTTGCTCACCGACATCCGGACATTCTTTCCATCTGTCAGCTGGAATTCATCCTTCCACAAGTCACCATCAATTTCCCAGTTGAGCTTAGAAATTTCAAATTTTGGATTGAAAAACGTCAGTTTCTTCGTGACCTCACAAACTGTTTCCCCGCCAATTGAAATCACATATCGCGGCAATAAAGACATTACTTTTTGTTCTATGGAAACGAGTGTTTTTCCGGTTGAGTCTGTCATTTGTAGCGAGTCCCCTAACGAAAAGAACCGGCCCTCGACCTTGAATGTCTCTTGTTCATCCCGGTCATAAATGTGAAATGCATCTTTAAACGAGAACATCTTTTGTTTCATAAATAATTCGATCATTGCTGAAGTCTCCTTTTGATTTGCCTTATAAGAGATTACGGCCAGGGGGCAAAAAGGTTTCAAGTTTCCAATCTAGTGACCAGAAACGCGCTGACCGTTTTTTACGAGTAATTAATGTTTCTAAATTAAAAAAGGCTGCATCGTTCAGCAGCCTTTCTTTTGAAATATAGTATTAGGAAAGATGCATCCGGCGTTTTTGGCGGATCGCGTCAAGGTCGATTAGGTTGTTGTGATGAGGTGCGGCTGCTGGAAGAGGGCTTGTCTTTTGCGGTTTGCGGCGATTGTCCTTGCTGAAAGAAAAAAGAAGATAGCCGCATAATGCGATGATAATAAAAAGGATCATTATACATTCCTCCCAAAAAAAGTTTTGGTATTCTCTATTGTACGGATAAAACGTCAAAAAGTATTCAAAAAATTCCAAATTGGTTAAAAATAAATAGCTGCCCCTCAAAAACAGTCTAACCTGATAACCTGAAAATAGTCTTGCAAATTGGTGATTGCTCATGTGGTGATTGGTTCTATAGTTACTATCGACGATAAAATAAATTCCTTTATACAACTTTTAACCTAAATTTACATAATTCTATTTTTCTGTTTTTGGGTGCTGTTTTCTTGCTTGTTAGGTTTATACCCTATTTTTCGGAATCAAACACAAAAAACCCAAATTACGGAGCATTTGGGCGGTACGGGGGAATGCAGATTGTAGTTTTGGGGATTAGGATGACTGATCAGAAGAAGCGTTTGAACATTTTTCTGATTTTTTGAAATGGGCTCGATTTCTTTTGCATTTTAAGCGGCCTGGTCATAATCCATTTTTTCAATAGACTCTTTGTAGCGATAGCATGTTTTGTCATTGTTTTTCCTCCTCATGTGTTGATACTTGTTTTACGGAGAATGGATTAAAAATGTTTCATATTTACGCAAAAAAACCAGCCCTTTTTGGACTGGCTTTTGGTATTACGCCTGTTCTTCAAACAGTTTTGCAATCTCAACGATGACATTTACGGCTTTCACCATGTTATCGGCTGAGATGTATTCAAATTTGCCGTGGAAGTTTTCCCCGCCGGTGAAGATATTTGGTGTCGGGAGTCCCATGTAGGACAACTGGGATCCGTCTGTGCCGCCGCGAATTGGAGAAATCTTCGGTTCGATGCCGAGGTTTTCCATTGCTTGCTTGGCAATGTTGACAATTTCAATGACAGGTTCAATTTTCTCTCTCATGTTGTAGTATTGGTTGTTCATATCAAGCTGAATCCGGTCATGGCCGTATTCGTTTTGAAGTTCTTCAACAACACGCTTCATTGTTTCTTTTCTGCTTTGGAAGTGATCTTTGTCAAAGTCTCTGATAATGTAGTGGAGTTTTGTGTCCTCTACATCCCCTTGAATCGACAGCAGGTGGTAGAAGCCTTCGTAGCCTTCTGTATATTCAGGCGCTTCGTCTGCCGGCAGCAGGCTGTTGAGCTTCATTGCGATTTTCGCAGAGTTGATCATTTTCCCTTTTGCCGTTCCGGGATGTACGTTGTTGCCTTTGATGGTGATTTTTGCGGCAGCGGCATTGAAGCTTTCGTATTCAAGCTCACCGAGCGGGCCGCCGTCAACTGTGTAGGCAAAGGACGCATTAAATCGTTTTACATCAAACTTGTGCGGGCCTCTGCCGATTTCTTCATCAGGCGTAAAGGCGACTCTGATTGTGCCGTGCTTGATTTCAGGGTGTTTGATGAGGTAATCCATAGCTGTCATGATTTCAGCGATACCGGCCTTATTGTCTGCGCCAAGAAGGGTTGTGCCGTCTGTAGTGATGAGTGTATGGCCTTTATAGCCGGGCAGTTCTGGGAATTGATCAGGCGACAGAATGACCTGCAGCTGTTCATTAAGAACGATGTCTTTTCCATCGTAGCTTTCAATGATTTGCGGATTCACGTTTTTGCCGGTAAAGTCTGTGGCGGTGTCGACGTGAGCGAGAAAGCCGATTGTCGGCACATCTTTTTCAGTATTGGAGGGAAGAGTCGCCATGACATAGCCGTTTTCATCAATGGCTGCATCCTGCATGCCAATGGACTTCAATTCATCAACGAGCATGTTTCCTAAAGTCAATTGGCCGGGTGTGGAAGGGCAGGTATCAACGGATTCATCGGACTGTGTATCGACTTTTACGTATGTAGTAAACCGTTCAATGATTTCTTCTTTCATTTCCAATCATCTCCTTTGTCTTATTTTATCATGGCGGGATGAGAGATTTCTATTGCACAATACCGTTTCGAATGGCAAAAACAACTGCCTGTGTCCGGTCTTGAGCGTTGCATTTTTGCAGGATGCGGTGCACATGGGTTTTCACAGTGCTTTCGCTGACGAAAAGCTTTTCAGCAATCTCTTCATTTCTCAACCCATAGGCCATTTGCTGAAGAACCTCGAGCTCTCTTTTGGTAAATGGCTCTGCCAATTCTTCAGCATGAGGCTGTTGTTTCGCGCGGAATGTCTCACTAATAATTTTAGCGGCTGTGACTGTGCGGAAAATCGCTTCGCCTCTGGCCGCGGCGCGAATGGCGTCAATCAATTCTTCAGGAAGCGTATCCTTCAGCAGATAGCCGACTGCGCCCGCGCGGATGCCTTCAAATACATACTCCTCGGTATCAAAGGTTGTTAAAATGACAATCTTTGTATCTGGATGTGCGGACATAATGTCTTTCGCCGCTTCAATGCCCGAGCAATGTGGCATTTGGACATCCATGAGGATGACGTCGGGTTTTGTTTGCTTTGCCAGTGCAATGATTCCGTGACCGTCGCCGGCCTCACCGGAAACCGTCATATCCGGCTGTGCGTTGATGACATAGCGGAAGCCTTCACGCACAAGCGGCTGATCATCGGCAAGTGCGACGCGTATTTTATCTTTGTTCATCTTTTTGCTCCTTATTCGTTGTCGTGAGCGGCAGTGACAACTCAATTTGCAGGCCGCTCGGCTGTATGGCACTGAGAGACAGGGAACCGCCTGCTTTTTCAGCGCGCTCTTTCATTCCTGTCAGCCCAAATCCATAAGTAAGATTGCCGGTGAATTGTCCGTCATCGGTGATTGTGACATAAAGATTGGTCTCGTCGTTAGAAATGACGGCAGCCGCATGGGTAGCATTAGCGTGACGGATGATATTGGTCAGCGCTTCCTGCAAGATACGGTAGATCGTCTCGCTTACATGTTGAGACCAAAACTCTTCCGACAGGCCGGCAGTGTTTAAAGAAACGTGTAAGCCGCTCCGTTCCTCCACTTGATGGATGAGCCCCCGCAAAGCAGTAAGACCCACCATTGATTCACTTTGGCTCATTTGGTGAACGACAGACCGTACTTCTTGAAGGCATTCTCTGGCGACTGCCAGTACATTTTGAATGACTTTTTCTGAATCTTCCTTACTGCTTTTGAGGATATAGGGAAGAGATTGAAGCTGAACAATCACAGAAGTCAGCTCATGGCCGATGCTGTCATGAATGTCACGGGCGATTCTTGTACGCTCCTCAAGGACCGCGTACCTTAAAGAAAGAACAGAAGCCTCCTGCAGCTCTGCGTGCGCTTTCTGGAGTTCTTCATGCGCCTGCTCCAGCTGCCAGTGCATTTTCGCTAATTCAGCATGATTCCGTTCAGCCTCTTTTCTCGCTTCTCGCCTGAAACGCATGGAGGAGAAGAAGACGTACAGTCCAATCATGATCGAGATGTGACTGATGATATCGTCCCAGTTGCTGTCAAAAACGGAGTACAGAAAGAAAACGTTGCCTCCAATTAGGCATACTGTAAAAATCAAGGACAGCCGTGCAGGAAGCTTTAGGGCCGCATAAACCATTAAAAATACGATTAAGAAAAAGGCGGCTCCCTGCTCTTGGCCGGAAACAGCCCAAAGAAAAAAGGTCAGGAGCCAAAGCCCGATGAAGATGCTCAAATTGACAGCAGCGGATGTCACATAGGGAATGATCCAAATGAATGCTAAGTACACTGCAAACACAAACACTAATAAAATGGGATTAGCTTTGGCAGGGGGAGATAAAAATTGTATACAATTCAATATGAGAATGAGGCTCGGCACAAGCTTTTTATAGTGCCGAGCCGGAGATTGTCGGTTCATGCTGGTCCTTCTTTCAGTTATTGAATGGATACTTTGCCAGCGGTCAGCCGTCTGTATGCTTTGTATAGCATGATGTTTCGGGCTGTGATGGTGCCGAGGGGAATGAAGAACATAGAGTGAATAATGGCAATAAAAATTGCATTGCTCTCAGGCAGCCATGTTCTCGCAGCCATTCGTAAAGAAAGTATCACTAGAATGAGGATAACACTTCCAAGGGAGCCGCGTGAAGTGACCTTTCCGGTTTCCGGGTGAATCCGCACGTTTACCATCTTTCCAATGCCAAACCCGCAGGCCAGCCCGATCAGTAATAAAATGCCGCTCATTGCCACGTGTAAAGCAGAATGAAAATATGCCGGCTGAAATGATGCTGATACGCCCCATAAGAGCAGCAACGGAATGATCAGCAATTTCACGGGCTTTACCGTTCTTTCTCGATACATCGATAACATAATAAGAATAAATACAATAAAAATGTAGGGGCTCATCGCCATGTCATCAAATCCTTTCTGCGTAAAGCATAGCGAATATTGGAAAAAAAAACGTCAACCGGCAGATTGATTTTTCAGTTCCTATACTTGTTCGCGCTGCATAAAGTCATGTAATATGGCGTGAAAATGCAGAATGTCCTCTATAGAAAACTGCAAAAATGAAGAAATCATTAATAAACTATTAAACTTCTTGAAAATGGATGTAGACCAGTTCTAAACACTATATAATGATATCAGGTCATTTTTTAGGAGGGTTTACATCATGGCAATACTTGTTACAGGTGGCGCGGGGTACATCGGAAGTCATACATGTGTGGAGTTATTGAACAGCGGCTATGAGATTGTCGTTCTTGATAATCTGTCCAACAGTTCGGCTGAGGCGCTGAACCGCGTCAAGGAGATTACGGGAAAAGATTTAACGTTCTATGAAGCGGATCTATTGGATCGGAAAGCGGTAGATTCGGTTTTTGCGGAAAATGAGATTGAAGCTGTGATTCATTTTGCGGGGTTAAAAGCAGTCGGTGAATCTGTTGCGATTCCGCTCAAATATTATCATAACAACCTAACGGGAACGTTTATTTTATGTGAGGTCATGGAGAAATACGGGGTTAAGAAAATCGTGTTCAGTTCATCTGCGACAGTATACGGCGTTCCGGAAACATCACCGATTACGGAGGACTTTCCATTAGGCGCGACAAATCCTTATGGGCAGACGAAGCTCATGCTAGAGCAAATATTGCGTGATTTGCATACAGCCGACAATGAGTGGAGCGTTGCGCTGCTTCGTTACTTTAATCCGTTCGGCGCGCATCCAAGCGGACGAATCGGTGAAGACCCGAACGGCATTCCCAATAACCTCATGCCGTATGTGGCACAGGTAGCTGTCGGCAAGCTTGAGCAATTAAGCGTATTCGGCAATGACTATCCGACAAAAGACGGGACAGGCGTACGCGATTATATTCATGTCGTTGATCTCGCAGAAGGCCACGTCAAAGCGCTTGAAAAAGTATTGAACTCCACTGGAGCAGATGCATACAACCTCGGAACAGGCACAGGCTACAGCGTGCTTGAAATGGTTAAAGCCTTTGAAAAAGTGTCAGGGAAAGAGGTTCCGTACCGTTTTGCGGACCGCCGTCCGGGGGACATCGCCACATGCTTTGCAGATCCTGCAAAAGCCAAGCGGGAACTGGGCTGGGAAGCAAAACGAGGCCTTGAGGAAATGTGTGCAGATTCCTGGAGATGGCAGTCTTCTAATGTGAATGGATATAAGAGTATAAAATCATAAACAAAAGGGCTGAGGGGTTTCCCCAGCCCTTCTATTATTGATCCAAGTTTACTTCAAATGTAAATGGATTAATTGTAATATCGTAGTTTTCGGAAGAACCTTCTAAAATAACATTTGCTGTTTTGCTTTCGATTTTAGGGAAGACAATAACTCCTTCAGTTTTAACTCCAGGTAAGATTTCACTTTGAATTTCAGGGTACTCCGAAAGGTCGGATTTAGGCTCAATCTGTTTATTATCAGCTGTAATTTTGGCATTGAAATCATAAAAGCTGATTTCATCTTGTGATTTGTTTTCTATCTTTACATATAGGCGAGTTTCTTTTTCAGCAAGTTCAACTTTTTGAAGCGTGAGTGCAAAACCGTGCTGGTTCTGAGTTTTATCCACGTTAATTGTTTTTTGAGCTGGGGCAAAAGCTGTTGCATAGTCGCTTTTTTCAATGGAATCGGCAATGATTCTCGGCGCAGAAACAGATCCGCCCAATGCGTTTTCACCATCATATTTGTCTTTCACCGTACCGACTACATGAATAATGTCGTCATCTTTAATATCTAAATCAGAATCGTCGCTTATAATAATTGTATTTTTGCTTAACTTTTCTGGATTATTATAGCCTTGAAGATATGTACCATCATCGTCTTGTTCAACTCCAAAAACTTTTACATATAGATCAACTTTATAATTTTTAAATTGGTTGGCATTAGTATATAGTTTTTCCATATCAGCCTTTTGCACTGTTTTTGTCGACTTTTTAGAATCGGAGCTGGTTGTTGTAGTAGAAGCTTGAGAATCTCCGCTATTTCCGAGGTTCGCAATAATGATAATGACAACTATCGCTAGAATAAACGTAATGATTTTATGTCTCATAAAAAAGTTACGTTGGTCTTTACCGCAATTCGGACATTTTTTTACACCTTTTGCAATCTCTTGACCGCAAGTTTTACAGTGTTGCATCTTTCCTGACATTATATTTCCTCCTATGTAATTAAATGTTTTAAATATATGTTCTATTTTGCCTATATATTTTTGTATAGTCAATAATAAATTGATAGTGAAGTTTTAATTTATATTTTCATTAAAAGGTACTTTGTATCATATCGGCCTGATCTTTCATTTATTAACAGCTGATGCCCTTTTTTATTTCTCTTAATGTATTGAACAAATCTCCGCAAATACCCCTTGAACCAATTCACACCGTCCCTTATAATGCTAATATTGGAAAGTAAAAATGATATGATAAAAACAGTGGTTTTCTAGGGTTCCGCAATGCAAATTGGACTGTGACCGAGAGAAAACACATAGCGGCTTGGCTGTTATGACACGGTGGGATAAAAGCCCAGGAGTTTCTGCTCTTTTGCGAGAGCGTACTCCTGGGTTTTTTTGTTGATACTATCTGGAGAAGGAGTGTTTGTGATGAAAAAGATAATGCTTGATGTGCTGATGCTTGTGATTGGCGCTTTTTTCTTCGCGCTTGCAGTGAATTTGTTTGCGATTCCCAATGACCTGGGGGAAGGCGGGGTCACTGGGATTACGCTGATTTTGTATTATGTGTTTCAATGGTCTCCTGGGGTAACGAACTTTATCTTAAATGCATTTCTGCTTTTAATCGGCTACAAGTTTCTGGACGGTAAAACGACTGTCTATACAATCATTGCCGTAGCGGCGAATTCGCTTTTCCTCCATCTGACACACGGGTGGAGCGTCCCGTCTGATGAATTGATCATTAATACGATTTTCGCGGGTGTATTTGCGGGAGTCGGTATTGGCATGATTATTCGTGTCGGCGGAACGACAGCCGGTTCTGCGATTCTGGCCAGAATTGCTAATAAATATTTAGACTGGAATATCAGCTACGCGCTCTTGTTTTTTGATTTAATCGTAGTATTTTGCTCTTATTTTATTATTGGTGCGGAAAAAATGATGTTTACGATCGTGATGCTGTATATCGGAACGAAAGTGATGGACTTCATTATTGAAGGCCTGAATACGAAAAAAGCGATTACGGTGATTTCGGAAAATAAGGGTGAGATTGCCGAGCAGGTAAATACCTTGATGGATCGGGGTGTGACGATTTTATCAGGGAAGGGAAACTATACGGGCCAGTCTAAAGAGATTTTGTATATCGTCATTAACAAACAGGAACTGTCCATGCTGAAGAAAATCATCAGAAGCTGTGACAAGAAAGCGTTTGTGATCGTTCATGATGTACGCGATGTGTTTGGCGAAGGCTTTGTCGACATATCTAAATAAAAAAATCCCTCTGCACTTGAAGCAGAGGGATTCGTTCGTTTAGAACGGATATTTGCGGTATTGCTTCTGTATCGAAATCCATTTTGTTACGGTAAATTCCTCAACCACCCATGGATTTCCGAAGCGTCCGACACCGCTTGCTTTGTTGCCGCCAAAGGCGATATTCGGCGAATCATTGACGGACTGGTCGTTGACATGGGTCATGCCGCTGTCGATTTGCAGGGCGAATTTTTCACCTTTTTCTAAGTCAGAAGTGAAAACCGCCGAGCTGAGGCCGTATTCGGTGTCATTTGCCATATCAATCGCTTCCTGATCGCTGGAGGCTTTGATAATGGTGGCAATCGGGGCAAACAGCTCCATTTGGGCAATTTTGCTGTTGTTGTCTGCACCGATAAAGACATACGGTGTGAGCACGTTTCCGACGCGTTTTCCTTCAACCGCAAGCTCGATGCCGTCTGCCTTTGCCTGCTCAATGATCTCCAGCGCTTTTTCAATTTGGCGCTCGTTGATCAGCGGGCCGACAACGGTTTTCGGATCGGTTTGATCGCCGTATGGAAGCTGTTTGACACGGGCGGTGAATTTTTCAACAAACTCATCGTACACATCTTGATGAACGATGATCCTGTTGATAATCATACAGATTTGTCCCTGGTGAATAAATTTCCCGAAAATGGCGGCGTCTACAGCACGATCGACATCCGCGTCTGAAAGGACGGCAAATGGATTGTTGCCTCCGAGCTCCAGAGCCATTCGCTTAAAGTCACGTCCGGCGATTTCACCGATGTGGCGTCCGACTGCGGTTGATCCCGTAAAACTGATTAACCTAGGGATTGGATTTGTCAGCATATCGTCTCCGATTTCCTCCAAATCCGTTAACATGACGTTAAGGACACCCGCAGGAAGACCAGCGTGTTCAAACGCTTTGGCAATGATGGTTCCGCCGGAAAGAGCGGTCTGGATATCAGGTTTGTGAACAACACTGTTTCCCAACGCAATCGCAGGCGCAATTGTTCTCATTGATAAGTTCATCGGAAAATTGAATGGAGAAATCGATGAAATCACGCCCAGCGGAAGGCGGTAAATCTTATTGATTTTCCCTTCAATGTTGGATGGAACCTCTTTGATGCCGCCTAATTCGCCAGTATACGTTATGGCTTCATCTAAAATTGCAATTGTTTGTTCAAGCTCGAGCGTGGCTTTAATGATCGTTCCGCCGGTTTCGCGGGAGATCATCATGATGATGTCATCACGGTTTTCCTGTAAATAGCCGCGCGCTTTTTGCAGAACTGCTTTTCGGTCTTCTGCCGTGCTCTTGGCCCACTTCTTTTGTGCCCGTTGTGCAATGTCAAACGCATCCTCCAGCTGTTTGCTTGTTGCCAACGATGCTGTTGTAATCACAGACTGGTCATACGGATTCAAAATGTCTTCCGTACGCCCGCTTTCCCCTTCGGTCCACTTTCCGTTGATAAAACTTTTGTTTAACGCTTCTAAACCCATTAATGATCATCCTCCTTTGGTCCTGCTATCCTCTTCTATTTCCGTTGAAGCCAATATGTAAACGAATGATGTTTCCCTTTCAGTTTCCCGTCCATCTATGCCGAATATACTCTTTTTTATTGGAGAACAAATGCGTTTCGCCTTATACTGGATATACAGATCCTTACATAAGAGAGGAGACCTTATGAAATCGCTGCTGGCTATTTATCCCGGTTTGATTGTGTCTGAGGAGCTTTGCGTAAAGGAAGACTGTCTATGCTTTTTTGATGAGAACAGCCAGAGATATATCTCCATTCCGAAAACGGAGATCAGCGAAAAAGAGACGTTGCTGCTGCAATCATTTTTGACGCCTGCGGATGAGGCCAATCAAATGTCCTTGAAGTCGCCGGAAGAAAACAAGTGGTTTGCGTTTCTTTTTTCTGGAGGGGAAGTGCCGGCGAACATAAAGAAGCGGACGAGATTTGTTCATTTTCATTTGCTCGGTAAAATAGAGCGTGCGTCTTTTGCAGAAGCGGTTCGCCATTTTTGGCCGGTGCCTTTTGTGATTGTGTGGATGCATGAGGACAGAGGCGTGATTGTCGAGCAGGAAAGTGAAGCAGCGGCGGGGAAGGACGAGCTGGAATCCCTTGCTAAGGTTCTTGAGAGTGATTTCTACTTCAGTGTCCGTTTTTACGCCGGGAGATTTTACGAGCCCGATGAAAGTCTGCGAACGCATTACGCCCGTGAACAGACGTATTTCCTCTTTGCTGAAAAACGGCTGCCTCAGGTACAGAGTGTGACCTTTGAGATGATCTTTCCTTTTTTATTATTAGAAGCAGAAAAAGAAAAGCTGGAAACGCTGCTCTCAGAAGAAGCTGAGCTTTTATTCGGAGATGAATCTGAGCTGAGGAAAACGATCAAGCTCTTTATTGAAAACAACTCAAATGTGACGTTAACGGCGAAAAAGCTGCATCTGCACCGCAACAGCCTGCAATATCGAATTGATAAATTTATTGAGCGGTCAGGAATAGACATTAAAACGTATAAAGGCGCGCTGCTCGCCTATTTTATCTGCCTGCAAAGCGAAGTTTCAGAATAAATTGGAAATATGCACGAAAAATGGCTGGTTGATTTTATGAATGCTGCCCATTTCAGCGACAGGGAAATGCTGTTACACTCAATTTAAGAAAGCGTTTACAATAACAAAGGGGGATATTACATGGCTGAATTGCGGATGGAGCACATTTATAAATATTATGATCAGAAGGAAGCGGCTGTTGATGATTTTAACCTTCACATTGACGATAAGGAATTTATCGTATTCGTCGGCCCGTCTGGCTGCGGGAAATCTACGACGCTTCGGATGGTCGCAGGACTTGAAGAAATTTCGAAGGGCGATTTTTATATTGAAGGAAAACGGGTAAATGATGTAGCGCCAAAGGACAGGGATATCGCGATGGTGTTTCAAAACTACGCGCTCTATCCGCATATGACGGTCTACGATAATATCGCATTCGGGCTGAAGCTTCGGAAAATGCCAAAGCCTGAAATCAAAAAAAGAGTAGAGGAAGCCGCAAAAATTCTCGGACTGGAGGAATATTTGCACCGCAAACCGAAAGCGCTGTCAGGCGGGCAGAGACAGCGGGTCGCGCTAGGACGTGCGATCGTGCGGGATGCAAAGGTGTTCTTGATGGATGAGCCTTTGTCAAACCTGGACGCGAAGCTGAGGGTGCAAATGCGGGCGGAAATTATTAAGCTCCATCAGAGACTGCAAACCACTACGATTTACGTGACGCATGACCAGACAGAAGCGCTGACGATGGCGACACGGATCGTGGTCATGAAAGACGGGAAAATCCAGCAGATCGGGACGCCGAAGGATGTATACGAATTTCCTGAAAACGTCTTTGTCGGTGGTTTTATCGGCTCACCGGCGATGAATTTTTTCAAAGGAAAGCTGACAGACGGTCTCATCAAAATCGGTTCTGTGGCATTAACCGTGCCGGAAGGAAAAATGAAGGTGCTGCGTGAAAAGGGCTACATTGGCAAAGAAGTCATCTTCGGCATCCGTCCTGAGGATATTCATGATGAATTGATTGTCGTGGAGTCGTATAAGAATTCTTCGATTAAAGCGAAAATCAATGTCGCAGAGCTGCTCGGTTCTGAAATCATGATTTATTCGCAGATTGATAATCAAGACTTTATTGCACGGATTGACGCCCGCCTCGATATTCAATCAGGTGATGAGCTGACGGTTGCGTTTGATATGAATAAAGGCCATTTCTTTGATAGTGAGACAGAAGTGAGAATTCGATAAGTTCTAAAGCCGGACATGGAGACATGCCCGGCTCTTTTGTGTTCTCTAAAAGGTTTACAGAAAAAACCGCAGGGGGTAGTGGTTGGTAAGAAAGGGGAGATAGAGATGTGGCATGCGGCAATGTGGGGCGGGATTTCAGGTTCTGCTGTATTGCTGGGCGCGCTGGCGTCCATGTTTTTTTCGATTCGCAAGCAGATCATCGGCTATATTATGGCTTTTGGCACAGGCGTATTAATCGGCGCTGCCACTTACGAACTTCTCGGAGATGCAGTGGCAGAAGGCGGAATTGTAGCGACAGGCGCCGGATTTATTGCAGGAGCTGTCGTATTTACGGTTTTTGATTACGCGGTTTCCAAAAGAGGTGCGGCACAAAGAAAAAGGTCGGGACAAGCAGCTGCCGGCGGAGGAGGATTAGCCATTTTTATCGGCACCATCATGGATGCTGTTCCGGAATCAATTATGATTGGCGCCAGTCTTCTCGAAGAACAATCGGTCAGCTTCCTTTTGGTGGTCGCTATTTTTATCAGCAATATACCTGAAGGGCTGTCCAGTACAGCAGGGATGAAAAACAGCGGGTATTCCAGGATGAAAATTATGCTGCTTTGGATCGCGGTACTCGCCATTTCAATTCTCGCTTCATGGTCGGGATATTTCTTTCTCAATGGTGCTTCTGAACAAGTAATGGCAGCAATCGCGGCGTTTGCGGGCGGGGGGATCATTGCGATGATTGCGTCGACGATGATGCCCGAGGCGTACGAAGACAGCGGTCCGATGACAGGGTTAATCGCTGCCCTTGGCCTGTTAACCTCGCTTGTTTTGAATCAGTTTTCTTAAGTTGTTTTTATTAAATGTATTAAAAAGAGAGCGGCTTACCCACTCTCTTTTTATTCGCATTATTGATAAACTGAAACACTTAATTGCCCATAAAGTGAACCGTTTTTATAAACAGTAAGTTTTCCCTGACCTACACTTTGACCTGTTACGATCCCATTAGCATCTACAGTAAAAACAGCTTTGTTGTCACTATGATATGAAAATCCTGATCCTAATAAATGGCTTGGAACTGGTTTTGCATGACCCACCTGTACGTTAAAGTCGGCTAATTTCGCCTCAATAGGAGCGAGTGATGCTGGAACAGTTTGACTTTCTGGAACCATTACAGCATTCTGAGTTGCCTCTTTAGCAGAAGCTTGACCTCCGATTGATAAAACAACAGCAGAAACAGAAAGTAAGGAAACAATTGTTTTCTTCATTTTCATATCAATTCCTCCCAGTATCATATTTTTGTTACAAGTAAACTATTCAATTTACATAATTAATTGTCCTTGTAAATATATGTAAAATATTTGTGAACATTAGGAGGTGTTTTTTGGGCACTTGAAAATCCTACAAATCAACCGATGAAAAAGGAGGAAGAAATAGACAGAAAGCAGGAGTAAAATGAAACGATTTATCCTAAGCATTTTTCTTTTAGGCAGCTGCTTAGCTCTCGCGGCTTGCGCTGATCAAGAGGCAAACGCGGAGCAGCAGATGCCGAAAGCGGAACATAAGAAAACAGAAGAGAAGACAGTACATATTCAGAAAAAAGAAGACGATACATCCGCATGGATCAAAACAGAGAAACCGGCAAAGCTGCCGATTTTGATGTACCACAGCATTTCCTCTGGAAACAGCCTCCGTGTCCCGAAGGAAGAATTCGAAGCGCATATGAAGTGGCTGCACGAAAACGGCTACCAGACATTAACACCGAAAGAGGCGTATCTCATGCTGACGCAGGATAAAAAGCCGAGTGAAAAATGTGTGCTGATCACGTTTGATGACGGATACACCGACAATTATCAAGACGCGTATCCGGTGCTAAAAAAGTACGGGATGAAGGCGACGATTTTTATGATCGGCAAATCGATCGGACATAAACATCATCTGACAGAGGACCAAATGAAAGAAATGGCGAAGCATGGCATAGCGATTGAAAGCCATACGATTGACCACCTTGAGCTGAATGGATTAACGCCTGAACAGCAGCACAGTGAGATGGCTGATTCGAAAAAGCTGTTTGACAACATGTTTCATCAACAAACCTCCATTATTAGCTATCCGGTGGGGCGCTACAATGAGGAGACGCTGAAGGCCGCCGAAGAAACGGGCTATCAAATGGGCGTAACGACAGAACCAGGCGCGGCAACGAGAGACCAGGGAATGTACGCCCTCCATCGCGTGCGTGTGTCCCCGGGTATGTCAGGTGCGGCTTTTGGCGCGTATATCGAGTCGCTGAAATAAAAAAGGAGGCGCTCAATCGCCTCCGCCGCCACAGCCGGAATCGCTGAAACCTCCGTCACTGCCGCATCCATCATGGTGTGAGCCATGATTTGAATAACCGAAAAACCCGCTGTCCGCCTGCTGGCGGCTTTTGTTTTCCGAGGGCTGCGGCTGAATGACTGAAAGAAAAACAATAATAGATATAATCAATAAGATAATCACAATCACTTTGGTCACTCCCTTTTTTCACCATATCTGTTATACGGGTGAAACACAGATCGGTTTCACTTCAAAGAGATCGATTCTTTCAGGCGGTCTTTGAGCCAGCGCTTCAACACCCCGTGTCCTTTATTTGACAATAAAGTGCTGACACGCCAATACATAGGTGGATGAGGTGCGAACTGAAAATCAATGAATCTGAAAAGCCAGCTTTTATCGCGGGTGAGAGAGTCGATATGAAGCTCGTCCTCATCTGCTTCAGAGCTGTAGGCGCTTTGTTTCTGTATGTCCTCATCCTGCCGAAACGCCAAGATCCTCAAGGCATCGGCCATTTGTTTGTACCCGCCTTCCAGCAGCGATGCGCCAAGGTTGTCAGCGCGCACCTCCATCCATTGTGAACAAAAGGATTGATAGAGCTGAAACAGAAGGATGATGGCCATAATGAAAGCCCAAAGCGCAATTTTGTGGGCCGCGGGATGGGCAATATGCTGCTCAAATAAGAGGATGATCCCAACGACAGCTCCAAGATATAGAAAACGCAAAAACTGTGATGACAGAACGTCACGTTTTTTAATATGAATCGCCTCGTGAGCCAGAATGCCTTCAATGACACGCAGCGGAAGTGTTAGTGTGGCGCTTGTCAGAATGACCATTGACCTTCCGACATTCATGCCGACTGCCATTCCATTGTAATCATCACTCTCCGTTTCGTATATGCGGACATGGGAAATGCCGGCCCTGCGGAAAATCCTGTCGGCCGCTGCCTGTACATCCGGATGATGACATGGCTTGGCATCCATTGCCGCCCGTAAAACACGGTCTGACAGATACATGTTGAGTATCCAGTACAGCATCACGGCAACGGCCATGACCCATGGAGAGGCATGTAATGCATATAACACGAGCACCAATAAGGCGTAAGCTGATACGCCTTTTACGCTGGCGGCAAAATATAGCTTCCCAAGCAGCCGCTTCACATTTTTTCTATGATAAAACGGCAAAACAGAAATCACACTGTCTTCGTTGTTTTCCGAATCTGTGTATTCACGGAGGATCGCTTTCCATCTTTGCGGTTCCTTCACCGTTAGAAACATCGTTTCACCGGGAAGAGACAGTTTGATAACTTGCTGAAAGCTTGTTGTCAGATCTAAACGGGATGAATACATGGTCAGCAGCGGATGAAGCTTCAAGAGATCAGCTGTTGATTCAAGCTGAATGTCTCTCAAATCGGAAAGCGGGTATGTACGGGTTTCATAACGTGAGCTGATGTGCAATTTTTCCAAGGATGCTGAATACAAAACGTTCACACTGAAAACATTCAATATTCGTTTCACCAGTGCCCCTCCGCCGGAGACCATGCCCAAAAGGATGACATATTTGAGAGGGCTTGGGTCAGGTCCATAGATGAAAAAAATAACGGCGCCTGCAAACACAACGGCAGTCAGCGTGATGTCAGACAGGAGGCGTGTATTGTTTCTGGCAAGCTCGATTTCCTGCCAGTCTCCCGAAGGTATTTCCGCACGTTCGGAGGCAATGAGATCCATTGCGGTCCAATAGCAGTAGAACATTGTCGCGATCGAGACAATGCCGTCCATGAATGATAGATGAGAGAAGATGTAAAAAGCAGCGCCGACCCAAAGAACAATATCAATCCAGAAGTCTATAGCCGGAATGAGTTTTGCCGCCAGGGCTGATATCAAATAAAGTACCAGCCCGAGAATCATAAAAAGAAATAGATGTGTTCCCATAGGTATGCTAGAGTCCTTTCTATCTAGTATTTCCAACTATTACTATAGCATGAGGCGGGAACTTGCAAAAATAGGAACATGCAAAAAAGCAAGCTCTTTCGTTTTACGAAGAGCTTGCTTGCGATGTATCAATAAAACTGGTGCAGCAGCAATAAGGTTAAGGACACTGTGATCGCTCCCCCGATTCGGGTAGACACCTGGGCGAATGGCATCAGCTCAAGTCTTTCTGCGGCACTTAAAATGGCGACGTCCCCGGTGCCGCCTTGTCCTGAATGGCACGCATTGATAATAGCTGTCTCAATCGGATACATGTTCAGCCATTTTCCGGTGAAAAAGCCGACGGCCATCATGGTCACAACGACAGACAGAATCGTAATGATATTGCTGAGGTTGAAGGCAGCGACAAGCTTGTCCCACGGCGTCATGGACACCCCGAT
Organism: Bacillus rugosus; assembly: GCF_023238245.1. Classification (NCBI taxonomy): domain Bacteria; kingdom Bacillati; phylum Bacillota; class Bacilli; order Caryophanales; family Bacillaceae; genus Bacillus; species Bacillus rugosus. The sequence continues at coordinate 3,898,025 of NZ_CP096590.1, read as the reverse complement.
CGCAAAGAGAAGCGGGTAGGTCACAGCGGTTGAAAAGAAGCGGGACACCCCAAACGCGCCATTTTCAATTGAGGCAGGCACCAATCTGAACAGCTTAATCAGAACAGCCAGCAACAGCATGGCAACGGGAGCCGGAAATCCAAAAAAGTCGTGAGCGAGCATGCCGACTAAATATAAAGAAACGGCAAGGATACCGCCTGACGCAAATAAGTAAAGGTTGAACATTTGCTGGCCGCTTTGTGATTCCTCCAGCGCAGGGGACACTTCTTCAGATCGGTCCACTTTGCCGTTGCCTGTCCATTCCGGTTTTTTCTTTCCAATTCTGTTCAGCAATCCCGCTAGAATGATCGCGCACAGGCTGCCCAGCATGATCGACGGCAGAACAAGTGCAAACGCTTCCCCTTGAGACATGGGCATGATATCAGAATAACCGATGGATAGCGGAATAGCGCCTTCTCCGACTCCTCCTGCCATAATAGGAATGACAATGTACAGCAGTGTATGCTGAAATCCGAGGCCGAGCAATGTGCCGACAGCCAGTCCGACAATAGCAGCCGCGACAGAACCGGCAATAAGCGGAATAAAGATTTTCATGAATGCTTTTACGAGAGTTTCTCTTTTCATGCCGAGGATGCTTCCAACGACAATCCCGGCGATAAATAAGTATAGAAAGTTTGAGTTTTCTGTAAATTCTGTGGTGGATTTGACGATATCATTAGGCAGCAGGTGATAGTAGACGACAGCGGACGGAATAAAAGTAGCTAAGATGGCCGGGCCGCCGATAGAACGAACAATCGGTATCGATTTGCCGATTTGGGCAAAGGTGAACCCGAAAAACGCCATGACGGCAATGGATGTCAAGATGTCACTTTTTACATCGTGTTGCATAACAAAAACAGTGATTAATATAAACAGCAAGGCATACACAGGAAGCGGTATGATGCCTACTTTTATATTCATGGCTCTTGCAAACCAATTCTCTTTTCGAACCCCTTCGTGAATTGTATCCGCTTGCAATCGCATTTGTGTTTGAAGCTCTCCCATTGAAAAACCTCCCCTATTCTTGATGCAGTGAAATTGTTCACTATGTTAAGGATACTAAAAAATTGAAATTATTAATATATTAAAAATTTACTATTCAGCTTATCGAATCTTCCCGGTTCGAATGAAAAGAGGCATTCTGACTAAAAACGGTCTATGACGGAATGCTGAGAAACGAGTGCTGGGGCCGGACAAGCATTTTATTCGCAAGGAACGATATGTTGATGTACGATAATAAAGGGTCATTCATCCTAGAGACCGTCATCAATCAGCAACAAAATAGACAATAATCCGTCACATAGTGCAGGACTTTTTAGGTATTTTAGGCTTTATTTTTGAAAAGAATCGTTGTAAAGTACTTAATATGAACCAGTCAGAGAATGTGTCATTTGGTCAATCTGGCAATCTAGCATCATATTGAACAACTTATTGACACATTTGTGAAATATTGAACAATATTTTTTTTGTCTATTTTGTGAATTACTGATCAAAGTCTCGGTTCTATTTGTGAAGTGGTGAGCAAACTAACAGTTTTAACCGGAAATGGAGGAGAAAGCATGAGTGAATTGGTATTAGCCCGCATACAATTTGCATCAACAACGTTGTTTCACTTCTTGTTTGTGCCGATGTCCATCGGGCTTGTGTTTATGGTTGCTTTGATGGAGACTCTTTATCTTGTGAAGAAAAATGAGCTGTACCTCAAAATGGCAAAGTTTTGGGGACACTTATTCTTAATAAATTTCGCAGTCGGTGTTGTAACGGGGATTTTGCAAGAATTCCAGTTTGGACTGAACTGGTCTGATTACTCCCGTTTTGTCGGAGATGTATTTGGCGCTCCGCTTGCGATTGAAGCATTATTGGCGTTTTTCATGGAATCTATCTTTATCGGATTATGGATTTTCGGCTGGGACCGCCTGCCGAAAAAAATTCACGCTCTCTGCATTTGGCTCGTGTCATTCGGAACGATTATGTCGTCTTTCTGGATTTTAACAGCGAACTCCTTTATGCAGGAGCCGGTCGGCTTTACGATCAAAAACGGCCGCGCGGAAATGAACGACTTTGCCGCGCTGATTACAAACCCTCAGCTTTGGGTTGAATTCCCGCACGTCATTTTTGGTGCGCTTGCCACAGGGGCATTCTTTATCGCTGGAGTGAGTGCTTTTAAACTATTGAAGAAAAAAGAAGTGCCGTTCTTTAAACAATCTTTTAAACTCGCAATGATCGTCGGCCTGTGTGCCGGTCTTGGCGTCGGCCTTAGCGGACATATGCAGGCTGAGCACTTGATGGAATCACAGCCGATGAAAATGGCTGCCAGTGAAGGCCTTTGGGAAGACAGCGGTAACCCTGCTGCTTGGACGGCTTTTGCCACGATTGATACAAAAAATGAGAAAAGCTCAAATGAAATCAAAATTCCTTATGCTTTGAGCTACTTGGCGTATCAGAAATTCAGCGGAAGTGTCAAAGGGATGAAAACACTTCAGGCTGAGTACGAAAAAATATACGGAAAAGGCGACTACATTCCACCTGTAAAAACGACATTCTGGAGCTTCCGCATCATGGTTGGCGCAGGTGTTGTCATGATTCTTGCTGCGTTAGGGGGCCTTTGGTTAAACCGCCGCAAAAAGCTTGAAAACAGCAAATGGTATTTGCGCATTATGATCGCATTGATTTCCTTCCCGTTTATTGCGAACTCCGCGGGTTGGATTATGACAGAGATCGGGCGTCAGCCGTGGACGGTCATGGGCTTGATGACAACAGCTCAATCCGTGTCGCCTAACGTAACAGCGGGCTCCCTGTTATTCTCAATCATCGCATTTGGTGTGATGTACATGATTCTGGGTGCACTGCTTGTCTTCTTGTTCATCCGTGAGATTAAAAAAGGTGCGGAGCATGGTGATCATCATGATGTGCCTGTATCAACAGATCCTTTTAGTCAGGAGGTATACCATGGCATCTCTTCATGATCTTTGGTTTATACTCGTTGCTGTATTGTTTGTAGGATTCTTCTTTTTGGAAGGCTTTGATTTCGGAGTCGGCATGGCGACCCGTTTTCTTGGCCATAATGAGTTAGAGCGCAGAGTGCTGATCAACACGATCGGGCCGTTTTGGGACGCGAATGAAGTATGGCTTTTGACTGGTGCAGGCGCCATTTTCGCTGCGTTTCCGAACTGGTATGCAACGATGCTGAGCGGTTATTACATTCCGTTTGTCATTGTGCTGCTTGCGTTAATGGGCCGCGGGGTCGCGTTTGAGTTCCGGGGCAAGGTTGATCATGTAAAATGGGTAAAGGTTTGGGACTGGGTCGTTTTCTTCGGCAGTCTGATTCCTCCGTTTGTGCTTGGTGTGCTGTTCACGACATTATTCCGCGGGATGCCGATTGATGCCGATATGAACATTCACGCGCATGTATCTGATTATATCAATGTATATTCTGTACTTGGCGGTGTGACTGTAACACTTCTTTGCTTCCAGCATGGATTAATGTTTATCACGCTGCGTACGATTGGTGATTTGCAAAACCGCGCCCGGAAAATGGCGCAAAAGATAATGGGTGTTGTTTTTGTGGCGGTTCTTGCCTTCGCGGCCCTTTCTGCCTATCAGACAGACATGTTTACGCGCCGCGGCGAGATTACCATTCCGCTCGTTGTTTTGATTGTCATCTGCTTTATGCTTGCTGCTGTATTTATTCGTAAGAAAAAAGACGGCTGGACATTTGGGATGACAGGCGCGGGGCTGGCGCTGACTGTAGGGATGATCTTTATTTCATTATTCCCTCGGGTGATGGTCAGCTCGATTCAAAGCGCGTACGATTTAACAGTAGCTAACGCTTCTTCCGGTGATTATTCGCTTAAAGTCATGTCAATTGCAGCATTAACCCTATTGCCATTTGTAATCGGCAGCCAGATCTGGAGCTATTATGTCTTCCGGAAGCGCGTCAGCCATAAGGAGCCTATGACTTATTAATGGGAAGAGACCTGTTTCGATATAAAGGAATGAAGCGGATTTTCACCGTGATTACTTGTTTAACGCTGATTCAGACAGCCGCTATTATTATGCAGGCAGAGTGGCTGAGTGAAGCCGTAACCGGACTGTTCAACGGGAAGAGCATTGCCTCCCTGTTTCCGGTGATCGGCTTTTTCCTCATCGCTTTTGTCGCCCGGCACGGGGTGACCGTGGCGCGCCAGAAAATCGTTTATCAATATGCCGCTCGGACAGGAGCTGATTTGAGAAAAAGTTTTCTTGATCAGCTGTTCCGGTTAGGTCCCCGCTTTGCAAAGAAAGAGGGAACAGGGCAAATGGTGACGCTGGCGATGGAAGGCATCAGCCAGTTCCGCCGCTACCTGGAGCTTTTTCTTCCGAAAATGGTCAGCATGGCGATTGTGCCTGCGGCGGTTGTTATTTATGTGTTTTTTCAGGATCGTACCTCAGCCATCATTTTAGTTGCTGCTATGCCGATTCTGATTATCTTTATGATTCTTCTCGGCCTTGTCGCACAGAGAAAAGCGGATCGTCAGTGGAAATCCTATCAGAGACTTTCTAATCATTTTGTAGATTCTCTTCGCGGGCTGGAGACATTGCGTTTCTTAGGTTTGAGCAAGTCGCACAGCAAAAATATTTTCTACGTTAGTGAGCGGTATCGAAAAGCGACGATGAGCACGCTTCGGGTGGCATTTTTATCTTCATTCGCCCTCGATTTTTTCACGATGCTGTCGGTGGCGACTGTCGCAGTGTTTTTGGGCCTGCGCCTTATCGACGGTGATATTTTGCTTGGTCCCGCTTTAACGGCGCTTATTCTCGCACCTGAGTATTTTCTGCCAGTACGGGAAGTGGGAAATGATTATCATGCGACGCTGAACGGACAGGAAGCAGGCAAAACCATTCAAGAGATTTTGTCGCAGCCTGGTTTTAAAGAAGAGATGCCGCTTCAGCTCGAGGCTTGGTCCGATCAGGATGAGCTGAAGCTGTCAGGCGTGTCAGTCGGCCGTTCGGTGTCTGATATTCATCTCTCATTCAAAGGCAAGAAAAAAATCGGCATTATCGGTGCAAGCGGTGCCGGAAAATCAACATTAATTGATATCCTCGGCGGATTTTTGGAGCCGGATGGCGGCATGATCGAGGTCAATGGTTCAGGGCGGTCCCATTTGCAGGACGGCAGCTGGCAGAAAAACCTCCTTTATATCCCACAGCATCCGTACATTTTTGATGATACACTGGCGAACAACATTCGCTTTTATCATCCAAGCGCTTCGGACGAGGATACAGCCCGGGCAGCTGCCTCGGCTGGTCTGACAGAGCTGGTGGACAAGCTTCCTGGCGGATTAGAGGGACGGATCGGGGAAGGCGGCCGGGCGCTCAGCGGCGGCCAAGCTCAGCGTGTTGCGCTGGCCCGCGCCTTTTTGGGAAACCGCACGATCCTGTTGCTGGATGAGCCGACCGCCCATCTTGATATCGAAACAGAATATGAAATAAAAGAAACGATGCTGGACTTATTTGAGGATAAGCTCGTCTTTCTCGCGACTCACCGGCTCCACTGGATGCTTGATATGGACGAAATTATCGTGCTGGATGGGGGCAGGGTTGCGGAAATCGGGACTCACGATGAATTGCTGGCGAAAAACGGTGTGTACACCAAACTCGTGGAGGCACAACTGGGGGAGAGAGCATGAAGAAAGAAGAATGGATTCTGCCGTATATCAAGCAAAATGCCCGCCTGTTCGTTCTGGTCATCTTTTTGGGTGCGGTGACAATTTTTTCTGCTGCTTTTCTCATGTTCACCTCAGGGTTTTTGATCTCTAAGGCAGCGACAAGACCCGAAAACATCCTGCTCATTTATGTCCCGATCGTCGCTGTGCGCACCTTTGGGATTGCACGGTCTGTGTCACGATATGTGGAACGCCTCGTCGGCCATCACATCATTTTGAAAATTGTATCCGACATGCGCGTCCGCCTTTACAACATGCTTGAACCGGGTGCCTTGATGCTGCGTTCCCGTTTTCGCACGGGGGATATGCTCGGCATTTTGTCTGAGGATATTGAGCATTTGCAGGATGCCTTCTTAAAAACGATTTTTCCTGCGATCTCAGCTTTGCTCTTGTATGCTGTTTCAGTGATTGCGCTCGGCTTCTTCTCTTGGCCGTTTGCCATATTGCTTGCGCTTTATTTGTTTGTTCTTGTTGTACTGTTTCCGGTTGTGTCTTTGCTAGTGACGAGAGCGAAGAATGCGAAGCTGAAAAGCGGGCGGAATGTGCTGTACAGCCGTCTGACAGATGCTGTGATGGGTGTCAGCGATTGGATGTTCAGCGGACGCAGGCATGCGTTCATTGATTCCTATGAAAAAGAGGAACATGATTGGTTTGAGCTTGAACGGAAAAAACAACGCTTTATGAGATGGCGGGACTTTGCCGCGCAATGCCTTGTCGCCGGCCTTATTTTGCTGATGCTGTTTTGGACGGCGGGGCACCATGCAGACGGGGAGCTCGCCAAAACGATGATTGCAGCTTTTGTGCTTGTGGTGTTCCCGTTGACGGAAGCCTTTCTGCCGCTTTCAGATGCTTTGGGCGAACTGCCCGGCTATCAGGATTCCATCAAACGCATGAACAAGGTGGCTCCTCAGCCGGAGGCGGCACAAACAGAATCAGCAGCTAAAACACTTGATCTCCAAGATGTCACACTGTCATTTCGTGATGTGACGTTTTCTTATGACAATACCAGCCAAGTACTGCACAACTTTTCCTTTACGCTGCGTCAAGGAGAAAAAATGGCGCTGCTTGGCCGGAGCGGGTCCGGGAAATCAACATCACTCGCATTAATTGAAGGCGCCTTGAAACCGGACTTAGGATCTGTGACGTTAAACGGAGTGGAGACATCGCTGTTAAAGGATCAGATTGCTGATGCGGTGGCCGTGTTAAACCAAAAACCGCACCTGTTTGACACAAGCATCCTGAATAACATCAGGCTTGGAAACGGAGAGGCAAGCGACGAGGATGTGCGCCGCGCCGCAAAGCAGGTGAAGCTGCATGACTACATTGAGTCACTGCCTGACGGATATTATACTTCTGTTCAGGAAACCGGCATCCGCTTTTCTGGAGGAGAGCGCCAGCGGATCGCACTCGCGCGGATTTTGCTGCAGGATACGCCGATCATCATCCTTGATGAGCCGACAGTCGGCCTTGACCCCATCACTGAGCGTGAATTGATGGAAACGGTGTTTGAGGTGTTAAAAGGAAAAACGATTCTATGGATTACGCACCATCTCGCGGGAGTGGAAGCGGCCGATAAAATCGTGTTTCTCGAAAACGGAAAAACGGAAATGGAAGGAACGCATGAGGAACTGCTGGCGTCAAACGAACGATATCGCCGCCTGTATCATCTTGATGTTCCTGTAAAATAGAAGACAGCCATTCAGGCTGTCTTTTTTGTTTGAAAAAGAAAAGGTGCAGGAAAAATAGGTAGAGAACGAAGAGGAGGGATAGAGATGAATGTTCCAATTTGGACGGAAGAGCATGTGAGGGCTTCGCTCCCTGAAAGAGATGCAGAAAGCCATAAAGGCACGTACGGTACAGCTTTGCTGCTGGCGGGCAGCGACGATATGCCGGGAGCGGCGCTTCTTTCGGGGCTCGGGGCCATGCGAAGCGGACTGGGGAAGCTTGTCATCGGGACGTCTGAAAGCGTGATCCCGCTGATTGTTCCTGTTCTGCCCGAGGCGACCTATTGGCGTAACGGCTGGCAAAAAGCGGCGGACGCTCAGCTTGAAGAGAGGTACCGGGCCATTGCCATCGGACCGGGGCTGCCGCAAACCGAAAGCGTACGGCAGGCAGTTGATCATGTGCTTGCGGCGGATTGCCCCGTAATTTTGGATGCCGGAGCGCTGGCGAAGGCCACGTATCCGAAACGGGAGGCGCCCGTCATCCTCACGCCGCACCCGGGCGAGTTTTCCCGTATGACAGGGGTGCCGGTGAACGAATTGCAAAACAAAAGAGCGGAATATGCAAAGGAATGGGCGGCTCAGCTGCAGGCTGTCATTGTGTTAAAAGGAAATCAAACCGTTATCGCCTTCCCTGATGGCGACTGCTGGTGCAACCCAACCGGAAACGGGGCGCTCGCCAAGGGTGGAACCGGTGACACGCTGACGGGCATGATATTGGGCATGCTTTGCTGCCACGAAGACCCGAAGCACGCCATATTAAACGCAGTCTATCTGCACGGTGCGTGCGCCGAGCTCTGGACGGACGAGCACTCCGCTCATACGCTGCTCGCTCACGAGCTTTCTGATGTGCTGCCTCGTGTGTGGAAACGATTTGAATGATAAAAAGCTGTCTTCATAGAGAAGACAGCTTTTCTTGATAACCCGCCCGTTTTTTCAGACGCGGTTTCATCAATACATAATAAAGAATAGAAGGCACGGCCAAGCCGACAATCCAGGCGATATCTCCGCCTCCAAACATTTTGGCCAGCGGTCCAATGTAAAAGGACGTATTGATAAATGGGATTTCAAGCAAGATGGACAGGACGAACGCAATCGTAGTAATCCAATTGACTTTTCCATATGGGCCGTTCACATCAAACATGGCTTTGACTTGATAGTTTCCGTGGCGGACGAAGTAGTAATCGACTAAGTTGATTGCCGTCCACGGAATTAAGAAATAACTGATGAAAAAGATAAAATTCAAAAACAGCTCCATAAAATTGCTTTGCCCGAGAAGGCTTAAGACTGTGCCGACAAGCGTGACGCCGAGGATCATGATGATTCTTACTTTCGGCGTGACTTTTAACTTCAGAAACGGCTCAAGCGTTGTTGTTGTAGACATGAAAGCCCCATACAGATTAAAAACATTGATTGCCATTTGCCCAAATAATACAATGATCAGCATAATGAACGAGAAGGGGCCAAACAATTGGACAATCTGGCTGCCTGAGTTTGCCGTAAAGTCAGGAAGTGCTGTTGTCAGCAAAGCACCGAGCAGCATCATCCAGATGGAGCTGACAGATGTACCTGCATAGCTGTACCAAAATGTTTGAGAAGCCGGTGTTTTAACTGGCAGATATCTTGAATAGTCGGCAACATACGGTGCGTATGCAAGCTGCCACGTCGCGACTGCGCTGACCGCCACCAAGAAAATCGGCAGATCAACCGCTCCGGGAATCCAGCTGCCTGCCGGAATCGGCAATTGAAAAATGAGTATCGTTGCAGCAAAAAATACAGCAAAAGAGGTCCAAGAAAGGATTTTTTGCATTTTGTGAATCAAATCATGGCCGAAAATGGTGAGTAAAAAACATACGGCGCTTAAGCCTATAATGCTCCATGATCCCGGGATGGGAACAAAGCTGCTTAAGGTTCCAGCCGCCAGAATCGTGCTGCTTGCGAAGAAACCAAGGTAGATAAACATAACTAAGAAGAGGGGAAGAATCGCTCCGATTACGCCGAATTGGGCACGGCTTTGAATCATTTGCGGGATGCCAAGCTGAGGGCCTTGCGCGGAATGAGACGCCATAAATATGGCACCGATTAATGTTCCGCAAATAATAGCGGCAACACTCCAAAATAGATTAAGTCCCATTGCAACGGGAATCGTGCCGGTCACTAACGTGGTGATATGCATATTAGCCCCGAACCATACGGGAAATAAATCTTTCGCTTTACCATGTCTTTCTTCATTCGGAATATATTCAATCGTTCGCCTTTCTACTTTCAATGCATCGTCCTCCATATTGGATGTTATTTAAAATCGACATAAAGTCATAGCTTAACAGACTGTGCGGGGGTTTACAAATGCGGATGTGCAGCCATACGGCCGGGAAGCCTGATCTGTCAATGGCTGAAAAGAATTGTAAAAAAAGATGAACGCTTTTAAATCCGGTGTCGTCTCATAAGGCAGAAAAACAAAAAAGGGGGGATCGCGGCCATTGGATACACACGAAGAACAGCAGCTGATACAACAGGCGAAAGAGGGAGACGACGAAGCGTTTACAGCTCTTTTCCACTATCATTATTCTTTTTTATATAAATATTTGCTAAAACTTTCTCTTCATCCTGACCTCAGTGAGGAGCTCGTTCAGGAAACCTTTTTGAAAGGTTACATTCATTTAAGAAGCTTCCAAGGCCGTTCCAAATTCTCCACGTGGCTGATTTCTATTGCATCCAGGCTCTACCTCGATCACCAGAAAAAGAGAAAGAGAGAATGGAAACGGAATCAGACAGTTACGGAGGAAGCAATCCGCAAGATCAAGTGGGACGTGTCAGTGAAAGGGGCAGAATGGAGCGAGACGCTTGATCTGTTTTCAAAGCTGGACCCTAAACTGCGCACGCCTGTTTTATTAAGGCATTACTACGGCTATACCTACGCCGAAATCGGGCTGATGCTGCAGATCAAGGAAGGCACGGTGAAGTCCAGAGTTCATAAAGGGCTCCAGCAAATCAGAAAGGAGTGGGACGATGAATAAAGAAAAGCGATCTCTTCATTTAAAATCAGAATTGCAGAAAATTGATGAAACAGCCAATCCCTCTATACCGGATCAAAAAGAACTGCTTTACCAGCTGTCACAAATGAAAGCTGAACGCAGAAGAAAACTGCTGAAAGAGATCATCTTATTTGTATTCTGCGCGCTGATGGTTGTGAGTGCGGCGATCCTGGCATTCACTCAAGCTCCCGCTGTGTTTATTGTACTTCAGGTTTGTGTGCTTGCTACCCTGCCGATTTTGATTGTGGCCGAGAAAAAAAGACAGCTCGGGGAATGCGAGGTGGAGCGCCGATGACACAAACAGAAATGATCATAACGGCTGCGGCTTATCTCATCGTATTGGCGCAGGGAATCTTTTTATTTATTGATGCGAAAAAACGAGATCGCATGGCATGGGTTTGGGGGATTGTCGGACTGATTCAAGCACCGATGCCTCTGATTTGCTATTACTTTTTTGTTATTAAGCCGGACCGGAAGAAAAGGGGGATCAAGCCATGAATATTTCTTGGGAAATGATTTTGCCGCTGATTGTATTACAGTTGGTTTTAGCGGTGTTTGCCCTTATCAGCTGTATAAAAGAAGAACGGACGAACGGGCCAAAGTGGATGTGGGCCGCAATCATCGTATGTATCAATATTATCGGGCCGATTTTGTTTTTTACCGTCGGCAGAAAGCAAAGGTAAGCGGATATGCTGTCTATTGAATCATTATGCAAATCGTACCGGCATCATGAAGCTGTAAAGAATGTCAGTTTTCACGTGAATGAAAACGAGTGTGTCGCATTATTAGGCCCTAATGGAGCCGGTAAAACCACAACACTGCAAATGCTGGCCGGACTGCTTTCGCCAACCTCTGGAACCATCAAGCTGTTAGGGGAGAAAAAGCCGGACCGGCGTTTGATCGGGTACCTCCCGCAGTATCCTGCTTTTTATTCGTGGATGACTGCAAACGAGTTTTTAACATTTGCCGGGAGACTGTCCGGTCTTTCAAAGAAAAAATGCCAAGAGGAAATCGGCGAGATGCTGGAATTTGTCGGCTTGCAGGAATCCGCACACAAAAGAATCGGCGGCTATTCAGGCGGCATGAAGCAAAGACTCGGTCTGGCACAGGCGCTGCTCCATAAACCGAAGCTGTTGATATTGGATGAACCAGTGTCCGCTCTTGATCCGTCAGGACGGTACGAGGTGCTGGACATGATGTTGGAGCTGAAGAAGCATATGGCTGTTCTGTTTTCCACACACGTTTTGCACGATGCAGAACAGGTTTGTGATCAGGTGGTGATCATGAAAAACGGGGAGGTTTCATGGAAAGGCGAATTACAGCAGCTAAAAAAACTGCATCAAACGAACGTTTTCATCCTTACAGTGAAAGAGAAGCTGAAGGGCTGGCTTGAAGAGAAGCCTTACGTATCAGGTATTGTCTATATGAATCCGTCCCAAGCTGTTTTCGAGCTTCCAGATATACATGCAGGCCTGACATTGCTGAGTGATTGTATCCGAACGGGATTGACCGTCACTCATTTTGAACAGAAAACGGAGTCGCTTGAAGACGTCTATCTAAAGGTGGTGCACGTATGATGGTGATGATGACGCTAGTGGAGAAGGAATGGCTGGAAGGGTGGAAAAGCGGCAAGCTGATCTGGCTGCCGATCGCGATGATGATCGTGGGATTGACACAGCCGCTAACCATTTATTATATGCCAGAAATCATTGAACACGGAGGAAACCTTCCTGATGGCATGAAAATCAGTTTTACGATGCCTTCCGGGTCTGAAGTGATGGTCAGCACGCTTTCTCAATTCAACACGCTTGGCATGGCTCTGGTCATCTTCAGCGTTATGGGCAGCGTGGCGAATGAAAGAAATCAAGGCGTAACGTCTCTGATCATGTCGAGGCCTGTGACGGCAGCCCATTATATCGTGAGCAAATGGCTCACCCAAAGCGTGATCGGCATTGCGTCGTTTGCAGCAGGATACGGGCTTGCTTATTATTACGTCCGGCTGCTGTTTGAGGACACATCCTTCAGCCGTTTTGCCGTAAGCCTTGGCCTCTACGCTCTTTGGATTATGTTTATTGTGACTGCCGGCCTTGCCGGAAGTACGATGTTTCGGTCTCTCGGAGCAGCCGCGGCTTCTGGGATCGGGCTGACAGCCGCAGTTTCCTTTGCTGTATCGCTATTTCCCGATGATGCGAAATGGCTTCCGGCTGAGCTATGTAAGCAGGCGGAGCATATCCTGCTTCATGGAGAGCGGGCGGATTTTTTCGGATGGTCGCTCACATTCTCCGTTTTGTGCATCGTGCTTCTGGCCATATTTTCAGTGTGGCGCTTCCGGCGGTATGAAAGCTATTAATTAATCATGTTACGCTTTTGCGTGAGCATCACAAGAAAGGCGGCAAATGCCAGTGCCCCGGCTCCATAAAAAACCTCGGCAAGTCCGAAAAGCTGTGCGATTTTTCCGGCAAAAAGTGGCCCGAGGAAGATACCCAGCGCATAAAACGATTGATAAAATCCCATAACCGACATTTTCAAACGGGCAGAACTGATGTCGACAACCCGGCTTAGCAGCAGAGGAAATACGAAACCGAGTGCCAGCCCGATGCAGGCATGTGTGATGCAAACCGTGATCAATGTAGCTGAAAAAGGAACGAATAGCAAACAGACTCCGGTGACAGCAAAACTGATCAGCATCACGGAGTAAGCGATGCGGCTTGTAAAGCGCAGAAACACAAAGCTTAATGTGGCGGCTGCGTGAGGGAGGAAAAAGGCGCTCATCACCCAAAGCAGCTCCGCGTCGCCCATTCCGAGCTGATTAATGAAAAGCGGCGTAAATCCAAACACTGTCATAAATAACACCGCATGGGCCGTCATAGACAGGATGGTGAAAAGCTTCAGCCTCGGCAGCCGCAATGTGTCTTGGATGTATTGCGTCACACGGATGGTGTCGCGGTTTGCGGGAGAGGCCGACGGGTCTTTAATAAAGCAGCATATCACGAGGCCGGCGGCTGAGGCAGCGAGCGCCATCCAAAATGGAACCTGCCTGCCTAAGTGGGCTGCCGCAAGCCCGCAGAACACAATGCTGACAAATTGAGGCATGACGGTGAAAAACTGCATAATGCCCATCGCTTTTGACGCATTGCCATTGTTGAAATAATGCGCGTATAAAATGGTCGCCATCACCCACATAGAGGCGGTTATCCCTGCAAACAGCCGGGCGGCCAGCACGAAGAAGAAAGAATCAAACATCAGAAACAGCAGGCTGCTGAGGACGGAAAACCCAAACCCGGCAATTAACAATTGCTTGCGCAGAGAAAAAAGGATGTCTGACAGAAGGCCGAGCGGGAAGCGCAAAAGGATTTGCGTAACCCCGTAGCTGCCGAGAATGATGCCGATTGTGCCATATGAAAAGTGCAGATCCTCCAAATAAAGACTGAATACAGGCACATAAATATAGCCTGAAAACCAAAAGCAAAATACCATGCTTAAAAAAACGGCGTGATCTAAAGCGCCGATTGTTTTTTTCTGAGGAATCATGTCCTGCTGTAATTCCATCGTTTTTCTCCACCCCTTTCCTTCCAGTACAACACAATTGCTGAAAGCGTTTCAATAGGAAAATAAAAAACAGGACTTCTAAAAAGCCCTGTTCGTTGTTTTTAATACGGATCAGACGGATGGCTTTCCTGTTCAGCCTGCTTTGCAGCCTGTTCAGTCTCTGTTGTGCCGATCGGTCCGTTGCTGTTATTTTCGGAGACCTTTTTCAGTCCTTCCGCCACGCGTTTTCCGTAGTCCGGATCAGCTTTTGTGAAATTTTTAATCATCTGATCCTGGATTTCTTTTCGGCATGTAGAAAGTGTATTAACTAGGTTCGTGATCAATTCGTTCCGTTCAAATTCAGTAAATCTTCGGTACGTTTCTCCGGCCTGTCCGAAGTTGTTCGTTCTGTCGATCGCTTCACGCTTTACATCACCTTCGACATGCGGCGTATGATCTTTTCCATCCTGTTTCGCTTCCTTCAGCCCGCCCATAATCGATGGCTCATAGTTGACGTGCGGGTTTTGGCCTTCTGCTCTATCGACCCGATATTGCATTTGCCCGCCTTCTTGGTTGGTGGCGACATGCTTTTTCGGGGAGTTGATCGGAAGCTGCAGGTAATTTGCGCCTACACGGTAGCGCTGTGTATCAGAATAGGCAAACGTCCGCCCCTGAAGCAGCTTGTCATCTGAGAAATCGAGTCCGTCAACAAGCACTCCTGTTCCGAATGAAGCTTGTTCCACTTCCGCATGGTAGTTTTCCGGATTTTTGTTAAGTACCAATTTGCCGATCGGCTTCCATGGGAAATCGTCTTTATACCACAGCTTTGTCGGATCGAGCGGATCAAAGTCCAATTCAGGATGCTCATCATCACTCATGATTTGGGCATACACTTCCCACTCCGGATAATCTCCATTTTCAATTGCTTCATACAAATCCTGTGTTGCATGGTTAAAGTTTTTCCCTTGAATCTCTTCCGCTTCCTTCTGTGTCAGGTTGCGGATGCCTTGCTTCGGTTCGAAATGATATTTCACGAGGACGGCCTTGCCTTCCTCATTCACCCATTTATAGGCGTGTACGCCTGAACCCTGCATTTGCCGGTAGTTGGCTGGGATTCCCCAAGGCGAAAACAAGAAGGTGATCATATGTGTCGCTTCAGGAGATTGAGAAATGAAGTCGAAAATACGTTCACCATCTTGGATGTTGGTCACTGGATCAGGCTGAAATGCGTGCACAAGATCCGGAAATTTCAGCGGGTCGCGGATAAAAAAGATTTTCAGGTTGTTCCCGACCAAATCCCAGTTTCCGTCTTCAGTATAAAGCTTAACGGCAAAACCGCGCGGGTCTCTCAATGTTTCAGGTGAGTGTTTTCCATGGTTCACCGTAGAAAAACGGACAAATGCCGGCGTTTTCTTGCCTTTTTCCTGAAAGAGCTTGGCTCGGGTGTACTTTGAAATCGGCTCGTCTCCAAAGCTCCCATACGCTTCAAAATATCCATGTGCACCCGCTCCTCTGGCATGAACAACCCGCTCAGGAATGCGTTCACGGTCAAAGTGGCTGATTTTTTCAAGGAAATCGTAGTTCTCAAGTGTTGTAGGCCCTCTGTTCCCGACAGTTCTCACATTTTGGTTGTCAGTGACAGGGTGCCCTTGTCTGTTCGTTAAGGTATCCTCTGACTCGTTTTCCCCAGATGTCTTATGAGAAAGCACATCCTCGCTGCTTTGGGCATTTGTTCCGTGATGTTTGTTTTGATGATCTTCTTTCATTGGTTGACCCTCCTTTTTTGAACGGTAACAATATTCCCTTATTGGACAGATTTTAAAACAGCCGTTTTTTCTCGCCAGCTTCGGGAATGGTACAGTGTACAAACATCTGTAAAAGGAGAGGTCGATTCGTGACGAGAGAAAAAAATTCGCTGCCCATTACGTTTTATCAAAAAACCGCTCTTGAGCTTGCCCCGGCGCTTCTCGGCTGCCTTCTGGTAAAAGAAACAGACGAAGGCACAGCGTCAGGCTATATTGTGGAAACAGAGGCCTATATGGGTGCCGGAGACAGAGCGGCCCACAGCTTTAACAACCGCCGGACGAAGCGGACGGAGATTATGTTTGCTGAAGCTGGGCGGGTGTATACATACGTGATGCACACCCATACATTGCTGAATGTCGTTGCCGCAGAAGCAGATGTCCCGCAAGCAGTATTAATTAGGGCGATTGAGCCTCATGAAGGCCAACTGTTAATGGAGGAGAGAAGACAGGGCCGGCATCCGAGGGAATGGACAAACGGGCCCGGAAAGCTTACGAAGGCCCTTGGCGTCACGATGAATGACTATGGACGCTGGATCACGGAACAGCCGCTTTACATCGAAAGCGGGTATATACCAGAAGACATTTCAACCGGCCCGCGTATCGGCATCGATAACAGCGGAGAGGCGCGCGATTATCCGTGGCGTTTCTGGGTGACGGGAAACAGGTACGTGTCGCGTTAGCATGTTTAAGCAAAAGGCAATCAGGGGAATGGTTGAGAAAAAGAAGGGAGAATCGGAGCTTTGAAAAAAATGATCAAAACCGTTATCAAATGGGCGCCAGTCATTTACCCGATTGTTCGAAAAATCATGAAGGATCGCAAGGCGTCTAAACAAAAGAATATGTCCGCTTCCCGAACAGCCGGCTGAACCCGGCTGTTTTTTATGGGTCGGTTTTCCCTCTAGTCCTCCTGATGTTCATTGACTTGCCATTCTTCCCATTATAGAATTTATATACATTTCGCATTCCTTCATCATCCTTTCTGCCTATTCACTTTATCCCTGCATCTACTTGATAGGAGGTTTTTCTCATGCTTCATGGGCGACTTCGTGATATTCTGCGCTTGCTGATGGCGGCTGAAACCCCGGTGACAAGCTCGTTTTTTGCCGCGCAATTAAATGTGACGACGCGGACGGTCCGCAATGATATAAAGGAACTGCAAGGTGTGCTCAGCGGCCATGGCGCCTTTGTCCAATCGGTAAGAGGCTCCGGTTACAAACTCTGCATTCATGACGAGCAGACATTTAGAGCGCTGCTGCAAGATGTGTTTCAGCAAAAAAAGGGCCTGCCGGTATTGCCGGAGGAGAGAATGGCTTATCTCATGAAACGCCTGCTGCTGGCGGAGCATTACCTCAAGCTCGATGAACTGGCTGAAGAACTATTTATCTCAAAATCTACACTCCAAACAGATTTAAAAGAAGTAAAGAAATTGCTGCTGCCTTACCGCATCGTTATGGAAACACGACCAAATTACGGCTTCAAGCTGCGTGGGGACGAGGTGCAGATGAGGTACTGTATGGCGGAGTACATTGTCGATGAAAGAGAAACGGAGATTGATGTTCTGAATGAAAAGGCTGATATTTTGCCAAATGAAGAAATTGAGATTATCCGTTCCGCCATCCTGAAAAAAATGAAAGACGACCGCATCCCTCTGTCCAACTTGGGACTGAATAACCTCATCATCCATATTGCTATCGCCTGTAAACGGATCAGAACGGAAAACTATGTATCGCTTTTCCCGGCAGATATGGATCATATCCTGCATCAAAAAGAATATCAGGCTGCCGAAGCCATCGTGAAAGAGCTGGAATCAGCGCTTGCCGTTACATTTCCGAAAGACGAGACGGCCTATATCGCCATGCATCTCCTCGGCACAAAACGAATGACACAACAACAATGTGGGGAAGACACATTTTCAATAGACGAAGAAACCGATCAGCTGACATTTGCGATGATTGAAGCCGTTGATCGTGAACTGAAGCTCGGCATCCTGCATGACAAAGAGCTGAAAATTGGCTTGGCGTTGCATATGAAGCCGGCGATCAGCCGCAACCGATACGGCATGAACCTGCGAAATCCGATGCTGGCAGCAATCAAGGAACATTATCCTCTCGCCTTTGAAGCTGGGATCATTTCGGGGATGGTTATAAAGGAACAAACGGGCATCGATATTCATGAAAACGAAATTGGGTATCTGGCTCTCCATTTTGGCGCCGCGATTGAACGGAAAAAAACAGAAAGCCCGCCGAAACGCTGTATCATTGTGTGCGCATCGGGTGCCGGAAGCGCCCAGCTTCTGCGCGAAAAACTCCGTTCCCATTTCGGCAAGCGGCTCGATATTTTTGGAACTGCTGAGTATTACAGCCTTGACCAGATGTCCTATGAATCCATTGATTTTGTCATCAGTACTATCCCGATCAAAAAAGAGCTCCCTGTACCAGTGTTGAAGGTCAATACACTCCTGGGAGGAACCGACTTTACAAAAATCGAATCCATTCTGAGTGATGAAAAAGAAAAAGCGGCCCGCTACCTAAAAAAAGAACTCGTTTTCTTCCTTGAGGATCTGCGCTCAAAAGAAGAAGTGATTCAATTTTTAGGGCAGAAAGCGGTTGATTGCGGCTATGCCGATAAAGAGATCATAGATTCCATTTTTGAAAGAGAAGACATGTCGCCAACGTGCTTTGGCAATCTTGTTGCCATCCCGCACCCGCTCGTTCCGCAGACAAAAACAACGTTTTGGGCCGTCTGTACGCTCAAAAAACCGATAGATTGGGAGAATCAGCGTGTTCAATTTGTCTGTTTGCTTTGTGTCGAAAAGGAGAACAAAGCGGATTTGCAAAGCATGTATAAACTGCTCGGCAGTATTTTGGATGACCCGGCAGCAGTGAACCAGCTGATCAAATGCCGTTCGTATCAAGAGCTTTCGGATGTGTTTGACCAAAAAATGCTGAGCTGACAGCCTGTATATACCTTTTTTCCGTTTCCTGCGGAAAAACCTTGAGTGTTTATGAAAGCGATTTCATAATATGATGTTATCAACAGCAGGACATTACAAAATTGATCAAACTCTAGGGGGTCTTTTACATGAATATATTACTCGTTTGTGCAGCAGGCATGTCTACTAGCTTATTGGTGAGCAAGATGGAAAAAAGTGCGCAGGAACAAGGAAAAGACTATACCATTTGGGCAGTTTCAGGTGATTCTGTACAAAATCATATTGATAAAGCGGATGTATTGCTTCTAGGCCCGCAAGTCCGTTATATGCTTCCGCAGCTGAAAAAATTAGGAGAGTCAAAGGGGGTTCCGGTCGACGTCATTAATACCGTCCATTATGGCACATGCAACGGAGCAGAAGTGCTAAAATCAGCTGAACAGCTTGGACATGTGTCATAGAGAGGGGCGGGCTATGTGAATAAAGTCAATCAGATCCTAGAAGAAAAGGTCATGCCTATAGCGGGAAGAATTGCGGGGCAGCGTCATTTGCAGGCGCTGCGTGACGGTATCATCCTCACGATGCCGCTGATTATCATCGGTTCCTTTTTCCTCATCATCGGCAACCTCCCGATCCCGGGATACGCAGAGTTTATGGCAAAAACGTTTGGCAGCTCCTGGTCTGAAAAACTGGCCTACCCAGTTGACGCCACCTTTGAAATTATGGGTCTTGTCGCCGCGTTCGGCATCGCCTACCGGCTCGCCGAGAAATATGGCGTTGATGCCTTGTCGGCCGGAGCCATTTCACTTGCGGCCTTTTTGTTAGCAACACCGTATCAAGTGCCGTTCACGCCTGATGGTTCGACGAAAGAGATAATGGTCGGCGGCGGAATTCCGCTTTCACTGATGGGAAGCAAAGGCCTGTTTGTCGCGATGATTATCGCGATGGTGTCAACAGAGATTTACCGTTTCATTATCCAGCGCAATTTGGTCTTCAAAATGCCGGATGGTGTTCCGCCGGCAGTCAGCAAGTCATTTGTCGCGTTAATCCCCGGTTTCGCTGTCATCTTCCTGATTTGGGCAGCCCGGCTGATTGTTGAAGCAACGCCGTTTGAAAGCCTTCATAATATTGTAAGCGTTTTATTGGGAACGCCGCTATCCATTCTTGGCGGAAGTCTCGGGGGGAGCCTTGTTGCAGAAGCCGTGAAAATGCTTTTATGGGCTTGCGGTCTTCACGGCGCCAACATTGTCGGCGGCGTCATGGCACCGATTTGGTATGGCGCCATGGATGCCAACCGGATCGCCTTCCAAGCTGGTGAGGCACTGCCAAACATTTTCACCCAGCAATTTTTCGAAATCTGGATCAATATCGGCGGAAGCGGCGCTACTTTGGCACTGGTTGTCACGATGTTCCTGCGCGCCCGAAGCAAACAAATGAAGCAGCTTGGAAAGCTTGCGATCGGCCCGGCCATCTTCAATATTAACGAACCGATTATTTTCGGAATGCCGATTGTTATGAACCCGATGCTTTTACTTCCGTTTATCATCACGCCGCTTATCACACTGACAATCACTTACATCGGAATGAGCACAGGCCTTGTCGCCAGACCGGCGGGGATCGCAGTGCCGTGGACCATGCCGCCGATCTTTTCAGGCTACTTGGCGACAGGGGGGAAAGTTTCAGGCGCGGTCATGCAAGCCATTAATATCGCCGTATCCTTTGTTGTCTATTATCCGTTCTTCAGAATGTGGGATAAACAGAAGCTGAAAGAAGAAAATGATTTGGAGCTGGTCCAAACGCCTGCAGCATCAGATAACAAAGAAGCGGCTCTGTAGAGAAAGGAAGTGAATCGCGTGAATGAGAAAATGGAGCAAATCATTTTTCAAATTATCCTTCACGGAGGAAACGGAAGGAGCTCCGCAATGGAGGCCATTGCCGCTGCAAAAAGCGGGGACGCTGAAGAAGCGCAGAAAAAGCTTCAAGATGCCGCAAAAGAATTATCAAAAGCCCATCATTATCAGACAGAGCTGATCCAAAATGAAGCGGGCGGAGAAAAAACGGAAATGACGCTTCTGATGGTGCATGCACAGGATCATTTAATGAATGCAATGACAGTGAAGGATCTGGCGGCGGAGATCATTGAGTTATATGAAAAAATCACCGAGCAAAGGGGAGCAAGCATATGACAAAAGGATTGAAGATTGTAACGATTGGCGGAGGTTCAAGCTATACGCCAGAGCTAGTAGAAGGGTTGATTAAACGGTATGAGGAGCTGCCTGTTCGTGAATTATGGCTCGTCGATATCCCTGAGGGCGAAGAAAAGCTGAATATTGTCGGCACGCTCGCCAAACGGATGGTTGAAAAAGCTGGCGTCCCGATCGACATTCACCTGACGCTCGACCGGAGAAAAGCGCTGAAAGACGCAGATTTTGTCACAACTCAATTCCGCGTAGGGCTTCTGCAGGCAAGAGCCAAAGATGAACGCATCCCATTAAAATACGGTGTGATCGGCCAAGAAACAAACGGCCCGGGAGGCCTGTTTAAAGGATTACGCACAATTCCGGTCATCCTTGAGATCGCAAAGGACATAGAAGAGCTCTGCCCGAACGCTTGGCTCGTTAACTTCACAAACCCTGCCGGCATGGTAACAGAAGCTTTGCTTCGCTACTCCAACCTGAAGAAAGTCGTCGGTCTCTGTAACGTTCCAATCGGCATCAAAATGGGCGTAGCCAAAGCGCTTGGCGTAGATGTGAACCGCGTAGAAGTCCAATTCGCCGGACTGAATCATATGGTGTTCGGGCTGGATGTTTTCCTGGACGGCGTCAGTGTGAAGGATCAAGTCATCGAAGCGATGGGTGACCCGAAAAACGCGATGACAATGAAAAACATCTCAGGCGCAGAATGGGAGCCGGAGTTTTTAAAAGCGCTCGGCATCATCCCTTGTGGCTACCATCGTTACTATTTCAAAACAAAAGAGATGCTGGAGCACGAACTGGAAGCATCACAAACGGAAGGCACCCGCGCTGAAGTTGTGCAGAAGGTTGAAAAAGAACTCTTCGAACTTTACAAAGATCCGAACCTCGCGATCAAACCGCCGCAGCTGGAAAAACGGGGCGGTGCTTACTACAGCGATGCAGCGTGTAATTTAATCAGCTCCATTTACAATGATAAACACGACATTCAGCCGGTGAACACAATTAATAATGGGGCAATAGCCAGCATCCCAGACGATTCCGCAGTTGAAGTGAACTGTGTCATGACGAAAAACGGACCTATGCCAATTGCTGTCGGCGACTTGCCGGTGTCTGTCCGGGGTCTCGTCCAGCAAATCAAATCCTTTGAACGTGTCGCGGCAGAAGCAGCGGTCACAGGCGACTATCAAACAGCGCTCCTCGCCATGACAATTAACCCGCTCGTTCCATCCGACACTGTGGCTAAACAGATTTTAGACGAAATGCTGGAGGCGCACAAAGCGTATCTGCCGAAGTTCTTTTGAGAGCCAATACGATATAAATTTGTTCAAATGGATTATATAAATCTTTCTAAATGAAAGACAGATAGTTGCAAAAAGAGGCTTGGAATTAAAATCTCCATGCCTCTTTTTGATGATTTTGTTTAATTTGGGCTGGGTAAATCCCCGTAACATAAAGAAGAAATTGTAGTTAATACTTTTTATTTCGGATTCATGCCATGTGATTATAGATCATAATTAGTTTCTTTACTTGTATATAATTTGCGATTTTTTAGATTACCTCTATTGAAGTTCATAGCTGGATTTTATTTCTGTTTCCTGATTGGGAGATGATTTCATTTATTTACTCCTAACAACAATCTGAGCTGGAGCACGAATATAGCTAGTTAAAACATAATAAACAAAATATATGTTTAAAGAAAAAAACTTAAACTTGTTAGCATATAAAAATCAACCAAGTATAGCGATGATACCTTGGTGAAAAACTAGAGATTATCTTAGTGGAATCTTAGAAAATATTATTTATAAAAAGTTATATATGTTCTACAGCTTTTGTTCTTTTCAACGAACACCTTAAGTCTATATTTATCCATATTTAAGATTTAACCAAAGACTAATACCCTCGTTATACCTTATCTATTTAACCTATCTACTCCCTCCTTCATCAATAACTTTTCTTACTAGTTGGCCTTTTCTATATGGAAATGGTTTCAAAAACAAAATTTTCAAAAATATAATTTAAGTAGCAAATATTTAACATTATAATCTGAATTTGTTTTTTGAATTTCTTTCTAATAAAAACTTTAGGCTAAACTAAAGATTTGTAAGAGGACAATCCTATAGATATTTAATAACCTAATAAATAACAATTGAGAGTTTTTATAAACAAAAAAATCTAAAATTAGACATTTAAAATTGGGATTTTAAAAAGATTTTTAATTCAGCATTTATAATTATATAGCTATAAAAATACAAATAGAAAAAGGGGTAAAACAGGATGGATGTAATAGTATACACGTGTAATAGTTATCTAATATCTTTATTCAAGTCTGTTATAAAGAATGATGAAATAAAAGTAATAGGTACTGATAATAGGGATTTAATAGTGGAAAAAGTAAAAAAAAAAGAAAATTTGGCTGTGATATTGGATTTTCCTCATCCAAATCAGGAGGATTTTGAATTTTGGATGAATATTCTAAAAATTACTTCAATTCCGATCTTCGTTTTAAATTCTAACGAAAATGATATTGAGAAAGTACTTTTAAGAGAACGTGCTGTAATTCAACTTGTCTCCCCTTTAACTGATATTTTTCAGAGTTTACAGTTAGATCGGGTTAATCAAAAGCTACCAGACATTATATATATTACAGATGATGTCTTCTTTGATCTTGCTGGTCATTGTATTCGTAAAAGAAATGAGTGTTATCACTTATCTAGTACGGAGTTCAAAATACTGTATATATTATCAATCAATGTAGGATCTGCTCTAACTGCAAATCAATTAATAGATTTTGTTGATTTGTCAGGTTTATCGACGTTATATGTACATATACAAAAACTTAGAGAAAAGATAGAAGAAGACCCACGAAACCCCCGTATTCTAACTAACAAAAGAGGAGAAGGGTATAAACTAAATGTAGCTATTAAACAAAAATAAGAAAGCTTATTATATTAAAAATTGTATTTTATTTGCTTAATTATCTAATATAAAATTTAGATTAGTCTAAAGTAAAATATGAAGACAAGATGGAATATTTGAAATACTATAATAACAAATAGGCCTATTAAATAAAACGGGGGTGATTGGAATTTATAATAATAAAATTATTGTTGAAGATAGTACATTAAGAGAAGGGGAGCAAACTCCTGGAGTTGCTTTTTCAGAGTATCAAAAAAGGGAAATTCTTGATGGTTTGGTTAGGGCTAATATCCAGTTTGCTGAAATTGGTATTCCGGTGATGGGTTCTGTAGAATTCCAAGCAATTCAGTCTATTGCAAAGGATAATAATTTTCCAACTTTAATTGGATGGAATCGAGGTTTAAAAACTGATATAGATAAAACGTTTGAAGCTGGATTAAATTCTTTGCATATCGGTTTACCATCATCAGACATCCATATTCGAGATAAGTTTAAAAAGGATTATAACTGGGTTATTGAAACAGCGGTTGAGCTGGTTGATTATGCAAAATCTCAAGGAGCTAAGTTTATATCTGTTAGCGCTGAAGATATGGGAAGAGCAAATTTAGATTTTCTTAAAAAATATGCAAAATCATTGGAAGAAGCCGGTGCATCAAGAATGAGGCTCTCCGATACTGTAGGTTGTTTAACTCCAGCAAAAACTAAAAACATTGTTCAATCACTAAAACAGGAGGTAAATCATCTTGATTTTCAATTACACATGCACAATGATATGAATTTGGCAATTGCAAATGTTATGGCTGGAATAGAAGCAGGTGCTACACAAGTACATGCTACTATCAATGGGTTAGGTGACAGAGCTGGTATTACAGCGTTACATCAAATAGCAACAGTATTAAAAGTTCTTACCAATTATGAAACGGATATTAATATGTCTGAAATTTATAAATTATCAAAAATGATTGAGGAATTCACCGGTTTATCCATAGCACATAACGAACCAGTAATAGGGGAGTTAGTTTTTGCACATGAATCAGGGATTCATGTAGATGGGATGTTAAAAGCGAAAAACAGTTTTGAAAGCTTTTCTCCAGAGATAGTAGGTAGAGAACATACATTTATTATTGGTAAGCATACAGGATCTCGTGCTATTCAACATGTTTTACAGGAACAGGGATTAGATATTAGTCGAGAAAAAGCACAAGAATTATTGCCTATTATACGAGAGCTTTCAACTCGTTTACATTCAAGTATTGACCCGGAACTTCTTTGTGTAATTGCACAATTTATAGCAAAAAAATAAATTGGAGGGATCTTAAAATGGATCGTTATTCTCATATTGCTTTAGCTGAAGGGTTATTAAAAGTTTGTGATGAAAATACCAATATGGCCTATCTCTCAGTTATACCTTTAATTGATGGGGAACCAAGTTTTTTGCATAGACTGCATTGTCATCCTTTAGTTAAAGGTAAATTATTAATGGACTGTGCTTTAAATGTATTTGGAGCGAAAAATTGTATCCCCCCTAAAGTATCAGAAGATACTTATGAATTTAAACGTCTTAATCAAGAAAAAGAAGACTTAACTAACACTTTTGTTGCTGCGACTAATAAAAATCCTAAAGAAATGGCTTTTCAAGCAGGTTATGGAGCCCTTTTGTCAATTATTTCGCACTCTTATTTTGACACCTATAATAATGCAGTTCAAGCATTCGCTCCTTACGAAAGTTATTGTGCGGGTCAATATGATATGTGGAGTAAAGTAGACTACTTTAATTACCGTATCAAATGGTACGAGCAAACTGCACCAGAAGTACGTAAAAAAGTATTGGCTGAGGATTTCTGGAATGTGAAGTTCACAGCTGAAGAGATGGTTAAAGGGTTAATTCACCGTATCGCTGCATTAACACAACCACAAGTTAAAGAAGAATCAATTAAAGAAGTTGAAAAAGTATTAGGAGTAAATAATATTCCTTTCAATAAAGAAGTTGAGAGATTTTATATTCAATTAGAAAACGCTGTTCAAAAATATTTAGTTGAGTCTGTTCAGTAATATAAACCTTAAAAGGAGGAAATGAAATGATCGAAATAAATACAGAGGTTATTGAAAAATGGGTAGAGTTAAGGAAGATGATTCCACAAATTGAGTTTGAAAATTTAAAAGTAAAGGATGGAAAAGTTCTATTTACTTATGAAGAATTAAAATATTTTTGTGAGAAATTAAATATAAAACCAGAAAATTTATTAAAAGAAAATTTTAAACTTGATTTAACCAATGGTATTAAAGTAAGCCGAAGTAATAATAGTTTTAAAAGAACAAGTGAGAGAAATGGAAAAAAATATTACACGTATAATCATTTAGTTACTACAAATGCTTATCCTACATTAATGCCATTGCGTGTGGAACTCCACTGTAATGATAATCAAGATGTTGTCTTAAATGGTGGACATGATTCAACGGAGATAGTTTATATTACTAAGGGTGCTGTAAGAATGCATTGGGATTATGAAGATATTAGAAATGAAGTAGATTTGTATGTGGGTGATTCAGCTTTTATTCAACCAGGAGTATCTCACAGTTTTATGGCTTTGAATGACAAAGAAGCTGAATTAATTGCAGTAAACTGGTAGTAGAAATAAGAGGGAATAAATATTCATGTATATACTCAAAATTGGTGGTAGTTTAATTACAGATAAAAATGCTTATTGTGTTCCTCGTAAAGAGGAAATTAAAAGATTTGCAAAAATGATTAAAAGCAGATGGTTCGATTTACAGGGGAAATTAGTAGTAGTAATCGGTGGGGGTTCTTATGGAAATGGGGTACCCCTCCGTTACAATCTTTTAGATTCTGAGAAGAGGAAAAAAGAAGATCTATTAATGATGACTGTAAAAATGTTTGAATGGATAAATGAAGTAGCAATGATTTTTAGGAATGAAGGGTTACCAGTATATCCATTTCAAACTAGCAGTTATTGTACAACTAATGAGGGAAATTACGATTTTTGTTTTATGAATCCTATCAAAATGTCTCTGCAATTAGGATTGTTACCAATTACATCTGGTGATTTTACATTTGATAAGAAAAAAAATTTCACTATCTACTCTAGTGACAACGTACCTGAATTGTTTGTAGATCATTTTGATGTACAACGAGTAGTAATTTTGACAGATGTACCAGGGATTTTTGAATCAGATAAGACTAAAAAAATCATTAAAAGAGTTAATCAGTACAATTATAAGAAAATTATTGAAAATACTGGTTCTTCTAATAAGCAAGATGTTACCGGAGGTATGAATAACAAATTAAAAGCTTTGATAAGAGTTGCTCAGAAAAATACTAATAGTATTGTCTGTGACGGTAGTAAACATAATTTAATCAAAGCGTTATTTAGTGAAAATCCACCAGGTACTATTATTGAAGCATGGAAAAAAGGAGACCTATTATGATAATAGCTTTTGCGGGTTGCGATGGAGCAGGGAAAAGTACGCAGATAAAAAGATCCCATAATTGGTTATTATCACTAGGGTATGAAGTTGAAATAATTGACAAATGGGATATTCTTGATCATCAAAAATTCAATGAATGCATGTTTATCAATACTAGTTTAGAAGATTTACGACTATGTATTTCACGAATGAAGGGTATTAGTCGTGCTATGTTTCTGTTTTGGTCTATATCACTCACCTTAACTAGAGATAATATACATTCTAATAACAAGATATTCCTTCTTGATGGTTATTGGATGAAGCATGCAGCATCCGAAATAATATATGGTTGTTCAGAGGATTGGGTTTTAAAAACAGTAGAGTTACTTCCGATTCCGGATATAGTTGTGTATTTAGATGTACCACCAGAAATAGCTTTATCAAGAAAATCAAGTTTAACACCATATGAATGTGGCCGAAAAGAAATCTTTGAAAAAAAAGACTTTCTAAATCATCAGGCATCTTTACGTTCTTTACTACTGTCATGGTCAAGAAAGAGAAACTGGAAAAATATCGATTCTTCTCTTTCGAATGAAGACGTCTTCCACCAAATTCAGAGTGCAATTCAAGGCGTTTTGGAGGAAAAACGAAAATGAAAATAGGTTGGATTGGTGCTGGGATCTTAGGAAGTGCAGTTTTAAAAAAAATATCAAATGAGTTAGAAGTTTACTGTTGGAATAGATCAATAGCCAAAGTTGACGATTTAACTCATTATGGGGTTTCAAAAGTCGATTCATTAGAAGAATTGGCAACTAAAAGTAACATAATTTTTCTGTGTATCAAAGGAGAAGACTCATATAAAGATATCCTTTTTAATGATAAAAAAGGCATTGCTAACTTTTTAAGTGAAAACACAATAATTGTAGATCTGAGTACAATCTCTCCAAAAAAATCTATGTATCTTAAACAAAAGTTGAGTGAATATAACCTTAAATATGTAGAATGCCCAGTCTCGGGTGGACCTGAAAAAGCAATACAAGGTAATCTTACTGCAATTATGAGTGGCGATCCAGTAGATATAAATATCGCAAAAATGGTGGTGGGAAAATTTTGTTCTCAAATACATTATGTTGGTGATATTGGAAAAGGACAACTTATAAAGTTAATAAATAATTTAGCCGAAAGCATTAATCTATTAGCAGCGGCAGAAGTCATAAATATCGGTCTATACTGTGGCATTGACCTTAAAACTTTAAATAAAGTTCTTCCAACTACTAGAGGATACTCCGTATATATGGGAGTTTTACTTGATCGATTAATAAACCCATCTGAAAATATCTCTGCATCACTTGATGTTCGCCTAAAAGATATTGAACTAGCAAATCAACTAGCAAAAGATAATAACTTATCAGCTCCCTTAGGTACCTTAACTCAAAAGCTTTTTGAGTTTGCTCAAGAAACCTATGGACCAAACCGAGATCAAACTGAGTGTATGAAACTATATAATGTGAATTTTAAAGGTGATTAAATGGTTAATAAGGCAACTATACTCAAAAACAAAATCATAGAAAACAAAACAATAGAAATAATGGGAGCTCATAATGGGCTTAGTGCCAAAATGGTTGAAAAACATGGATTTGATGGTATTTGGGCCAGCGGATTTGAAATCTCTGCTTCTTATGGTAAGCCAGATGCAAATATATTGACAATGTCTGAATTTGTACATGCTGCGAAACAGATTACCGAAGCTTCCTCTCTACCTGTTATAGCTGATTGTGATACAGGATTTGGCGATCTTAATAATGTAAATAGAATGATTAACGAGTATGAACAAATTGGTGTAGCAGGTGTGTGTATTGAAGATAAAGTATTTCCAAAGACAAATAGTTATATACCAGGAAGACAAAAATTGGAAAACATAGACTTGTTCTGCGAAAAACTATATGCTGCTCAGAACGCAAAAAAGAATCCAGACTTTATGGTGATTGCAAGAACTGAAGCCTTAATTGCTGGTCAGGGAATTGATGAAGCCTTAAAAAGAGCGCATGCTTATATTAAATGTGGTGCAGACATGATTCTAATTCACTCAAAACAAGAAACGCCGGATGAGATATTTGATTTTTGTAAGTTGTGGAACTCCAGTGCCCCAATTGCAGTTGTACCAACTTCTTATCCAACTGTAACTATAAAAGACTTAGAACGAAATAATATTAACATGGTTATTTATGCAAACCAAGGTCTTAGAGCTGCAATACAAGCAGTCGATAATACTTTAAGACAACTAAAACAAAGTCGATGTTTAGAAAGTATTATACCACAATTAACTTCTATGAAAGAAATTTTTGAATTACAAGGTATGAACGAAATGATTTCTCTTGAAAGTAAGATAAAAGACGAAGTTAGTTCTATTAGACTAACAATGAAATAACCAATTTTAAGAATAGCCTTTATATAACTAAAAAATATTTGTTTTATGAAAGGGGGTGAAATAATTGGTTATTCGTTCTAAAAGAATTCGTCGTGTAAGTCCAACCCTATAACATGTCTCTTCTTAATGAAAGGGGGTGAAATAATTGGTTATTCGTTCTAAAAGAATTCGTCGTGTAAGTCCAACCCTATAACATGTCTCTTCTTAATGAAAGGGGGTGAAATAATTGGTTATTCGCTCTAAAAGAATTCGTCGTGTAAGTCCAACTTTGTAAGGTAAGTAGAAGAGCTAATAAACTGCATTGTTTTTAAAACAATGCAGTTTATAGCCAAATCAGAAAGGGGGATTTTTTGTGAAACACGAATTATATTTTGAAAAACCTAAATTAAGAAAAAAAGTGCGAATTGAAGAAAAAGATGAATATCTTCAAATTTCATATCATGGATTTTCATTAGAAATCTTTCCTAATGAAAAAGTTTCCTTAAATGTTATAAAAGATTTACTAAATCTTCTTGATGGAAAACACTCCCTTGAACAAATCTGTGAGAAGGTTAGTTTATTTAGTAAAGAAGAAATAATCAATTATATTAATGAATTAGATGAGCATTGGTTGTTAACTGAGGGAACGGAAAATAAAATAGAAGGAAAAAGTGGTTTAGATTTTATTTTTTATTTAGAGGATTTGTACGCTGAATGGCAAAATAATATTAAAGAAACTGAGTTGACACAGCTTATCTTAAATAAAGGTGCTTCTAAAAATTTAATTGTAGGCTTTGCAGTTGAATATTATCACGTAACACGTAGATGTCATGAATGTATTTCACCAGCAGTAGCTAAGTCACAGGGGAGAATTAGAGAAAAGGTTTTAGATTTTTTTATGGAAGAGTATCGTCATGATAAACTTCTCATGAAATCACTTTTATCTTTTGATTTTGATAGAAAAGAGATAGAAAACTCTGTACCGCTTCCATATACCCAAGCGATCATGAATATGCTGTCAAAATGGGCACATACAGACTTACTTTCTTTTATGGCAGGTATATTTCTATTTGAAGGTACAGATTACGATGGCATGGAATATAAAGAAGCGCTTTCTTCATATAACTTGCCGAAAGATTTTGTGAAATACCAAAATACACATGGAGATATAAACATTAAAGGAGAACATGGACAAGTAACAAGGGATTTTTATCGTGAACTAGATTATATTAGTCCTGAAGATCAAATAAGGGTAGTAAATAATATTCGCATGCTTAATGAACTGCATATTAGAATGCACCAGAATACTATTGATTACTATAACCAAATAAATACAGTGGTTCCTCGCAATTTGGATAAATTAATGAACTTTAATTAAAAAGGGGGGAGTTAAATGAAAACAGATTTTTATAATGTACTAGTTGAAGTTGATAAATTAAATAAGTTATTCAATTGGGAAAAAGCATACAATAAATTTTGGGTTAATATATCTGAAGAAACGCATGATTCAGAAATTACTGAACAACTTCTGAAAGATATAGGCTATTTTTATTCTAGGTATATTGAATTCACTTCTTGTATTTTACATCATAATCTTAGACCAGATGTTATGTTTGGTCTTTCATCCGATTATATTAAAATACTGGAATTAGAATTAGAAAAAACTCCAGATGTAAGTTCAGAAGTACTTCCGGGTATCGAATCTATCTGTAATCATTTGTTAATGACTGCAGAAACTGATTATCTTAGTTTTTTTGTTTCATTGTATACCTTAAATCAAGTAATTTTTAAAAGAGATGAGTTAAAAAACTTTTTATCAGGTAAACAGAGGGAGGAATTTGTGGAGTTTATTGAATTGTTAAACAAATGGCCATATACTCTTAAGCATATGAGTAAGTCATTTCACTTAATAGATAAAATCGATCTACAAAGAATATTAAATAATAATTATGCCTTATGTGAAACAATAGATTACTGGTTTGAAGAGTTATTGGAAAAGTACCAAAAAAAAATGATTACAGCTCCTCGTTATTTAATTTGAAAGATAGTTAATATTAGAGAATTGCCTATCAAGGATTTCTTGATAGGCTATGGCAATTGATATTTTCGTTTTATAGGAGTTGTTTTTTATGTCAAAAGAATATATTCATTTGAAAAAGAAAATCAAAAATAGTGCTTGGATGAATAAAAATTTTATAATTTTATTTTTATCGACAGTGTTAATCACTTTTGGCAGTAAAGTCTATGAATTAGTTATTCCTCTTTTAGTATATAATTTAACCCATTCTTCGATAGTGATGGGATTAACATCTGCAATAGAATATGTTCCAAATATGTTGTTAGCTGTTTTTATAGGAGCATTAATTGATAGGGTTACAAATAAAAAAAAATTTATGATAATCACAGTAATATGTCAGGCCATATTGCTGATCCTATTTTATTTAGTAGTGCAGCATAGTAAATCCCCTCTAGTTTTCATATATTTCTATGTGTTCTTAATAATGACATTTAACTATAGTTACTTAAATGTAAGATTCGGAATAGTAAAAATAACCTTACCAGAAACCCTATATACAAAAGCTACAGCTAATTTTGCATTTATAACTCAATTTTTTACAGTTCTTGGCCCTGCTATTGCTGCAGGTATCATATTATTTTCTGACTTGAATAATAGTTTACTAATAACAAGTTTATTACTTATAGTAGCAGCTATACTTTCTGTTTTTTTGGATTCAGATACTAGCCGAAATATAAATACACAACAAAGAAAAGATTCTCTGCTAAAAAGTGTAAAGGAAGCATGGACAGAGTTTAGAAAATTAAGAGAGTTATGGTTGCTTACTTGGTTTGTCGTTGTTACAAATTCCTCCTATGGGATGTTTAATGTTATGCTTGTTTACTTTAGCAAAGAAACTTTGTCACTAACTGATGCAAGAGTGGGTATTTTATTAACCTCATTAGGAGTTGGAGGAGTATTAGGAAGTTTGTTAACGGAATCATTCAAAAACTATTTTGGAATTGGAAAAGTAATGGGATGCTGTATTTTCCTTACTGGATTACTCTTTTTTAGTTTGTCTTTAGTTAATAGCTATATTTTTGTTTATATAGTTTTAACTTTCATTGGCTTTTTCTCAACATTATTTTCAGTTAATGTTCATGTATATAGACAATATGTTACCCCTATCCAGTACTTTAGTAGTATTGTTGGTATAACTGGATCACTTTTTAAAATCGCAATGCCGATATTCATTTTCGGTTCCGGATGGATTACTGAAATATTAAATGTACGCTCAGTATTTATTTTGGCGGCTTTATTAAATATTATTTTGTTTAAATTCTATATTTTTACACCTTTATGGAAACTGAAATAGGAAAGTAGGTATAATGAATGCATACAATAGAAGAAGTTATATATAAAATTTGTCTTAATGAAAAAGTTGATATTTCCATGTATGATATAGATGAATATATTCAAGTGGCATCAGAAAATAAAGTATTTCCTGTAGTATTTGAATATCTTAAAAAGAGAGGATATATTTCAGAAATAAAGCATGAGGAGAAATATCGAGAATTTTTGTTGACAAGAGAGGAGCTATTAAAGATTGCTGAACAAATTTTATTTAAAAAAAGTGATCAGACTGAATGTTTATTTTTAAAAGGTTTTGGTATAGAAAATTATTATGATTTTGAAATGAAAAGACAATTTTTTGATCTTGATTTGTGTGTGAAAAATAACGAGGGTTTTTGGGATATAGGCAATATTCTAATAGAGTTAAATTTAGATTTGTATTCCACAATGAACTTATACAATGATTGTAGTAAAAACCTATTTGGAAGTGGAGTGTTTGAGGCTTCCTCAGGAAATTCCACTTTTCAAGGAATAGAAGTACAAATAAACCATTTTCCGATTAGTTACCGTACCTTTATTAATTGGGAAACCCAAGCGTATAAAAAAAGGAAAATCGAATTTGAAAACATAAAATTTACTGTACCAGGCCCGGAATCTTCTTTTATTTTAATGCTTGGGGAGTTAATAACTAGACCTAAAAAAGTACTAATCAGGGATTTAATTGATGTGAAATTCATTTTAGAAAAAAAAGATTACGTATATGATCTTAATTTTATTATAAAAAAAATAAACGAGTTAAAGTTGTACCCTGCTTTATTTTATTTAGAGAAATATTTTATAAAAATTAATGCAGATGTTCCAAAATTATTAAAAGTATTCATATCAAATTTACCTATTAAAAAGACAAGTAGTATCCTATTCAATCATGTAATTCCATTTTGCTTAGATAATTCATCAAGACCATTTCGAGATATTATCTTTTATTCATTAAGATATATTACCAATAAACTGAATGACAAGGATAAATGTCTAATCTTCTTGAAGAAAACAGATGTTATTATTGGGCCTAAATGGTTTTTTAATAACAGAGTCTATATTTATCTAATGAAGATAAGTGATGTGTCAGGGAATTTCAAGTGGTTTAAAGTAGATAAATATCACTTATTGACAACTCCTATAGGAACTTTTGTCGGGTGTATGCACGCATTATATTCAGATATGGAATTAGATAATTTGAAAAATGAATTGGATAAGAAACGATTAGAAAATAATCTCTAAAACAAGTCATAAGTTATAACTCAAGACTAGTTTTAGAGATGGTAATAGAAGCATTATGTTGAACTAATTATTAGATTTCTATTAAACTTTCAAATACAATATTATCTAATTTTGGGTTTAATTCGCATTACGAACTTCGGTTGTCCATCCGAATTCATCTGCAACAGCGCCTTTTTGAATGCCTGTAATCGTGTCATATAGTTTTTTGGCGATTTCACCTGTTTCACCGTTGTTGATCGCCAGTGTTTCATCTTGCCAGATCAGTTCGCCGACTGGAGAAATAACAGCTGCTGTACCTGTTCCGAAGGCTTCTTCGAGGATGCCGTCTTTATGGGCTTGGATGACCTCATCGATTGTAATTTTCCGTTCTGAAACTGGAAGGCCCCAATGCTTAAGCAAGGCGATGACGGAATTGCGCGTAATGCCTTCCAAAATGCTTCCGTTCAGCATAGGCGTTACAATTTCACCGTTGATTTTGAAGAAGATATTCATGCTTCCGACTTCTTCAATGTACTTCTTCTCAATGCCGTCCAGCCAGAGTACTTGAGAAAATCCTTTCTCTTCAGCCACCTGCTGCGCTTTTAAGCTTGAAGCATAGTTCCCTGCGGTTTTGGCATTTCCCGTTCCGCCTTTTACCGCACGCACAAATTCACTTTCAACAGCGATTTTGACCGGCTTGATGCCTTCTTTGTAATAAGAGCCGACCGGAGAAAGAATGATAAAGAGCTTATACGTATGAGATGCCGCAACACCGAGGAAAGGTTCAGTTGCGATGATGAACGGACGGATATAAAGGGACGTGCCTTCCGCATTCGGAATCCAGTCTTTATCGATCGCGACAAGCTGTTTTAAGCCTTCAAGAACCAGTTCTTCATCAATTTGCGGGATGCAGAGACGGTCGTTTGATTGATTCAGTCGCTCCATATTTTTTTCCGGTCTGAAAAGCAGGACATGGTCATCCTCTGACACGTAAGCCTTTAACCCTTCAAATACGGTTTGGCCGTAGTGATATACCATTGCGGCCGGGTCCATTGAAAAGGGTTGATAAGGAATGATTCTTGGATCGTACCAACCTTTATCCGCCGCGTAGTCCATTACAAAAATGTGGTCTGTAAACACTCTTCCGAACGAAAGCTGATTTGGGTCTGGTTTCGGTTTTTTGGTTGATGTCAATTCAACACGAATCGTTTGTTTAGTCATGGTCAATCTCCCTGCTGTTAAATTGTTTATATTATCAAACTTATTTGAAAATAATTTATATTCTATTGTATACCTTCAACAAATATTCGCAATAGGTTTGCTCAAATTTGTAAGAAATTCATAAGAAAAAAGCAGGAGAAATTAATTCTCCTGCGTGTTCATTTGTTCGAATACCCTGTCATAATCGGCGCGAGTGGCATCCCGAAGACCTTCAACACGTTCATTTGTAATCTCTTGTTTGCCTTCTTTCAAGCCGTCCAAGAAATATTGAACATATTCTTCAGCTGAAATGCCCCGGTATGTCAGGCCTTGTTTATTGCGTGATTTTTGGTTTAATCCCGTGTCCACCATAGGGGGCGCCATTTCAATCACTTCTACGCTCGTATCGAGAAGCTGGTGTCTGAGTGTAAGCGAAAACGAGTGAAGCGCCGCTTTTGTTGCGCAGTACACCGGATACACAGCTAACGGGTTAAACGCAAGTCCCGACGTGATCTGAACGATTGCCGCCTCGGGCTGCTTCATCAAATGAGGTGTGAAAAGGGCTGATAAATGGACAGGCGCTTGGAAATTAAGCTCAATTTCATCTCCGTCCACAAAAAGCTCCTCTGTTCCTTTTTTAAAGTCGATTTCCTTTTGAATGCCTGCGTTGTTGACGAGAACATTCAGGTTCGGAAATTCCTTTAGAGCCCACTCAAACAATGCGTCCCGCTGCGAACGGTCTGCAACATCACATTGCTTTGTATGGATGTTTGGGAGCTGCTTCTTTGCTTCTGAAAGACGCGCTTCGCTGCGTCCGCAAATAATGACTTCATTGCCGAGTTCCAGCAGCCGTTTGGCCAGTTCAAGCCCGATGCCCGCGGAACCGCCTGTGATTAACACCGTATTGCCTGTCAACTTCATTGATGTAACACCTCTTATTCAGTCGGCTGTGATTCCCTTACTATTTCAAATCTTAGCAGGAAATATGCAGCCGCGTCCTATAAGATGCTCACGATGAAGTGACTTTTCCGGTTTTATAGAATTCGTCAATTGCTTTATCGACGTACACCCAGCCTTTCCAGCCGATGTGGATGGTGTCTTTCATGAAGTACGGATCATATTCATGTCCAGAGAAATCAGCAACCTGGAAGCCCTTGGCTCTGATCTGTTTATTCACTTTTTTGTAATAGTCAGTGCGGCCCTTTTTCGGGAAGCCTGTGTAGTCGTACCATTTTCCATTGACAGGGATGGTGACAAACATAGGCTCTGCACCCGCATCCTTCAGGATATCAAGCATCATTTCAAAGTCGCCGTATTCCGGTGACACCGCATACGATCTTCCTTTGTTTTTACCTTTTAGCTTAGGCACTTTCGGCTTCAGCTTTTTATACACAGGATTGTCAATGTGAAAATCGTTAGATCCGGAATGGCGTTTGCCTGATTGATCTGCGAGTTTATTTAATTCAGGCCATGACTTATCCTTTACTGACTGCGAGATATAACGCTTTGGCCCGGATGATTCCGTCGCTGAATAATACAGGTCTTTCTTTTCCAGCATGCTGTAATATACTTTTGCCGCCGGCTTAAGCGCGTTCACTTTCCACGTCTGTCCGTTTACGATTGCTTTGTACAGCTCGGAAAGAATCGCGTCGTTTTGCACGGCCTTAAAGCGCAGCATACGCTTCATCATTTTCTTTTTCACATCAGGGTCGATCTGTTCGTTAAATGCCAAATCAAGTCCTTGCAGCGCGGAATAGTTTGGCGCGAAATGCTGTTCATCAGACCCGCGCTTAATAAACCACTGCGGAGACACGATGAATACGATTTTTTTGCCCTTCAGCTGATCCATATGGGCAGCAAAGTTTAAGGAATGAATCAATGACTGGGACCCGCCTTTGCCGACAAGGTATGGCGTGAACCCCTCATTGTTTACTTGAAAATAATTAGATGGGTGGAACTCGTCCAGCCGGGAAAGCTCAGAAGACCCGTAAATCGGAAGATATGCCGGATCTTTGAGCATTTGATCTTGTAAATAAAGCCCTTGAAACATACTCGGATTCAAGGCTGTTGCTGACTCTTTCACCCGCTTATCGGTGATGAAGCCTGTCAGCCATGAAGATGGAATTGCGATGGCGCCTGCGAATAGAATAAACGCCAAAATAATTGGACCGAAAAAACGCTTTTTCATTATTTCAACTCAGACAGCTGATTTACAATGTTGTTAGGCGTATTCCAAACATCCCGGTCAAATTCAGTGATCGGCACTAAAATATCAAAACGGTTTTCAATCGCAAGCAGCAATTCTACTGTTCCAAAAGAATCAAGCAAACCTTCTTCAAAAATTTCAATATCAGGATTCTCCTTTACGATGTCATCCTGGCAAACCTCTGCTAAAACGTCTAATACCTCTTGTTTAAAATCCATAGCTTTCTAATCTCCTTTAATGGTGGTGATGAAATAGTTTTCCTGAGAAAATATAAAACCCGAAGCAAACGAAGTGGAACGTGATCACAATCGCAAGAATGGTTGTCCAGCGGTTGGACGGAAGCCATTTGTATTTCTTATTCCACTTCTCGAAAAAGTTGTAACACGTCATCAGCACGGCGTGATAGAGGCCGTAGATGATATATTGCGGCGCAAGCCCGTGCCAAACCCCCATCAGCATAAACAGCAGGAAGTACCCGATGTTTGAGACGGCCATACGGTTTTTGATCCACTTTTTCTTTGTCATCCAAAATACGAATCTCATAAACACATAATCTCTGAACCAGAATGATAGAGACATATGCCAGCGATTCCAGAAATCTTTAATATTTTTACTGATAAACGGTTTATTAAAGTTTTCCGGAGATTTAATGCCCATAATGTAGCTGACCCCGACGGCAAACATCGTGTAGCCGGCGAAATCAAAGAATAAATACATGCTGTAGCCGTACATGTACAGCAGATTCCCAAGAATCTTATTGTGCGTGATCGCGGGAAGATTCATGATGAAGTACGTGTTGATTGCGTAGCCGATAATAAATTTGTACAGAAAACCGATAAAGATTTTATGAATCCCTGTATACAATAGGTCGGCGTATTCTTCTTTCGTCCAAGCCTTCTGTTCATCCTTGACGAACCGGCGGTATCTGTCGATCGGACCGGAGGAAATCGTCGGGAAAAACAGGATGAAATACAGCAGGCGGTGCAGCGGCAGCTGTTCTTTCAGCAGGCCGTCTCTTGCTTCCATAATCAGCTGAACGCCTTTAAAGGTTAAATACGAAATCCCTAAAAAGCTGATCAGGTTATGTGGCGGATGATGCGGCTGCGGGTGTGAAAGAAACGGCCATATTTTTGACAGAAATAAAGGCAGAATCGCCGCGATCACAGCTCCGCAAAAGACAAAGCCGCTGTTCGCTTTCTGCCGGTACGCCAGATAGCCGCTGATCAAAAGCACTTGCCATATCGTAAACAGACACAGTGCGATGACCCCGTGTAAGTCGTGCGAAAAAATTAAAGCCAATATGATGATAGATATGAACATGTTGTATGCTTGAAATCTTTTTCCGTTCAGGCCGAGAATGATCGTCGGCAGAAGAAGAATGCCAAGCAGTATAAAAAATAAAAACGAACTGTAAGGCGTCATACAAGAACCTCTTCGCCGATGCGTTTCCGGTCAATTTTGCCGTTGGCCGTCATTTGAATGTGATCCTGATAAATGAATTTTCTCGGGATCATATACGCCGGAAGGGAAGCGGCAAGCTCTTTTTTAATGGCGCTTGTGAGCTGGAATTCCTTCTGGAACTCATGCTCCTCAGGCACAATAGCGGCGATCAGGTACTCGACTGTTCCGTTTGGCTGATACGGGATCACGACAGCAGAGCGAACGTACTGAGACTGTCTGACATGGAATTCGATTTCCTCAAGCTCCATTCGGTAGCCGTGAAGTTTAATTTGGAAATCCAAACGCCCTTGGCAAAAAATCTGACCATCTTGGATATAGCCGGCATCGCCAGTCCGGTATGCCCACTGGCCTTCATAAGAGAAAAACGCTTTTTCCGTCAGCTCTGGCTCACCTAGGTAGCCTCGGCTTACGCTCGGCCCAGCGATGACGATTTCTCCTTTTTCTCCATCAGGAAGCGGCTGTCCCTGTTCATCCATAATGAAAATGTTCATATCAGGCTTGGCGAAGCCCACTGGAAGCGATTCGCTGCGGCTGATGACGTCATCCGTAATTTCAACGGATGTGACAGCCACTGTCGCTTCAGTCGGACCGTACGTATTAAAGATTCTTGCTTTCGGAAAACGCTCAAGCAGCGCTTTTGCAACAGAAACCGGAAGAACCTCTCCGCAAAACATAAATGTGTCCGCTTCAGGCAGCAGCTCCTGTGAAAAACCGGGGTCCATCAGGCACATCTGCACAAAGGAAGGTGTTGATGTCCATACATTCAGTCCGGACTTTTTCAGCTCTTCGAATAAGATTTTCGGCTTATTCACAGCATCCTTTGTCACGCAGTGCAAAGTCCCGCCTGATTGAAGGCACGGATAAAGATCCATGACAGATAAATCAAATGAAAACGGCGCTTGGTTTAAAAATGTTTTTCCTCCGTTGACTGGAAAGTCTGCACAAATCCAGTCTGTAAAGCTCTGAAGATTCGCAGCGGAAATCTGCACGCCTTTCGGATTTCCCGTGCTTCCGGAAGTGTAAATGATATAAAATGTCTCGTGATCCTTGACCCATTGTTCTTGGCTGACAGAGCCGCCTTCGTTTTCCAGCAGTTCTTCTGCTGAAACCGTCTGAATCTGGTAGCTGTCTGCATCAATTGAAAGCCCGGCAGTATGGATCAGCAATTCTGCTCCAGAGCTTTCGATAATTTTCGCAATCCGCTCGGACGGAATGGACAGATCAACCGGAATATAAGGATGTCCCGCTTTGACGCTTCCTAAGAAGGAAACGATCATGTGCGGCTCCATATGGCCGTACACAAGGATCGGAGATTTCTTTTCCCCGCCGGAAATCCGTTTTTGAATCGCGGCAGCCGCGCGGTCAGACTGCTCCCATAATTCCTGATAGGTGAGCGACTGGCCTTGAGAGCGGAAGGCATCGGTTTGCGGATAAGATTCCGCATGTGTTTGAATAGCATGTAAAAGTTTCATCATTATTCTCTCTCCAATTAGAAATCGTTATAAATATATGAACCGGTATTCGCGGTGTGAAAACCATACATAAAAAACAAAACAAGCAGTATCATCAAATAAAATCCTGTATGACATGTCCACTTGACAGCGGGCTTTTCATACAGCTGTTTCATTAATTGCAGCATATCAAAAATTCCCTTCCCGTTTTTTCGACAATCACATGAGTATTTGACGATCAGATGCTCAAAAAGTTTCATTTTTCCCCTAATCTCCCTCAGATTAATATATCGGCGGCTTCTTTTGAAAATGAATCTTTATACCTGCAAGAGCTTGGGCTGATTCATAATAGGGAAAGACCAATGGAGTCAAAAGATCTTTCTTAACTTTTAAAAAGCGTAATGCACTTAAAAAAATTTTTCTGTACCTGTTCGTTCAGACAAAAGCAGAAACCTAATGAAATCGGGGCAGAAAGCGTATAATAAGAAAGAAAACGCCTTCTTCCGGTATCTTGTGAAATGGGGGAGAAGTCATTATGATAGATAAGGAAGCAAAAAGGAGTTTTTATCAAGCTGCCGGCTGAAAAAAAGTAAGCCTTTTAATAGAAAGGAAGAGGAAGATGAACCAAACAAATAAGGGTGAGGGTCAGACAGCGCCGGAAAAAGAAAGCATGGGGCAGATCCTTTGGCAGTTAACCCGTCCTCATACGTTAACCGCATCGTTTGTGCCTGTGCTGCTGGGAACGGTTTTGGCGATGTTTTATGTGAAGGTTGATCTGCTGCTGTTTCTGGCTATGCTGTTTTCTTGCTTATGGATCCAGATCGCGACGAACTTATTTAATGAATACTACGATTTTAAACGAGGGTTAGATACAGCAGAATCAGTAGGAATCGGAGGAGCGATTGTACGCCACGGAATGAAGCCTATAACGATTTTGCAATTAGCCCTTGCATCATACGGCATTGCCATTTTGCTCGGTGTCTATATTTGCGCAAGCAGCAGCTGGTGGCTGGCTCTGATCGGCCTCGTCGGCATGGCGATCGGGTACCTGTATACAGGCGGGCCGCTGCCGATTGCGTACACGCCGTTCGGTGAGTTATTCTCAGGCATTTGCATGGGTTCGGTGTTTGTGCTGATTTCGTTTTTTATTCAGACAGATATGATCAACACGCAAAGCATTCTGATTTCGATCCCGATTGCGATTCTTGTCGGTGCGATTAACCTGTCGAACAACATTCGCGATATTGAAGAGGACAAAAAAGGCGGACGCAAAACATTGGCGATTTTGATGGGGCATAAAGGAGCTGTTACTCTCCTGGCTGCGTCGTTTGCTGTCGCTTATATTTGGGTTGTCGGCTTGGTCATTACCGGTGCCGCAAGCCCGTGGCTGTTTGTCGTCTTTTTGAGCGTGCCTAAGCCGGTTCAGGCAGTGAAGGGCTTCGTCCAAAAAGAATTGCCGATGAATATGATTGTCGCAATGAAGTCAACAGCCCAAACAAATACATTTTTCGGATTCCTGCTCTCGATCGGATTATTGATCAGCTACTTCCGGTAAAAAGAAAGACCGCTTGTTTCGTGCGGTCTTTTTTTGTTACATTCGACCGCATTTTGTAAAAAAATTCATAAAACCATGCTGCAAGCAGGCACGTCTAGTACATGGACAGCGGATAAAGATCCGTTAAAGGAGATGACGAAAATGGATTTATCTGTAACACATATGGACGATTTAAAAACAGTAATGGAAGATTGGAAAAATGAATTATTAGTTTATAAATTTGCGCTTGATGCCTTGGATACAAAGTTCTCAATTATCAGCCAGGAATATAACCTCATTCACGGACACAATCCGATTGAACATACGAAATCCCGTGTCAAAAGCTTTGAAAGCATCGTGAATAAGTTAATGAGAAAGGGCTGCGAGATTACGACGAAGGAAATGAAGGAGCACATCAACGATATCGCCGGTGTGCGTATCATTTGTTCCTTTATTTCTGATATTTACAATGTTGTTAACGTGTTAAAGCAGCATGAAGATTTGAGAATCGTAAAGGTGAAGGATTATATCCAGACGCCAAAACCGAACGGCTACCGAA
This sequence comes from Bacillus rugosus, assembly GCF_023238245.1. Lineage (NCBI taxonomy): Bacteria > Bacillati > Bacillota > Bacilli > Caryophanales > Bacillaceae > Bacillus > Bacillus rugosus. The sequence goes on along the minus strand of NZ_CP096590.1, from coordinate 3,855,302 downwards.
GCCTGCATTTAATCATTGAGATGCCTGTGAATTTAACGAACCGTGTGGAATACGTCAAAGCAGAAATTCAAATCCGAACGATTGCGATGGATTTCTGGGCGAGCCTTGAACATAAAATTTACTATAAATTGAACAATGACGTTCCTAAGCAATTAACAGATGAGCTGAAGGAAGCTGCGGAGATCGCCCATTATTTAGATGAGAAAATGCTGGGTATTAAGAAAGAAGTGGATTAGAAAAGACGGCAGCAAAGTGCCGTCTTCTTTATTTGATATCTTCATAAATGTCGGAGGCTTTGGCCTTCATTTGTTTTTTAATGGCTTTTTGTTTCTTCTCTTTTTTCACAGCCTGATAGACAGCGGCTGTCACAAGATCGCCGGCTTGCTGAAGGCGTTCTTTGCTGATATGTTCAATCGAGTCTTCAGGGGTGTGGTACCACGGCTCAACTTCTTCGGTTTCAGGGTCTCCCCAAATAAAGTTGGCGGAATCAATGCCAGCTTCGTGGAACGGCACATGATCAGATGATCCTCCCTGTGTGAGAGACAAGCTGTCAAATCCAATTTTTTCAGCCGCCGTATGGCTGGATTCCCAAACAACGTTAGATTGGCCGTCCAATGTGTTGACATACAGCTCAGACGCTTTTTCCCAGCTTGTGCCTACCATGTCTAAGTTGAAGTTTACTTTGCTTCGTTTCAACTCTTTTTCCGATAGATGATCTACATAGTGGGAGGAGCCGAGCAGGCCAAGCTCTTCAGCGCCAAAAGCGATAAAGCGGATTTCTTTATCAGATGGAACGCTTTTTAAGACGCGCGCCATTTCCAGCATGACAGAGGTTCCTGAGCCGTTGTCATTTGCCCCGGGGGAAAAAGGAACACTGTCGTAATGGGCCGTCACGTAGACGATCTCTGGATCTTTGATGTTCTTTGGTTTTTTGATCCCGATGATGTTCTGGGAAGTTTGGTTTGTGAATGCTTTTAGTTTTAAGGTTGCTTCTTTTTGCTGGGTAAGGGTTTCACCGTCTTCTTGCTTAATTCCGACAACAGGAATGCTGACTTTATTTCCCGACAGGTTTGGCGTCACAGGTACTAGGCTTTCTTTGTTGTTATAAATGATGACAGCCTTGGCTCCGGCAGCTTCGGCGTTTTTAGCTTTCTCGTAAAATGTAAGGTCTCCTCTGGAAATCAAGACGATTTTGCCCTTGGCGTCAGCGGTAAAGTCCTCTGGATAGCCCAAGCCGGCATTGTAAAGCGGAGCCGTCAGCCCTTGTCCTTCAGTCGGAGCCGAGCCGGATGCCGCCCGGAGAAGAATATCGCGTCCTTCTGAAGACAGCGTTCCCTCAAGCCGGTCAGGGATTCCAAAACGTTGAACCTTCACATCAAGCTTTAATTTTCTCAAGGATGAAGCGATTAACAGGGCACTCTTTTTTTCAGCGGCAGTTCCGGCTATTCTGGGGCCAATTGTTTCACTAAGCTGAGAAATGGTTGAGTACGCACGCTTTGCGTGAAATGGGAGCTCCCGCTCGTTATCTAATATTTGAACAGCGCGGGCGGCAGGGGTGACACTCTGTGCCGGCATGAGAATCGTACCGGCAGTTAAAACGGCCATTGTCATGACAGTTAAAAGTTTTTTCATCAAAAAGAAACCTCCCCTAATGTATGGATGGGGAATATTTCGGGATGCTAAGGGAATTTCCTGCAAAAAGGAGAGCGTTTTTGAAAAGACAGTGCTTAATACCTGTAAAAAAACGCTTATGAATGAAGGGTCATAAGCGTTTTGGGATATCAATCTATTGGAGTTTTAAAAACTTGCGTTTGCCGACTTGGATGATCATATTCTCTTTTATCTCCGCATTGGCGTGAATATCTGTTATTTTCTCTCCGTCAATTCGGACACCGCCGTTTTGAAGCATGCGGCGTGCCTCGCTCTTCGAAGAGAGGAGCTCTAATGTGACGAGCAGATCGACAATCGATAATGTTTTCTCGCCTTCCCATTGGACAGCCGGAATATCATCAGGCAGGCTGTTTTCCTGAAAGACTGTTTTAAACGAGTGTTCGGCAGCTTCAGCCGCTTCGGCTCCGTGATACATTCGGACGATTGTTTTGGCTAAAAGCATTTTGGCATCCCGCGGATGAACAGCGCCGGTTTCTAGGTCTTTCACGAGCTGTTTTTTCTCCTCAAGCTCTAAGTCCGTTGCCAATTGGATGTACTTTTTCATCAGGCTGTCGGGCAGTGACATCGTTTTTCCGTACATGTCATTTGGATGTTCATCAATGCCGATGTAGTTATTTTTTGACTTCGACATTTTTTCAACCCCGTCTAAGCCTTCCAAGAGCGGCATAAGGATGACGACTTGTTTTTCTTTGTTGTATCGTTCTTGGAAATGCCGCCCCATCAGCACATTGAAATGCTGGTCTGTCCCGCCTAATTCAATATCGCTTTCGAGAACGACGGAATCGTATCCCTGCATCAACGGGTAAAAGAATTCATGAAGCGAGATCGGTTTTTGCATGGCTATTCGTTCTTCAAAATCGTCGCGTTCCATCAGGCGGGCTACCGTTATTTTGCCTGCCAATTCAATGACATCTTCCAGATTCAATGTTTTCAGCCATTTCGAGTTGTAGTGAAGCTCGATTTTTTCTGGATCCAGAACTTTCCCGAATTGCTCAAAGTATGTTTTGGCGTTGTGCTGAACTTCTTCATCAGTCAGCTGCTTTCTGGCTGCCGATTTTCCGGTCGGATCACCGATTTTTCCTGTGAAATCCCCTATTAACAGCTGGACAATGTGGCCGTTTTCTTGAAATTGGCGAAGCTTGTTTAACACAACTGTATGGCCCAAATGTACATCCGGTGCAGATGGATCTAATCCGAGCTTAATTTTAAGCGGTGTGCCTGTGAAAACGGATTTGACGAGCTTGGCCTTTAATTCCTCCGGCGGTATGACCTCATGGGCGCCAGTCATGTATAGCTGAAGCTGTCTTTCGACTTCTTTTTGCTGTGCTGCTGTGAGCTGCTCAAATGTTTTCATGATTCTTCCTCCTTTTTTAGAAACACAAAAAAGAGCCCATCCCGAAAAGGGACGTGGCTCAATGCACGCGGTACCACCCTGGTTGAAGACATCGTCTTCCGCTCATTCGAATAACGGTTTCCCGTTCTTTGCTACTAAGGTTCACAAAGAAAGCTCGGGGAGGTAATTCACGGTTGCCTGTGCGCCGGCTCGCACCTTCCGCCGGCTCTCTGAAACAGGGAGACAAAACGCTACTGGATTCCCGTCAAAGCTTATGTTGTATGAAGATTGTCAGCTACCTTTCTAAGCAGCTCTGTCAATGTTTTCTGTTCGTCCTTCGTCATACCCGCAATGAGCTCTGTTTCCCCTTTGTGAAACTCCGGGTAGAGCTCTTCGATCGCTTGTTTTCCGGAATCGGTGATGGAGACAAACACGAGCCGTCGATCTCTTGTGTCGATGCTTTTGCTGCAAAAATTCTTTCTTTCGAGCGTTTTGATCACGTTGCTTGCTGTAGCTGTTGAAATGCCTGACAGCTCAGCAATTTTTCTCGTTTCGAGCGCCCCCCATACCCATAGATCATAAAGGATGGAGAAAGCGGTCCAAGAAAGGCTATAGGAAGAAAGAACCTCAGTCTCCATTTTGACACGGAGCTTTTGCGCAGACCGATACAGGTTCGTCGCAATCGATATGGCTTCCAGGTTGAGTGACTCAACGGGCATTTGTTTAAGCTTAGAAAGTGTGTCATGTTCTTCTTTCCGAAGCTGCTGATGTTGATAGGAACGTTCCATTTTTTAGGCCTGCCTTAAATTATCAGAATCATTAGCTATGAAATGAATTGTAACAGAGACCTATTTGAACTTCAAGCCTATATATCGGTTGAATAAAAAAGGCCCCCACAACACCAAAATAAACAAAAACTCGCAAACGGGGTGCAATCTTGCAAAAATATGTTCAATCCGTCTATAAACATGATCCATTTCACCTTTTTTCAGCAGAGCATGTGGTAACGTTAACGATCATCGCTCTTTTGGCCATTCTGTTGTTTCTGTTCCGCGAGGCGGTCAAGCGGCCTAAGGTCAGCCGGTTTTTGCGTTATTTGTTTGTGTTTCTGTTGCTTGGTTCGCAAATCGGTTATCAAATATGGATGATCGCCACGGGCAGGTGGTCGGTGCGCACTTCATTGCCTCTCCAGCTTAGTGACCTGTCGGTGTATTTGTCGGCCATCCTGCTGTTGACCAACAGCAGGAAGCTGTTTGTATTTCTATACTTTGTCGGCATCGGCAGTTCGATTCAAGCGCTTGCTACTCCTGATCTCGGTATGTTTTCATTTCCGCATATCCGATATATCCTCTTTTTTATTTCGCACGGGTCCGTATTTTTGTCCTGTCTGCTGATGGCGATAATTGGGACATATAAACTGAGACAGCGTTCTTTATGGGGGACGGTCCTCATTGTCAATGTGTACGGCGTCTGCATTTATTTGCTAGATCGGTGGCTTGGCGCGAATTACATGTATTTAACGAAGAAGCCGGGCGGATCCTCTCTATTGGATGTTCTCGGGCCGTGGCCGTGGTATATCGCTTCGGCTGAAGCCATAACGATCGCCAGCTTTTACATTCTTTTTTGGCTTTATCGCATGTTCAAAAAATGACACCTTTTTTGTTGTATAGCACATTCTGATAAAAAAAATATCGAAGAATAGTGTTTAATTTTCTGAAATCGGGAATGTAACTTGTACAACACAAAGGGAGATGAATACCATTGAAGAAAGATGAAATTATGCATATCGTGTCATGCGCAGATGATAATTATGCTCGTCATTTAGGTGGGATGTTCGTTTCTTTATTGACAAATATGGATCAGGAGAGAGAAATAAAATTATATGTCATTGATGGCGGAATTAAGCCTGATAACAAAAAAAGACTGGAAGAAACCACGTTGAAATTCGGCGTTCCGATTGAGTACTTGGAAGTAGATACCAATATGTATGAACATGCGGTAGAGAGCAGCCATATTACAAAAGCGGCGTATTACCGCATTTCGATTCCTGACTTAATTAAGGATGAGAGCATCAAACGAATGATTTATATCGATTGTGATGCGATTATCCTTGAGGATATTTCGAAACTGTGGGACTTGGATATTGCTCCATATACGGTTGCTGCTGTTGAGGATGCGGGGCAGCATGAACGCCTGAAAGAAATGAACGTCACTGATACAGGTAAGTATTTTAATTCAGGTATCATGATTATTGATTTTGAATCTTGGAGAAAGCAAAACATCACAGAAAAAGTCATCAACTTTATCAATGAAAACCCGTCTGAAGACTTTCTTGTGCTGCACGACCAAGATGCACTGAATGCGATCTTGTATGATCAGTGGTATGAACTTCATCCGCGCTGGAACGCTCAAACCTATATCATCTTAAAACAAAAAACGCCTGCGACGCTGTTAGGCCAGAAGCTTTATAGAGAAACGAGAGAGAACCCGGCCATTGTCCACTTCTGCGGCGGAGAAAAGCCTTGGAATTCAAATACGAAACACCCGTATCGCGATCAGTATTTCCATTATATGTCGTACACGAAGTGGAATACGATCAGCAATCCGGCGATCAACCAATAAATTGAATATAAAAACGCTTTTGATCATCTCAAAAGCGTTTTTTGTTTGCCTCAGCGTGCGACTGACCGTTGGTAAAACCGCTGAATATGCATGGCGATATAGCACAATTCTTTTTCAGGAAACTCAAAGCCGTATTCCTTCTTCACAAATGTGCCGATGCTTAGGGCACACAGGAAGGCATCCTTAAACTTCTCTTTAATAATGTCGATCATTTCTGCATCCAGCTCGTAAATGGATTCACCCGCTTTGATATGCTGAATGGCGAAGCGGAGATGGGTCACAAGCCGTTCATAAGAGATGGTATCTTCAACAATGTTGATCGACAGCTGAATTTCAATAATCTCGATAATATCACGGATCATTGTTGTAATATCAAGCGTCTGTGTCATATCACCGGCATTGTTTCTTGCTGTGTGGATGTGCATGGCGATATTGCCGATTTCATCATCAGGAATGTGAATCCCCAGTTTATCTTTAATCAGCGCTCTGGCCCACAATCCGATCTGGAATTCCTTCGGATAAAGGACTTTGATCTCATTCAGCAGCGGATTTTTAATGACCATCCCATTGCTCAGGCGTTCAATCGCAAAAGAAAGATGATCTGAAAAAGCGACGTGAATGCGCTCGTTGATTTTAATGTTCAGCTCTTTTTCGGCATGGGAGATAATTTGCTCAGAAATCTGAATATGGTCTTCCGGCAATGTTTCTAAAATCTCTTCGAACTGCTTATAGTCAGCTGTATCTTTTCTGACAAAGGTTTTTTCAATTTTTGAAGGATCGACAATATCATTCTTCTTTTTGTCGAACGCAATTCCTGCACCTAAGAGAATCTTCTCTTCATTTTGATCCTTTACGACGATAGCATTATGATTTAAGATTCTTTTAATTTTCATAGCTTTTTTGTCCTTTCATCCCCCGTTTTATGAATGAAATCGAATAAAACCAGTTATTCTGTCTCTTCTTTAAACCCGAGAAACAATGTAGCTATAAAAGCAGAGACGGCTGCGATCAAAAAACCGATCATATAATGAACAAAATTGGCGGCGCCAAATGGCAGCACGATTGAAATCATCGGAATGCCTGTCAGCCCGTAGGAATTTGACACGACATGTACCGCAACCACATATGCTCCGCCAATAGCGCCGCCGATGGCAGCTCCGATAAAGGGACGGATCAGTTTGACATTAACCCCGAATACAATCGGCTCTACAATCCCTAAAAACGCGGTCAGGGAAGCAGGGAGCGCGATTTTCTTCAGGCTTGATTGTTTCGTTTTAAAGAAAACTGCAAGCCCCGCTCCGCCTTGAGCCACATTCGCCATCGACCATATCGGCACTAAAAAGTTCACGCCGACATGCGGATCAGCAAGCAGCGTTGCTTCAATTGCATAAAAGCTATGATGCAAGCCAGATAGAACGATGGTGGAGTAGATGCCGCCGAACAGGGCTCCGGCAGCAATGCCGGCGTGATCATAGATATAGACAATCGACTGTGTCATGATCTGGCCGATGATGGACGCGGCGGGATTCATCACAATCAGCGCAAGGCACCCTGTCATCATGACCGTAATAAAAGGAATGATGACGACATCGAGCGACTTCGGCACAATCGATTTTAACAGCTTCTCGATTTGGCTCATGACATAAACGGAGAGAAGAATTGGAATAATGGAGCCCTGATAGCCCATCATTGGAATATGCAGCCCCCAGATGTCTAAGGAAGCGGGGGTTTTGCTGCCGAGCATAGACGGGTCCAGCAAATCAGGATGCGTCAAAAGCCCTGCTATCACTGCCCCTAAATAGGGATTGCTGCCAAATTGCCGTGCGGCACTGAAGCCGACCAAAATCGGCAGCAAAATAAAGGCTGTGCTGGACACGAGGTCGAGCACTTTGATCCATGGGCTGTCGGCTGCGAACCAGTGAAACACCTTAATCATGCCGATCAGCCCCATGAGAAGGCCGCTTGCTGTAATTGCCGGGATAATCGGCACAAAAATATCAGACAGTGTTTTAGCAAATGCAGCGACAGGATTCAGCTTCCCTCTGGCCTTTTTCTGTTGAACAGGCTCTTCAGAAGGCGCGGCCTCCCACACGTGAACGACTTCTTTATATATTTTGTTGACGACGCCTGCTCCAAAGATAATCTGGAATAACCCATATCGGAAAAAGGTGCCCTGCACACCTTGCAGATTTTCAATGGCATGTATATTTATTTTCGTCTCGTCTTTTACCTCAAAACGAAGACGGGTTGTACAATGGCTGATGCTGATAATATTGCTTTTTCCTCCTGCGAGGAGCAATAATTCTTTTGCAATCTCTTTTTGCAAGCAATCAAAACCTCCTTTGCTGAAGAAAAGTCGGCTTGTTCATCGTATCAAATGAAAAGTTGACAATCAAAATGAAAAAAGTGAGAAATACCGGCTGAAAATGGGAAAAACGTGCAAGGACAACAAAAAATGCCCGCGTCGGTGACGGAGCATTAGAATAGGGATTGTCCATGGCGCCGTGATGAGCCCAACACGAAAAGAAGAGTTAAAATGCCCTGCTTTTTTAGGCACTAATACTCCCTTTGCATCATTGGGTCTTGCCTGCCTGCCAGTCACAATCCCTCCATATGTGGTGATAACTGTAATAACGTTCATTTTATGCTGTTCATGGCTGGATAGCAATAGTAGGAAAAGCCTGTGCGTTTAATGGGAAAAAGGTTGTGTTTGGTGTTTTTTGTAATGGAAAAAGCCTGTGGGACCTAGAATACAAGTCTTACAGGCTTTTTGGTTACTTTTTCGGTTTGACGGCATTCAGCCGTTTTTACAGCTTTGTTTTTTCATTGGATGCTTTTAATTGATTGACTGCAGACTGAGCGGATGTCTTTGATTTTTTTGTTTTGTCTTTTTCCGCTCTCTTCACTTTTGCTTTAGCAGTTTCGACTTTTTTTGCTTCGGCTGCCGCCACTTTTTTCTTCACTTTGTCTAACCGTTTTTGCAATGCCGTTTTGTCTTTGCCTGATTGAAGCTGATTGACTGCTGATTGTGCTTTTGCCGCATTTGCATCAGTTGTTTTCTTTTCAGCTGCAGATACGGATTGTTTAGCTGTTTTCAAATTGGCGCTTTTCACTTTATTAAGGCGTGTCTGCAGGGACGTTTTTTCTGAACCTGCCGACAGCTTGCTCACTGCTGATTGTGCACTGTCGACATCTGTTTTCTTTTTGCTTTTTTCCGCTTTCGCTACTTTCTCTTTCGCCTGCTTTGACGCGATGTAGCGTTTTACTTGGTCTAAGCGTTTTTGCAGGTTCTTTCTGTCTGTTCCATTCGGCAGCTTGTTAATGAAAGTTTGTGCTGTATCAACAGATTGATGTGTTTTATACTTTTCTGCCTTTGCGACTTTGTCTTTCGCATCTTTTACATTTCTGTAGGACTGTACTTTATCAATTCTTTTTTTCAGGGCCGTTTTGGCGTCAGAATCCGGCAGCTGGCTGACGAGTTTTCTCGCTATGTCAATATCGGTTTGTGTTTTTGTTTGTTCCGCTTTTTTCACCGCTTGCTCTGCCGCCGCGTACGCTGAATCTGTTGCCGGTGCTTTATACTGGATTAAGCCGTAGCCAAATTGCTGATCGCGGCCTGCGGTTCCAAGATCAACGATATGTTTTTGCATATCTGCGCGAAGCTGCACGTTTGTCTCGGCAGGATCACGCTGTTTTAACAAAGCAAACATGGCAGCGGCGTGCGGTGTCGCTTGGGATGTTCCGCTTCCAGTTGCATAATATTGGTGTAAATATGTGCTCGTGATGTTTGTTCCCGGCGCCGAAAATTCAACTTCATCTCCAGTAGTTGAGAAGGAGGCAAGCTGGTTCTTTTCGTTTGTCGCTGAAACCGCCACGACACTGCTGTATGCCGCCGGATAGTTTACAGGCTTGCCGTTCCCGTCGTTCCCGCTTGCAGCAACGAGCAGAACGCCTTGTTCATATGCTTTGTCCACGGCGTCATGAAGGATTTTGCTGTCTGACGTCGTGCCAAGGCTCATATTGATGATGTCCATCCCATGGGTGATTGACCAGTCGATTCCTTGGAGAAGGCCTTGAAGATCCCCCGAGCCGTTCTGATCAAGCGCTTTAACCGCGTAAACTTGTGCTTCCGGTGCGATGCCGTCAATTCCGTAGCCGTTATGCTTGGCTCCGATAATCCCTGCGACATGTGTTCCGTGGCCGTTATCATCTTTGTAAGAAGAGGTATAACTGACAGCTGAATACCCGCCGGCAATCGACAGGTCATCGTGGGGGGAGATTCCGCTGTCAATGACTGCAATTTTGACGTTTTTACCTGTCAGTCCTGCCTTCCAAGCCTGTTTCCCCTGAATGGGCTCAAGGTTCCATTGCTCGAAGTTGTCAGAGGTGTCAGTGCCGTCTGACAGCACTTTGAAATCTGTGTTGCCTGCTGCAGTGAATGAGACGTTGTTTTCAACGTACAAAATATCAGGATCCTGTTTTAATTCTTTTACTGTCTCCTGATCTGCTGTGACCGCTACCGCAGGAAGATGTTTATACTGCTGTTCAACCTCAGCATCGCTGTCCAGAACGGTTTCCTTTCCAGCCTTATTTTTATAAACCACAATAACCTCTTTCTCGCTGCTGTTTTGCGCATGCGCGAAAGGGCCTATGGCGAGAAAACTGAAAAACAGAGTGACTGATACAACAAGTTTGCAAGACATGTTTTTCATGATTTATCTCCTTTTTCTATGATGTTTGATATATATATCGGAGAAAAAAGAGAGTTTGACAGTAAGGAGGAAAAATATTTTCATGGACAGGATTGTTCAGTCCATGCAGATTTTTTCCGCAGGAAGAGGAAATTTTCTAAATGAATTTGTAAGCGTTTTCAAAATAAGATAAAGAAAACATTGCGAAGGTTGTTCACAAAGCAATGAGAAAAGGGGGCTTTTCAGATGAGCGCATTCACTCGGGTGATGGAAGAAAAAATTATGCCTGTCGCTGGGAAAATTGCCGGGCAGAGGCATCTCAGCGCTTTGCGTGACGGAATTATCCTGACCATGCCGCTGATTATTATCGGATCTGTCTTTTTGATTTTAACGAGCCTGCCGATTCCGGGTTATGCTGATTTCATGACGAGTGTGTTTGGGAAAGAGTGGGCGGATAAGCTCGGTTATCCCGTTAATGCTTCATTTGATATTATGGCGATGATCGCCGCTTTTGGAATCGCCTATCGTCTTGCGGAAAGCTATGGTGTCGATGCCCTTTCTGCCGGCGCGATATCAATTGCCGCATTTCTACTGGCAACGCCGTTTGAGGTGCCGTTTACGCCGGACGGCTCAACGGAATCCATCATTGTCGGGGGCGGAATCCCGATCACACTGCTTGGTAGCAAGGGTTTATTTGTCGCCATGCTGATCGCTTTGTTTTCAACTGAAATCTATCGGTACATTATTCAAAAAAATATCGTCTTTAAAATGCCAGACGGGGTGCCGCCTGCGGTAAGCAAATCATTTGTCGCGCTGATTCCCGGCTTTATCATTGTGTTTCTAGTGTGGCTGGCACGTCTTCTGATTGAAATGACCCCTTTTCAGAGCCTGCACAATGTCGTAGGAGACCTGCTTGGCACACCGCTTTCCATTCTTGGCGGCAGTCTGGGCGGCAGCCTGATCGCTGAATTTGTGCAGATGCTGCTTTGGTCGTGCGGGATTCACGGAGCTTCAATCATTGGCGGAATCATGGCGCCGATTTGGTACGGCGCGATGGATGCCAACCGTCTCGCGTTTCAGGCGGGCGAGGCGCTGCCTAGTATTTTTACGACTCAGTTTTTTCAAATTTGGATTAATGTCGGTGGAAGCGGTGCGACGCTGGCGCTTGTTCTGACAATGCTTGTGCGCTCCCGGAGCAAACAAATGAAGCAGCTTGGCCGACTAGGGATTGGCCCTGCGCTATTTAATATCAACGAGCCGATCATTTTCGGCATGCCGATTGTCATGAACCCGCTCCTCATTGTTCCTTTTATCATCGCACCACTCCTCACGATAACAGCGACTTATATCGGCATGAGCACCGGACTGGTGGCAAGGCCGGCCGGAATCGCCGTGCCATGGACGATGCCGCCGCTCATATCAGGCTACCTGGCCACAGGCGGAAAGGTATCGGGTGCCGTTATGCAGCTAGTGAATCTGCTGATCACCTGCGCCATCTATTATCCGTTTTTTAGAATATGGGATCATCAAAAATGGAAGGAAGAGAGTGCGGTTGAATCTGGGGGTAAGAATGTTTCGTGATGTAACGTAAAAGGGCTGATGGTCTTCTAACAACTATAAGTAAATGTTAGAATATGTAAAGGAGGTGCGCATGCTAGATTACATATGGTTAGAAGACGAATCACCAATCTTAAAACAAATACCAGTCGAATATACATCAGCTGCTATTTTATTTTCTCCTTTTATTCAAATGCCTGAAGGATGGGAAAAAGCAAAGAGAAAAAATGATTATGAGCATATCTATCCAAATGATGAGGAAATAAGGGAAAAAGGCAAAGCTATTTCATGGAAGAAGGTTATGTCCTCTTGCGGCTTTCAAACACATGCTGAGCTGGCGCTTGCTTTAATGACGTCGATAGGCGCCTTAAGGGACGAGTGCGCGAGAGAGGATTTGGCTGAGGTTTTACATGCAAACATAAATGGAGACCTCTATTATCCCAGTGAGGATCATATTTCGAATTTTCATATTCCGAGTTTGGTAAAAGTGTTTGGTGCGAATGGATCCAATCGGTTTTATTACTCAGAACCGATTGTGGATAACAGCGGCTTTTTGGACATAACTAAGGCTAACTTGCAGACGATACTTGATGAAGCCGCCGCAGAGCTCATTTTGACTGATGAGAAAATGGACTTTGTGTTTATGAGTGTATATGACTCATTCATTAATGTTTTTTTAGCGAAAGATGAAAACATCAATGACTTGGTTCAGCGTATGGGCTGGGAAGCCATGATTTGCGATGAGTCAACGTATATCAGATGGTATAGATAAAAAAAGAACGTACATCACAAAATGTACGTTCTTTATTTTTAACGCTGAAAGAACTCAATCCACTCGCCATCAGGACCTTCGATATAGAAGTAACGGTACCCGTTTGGTAGAGTTGTGATCTCTTCGTCGATAAATTTCGCGTTCATTCTTTCCGCTTTTGTATATTCAGCCGCGATGTCATCTGTCAGCAGGGCAATGTGGTGCACTTTTCCTTCGACGGGAAGCTCGCTGCTATAGCCTTGAATCAATTCGATTTCTGTTTCCGGGCCGTCTTCAAAGCCAAGAAAAGCAAGCTCGATTACACCGTTCGTGTGTGTGATGCGATCCTTCAATTTCATGCCGAGAACCTCTTCATAAAATGTGATGGACGCGTTGATATCCCTTACCATAATGCCTGTATGGTCAATTCGTTTTGCCATGCTGCTCCTCCTCGTAACTCTTTTTGTCTATCGTAGAAAAACCTTTCCTTTCTGTCAATGCAGACATCTTGGCGTTTTGTGGTACGATAAGAGAAAGCAAACAGAAAGAGGACGAAATATATGAAGCTACTCACCCTAAAGAAAGCACATGGTGCAAAAATCAAAAAAGGCTATCCGCTCATCGATAAGGAAGCTCTCGCAGGGAGTGCGGGGCACGTGAAAGAAGGAGACCTCGTTGATATCGTGTCAGAGAGCGGCGAGTATCTCGCGCGGGGCTATTTCGGCCTGCAAAACAAAGGGGTCGGCTGGACGCTTACCCGCAATAAACAAGAACAGATTGACCAAGCCTTTTTTCTCAGCAAATTATCAAAAGCGGTCCAAGCGCGCGCCAAACTATTCGCCGCCCAAGATACAACGGCATTCCGCCTGTTCAATGGTGAGGGCGACGGGGTCGGCGGCGTCACGATCGACTATTATGGCGGCTACCTGCTGATTCAATGGTACAGCAAAGGCATTTACACCTTTAAAGACATGCTGATTTCCGCTTTGGATGAACTGGATCTTGATTATAAAGCGATTTATGAGAAAAAACGCTTCGACACGGCTGGACAATACGTTGAAGATGATGACTTCGTGAAAGGGAAAAGAGGCGAGTTCCCGATTATCGTTCAGGAAAATGGCATTCAATACGCGGTGGACCTGAATGAAGGCGCCATGACGGGCATCTTTTTGGATCAGAGACATGTGCGCAAGGCGATCAGAGACCGATATGCAAAAGGAAAAACAGTGTTAAACACGTTTTCTTATACGGGTGCATTCTCCGTGGCAGCGGCGCTTGGCGGAGCGGAGAAAACAACAAGCGTGGACGTGGCAAACCGGAGCATGGCCAAAACGATCGAGCAATTCAGCGTGAACAAGCTTGATTACGAGGCACACGACATTAAAGTGATGGACGTGTTTAACTATTTTTCGTATGCGGCGAAAAAGGATCTGCGCTTTGATCTGATTATTCTCGATCCACCTTCCTTTGCACGTACAAAAAAACGCACCTTCAGCGCGGCCAAGGATTATAAAAATCTGCTGAAGGAAACGATCGCCATCACAGCTGACAAGGGTGTTATCGTTGCTTCCACAAACAGCAGCGCCTTCGGCATGAAGAAATTCAAAGGTTTTATCGATGCCGCCTTTAAAGAAACAAATGAACGCTACACCATTATTGAGGAATTTACGCTGCCGGAAGATTTCAAAACGATTTCGGCGTTTCCGGAAGGCAACTACCTAAAAGTAGTTTTTCTGCAGAAAAAATAAAGCAAAAAGCTGCCCTGTTCAGGAGCAGCTTTTTTTTATGTAGAAATGATTTGCTGGACGCGGCCGATGCGGCCATCTTCAAGCCGGACTTTAATGCCGTGAGGATGAAAGCTTGATTTCGTCAAAATATCCTTCACTGTCCCTCTCGTCAATTTTCCTGTTTTTTGATCTGCTTTCAATACAATATCCACCTGTAATCCTTTTGAAATGCTGCTTCGCTCTTGCCCGTTCATAGCGCACATCCTTCCTTTTTGTTCATTATAGTCATTATGGTTTAAAAGTAACAGCCGGCTGATGAACTGTATTTTTGTTTTTTTCAGCCTTCATTAAATATAATGTCAGCCCAAAGCCTGCTATGCTCAGAATGCCAAAAAGCAAGTAGACTGCGAAAATGGACACGTAGTCAAAAATGTACCCGCCCGCAAATGTACAGAACCAGTTGCCGAATCCATTGCCGATGGCCGCGTACATGGTTAACGCCGTCGCCTCAACATGGCTTGGAGTGATTTTTTTCACGTATTGAAGCGCCGCCGGGATAAATAAACCGATGGCCACTCCCTGAAGAAAGACCGTCGCATAAATGATCCATAGTGAAGGCGCTGTGAAATAGAGCGCCCACCTGAATAATGAGACCCCTCCTGACAACATAATGACGTTGAGCAACCCCATTTTATCTATAAATGTTTGGGCGAATCGCATAAATGGAATTTCCGAGATCACGCCGATGAAAAATAACATGCCAATAGCGGAAAGTGACGCGCCGCTTTTGTCCAGAAAAAGACTGAAATACGTATTGTTCGCTAAGTTTGGAGCAAATGTCGTAAAGGTGATGATCATAAAGATGAGGAACGATTTGTTGCTGATAAGCTCCCGGAATCCTTTGCGGATATTGACCTTTGTTTTGGTTTTCTGCTGGCCGGGCATTTGAGAGGCCAATATGGCGGCCATGCACAGAAAGCCACAGCCAAAGATAAAGATCACATGAATGGGGTAAAGCTGATTCGTCAACTGTCCCATGGCAAACACTGCGACCCCAAAGCCGAGTGAACCAAACAGGCGGATTCCGCCGTAGTTGCCGTTTGTTTCTTGTGTGTACCTTAGTGAAATGCTGTCCGATAATGGAATAATCGTGCTTTGAAATGCTGCAAAACAGGCTGCAATCAAAATAAACAGGGGAAAGCTGTCAAATGCAATATAGCCTAATCCAATGATACCTGTGATTGATGTGCAAACCGCCAGCAGACTTTTTGTTTTTTGCGTATAGTCACTCAGCATGCCCCAAAACGGCTGAAAGAAAATCATCACAATCGGGCCGAGTGACATGATCATTCCGACCTGTGATCCGCTTACATGTTGTTCTTTCGTTAAATACATACTGAGTAAGGGAATAATGCTGCCCGTGCCGAGAAAAGCAAACAAATAAAATCCTTTTAACGCGGCGTAATGCCGCCTCACCTGCAAGTTGTGCATGGGGTGCCTCCTTTGGTATCCACAAATTCCATTATATTGGAATTCGCCAGCTTTTCAATAAGGGATAGCACATAAAAAAAACTGCCCTTGAGAGGACAGTTTTTTCTTACATAAATGATAGTAACAACGGCGCTGCGCAAAGTGTCATAATCGCTGCTAAGATCATTGACACGCTGGATATCGTACCGGACACAGAGCTAAGTTCAAATGCTTTTGACGTTCCCGCTCCGTGTGCGCTTGTGCCGAGCAGCACGCCCCGCGCAATTTCATTATCAATGCGGAAATAGCGGATGACCATCGGGCCGATTACTGTGCCTAACAAAGCGGTCAAAATCACAAACACGGCTGTGACGGCAGGCATTCCGCCGATCATTTCCGATACGTTCATTGCGATCGGTGTTGTCACTGATCTCGGGACGAGGCTATCAATTAAGCCGGTGCCGAGGTGAAGCCATTTCGCAATCAGAGCGGTTGAAATAATCGCGATGCATGAACCGACGGCCACGTTCAAAATAATTTCCACTGCGTATTTCTTTAAAACAGGGAAATATTTATATAACGGGATCGCGAATGCCACGGTAGCCGGCTGAAGCATATCGGTCAGCCATTCGCCGCCGAGATTATATGACTCGTACGGGACATTCACCAGCAGCAGCAGACCGACTAACACAGCGGGCGTCACCAATAGCGGCGACGTATAGACACGCGGAAAACGTTGATATACTTTTTTTGCTCCTACATACACCAAAACCGTTAAAAACAAACTTACAATTCCGATGAACACGTATGCTTTTTCTCCTTTCTTTTTGCAATGATTTGTGTAAGCGTTCCTGTAGACACCATCACGACAAACGTGCTGATGATGACAACAAGAAGAATGCTGACACCAAATTTCGACATAATGTCTCCGTATTCAATCACTCCGACGGCAGACGGGATAAAAAATAAAAGCAGCTCCCCGAGAAGCCACGCTGCGCCAAGCTCTATCCATTCAAGCTTGATGATCTTAAAGTGTAATAATGTGAAAAGAATCACAATCCCAATTATACTGCCGGGAATATTTATATGAAGAAGGGCTGTCACCGAATTAATCAGCCGAGCAAATATAAATAACAGAGCGATTTGAATAACGGTTAGCAACAGTTTTTTCATATTGATGCCTCCCTTATATTCATATTGTACATAAGGTCTCGCTATAGGTAAAATATATATAAAGAATAATAAGTATTCCTTTTGTCTATAGAAAGGGTGAAGTACATGGATATCCGCCATTTAACATATTTTCTGGAAGTCGCCCGTTTAAAAAGTTTTACGAAGGCTTCCCAATCCCTATATGTTTCTCAGCCAACGATATCAAAAATGATCAAAAATTTAGAAGAAGAGCTCGGGATTGAACTGTTTTACCGCAACGGCAGGCAGGTGGAACTGACTGACGCCGGCCAGAGCATGTATGTACAGGCGCAAGAAATTATTAAATCATTTCAAAACCTGACGTCAGAATTAAATGATATTATGGAGGTCAAGAAAGGACACGTGCGGATTGGACTGCCGCCGATGATTGGATCGGGATTTTTCCCGAGAGTGCTCGGCGATTTTCGTGAAAACTATCCGAATATCACCTTTCAGCTAGTCGAAGACGGTTCTATAAAAGTCCAAGAAGGTGTCGGGGACGGTTCACTTGATATCGGCGTTGTCGTTCTTCCCGCAAACGAAAACATCTATCATTCGTTTACAATCGTAAAAGAAACCTTAATGCTTGTCGTTCACCCTTCCCACCGGCTGGCAGACGAAAAAGAGTGCAGGCTGCGTGAGCTGAAGGACGAGCCTTTTATTTTCTTCAGGGAGGATTTTGTCCTGCACAATCGAATTATGACGGAATGTATCAAGGCTGGATTCCGGCCCCATATCATTTATGAAACCTCACAATGGGATTTTATCAGTGAGATGGTGTCAGCCAACCTCGGAATCGGGCTTTTGCCGGAGCGAATCTGCCGTGGGCTTGACCCGGAAAAAGTGAAAGTCATTCCGCTTGTCGATCCGGTTATCCCTTGGCACCTCGCCATTATTTGGAGAAAAGACCGCTACTTGTCCTTTGCGGCCAGAGCTTGGCTCGAACATACGAAATCTTATTTATGGGACCCGAAAAAAGAGAGTAAAGGATGATGCAAACATGGATGCACAATCAGCAGCAAAATGCCTTACTGCTGTCCGCCAGCATAGCCCTCTGGTGCACAGCATAACCAATAATGTCGTAACGAATTTTACAGCAAACGGCCTGCTCGCCCTCGGTGCATCACCCGTTATGGCATATGCGAAAGAAGAGGTCGCCGACATGGCGAAGATTGCGGGTGCACTTGTATTAAATATCGGAACACTGAGCAAGGAATCAGTCGAAGCGATGATCATTGCGGGAAAATCAGCCAATGAACATGGCGTCCCTGTCATTCTTGATCCTGTCGGTGCCGGCTCAACACTGTTCCGCACTGAATCGGCGCGTGACATCATTCGTGAGGTGCGCCTCTCTGCGATCAGAGGAAATGCTGCGGAAATTGCCCATACCGTCGGCGTGAACGATTGGCTGATCAAAGGCGTTGATGCGGGAGAAGGCGGAGGCGACATCATCCGGCTGGCCCAGCAGGCGGCACAAAAACTAAACACGGTTATTGCGATTACTGGAGAAGTTGATGTCATAGCCGACACATCAAACGTATATACCCTTCATAACGGCCACAAGCTGCTGACGAAAGTGACAGGCGCCGGCTGCTTGCTGACATCTGTTGTCGGTGCGTTTTGTGCTGTGGAAAAAAATCCATTGTTTGCGGCTATTGCTGCCATTTCTTCGTATGGGGTCGCAGCTCAGCTTGCCGCGCAGCAAACAGCTGACAAAGGTCCGGGAAGCTTTCAGATTGAATTGTTGAACAAGCTTTCATCTGTTACTGAACAAGACGTCCAAGAACTGGCGACAATAGAAAGGGTGACTGTCTCATGACACGTATTTCTCGGGAAATGATGAAAGAGTTATTATCTGTTTACTTCATTATGGGGTCAAACAATACGACAGCCGACCCTGTCACAGTCGTACAAAAAGCGTTAAAAGGTGGCGCCACTCTGTACCAGTTTCGTGAAAAGGGCGGGGATGCGCTGACAGGAGAGGCACGGATTGAATTTGCTAAAAAAGTGCAAGAAGCCTGCCGTGAAGCCGGGGTTCCTTTCATTGTCAATGATGATGTGGAGCTGGCTCTGAAATTGAAGGCTGACGGTATCCATATCGGCCAGGAAGACGCGAACGCAAAAGAAGTAAGAGACGCTATAGGTAATATGATTCTTGGCGTTTCCACCCATACAATGTCTGAGGTGAAGCAAGCCGAAGAAGATGGCGCGGATTATGTCGGACTCGGGCCAATCTACCCGACAGAAACGAAAAAGGATACGAGAGCTGTGCAAGGTGTATCTCTTATCGAAGCGGTCCGCCGCCAAGGCATCGACATTCCAATTGTCGGCATCGGCGGCATCACAATCGAAAATGCCGCACCTGTTATCCAAGCGGGGGCCGATGGTGTCAGTATGATCAGCGCGATCAGTCAGGCGGAGGATCCAGAGGATGCCGCACGCAAGTTTCATGAAGAAATTCAAACGTATAAAACAGGAAGATAAACGTTCTTCTTCCTACAAAAGACTGTTCTATAAAGGACAGTCTTTTTGCGTTATATCAAGGTTTTTAGACCTTCAAATTTTAATTGACAAAGAACAGGAACTGGCTATGATTATGTTATACAATGATAATCATTTTCAGTTATAGGAGGAGCATGATGAATCGGGGGCTGGCACTTATTTTATTCAGCTTGTTGATGGTTTGCAGTTCTGCGGTACATGCGGAAGACGATCCGATTGCTGCGCTGATTCAATTAAACAAGCAAATGATCGAATCCATAAAAGACGGAGATATGGACTCGGCACAACAAACGTTTGAAACATTCAAGGCAAAGTGGAAAAAAGAAGAACCTTCTATTAAGAAGGAAAACCTTTCTTCCCACAGCAAAATGGACTCGAATATCGCGATGATTTCTCTTTCTTTCATCAATCAAGACACAGACAAGCTCAAAACACAGCTTGAAGAGCTTTCTTCTCATTTAGAAACCTATCAGCAGGGTGTCGTGCTGAAAAAGACATCCTCGGGTCAATCAAGGGCGTCCTTAACAGCCTATATACAAAGCTTGAAAGACACAAAACAGTTAATAGAAAAAAGCCAATTGGATGAAGCGTCATCAGCAATCGACAATTTAATTACATCCTGGCTCGCTGTTGAGGGAGACGTCGTTTCCCAATCGAAAGAAGCCTATACGAGATCAGAGGAAAATCTGGCGCTGATGAAGGCTGAGATTGGCAGCCATCCCGAAAAGGTATCAAAGCAAATTGACGAAATGATTCAATTGCTCGAGCCGATCGCTTCAAGCAGCTACAGCTGGTGGGATGCGGCGCTGATCCCGATTCGTGAAGGGATGGAGGCCCTGCTAGTCATCGGAGCGCTTTTAACCATGACAAAGAAAGCCCTTGTTACGCGTTCCTCGGCATGGATCTGGAGCGGGGCGTCCGCCGGCATGGCTGTGTCCTTGGCAGCCGGCATCGGTGTCACGCTACTGTTTTCCTCCAGTGTATTCGGAGAAAACAATTTCTTGCTTGGCGGGGTCACCGGCGTACTGTCCGCAGTCATGCTTTTGTATGTCGGAGTATGGCTGCATAGAAATGCCTCAATGGATAAATGGAGAGAAAAAATCAATATCCAGAAGTCACAGGCACTGAAAAAACAAAGCCTGCTTTCCTTTGCGCTCATTGCATTTCTGGCAGTTGTAAGAGAAGGGCTCGAAACGGTCATCTTTTTCATCGGGCTTGTTGGGAAGCTTCCGCTCACTGAACTGATCGGCGGAACTGCCGCGGGGCTTATCGTCCTCGTCATCGTCGGTGTTCTGATGATCAAGCTCGGAATGCGTATTCCATTGAAACCGTTTTTCCTTCTGTCCATGGCTGTCGTCCTGTATATGTGCGTGAAA
Source organism: Bacillus rugosus (assembly GCF_023238245.1). Lineage (NCBI taxonomy): Bacteria > Bacillati > Bacillota > Bacilli > Caryophanales > Bacillaceae > Bacillus > Bacillus rugosus. The sequence goes on along the minus strand of NZ_CP096590.1, from coordinate 3,834,411 downwards.
TTTCTCGGAACAGGCGTTCACAGCCTGCAGCTGGCGGGCATTCTCCCGTCTGATGCAGAAAGCTGGCTGCCGTCTGTATCGGTGCTTGGAATTTATCCGTCCGTGTACAGCACGATTCCACAATTGCTGATTTTACTCTTTTTACTGATTGCGCTTGTCTCAGAAGCGGCAAAACATTTTACAAACGGAAAGGAACTGACAAAATGAATTTTACAAAAATCGCTGTATCAGCCGGATGTATCCTTGCACTGTGCGCAGGCTGCGGAGCCAATGACACATCCTCAACCAAAGAAAAAGCTTCAGCTGAAAAAAGCGGGGTCAGCAAAAAGATCACTGCATCCGTAGATAAAATGGAAACCATCATTTCCAAGCTGAATGATTCAGCTGAAAAAGGCGACCAAAAAGAGATTGAAAAGAAGGGGGAAGAGTTAAACAGCTACTGGCTTTCCTTTGAAAATGATATTCGCAGCGATTATCCGTTCGAATATACAGAGATCGAAAAGCACCTTCAGCCCATCTACACAGAGGCTCAGAAAGACAAACCGGATACTGACAAAATCAAGACAGAATCCGAGTCACTGAAAGCATCCTTAGAAGACCTGACAGAAGCGAAGAAGAGCAGCAAAAAGGCAAGTGATCAGCTGGCAAAAGCAGCGGATGAGTATAAAGGCTATGTCAAAGAGCAGAGCGATCAGCTTGTAAAAGCAACTGAAGCATTTACAAGCGCTGTTAAATCCGGCGATATCGAAAAGTCTAAAACATTATATGGGAAAGCACGTGTTTATTACGAGCGAATCGAACCGATCGCTGAAAGCCTCGGAGATCTTGATCCGAAAATTGACGCCCGTGAAAACGATGTAGAAGAAGGGGACAAATGGACAGGTTTCCATAAACTTGAGAAAGCCATTTGGAAGGATCAAGATATTTCCGGGGAAAAGGCAACGGCTGACCAACTAATCAAGGATGTAAAAGAGCTTGACGGTTCAATTGAATCGCTGAAATTAACACCTGAACAAATTGTAGCAGGCGCGATGGAACTTCTAAACGAAGCCGGCATTTCGAAAATAACGGGAGAAGAAGAGCGCTACTCACGAATCGATTTAGTCGACCTCATGGCGAATGTGGAAGGCTCCGAGGCAGTTTATCAAACAGTAAAAAGCGCGCTTGTTAAAGATCACTCTGACCTGACGGAAAAACTGGATACGGAGTTCAGCGAATTTGAAGTTTTAATGGCAAAATATAAAACAAATGATCCGTCCTATACGTCTTATGATAAATTAAGTGAAGATCAAATCAGAGAGCTGAGCACAAAGCTGACGACTCTTTCTGAAACCATGTCGAAGATTGCGAATGTACTATAAAAGGAGTTTTGTAACAGCATGAGCGATGAACAAAAAAAGCCTGAACAAATTCATAGACGGGACATCCTAAAATGGGGAGCGATGGCAGGTGCGGCCGTTGCGATCGGTGCCAGCGGACTTGGCGGTCTCGCTCCGCTTGTTCAGACCGCGGCTAAGTCATCAAGTGAGGATGAAAAAGAGGATGAGCATGTCGTTCCGTTTTACGGAAAGCATCAGGCCGGAATCACAACTGCCCATCAAACGTATGTCTATTTTGCTGCGCTGGATGTAACAGCAAAAGAGAAGAGCGACATCATTACATTATTCAGAAACTGGACAAGCCTGACACAGATGCTGACGTCAGGAAAGAAAATGTCAGCTGAGCAGAAAAATCAATATTTGCCGCCGCAGGATACAGGTGAATCCGCTGATTTATCCCCTTCCAACTTAACGGTCACATTCGGATTCGGGCCTGGCTTTTTTGAAAAAGACGGAAAGGACCGCTTCGGCCTGAAAAACAAAAAACCGAAGTACCTTGCCGCTCTTCCAGCAATGCCGAATGACAATCTGGATGAAAAACAGGGAGGCGGAGACATCTGCATTCAAGTATGCGCAGACGATGAACAAGTGGCGTTTCACGCGCTGAGAAACCTGCTGAATCAAGCGATCGGCACCTGTGAGGTCCGCTTTGTGAACAAAGGCTTTTTAAGCGGGGGACAAAATGGTGAAACGCCGCGCAACCTCTTCGGGTTTAAAGATGGAACAGGCAACCAGAGCACGAAGGATGATACCTTGATGAACTCGATCGTGTGGATTCAGTCCGGTGAGCCTGACTGGATGACGGGCGGCACCTATATGGCTTTTCGAAAAATCAAAATGTTCCTTGAGATATGGGACCGGTCTTCCCTCAAGGACCAAGAGGATACCTTCGGCCGCAGAAAAAGCTCGGGGGCGCCTTTCGGTCAGAAAAAGGAAACAGATCCCGTGAAGCTGAATCAAATCCCGTCAAATTCACACGTCAGCCTTGCGAAATCTACGGGAAAACAAATTTTGCGAAGAGCTTTCTCTTACACGGAAGGACTTAATCCGAAAACAGGCTATATGGATGCGGGTCTCCTGTTTATCAGCTTTCAAAAAAATCCCGACAATCAGTTCATCCCCATGCTGAAGGCCCTTTCGGCAAAGGATGCGTTAAACGAATATACGCAAACAATCGGTTCTGCTTTATATGCATGCCCAGGCGGCTGCAAAAAAGGAGAATATATTGCCCAGCGTTTGCTGGAATCATAAAAGAAGCCTTTATCGGCTTCTTTTTTAAAAAACAGTTGTAACTTTTATTGTTACAGTTTAAAATCAATCTATACGAAAGGAGATTATCATGACAGTACACATTAAAGTTTATTCAGATTACGTCTGCCCATTTTGTTTCATAGGAAAAGCCGCTTTTGAAGAAGCGATAAAAGGAAAGGATGTTGACGTCGAGTGGATGCCTTTTGAACTGCGACCAAGCCCATCTCCACAGCTTGACCCGGTCAATGACCCTTCCAAGCAGTACATGTGGCAGACATCCATTCAGCCAATGGCGGACAAACTAGGAGTCGAGATCAATTTTCCAAACGTCTCGCCTCATCCATATACAGATCTGGCGTTTGAAGGCTTCCACTTTGCAAAGGAATACAATAAAGGACATGAATACAACACCCGTGTCTTTCAAGCGTTTTTCCAAGAGGGCCAAAATATCGGCGACATTGACATCTTGACGAAGCTTGCTGAGGAAGTGGGACTAGACGGAGCCTCATTCAAATCCGCACTGGAATCAAGAACATATCAGGACGTACAGCGCCAAGCCTTAAAGCACGCCTATGAAGAGGCTGACATCACAGCCGTTCCAACTTTTATCATTGGCGACACTGTCATTCCGGGAGCAGCCGGCAAGGACGTATTTGAAAAAGCAATTTCTGACGAACAGCAGAAAAAGTAAGAAAAAGCTCTCTATACAAGAGAGCTTTTTTACTCCTGCTCCATATGAATGCCAGTATGTGCCTTCACCTGTATTTCTGCAAACGTATCTTCATCGACCGTTTTATTTGACGACAGCACTGTTCCGAGCCATGCACCGAGGAAGCCGAGCGGGATGGAAATAATGCCCGGATTAGAAAGCGGAATAAGCGGATCGCCTGTAAAAATAGCACCTCCGGACGGATCCCACACACTAGGGCTTATCGACACTAGCACAAGCGCGCTGATCAGGCCTGTCAGGCTGCCCCACAAAGCGCCTGTAGCATTAAATCTCTTCCAGAATACCGTAAACACAATCAGAGGGAGGTTTGCGCTGGCCGCCACCGCAAACGCAAGTGCGACAAGGAACGCCACATTTAAGGACTGTGCAAAAATTGCGAGGAGAATCGAGAGCACCGACACGGCGACAGAAGCCCACCTGGCCGCTTTCATCTGTTCTTTTTCAGTTGCTTCTCCCTTTCTGATAATCTGGCTGTAAATATCATGGGCAAATGCTGAGGCGGCAGACAGCACCAATCCTGTCACGACAGCTAAAATGGTAGCAAAGGCGATGGCTGACACAAACGCGAACAGAAAATCTCCCCCGAGCGCTTTTGCTAAAAGCGGAGCCGCCATATTTCCCGCTGGATCAGCCGCCGTAATCGCGTCAAAACCGACAAACGCAGCAGCGCCAAAGCCGAGAAATACCGTCATAATGTAAAACACACCGATAATCCATGTCGCTGATACAACGGATGTCCGGGCCGTCTTGGCATCCTTAACGGTATAAAACCGGATCAAAATATGCGGAAGCCCGGCAGTTCCCAGCACGAGTGCCAAGTTTAACGACAAGGTCTCTAGCGGCACCTTGTACTTATTTCCGGGATTTAAGAAATCAGCGCCAAGCGGCGTCGCTGTTTTCATCTGCTCAAACATGGTATTGAGGTTAAAGCCGAATTTCGAAAACACGATGATCGAAATCACGAGTGTGCCGGCCATCAGTAAAACCGCTTTTATAATTTGTACCCAGCTTGTCGCGATCATGCCGCCAAACACGACATAAATGGTCATCAGCATCCCGACGATGAGAACCGCCATAGTATAATCCAGCCCTAGAAGCAGTTTGATCAGCGCGCCCGCCCCCACGAGCTGGGCAATCATATAAAAAGTAGAGATGGCAATGGTATTCAGAGCCGCGACGCCGCGGATTTTCTTTTCTTTAAAACGAGCCGCAATCATGTCCGCCATCGTATACTTCCCAAGATTCCGAAGCGGTTCCGCCACGATGTACAAGACAACGAGATAAGCCACCAGAAAACCGATGCTGTAAAAGAATCCATCAAATCCATATAAAGCAATCATTCCGGCAATCCCGAGAAACGAGGCCGCGGACATGTAGTCGCCGGCAATTGCCAGTCCATTCTGAACACCGGTGAGACCGCCGCCCGCTGTATAAAACTCACTCGTCGTTTTCGTCTTCTTCGCGGCAAAATACGTGATAATAAGCGTCAGGCCGACAATCGCTAAAAATAATAGAAAAGCAGTCATATTCATGTCTGTTCACCCTTCAGATCTGCCTTTAAAGCGCTTGCATAACGATCGAAATGTGCCGCCCTTCGGGAATACACGGTACTCAGGATCCAGGTCATGGCGAATTGGGCGATGGCAAACAGCCAAGCCCATGAAACAGCTCCAATGGCCGGCGCATTCAAAAAGGTGAAATAAGACGTCAAAACAGGAAGTGAAAAATAAAAGACAAAAAAGAAAATCGCAGAAGGAACAATAAAAGCGCGTTTCTGCTTTAAAAAAGCTTGAAAAGACGGCGTTGCAGCAATCTGTTTGTAATCAGCTTTGTACATGGATTTCCTCCTTTTGTTCGCTAAACGTAAGCAAAAAGGTACACCAATAGGTATGTACTGAAAGTCTGATTTATGCTGAATAACATCTGGAGGATGAAAAAAGAAGGAAGTCGTGAAGAGGTGAACATAACGGTATAAAGACAGGCGAAGGTTTTCCAGCTCGGCCGCGTTACGCGAGTTTGCTATCAAAACCTCACCGAATGCAGCTTGTTCTCTGCAAAAGCTGCTGTTTACCAGAGCCCGGTTAATAGATGTTCGCATCACCTCTTTATGACAATGCATGTGCCAAGAGGTGACCGCATCACCGGCTGTCTGTCGTATGTTAGCTGACACACCGTTTGTCCTCAAGCTCGGGCGCAGCAATCGCTTTCGAATAGAGGATATGGTGAAAACTCAGATCAGATGATAGAAAAGCCAGAGGTAATAGATCCGCCTGCTCGGATTAGTCTTGGCGGACGGTTTTTTTGTGGTTATTCTTTCTCAATGCTGTCTCAGAATCTAAAAACTGCCTCACATCACGAATGCCTAACCCAATGGATCTAGCTTCTTGTATTAACATATGCCAATCTTTGTCCAAATCTTTTTTAACATGAGTTTTCATAGTAACCTCCAATTGTATAAAATGTTTCCTGCAACATGCGGGCCATAAGGCGAGCCGGCGCGATGATGAGGCGAGTACAACAAATTTCACACATAGTTGCTCGGTGTTCACAAACTGAAGGAAAAACCACCTACCTATTCCCTAAAAAAATGACTAATATAACCAATGAATCTTATTTATAATAATAAACAATTAAATACTGACTGGATAGTATGCAAATGAAAATAAATCATTCAGCCTATTAAAAATGACCCCGGGGTAACCGAATAGCACAAGCTTTCAAAGAAATAAATACCGCTAAAGATTGATCCGTTGTAAGATAAGGGTAATCATATCGCCTGGAGAAAAATATGAAAAAAAACAAATTTCAAATGAAAAGAGAAGCAACATTTGAAAGTTTTATAGACGCTGGCTTAAATTTGTTGATTGACCGAGCGTATGATCCGGTTTCTGTAGAGGACATCAGCAGAGCGGCCGGATACAGCAAAGGAGCGTTTTATGTTCATTTTGTCAGCAAGGAGGATTTTCTGCAGCATCTTCTCGAAAAACGCCAGATGAAAAAAGCGATCATCGTAGGGTATCTTGATCAAATGGAGCAAATCTCAGTGAAACCGCTGACATTGGACGAGGCTTCAAAACATGCCGCAGAGCTGCTTTATTCCTATTACATAAATAAGCCGTCGTGGGAGATTACCTCATTTGCCATGAATATGCCGACGTATAAAGTCCTTCAGAAATGCAAGGCCTATGTTCGGCTGTACGAATTGTGGGTGGAAGAAAATGCATTATATATTAAGTGGCTGAAGGAGAGAAAGCTCATTGACGCCTGTATTGATCCGGAATATACGGCTAAAATAATATGTGCAGTGCTCGACGGAATCATCAAACAATCGTATGTATTGGACAAGCCTGCCACATTCCGCAGCTTTTTAGACGCACTATCGGTTTTCATTACTCCAGAAAGAGAGCATGTGAGGCCAAGAATTTTGAAAAGTTTTTCAGAAAGCGAGGAACATCAGTGAAGTATAGAGAAATGATTATGTATATCATTATGGGGGTTTTCACAACCATTGTGAACATCGCCAGCTTTTATATATTGGTAGAGATCATAAATATGGATTACAAAGCCGCTACTGTCGCCGCTTGGATTTTGTCCGTGCTGTTTGCTTACATAACAAATAAATTATATGTATTTCAGCAAAAAACACATGACCTGCAAAGCCTGATGAAAGAGATCACAGCCTTCTTCAGCGTTCGGGTCCTGTCTCTTGGCATAGATTTAGGCATGATGATCATTCTTGTCGGCCAGTTCAATACAAATGAAACATTGGCCAAAATACTAGACAACGCGGTCATTGTTGTCGTCAACTATGCCGCAAGCAAATGGCTTGTCTTTAAAAAGACAAAAGAAGAAGGGGTATGACAGGGAACAGCAGCATATGATCTATCGTTTTCGCTGAAGAAATAAGGGGAAGTAAAAAAATAAAAACCATGAAAGGTGATTGCACATGCGGGAAGAGCTAAAGGGGATATTTGCAAGTGTATTCGGAGAAAAAGAGGGATTACGGTTTTTTTTCGCACCTGGAAGAGTGAATCTGATTGGGGAGCATACAGACTATAACGGCGGGCATGTGTTTCCGTGCGCGCTGACAATGGGTACATATGCTGCTGTTGCAGAAAGAAACGACGGGCTTGTCCGGATGTATTCAGATAACTTTAAAGACGCAGGCATCAAGGAATGCAGCCTCGACGACATTTGCTATCAAAAGGAAGACGACTGGGCGAACTATCCGAAAGGCGTCATTTATGAATTTCAGCAAAGGGGCTATTCAGTTCCCCATGGCTTTGACATTATATTTTCAGGGAATATTCCAAACGGGGCGGGGCTGTCGTCCTCTGCTTCTATTGAATTGCTGATGGGAGTCGTGCTCCAAAGCTATTTTCATCCTGAAGTGGATGCGCTTGAGCTTGTAAAAATGGCGCAGCATGCAGAAAACACATTTATCGGTGTCAATTGCGGGATTATGGACCAATTTGCAATCGGAATGGGGAAAAAACATCATGCGATGCTGCTGAATTGCGACACGCTGGACTATGAATATAGCAAACTCGATGTCTCAGGACTCGCGCTGGTCATCGCGAATACGAACAAAAAAAGGGCATTAGCAGATTCGAGCTATAATACAAGACGCCAAGAGTGCAATGACGCATTGCTAGATCTGCAAAAAGCACTCGGTATTGCCTCGCTGGGCGATATCAAGCCCTCTGATTTCGACGCGCACTCCAGCCTGATCAAAAATGAAACGAACAGACGCCGGGCAAAGCACGCTGTATACGAAAATCACCGTGCTATCAAGACGGCCGATATGTTCAAGGAAAACAATATAGATGAAATCGGGCGGTTAATGAAGGAATCCCATCTTTCACTGAAGGATGATTATGAAGTGACATGCCCAGAACTTGATGAGCTTGTGTTTGCAGCGTGGGACCACGAAGGTGTGATTGGTTCAAGAATGACGGGAGCGGGCTTCGGCGGCTGCACGATCAGCATTGTAAAAGATGCGTTTGTTGATGATTTTATCCAAAAGGTTGGAGATAGATATCAAGAAAAAACAGGGCTCAAAGCGGATTTTTATGTCGCTGATATCGGAGAGGGAGCGAGAGAGCTAAAGGGGGAGTGACACATGAGTATTGTTGAACATCTGGAACATCTGCTGGAGTATGGCCTTGAACGAAAACTGATTTCGATCTGGGATCGGGAATATACGAGAAACCGCCTTTATGAAGCGTTGGACATCAAACATCCCGAGCCGGACTCCCACACTTGCACTAAGCAGGCCCAAAGCCTGCCGGACTTGCTTTCTCCCATTTACAAATGGGCTGTGGAAAACGGGCGAATGGAAGCGGATACAGACACATACCGCGACTTGCTCAGCGCAAAGCTGATGGGATGTTTCGTACCTGCTCCGTCTGAGGTCATTCGCAAGTTTGAAGAGACAAAAGCCTTATACGGCCCAAAACAGGCAACAAAGGAATTCTATCAATATTCAGAGGATGTCTATTATATCCGGTCAGACAGGATCGCAAAAAATGTTCATTGGACGGTGCCGACCGAATATGGCGAGCTGGAAATGACCATTAATCTATCAAAGCCCGAAAAGGACCCAAAAGCGATTGCAGCTGCAAAAGAGCAGGCGCAGACAAATTATCCGATGTGTTTGCTGTGTAAAGAAAATGTCGGGTTTGAGGGAAGCGTGAATCATCCGGCACGCCAAAATCACAGAATCATCCCGGTCATTCTTAAAGACGAACAATGGTACTTGCAGTTCTCGCCATACGTCTATTATCCAGAGCATTGCATCGTTTTAAAGGGTGAGCATGAACCGATGGAGATCAGCAGAAAAACATTTGAAAGGCTGCTGTCATTTCTCGGGCAATATCCGCATTATTTTATCGGTTCAAACGCGGATCTGCCAATTGTTGGCGGCAGCATCCTAAGCCATGATCATTTTCAAGGCGGGGCGCACGATTTTCCGATGGCACGTGCAGAAGCGGAAGATGTTTATGATTTAAATGGTTATCCCGGCGTGACGCTGGGCTTGGTGAAGTGGCCGATGTCCGTGCTCAGGCTCCAAGGAGACAAACCGGGCCATGTTGCCGAAGCTGCTGATCATATATTCCGCACATGGCAAACGTATTCCGATGAAAAAGCCGGCATAGCCGCCTATACAGGTGATACTCCCCATAATACGGTTACGCCGATTGCGCGGCGAAGGGGAGACTTGTATGAACTCGATATCGTGCTGAGAAACAATCGGACGGATGAGGAGCATCCATTAGGAATATTTCATCCTCATCAGGAAGTTCACCATATTAAAAAAGAAAATATCGGCCTGATTGAGGTCATGGGATTGGCGATATTGCCGGGCCGTTTACAGAAAGAAATGAAAGAAATGGCAGCGGCGCTATGCTCTGCTGATCCGAAAACAGCTTTAGAACAAAATCCGCTCACAGCAAAGCATCAGGAGTGGGCTCTTCGGATGATGGAAAAAAGAACGATAACAAAAGAGAATGCGGATCTAGTCATAAAGGAAGAGCTAGGACATGTATTCGCGCGCATTCTTGAACACGCTGGTGTATTTAAACAGACAACGGAAGGAAAACAGGCCTTCAGAAGATTTATCGACCATTTAGGCGTCAAACCAGTAAAAAGCCTCAACCTCTAGGGTTGAGGCTTTTTCGTTATCCTTCGCAAAACAAATGCCCAAAGCGCTGATGCTTTGGGCACTGTTGCTTTTATCCTCTTTTTCTGGCTAACAGGCTTACTAGAAATACAACAATGGCTGCGCCGATCACCGCTGGAATAATGGCAAATCCCGCTAGGTTTGGGCCCCATGTTCCCAGCAGCCCGTGCCCGATCCACGCACCGATAAGACCCGCGATCATAGACCCAATAATTCCGCCAGGCATATCTCCTTTAACAAACAGGCTGCCAAGCCATCCGATAATAATGGCGACGATAAGGGAAATAATAAAACTCATTATGCAACACATCCTATTTTATATTTATTTGCTTATATCATTCCTCTTTTTTGTATAGGATAAACAATTGGATGCTCTCTTAAAAAATGGGAACAGTTCAGAGCATATCGCCGCTTTATTAAGCCTTTTCATTCAAAATTGGTTGCGTTAAAATGGTAATCGCGTGAAAAGATGCTAGACAAGGAAAAATTAATTCCTTTCTAGAAAGTTTAACAAAATGAAATTTTTGATTGACCTAAGTTTTTTATTGTGGTAAACCTTTATTTGTCAGAATTAGTTCTTCATCATCTTTCTTTACTTATATGCGGAAATAACTAGAAACTTTTCATCTTAAGCGATAGATGTGAATAAAGTTGGAGCAATTTTTGTCGATTTTATGACATTTAAGCGAAAATGGGATGAAGTTTATAAAAAAATAAAGCTAATAAGTGAACTTTTTGATAGCATAACAAAGTAGAGAAAAGATTTTGAGGAAGTATGCACTTCAGATTTATTACATCAATAGGAAGGATGGTGATCTTCTTGTTCAGAGCATTAAAACCGTTGCTTGTATTAGCGCTGTTAACTGTGGTTTTCGTCCTTGGGGGATGCAGCAATGCTTCGGTACTAGATCCAAAAGGGCCGGTAGCTGAACAGCAAAGTGATTTAATCCTGTTATCTATCGGATTTATGCTGTTTATCGTCGGGGTTGTCTTTGTTCTATTTACCATTATTTTAGTAAAATACCGCGACCGTAAAGGCAAAGATAATGGATCTTATAACCCAAAAATTCACGGTAACACGTTTTTAGAAGTAGTCTGGACAGTGATCCCAATTTTAATCGTCATTGCACTTTCTGTGCCAACCGTACAGACGATATATTCGTTAGAAAAAGCTCCTGAAGCAACAAAGGACAAAGAACCTCTTGTTGTTTATGCTACTTCGGTAGACTGGAAATGGGTATTCAGCTACCCTGAACAGGATATTGAAACGGTCAACTACTTAAACATTCCTGTCGACCGCCCGATCTTGTTCAAAATTTCATCTGCAGATTCAATGGCTTCGCTTTGGATTCCTCAGCTTGGAGGACAAAAATATGCGATGGCAGGAATGCTGATGGATCAATACTTACAGGCTGATGAAGTGGGAACTTATGAAGGCCGCAACGCGAACTTCACTGGTGAACATTTTGCAGACCAAGAGTTTGATGTGAATGCAGTAACAGAAAAAGACTTTAACAGCTGGGTGAAAAAGACTCAAAACGAGGCTCCTAAGCTGACAAAAGAGAAGTATGATCAATTAATGCTTCCTGAAAATGTGGACGAATTAACGTTCTCTTCTACTCACTTAAAATACGTTGATCACGGACAAGACGCAGAATACGCGATGGAGGCCCGCAAACGCCTTGGCTACCAAGCCGTTTCACCGCACTCTAAAACAGATCCGTTTGAAAACGTAAAAGAAAATGAATTTAAAAAGTCTGATGATACAGAAGAATGATATTGATCAGGAAAGGAGGAAGCCTGCATGAAATTCAAATGGGACGAATTTTTCGTAACTGGTGACCCATTAATTCTGGGCGCACAAGTTTCCATTGCGCTTTCAACCATTGCCATTATTTTTGTACTGACTTACTTCAAAAAGTGGAAATGGCTGTGGTCTGAATGGATAACTACTGTTGACCATAAAAAACTCGGAATCATGTACATTATATCTGCTGTAATAATGTTATTCCGCGGCGGTGTCGACGGTCTGATGATGCGTGCCCAGCTAGCGCTTCCGAATAACAGTTTTTTAGACTCAAACCACTATAATGAAATTTTTACAACTCACGGTACAATCATGATCATCTTCATGGCGATGCCGTTCCTAATCGGTCTTATCAACGTTGTTGTACCTCTTCAAATCGGTGCTCGCGACGTTGCGTTCCCTTACTTGAACAACCTGAGCTTCTGGACGTTCTTCGTAGGGGCGATGCTTTTCAATATTTCTTTCGTTATCGGAGGTTCTCCGAACGCAGGCTGGACAAGTTATATGCCGCTTGCAAGTAACGATATGAGCCCTGGGCCGGGTGAGAACTACTACCTCCTCGGACTTCAGATTGCCGGTATCGGTACCCTGATGACAGGGATCAACTTTATGGTAACAATCTTAAAAATGAGAACAAAAGGCATGACATTAATGCGTATGCCAATGTTCACATGGACAACACTGATCACAATGGTTATTATCGTGTTTGCGTTCCCTGTACTTACAGTAGCTTTAGCACTTTTATCATTTGATCGTTTGTTCGGTGCTCACTTTTTCACATTGGAAGCAGGCGGTATGCCGATGCTTTGGGCGAACTTGTTCTGGATTTGGGGACATCCTGAAGTATATATCGTTATTCTTCCGGCATTCGGTATTTTCTCTGAGATTATCTCAAGCTTTGCAAGAAAACAATTGTTTGGTTACACAGCGATGGTTGGTTCTATTATCGCCATCTCCGTATTGAGTTTCCTAGTTTGGACCCACCACTTCTTCACAATGGGGAACAGTGCGTCCGTTAACTCTTTCTTCTCAATTACGACAATGGCTATCTCGATTCCGACCGGGGTTAAAATCTTTAACTGGCTCTTTACCATGTATAAAGGCCGAATCAGTTTTACAACGCCTATGCTGTGGGCGCTTGCGTTCATTCCTAACTTCGTAATCGGCGGGGTTACTGGGGTTATGCTTGCGATGGCAGCAGCGGATTATCAATACCATAATACGTACTTCCTTGTATCTCACTTCCACTATGTGCTGATCGCAGGTACTGTATTTGCTTGTTTCGCCGGATTTATTTTCTGGTATCCAAAAATGTTCGGCCACAAGCTGAACGAAAGAATCGGAAAATGGTTCTTCTGGATCTTTATGATCGGGTTCAATATTTGTTTCTTCCCGCAATATTTCTTGGGGCTTCAAGGCATGCCTCGCCGTATTTACACATACGGACCGAATGACGGCTGGACAACATTGAACTTTATTTCAACTGTCGGAGCTTTCATGATGGGTGTAGGATTCTTAATCCTTTGCTATAACATCTACTACAGCTTCCGCTACTCTACTCGTGAAATCAGCGGAGATTCATGGGGTGTGGGACGCAGCCTTGATTGGGCGACTTCATCTGCGATTCCGCCGCATTACAACTTTGCGGTGCTTCCTGAAGTCAAATCTAAAGATGCATTCCATCATATGAAAGAAGAAAAAACCGAGTTATACCCTGAAAGCAAATTCAAGAAAATCCATATGCCAAGCAACTCAGGCAGACCGTTCTTTATGTCTGTTGCCTTCGGTATCGCCGGCTTTGGACTTGTCTTTGAATGGTACTGGATGGGCGTAGTTGGATTGATCGGAGTCCTGCTCTGCATGGTTCTGCGTTCATTCGAATACGACAACGGCTACTACATTAGTGTTGATGAAATAAAAGAGACGGAAAGAAAGATTTCCGAATAAGGAGGCGTGAGTTATGGAACATGCAGAACACGGCAATTCTAACGCGCCTATGGAATATCAATCTGAAACCGGCAGACTTAATATTCTCGGGTTTTGGATCTTTTTAGGGGCAGAAATTGTGTTGTTCTCAACACTATTTGCAACCTTCTTCGTTCTTAAAAACAGAACAGCAGGAGGTGTCTTACCGGACGAACTGTTTGAAGTGAATCTGGTAATGATTATGACGTTCTTGCTGCTTATCAGCAGCTTTACCTGCGGGATCGCTGTTCATGAAATGCGCCGTGGAAGTTTAAAAGGCGTAGTCATTTGGACAATTATCACTCTTCTTCTCGGCGCTGGCTTTGTCGGTTTTGAGATTACAGAGTTTGTCCACTATGTACATGAAGGAGCTTCTCTCGGTACAAGTGCGTTCTGGTCTGGATTCTTTGTTTTACTAGGAACTCACGGAACTCACGTAACAATCGGTATTTTCTGGATCACAGGAATTCTGATTCAGTTGAAGAAACGCGGCCTAACTCCGCAAACTTCATCTAAAATCTTTATCTCAAGCTTGTACTGGCACTTCTTAGATGTTGTATGGATTTTCATCTTTACAGGTGTCTATCTCATGGGATTGGGGGGTCTGTAAAATGGCAAACAAATCTGCTGAACACAGTCACTTTCCATGGAAGCACATTGTAGGCTTTGCACTGTCTATCGTTTTGACCCTGCTGGCTCTATGGGTTGCAGTATATACTGACCTGAGCTCATCAGCAAAACTTTGGATCATTTTCGGCTTCGCCTTCATCCAGGCGGCGCTGCAGCTTCTCATGTTCATGCACATGACAGAGAGCGAAAACGGAACCATCCAAGTCGGAAACACGCTGTTCGGATTCTTCGGCGCGATCGTTATCGTACTTGGATCCATCTGGATTTTCGCAGCTCACTATCACCATGGTGACCATATGGACGGAAATCCTCCTGGAGGCGCTGAACACTCAGAGCATTCAGGCCACAACGAATAATACAAAAACCCTCTTCGTTAGAAGAGGGTTTTTTGCTGTCTTCAGCTGCTTCGCTTTCTGCGAAGATACGGAAGACCGTAAATGATAAACGCGGCGATATGAGCGACAATGACGTTGACGGCAAACAAGATAATCATGAGAGTGTGTCCTAGTGGAGAAAGGCTTTCAGTTGCGTAAAAGAAGAAGAATACCCACATTAAGATGATTGGCGGAATAGCTGAGAGTGCGACCTTTTTGTTATCTAGCCAAATAAAAAGAGGAGTTGCGCTGGCAACCAATAAATAAGCAAAAAACATGTCCATCATACCCGTCTCCTTTCATTTTGTGACAGCGTTTACAAAAATGAAATAGAGGAACTGAGTTGTGTCTGTTTTATGATTGTTTTGTGAACATTCTGTTACAATTATTATACCATGTTTTCCAAAAATTGATACACGTTTTTGCGGAAATGGTCTGGCCCTATCGTCTTATTTTTTAGATCAATTCGCTAGGAGAATATATAGACACGGAACTCTGATTCTATATGAGGAAACACCGATTTGAATAAACGATTTGGGATTGAAACACGTAAATTATATTAGGTTTTAACCAAACCCTTTGGAATGGGGGTTTTTTTCATTTGAAAAGTTTTGTGTCAATCGAAACATTTCGGTTTATGATACGTCATATTTCGTGTAGCAGAAAAAGCGCCGCAAATGCGCAAAAAACAGAAAAGGAAGCGAGCTTCACGTGTCATCTTGAACTTGGTTCATGTATAATAAACATTAGTGATTTTCCGATGAAAATGTAAGGCGGGATAGAATGAGTCGATATAAGAAGCAGCAAAGTCCCTTTTACCAGGGGGATTTGATTTTTATATTTGGTGTGTTTTTTATTATAAGCGTAGTATCAATTTATGCTGCTGGTCAGTTTGGGCAGTATGGGAACACGGATTGGATACAGCAAATTGTCTTTTATCTTTTAGGAGCTGTTGCGATTACAGTTCTGTTGTACTTTGATTTAGAGCAGCTTGAAAAGTTAAGTTTATATATTTTTATCATTGGTATATTATCTTTGATTATTCTTAAGATCAGTCCTGAGTCCATTGCACCGGTCATTAAAGGGGCAAAAAGTTGGTTTAGGTTTGGGAGAATAACTATACAGCCGTCAGAATTCATGAAGGTTGGTTTGATTATGATGCTAGCTTCAGTCATCGGAAAAGCCAATCCTAAAGGAGTGCGGACACTTAGAGATGATATTCACCTTTTATTAAAGATTGCGGGTGTCGCAGTTATCCCTGTTGGTCTTATCCTGATGCAAGATGCTGGGACTGCGGGAATATGTATGTTTATCGTCCTTGTAATGGTTTTCATGTCGGGCATCAATTGGAAACTGATAACAATCATTGCTGGTTCAGGTATCTTACTCATTTCATTAATTTTATTAGTAATGATAAACTTTCCCGACGTTGCTAAATCAGTCGGAATACAGGAATATCAAATTAAGAGGGTTACTTCTTGGGTTTCTGATTCAAATGAAACACAGAATGATGATAGCGGGTGGCAAGTTGATCAAGCTATCATGGCTATAGGATCTGGTGGCATTTTAGGAAACGGTATTTCTGATTTAAAGGTTTATGTTCCAGAAAGTACGACTGACTTCATTTTCTCTATAATAGGTGAATCCTTTGGGTTTTTAGGCTGTGCCTTTGTCGTCATCATGTTCTTCTTCTTAATCTACAGGCTTGTCGTTCTGATTGACAAAATACATCCGTTTAACCGTTTCGCTTCTTTCTTTTGCGTTGGCTATACGGCGTTAATTGTGATTCATACATTCCAGAATATCGGAATGAACATCGGCATTATGCCTGTTACCGGGATTCCGCTGCTGTTTGTCAGCTACGGAGGAAGCTCAACACTTTCCACGCTGATTGGTTTCGGGATTGTGTATAACGCAAGTGTGCAGCTGACGAAATACAGAAGTTATCTCTTTAATTCTTAATGTGCAGACAGCCTTGAAAAAGGCTGTCTTTTTTATTACAGAGCATTTCGCTTTTGAGTTCACTTTTTTTCGGATATGATAAAAACAGATAAGGAGGTTCTTGTGATGAATAACACAATCGAAACCATTTTAAATCATCGGTCGATCCGATCTTTTACTGATCAGCTTTTGACAGCTGAAGAAATTGATACTTTAGTGAAAAGTGCGCAGGCAGCGTCTACGTCCAGCTATGTGCAGGCATATTCGATTATCGGGGTTTCCGATCCTGAGAAAAAACGTGAGCTGTCTGTGCTTGCAGGAAATCAGCCTTACGTTGAGAACAACGGACACTTTTTTGTATTTTGTGCGGACTTACACCGCCACCAAAAACTGGCTGAGGAAAAAGGCGAAAATATCTCTGAGCTGCTCGAAAATACGGAAATGTTTATGGTCAGCTTAATTGATGCTGCGCTGGCAGCGCAAAATATGAGTATTGCCGCTGAATCTATGGGGCTTGGCATTTGCTATATCGGCGGCATTCGGAATGAACTGGACAAGGTGACAGAGGTGTTGCAAACGCCTGACCATGTGCTTCCGCTTTTCGGTCTGGCAGTAGGCCATCCTGCAAACCTATCCGGCAAAAAACCGAGATTGCCAAAGCAGGCTGTCTATCATGAGAATACGTATAATGTAAATGCAGACGATTTCCGTGAAACCATGAATGCGTATGATCAAACCATTTCTGATTATTATAGAGAAAGAACAAACGGACAGCGGGAAGAAACGTGGTCTGATCAGATTCTGAACTTTATGAAGCAGAAGCCGCGTACGTATTTAAATGACTATGTGAAAGAAAAAGGCTTTAATAAAAACTAAAGTAAACCTCTCCGCTTCGGAGGGGTTTTTATGTTTCACGTGTAACATATTCCGACAAATAGAGACATGCTGTCACAAATAAATGGCGAATGATTGGGAGACACTGATAAGCAGTGTGAGCGGCTTTGGAGAAAAAATATGGGATCAGTGATACGATGAGGATGAGGTGGTAGGGATGATTTCATTAAGTATATTAGATCAATCTCCAGTATCAGAGGGCAGCAGTTCAGAAACAGCCTTGCAGCAAACCGTTGCGCTTGCGCAAGCTGCTGAGGGCTTTGGATATAAGAGATTTTGGGTTTCTGAGCATCACTTTTCAAGGCGGCTGGCAGGGTCAAGCCCTGAGGTGCTGATCAGTCATATAGCGGCACAAACGAAGCGAATCCGTGTTGGATCAGGCGGAGTCATGCTGCCGCACTACAGTGCTTATAAAGTAGCTGAGAATTTCCGTGTGCTGGAGGGGCTGACACCGGGAAGAATTGATCTAGGGCTTGGCAGGGCACCGGGGGGAATGCCGATTGCATCATGGGCGCTGAATGACGGCGGGAAGCGCAATGCTGATCAGTATCCGCAGCAAATCAAGGAACTGACCATGTATTTGCATGATTTGGCGGATGACAAACACCGTTTTCCGAATTTGACGGCTGCGCCGCATATTTCCACCGCGCCGGATGTGTGGCTGCTTGGCTCATCTGGAGAAAGCGCGTTGCTCGCCGCTGAGTCAGGTGCTGGCTATATGTTTGCCCACTTTATCAATGGAGAGGGCGGAGAGGATACTGTCAGACAGTATAAGAGACGATTTAAGCCGTCTGTGTTAGGGGACACGCCCCGAGCGGCAGCTGCTGTTTTTGTTCTTTGTGCTGACACGGAGGAGAAGGCAGAGGAGCTTGCGGCAGTGCTTGATTTTACGCTTTTGGCAGGGGAGCAGGGCATTCCTTTAGAAGGAGTCCCTTCGTATGAAGCTGTTCGGGAAAATACGTACTCCCCCTATGAACAGAGACGAATTGCTGATAATCGAAATCGAATGATTGTTGGCACGAAAGAACAGGTGAAGGAGCAGTTGTTATCTTTGAGTAAGGCGTATGGAACAGAGGAAATCATGGCGGTGACCATTACGCATCATTTTGAAGATAAGCTCCATTCTTATCGTTTATTGCAGGAGGCATTTGCGAATTAATCTAAAAAGCCCTGCCGAATCGGCAGGCTTCTTATTATTCAACTGTAAAAGGCTCTTCAGTCAGAACCTGGCTTGATTTGCCTTTGTTTGCAGCATAGGCGAGCAAGTAATATTCTCCAGCAGGAAGCTTGGTTCCGCCATTGATCGTGCCGTCCCAGTCAAAGTACTGATAGCCCTTATCTTGATTTTTATAAATGCCGGCTTGGCCTGCAAAATCAAGGTTGCTGTCATAGACGAGGAACGCCAGCTCTTCTGCTCCCGCAGGAAGGTAGGTTTCAATTTGATAGGTGCCTTGTACAGATCCTTCGCTGACGGAGACAGATGTTACTCTCGGATAATCCGGCTCTTTAACGATCAGCAATGTAGGGACCTTGGCGACGGTTTTTCCGCCTTCTCTGACGATAACCGTTCCTTCATAGGTGCCGGCTTTTGTTTTCTTTGTATTGACTTTTACTTTTGCAGTGGCTTTTCCGGTCTTATGTGCCGGAATCACAACACGGCTTGTGCCGGATGTGGAGATGCCGCTGCCGTTAAATGAGTATTCAAGTGTGTATGACTTTCTAATGGAAGATTGGTTTTCAATCGTAAACGTTTCTTTTTTCGTTTCGTTTCCGTTTTCCTTCAAGAATGTACCGTATGAATAGCTTCCAGGTGAGACGAGTGAGTCAGCTTTGATCGCGTTCATGATTCTCGCGCTGCCTGCACCTTGGGCGTTATGCGGATACACTTCTCCGTCGCCATCCTTTAAGGTGACAGCGGTATTCATGATCGCGGCTTTGATCTGTTCTACGCTCCACTTTGGTTTGGCTTGTTTGATAACGGCAACCGCTCCGGCAATATGAGGTGATGCCATGCTTGTTCCTTGTTTTGATCCGTACCCGTATGGGTTGTTAGGATCATGTGTCGGGATGGTGCTGACGATATTGACGCCTGGTGCGGAAATATCCGGTTTAATCATCCACGTATCCATAACAGGGCCGCGTGATGAGAAATCAGCCACTTGTTCACCGAGCGCTTTCGAGACCGTCAACTTGAATGTTGTTTTTGACTCGCCGGCTTTCATGGCGCTGACGAGTTTTTCGCCGTCTTCTAATGAAAGCTTAATCGTTGGCACAGACATGCCTGGCACATTGGCTTCAATTTCTCCAGAGAGGTTGTTATACACAACCATGCCGATGGCGCCGGCTTTTTTAGCGTTATCCGCTTTATCCACAAATGCAATGCTGCCTCGTTTGACAACGGCGACTTTGCCTGTCAGGTCTTTTCCTTCAAAATCCTTGGCTTCGCCGATTCCCGCTTCAACAAGCTCAACCTCTTTGTTATTGAGCGCTTTGACGTCGTCCTCTATGTTATAGCCCATCACTTTTGCTGAAGAATAGTTGCCGAATGTGACGGCGTATTCATTGAGCGGCAGCTGGGTAGCACCGACGGAAATCGCTTCTCTTGATGTGCCAGGTGATCCGACTGTCCAGCCGTTCGGTCCGCTGTTGCCGTTTGACGTAACCGCAACGACGCCTTCTGACATGGCCCAATCAAGCGCTGTGCTCGTCGCCCAGTCCGGGTTGTTTAATGAGTTTCCAAGAGACAGGTTCATCACATCTGCTCCGTCCTGTACAGCACGTTCCACGCCGGCAATGACGTTTTCCGTTGTGCCGCTTCCGCCAGGGCCTAACACGCGGTAAGCGAGAAGCGTGGCATCAGGCGCTACGCCTTTGATCGTTCCATTTGCGGCCACAGTTCCGGCTACGTGTGTTCCGTGGTCAGTTGCTCCGCCCCTCGGATCGCCCGTTGGTGTTTCTTTTGGATCGTAATCATTGTCTACAAAATCGTATCCTTTATATTGTCCGAAGTTTTTCTTCAGATCTGGATGATTGTATTCAACTCCGGTATCAATAATGGCAACCTTGACGCCTTTTCCTGTGTAGCCTAAATCCCATGCATCGTTCGCTCCGATATACGGCGCGCTGTCATCCATTTGCGGAGATACAGCGTCTTTGGAGAGCGTAACGTCTTTATCCTTTATATTGTCTGTTTTATACGTGACGTTCGGGTATACTGCCTTTACGTCTTTTACTGCAAGAAGTTTTGGAATCTCATTAGCTGGGAGCTTCATAGAAAAGCCAGAGAATACCTGCTCATACTCCCGATTTACTTTTCCGTTTTTCACCGCTTTGAGGGCTTTGGTTTTTGCAGTGGTACGAGCGGTTTTCAGCTTGCTTTTCGTTTGCTTTTCTCCCGTTTCCTTCGCCTCTGCCAAGGATTTTTCTTTTAATTCCACGATAACGGTTGTTTTTTTGTTTGTTGTCATATCGATATCACCGAATACTTCAGCTTTTTCCAGGTCAGCTGATTTTATTGAAGAAGCCGGAGCTGCCTGTACTCCTGTCATACCTGTGGATAACGTAAAAAATACAACAAAACTTAAAAGCAGAAAGCGAATGATCCCATTTTTCAATGTATTTCCCCCTTTGTGTTTAGAAAAAATGTTATAGATCTAGTATATATTTCTTGAAAATTCAAAAAAATCCTTGTGTCATTTGGACCATTTATTGGATTTTGTTTGTGAATAAGGAAGGAGTTATACACAGAACCCTGTGTATAAGTGAATAAACCTGTGTATATATATAGTTGGGAATATATGTTCCTATACAAAATATAGATAGAGTTTGTGGACATGTGGATATCTATTGTGATTAAGTTGTTCTTATCTTTGGGATAACTTGTGTATAAAATTTTTAAAGCGGTTCTCCAATTTTCATTTCATTTCTTTCAGCTTTCAACAAAACTTCTAAAAACTAGTTGGTTTTTTCACTCATATTGTGACAAAGAATTCTCTTTCCACGGTCTATCATAGAGTCATGAGTTTTGCTAGAGCTGCTAGTTTGCGGGAAAAGAAATCGGCCGCTTTTCCCGCGGGCTGCGGCTGAAAAAACGGGCTGCTAAAAAGGCTGCCTGCCAAAAAGAAGCGGAGGGATGTTTTTCTATGAAACGTTTGCTTGTATCTTTACGGGTGTGGATGGTCTTTTTGATGAACTGGGTGACGCCGGACAGAAAAACTGCGGCTGCCGCGGTCTATTCGGCTCAGCGTACATACCAAAGAAAAGCGGCGGTGCAAGCCGCAGGGCTTGTTTCGTTTTATGAATGGCGGATGGCTGTGAATGATGAAGAAAAACAGAAAGCGAAAGCCGCCGCGCTTTATAAGAGAAGGTGTCTGCAAGCCTTCAAGGAATCGCCAAAGCAGGAGAGAGCTGGCCCGCATCTTTACATGGCGGTCAAAAGGAGGTAAAATCCCAGTCAAAAGCTAATTGGCGGGAGAGGTAGCCTCTTGAAAATCTATAAAGTATTAAACAACAATGCGGCTTTAATAAAAGAAGATGATCAGGAAAAAATCGTGATGGGACCGGGAATCGCTTTTCAAAAAAAGAAAAATGACCTCATCCCTATGAATAAAGTGGAAAAGATATTTGTCGTGCACGATGAGAATGAAAAGTTTAAACAAATCCTGCAAACGCTGCCGGAGGAGCATATTGAAATAGCTGAGGATATCATCAGCTATGCGGAAGGGGAGCTCGCGGCGCCACTGAGCGACCACATTCATATCGCGCTTTCTGACCATTTATCCTTTGCGATCGAAAGGATTCAAAATGGGCTGCTTGTGCAGAATAAATTGCTGCATGAGATCAAGGCGCTTTATAAAAAGGAATATGAGATTGGCCTGTGGGCGATCGGACATGTAAAAGAGACATTGGGTGTGTCTCTGCCTGAAGATGAAGCTGGTTATATTGCCCTTCACATCCATACGGCGAAGATGGATGCGGAGAGCATGTATTCAGCGCTGAAGCATACGACCATGATCAAAGAAATGATAGAGAAAATAGAACAATACTTTAATCGAAAGGTGGATGAAAACAGCATTTCCTATCAACGCCTTGTCACGCATTTGCGATACGCGGTCAGCCGGTTGGAATCAAATGAAGCGCTCCATCGTATGGACGAGGAGATGCTTTATTTCATCCAAAAAAAGTATTCATTTGCCTATCAATGTGCGCTGGAGCTGGCGGAGTTTTTGAAAAATGAATATCAATTACATTTGCCGGAGTCCGAGGCCGGCTATATCACGCTGCATGTCCAGCGTCTTCAAGATCTCTCGGAATAACCGCATTGACTTGCAGGGAGTGATCTCTGGAAGTTTTTTTTATTTATCGGGATTGAGCGTGTAGTACATCCAGCCCATCATTACCATTCCCGCGGTCAGATTGCCGAGCGTCACAGGAATTAAGTTTCTGACTGCCCCCATCAGTGTCAACGTATCAGGGTGCTCGATCAAAAGGGAGATGGCGAATGTGCACATATTGGCAATGCTGTGCTCAAAACCGGAAATAAAGAAACAGAAAACGAAAAGCATCATGGCAAACAGCTTTGCTCCTTCGTCTTTGAGAGACATCGGAATAAAAAAGGCGAGGCACACAAGCCAATTGCAAAGCATTCCTCTGAAAAACAGCTCAGAAGCGGGCGGCTCCATTTTGTGCTCTGCCAGATGAATCAAAAAGGAATGAATAGAAGCCTCCTCAAAAAGTCCTGTCGCGCTGATCAGAATGGCAAATAGAATGGCGCCGATCAAATTGCCGGCATAGCTAAACATCCACAGGTACAGGGTATCGCGCCAGCGGATTTTTTTTCGGAGCGCGGTATAAGTGAAATAAAAGGTGTTGCCGGTAAATAAATCCCCGCCCCCGTAAGCAATCAGCAGTATTGCGGCCCCGAATGTGACAGCGGCTGCCGGAAAGGCAAACGGAGAATCCGCCATGGAGAAATAGCTGCCTGTTTTACTTGCGGCTGTAATGCCGAAACCGATAAACATGCTGGCTAAAATGGATCTGAGCACATAACGGATTTTGCTAGAAACAAATATGTTTTGTTTTTTCAAAGCGTACTGTTCAACCTTTTGCAATGCTTGAGCTTCCATTGTCTTTTCCTGCTTTCTTTTATGGTTGAGCATAGTATAGCATGATATTGTGAAATAATTCACAATTAATTTTTACGAATTTATGTCTATATGTTTTATCAAACTATTTAACTAAAAAACAGTTGACGAAAACGCTATCATGATTTATGATGAAAGCGTATTCTCAATCTAAATAAGCGGGATTGTGACTGGTAAAGCAGGCAAGACCTAAAATTTGCGTAAATGAAAAAGGATCGCTGTGTCCTTTATTCGTTGGCGAATTTTAGGTCTTTTTTGTTTAAATAAAAGGGGGAGAAACAAATGGATTACAAAGAGACTGCAATACGCCTCATTGAGCTTCTCGGTGGGAAGGAAAATATTATCAGTGCGGCTCATTGTGCAACAAGACTGCGTTTAGTGATTAAAGATGAATCAAAGATAGATCAAGCACAAGTAGAAGAGCTTGATGGCGTCAAAGGCGCTTTCAGCAGCTCTGGCCAGTACCAGATCATTTTCGGAACGGGCCTTGTGAATAAAGTATTCGATGCTTTTTCTAAAGAAGCTGATATTGAGCGTGAGGAACACGTAAATCATCAGGATGCGGCAAAAGAAAAGCTGAATCCCGCTGCTAGATTTGCGAAAACGCTTTCTAATATTTTTGTCCCAATTATCCCGGCTATTGTAGCCAGCGGCCTATTAATGGGATTGCTGGGTATGATCAATGCGTTTCATTGGATGAGCAAGGATTCTGCAGTTTTTCAGCTGCTTGATATGTTTTCAAGTGCAGCATTCATTTTCTTGCCGATTCTAATCGGAGTAAGCGCTTCAAAAGAATTTGGCAGCAACCCGTACTTGGGAGCGGTCATCGGGGGAATCATGATTCATCCAAACCTTTTGAATCCATGGGGTTTGGCTGAAGCGACACCTGATTATATGCATCTTTTCGGATTTGATATTGCGCTTCTAGGCTATCAGGGAACTGTCATCCCTGTTCTGCTGGCGGTTTATGTAATGAGCAAGGTAGAGAAATGGACAAGAAAAGTGGTTCCGCATGCGGTAGATTTGCTTGTTACACCTTTTGTTACTGTAATTGTCACCGGGTTTGTTGCTTTTATTGCGATTGGCCCTCTGGGAAGAGCGCTTGGCTCCGGGATTACGGTTGCTTTAACTTATGTATATGACCATGCCGGTTTTGTTGCGGGTCTGATTTTCGGTGGCACGTATTCACTTATCGTGCTGACAGGCGTTCATCACAGCTTCCATGCGATTGAGGCAGGGCTTATTGCAGATATAGGCAAAAACTATTTGCTGCCGATCTGGTCAATGGCGAATGTCGCACAGGGCGGGGCAGGCCTTGCCGTCTTCTTTATGGCGAAAAAGGCAAAGACAAAAGAAATCGCGCTTCCGGCTGCATTTTCCGCTTTTCTCGGCATTACTGAGCCCGTCATATTCGGAGTTAACCTTCGCTACCGAAAACCGTTTATCGCCGCGATGATCGGAGGCGCATTGGGCGGTGCATATGTCGTCTTTACTCATGTTGCTGCAAACGCTTATGGGTTAACGGGTATTCCAATGATCGCCATTGCTGCGCCGTTTGGCATGGGCAACTTGATCAACTATCTGATTGGGATGGCCATTGCGGCAGTGTCAGCGTTCATTGCAGCGTTTATCATGAAGATTAATGAGGATGAGGGGAGAAAAAAATGACAGCATATGATCACGAGCTTCGCCGCCGGGCTTATGAAGAAGTGGAGAAAAAAGAGCCTATCGCTGACAGTGATCCGCATCGCCAGCATTTTCACATCATGCCGCCGGTTGGGCTGCTGAATGACCCGAATGGCGTGATATATTGGAAGGGCAGCTATCATGTATTCTTTCAGTGGCAGCCGTTTCAGACGGGGCACGGCGCGAAATTTTGGGGGCATTATACGACACAGGATGTTGTGAATTGGAAGCGGGAAGACATTGCGCTCGCTCCGAGTGATTGGTTCGATAAAAACGGCTGCTACTCGGGCAGCGCTGTCACGAAAGACGATCGGCTCTATCTGTTTTACACAGGAAATGTCAGGGATCAGGATGGGAATCGGGAAACATATCAGTGCCTTGCTGTATCTGACGACGGGCTTACCTTTGAGAAAAAGGGTGTCGTCGCCCGCCTCCCAGAAGGATACACGCCCCATTTTCGCGATCCGAAGGTATGGGAGCATGAAGGCACATGGTACATGGTAATCGGTGCACAAACGGAGAATATGCAAGGACACGCTGTTTTGTTTGCTTCTGATAACCTGATAGAGTGGAGATTTCTCGGCCCGATAACTGGCGCGGGCTTTAACGGGCTAACCGATTTCGGGTACATGTGGGAATGCCCTGACTTGTTTTCTCTTCAGGGATCCGATGTGCTGATTGTCTCGCCTCAGGGTCTTGAGGCTGAGGGTTTTCGTTATCAGAACGTGTATCAATCAGGTTATTTTGTCGGGCGTCTCGATTATAACAAGCCTGAACTGAGGCATGGCGCTTTTGCAGAGCTTGATCAAGGTTTTGATTTTTATGCGCCACAAACACTTGAAGACGATCAGGGAAGGCGGATTTTGTTTGCATGGATGGCTGTGCCTGATCAGGATGAAGGGTCTCATCCGACGATTGACTATCACTGGATTCACTGTATGACGCTGCCGAGACAGCTGACGCTATCAGGAGAGAAGCTGATTCAGCAGCCGCTGCCTGAGCTGAAAGCCATGCGCAGAAATGAGAAGAAAATACAAATCAACATGCATGAATCATCTGGTGCGCTTCCGGTTGAAAACCCTGAAAGAGCTGAGATCTTGATTGAAGATATTGATACAGAGTCTGGCTTTTCAATCAGTATCCGCGGTACGGCTGCGTTCTCCTTTGATAAGAACAAGGGGGTTGTTACGCTGGAGCGAATGAGCTTCGATGGAAAACGAACAGAAGCGAGACATTGCCGCATCAAGGATTTGCATACCGTGCACATGTTTATCGATGCGTCATCTATAGAAATCTTTATCAATAATGGAGAAGAGGTTTTCAGTGCGAGATATTTTCCTTTCCCGGGAAATCATGAAATAACGGCCAGATCGATCGGAAAATCTGAAATGAACGTCGGAATTTGGACACTTATGTAGGAAATCCTTCTTTTTTCTTATGTGAAATCTGTGCCATCTGTGCTATTCTTCAACGATAACCTACTATTTTTTTCAGTAAAAGGAGTTGTTTTCTTGAATATACATGAACAGAAGATAACACCGGAATGTTTGGAAAAGGCTGCGGACCAAGTTGAAGATAAGCGTGAAGAATATAAGGATGTGCTGCTGCAGCTGAAAAAAATGCTTGGCGGGACAACACCGCACAGTGAAACAGCGGAAATTCTTTCGCGAGCATATGAGCAAATGAAGGAATATGCACTTTTTGTCCAGTCGATAGAAGCATTTTTGAGGAAATCTGCGAACAATTTAAAAGTCAAATAAACAGGCTGCCGATGGGATCGGCAGTTTTTTCTGTGAAAAGTCTTCGGGTGTATAAAAAAGCTGCCTCTCTGTAAGGCAGCCTTTTTTGTTTATGATTGTTTAGTCAGGCGCAGCGCAGAATGCTTCGTAGGTCCGACATACTGGTTTAACGGGAAGGATTCTTTAATGGCAGCGGTAATGAATTCTTTCGCTGCGTAAATGGCTTCTTTGACTTCGGCACCTTTGGCGAGCTCCGCAGTCACGGCTGCTGAGAAGGTACAGCCTGCACCATGTGTATAAGGCGTATCGATCATTTCGCTTTCAAGGACTTCCGCTGTTTCTCCGTCATAGAGAACATCGACGGCTTTTTCGTGTTTGAGTTTGCCTCCGCCTGTAATGACAACGTATTGAGCGCCGAGTGCGTGAATTTTTTTCGCGGCTTCGATCATATCGTCAACTGTTTTTAATTCATCCATGCCGCTGAGCTGGCTGGCTTCAAACAGATTCGGTGTAATGACAGTGGCTAGCGGCGCTAATTGTTCACGGAGGGCTTGGGCGTGCTCTGGATAAAGGACTTCATTAGCCCCTTTGCAAACCATAACCGGGTCGATTACAATATTTTTTAATTGTTTTTCTTTGATCGTTTTTGCCGCAAGTTCGATAATGTCAACGGTTGGCAGCATCCCTGTTTTCATGGCGTCCACACCGATGCCATCCGTAATCGTTGCAAGCTGGGCGCGGATTGTATCAGTATCGATCGGGAACACTTGATGGTCCCAGCTGTTGTTTGGGTCCATCGCAACGATCACCGTTAAGGCGGTCATCCCGTATACATTTTTTTCTTGAAATGTTTTTAAATCGGCTTGAATCCCAGCACCGCCGCTGGAATCTGAGCCGGCAATGGTGAGTGCTTTATGCATAGACATGTCTTGAACCTCCATCGTGTTTTGTCTTTCATTATAGTTAGATTTTCTCTGTATCACAATATAGAAGAACGATAGGAATCATTTGACAATACCAAGAGGGGTTTGCATGTAACCAGAAAATGCGCCTTTTGATGTTCAATTGGGGTCCTTTGTGCTGCTGGCCTTCATGATATCTTTGTTTTTATTAGATGGATCTAGTATGACAGACATCTTGAGGAATTGGGACGATGAAGCCTTTGCTTTTTTGTGTCTTTCTTATGCGCTTGTGCTGCAGCCGGTCTATCAATCTAAGCTCTGGCACTGATCTTGATGCTTTTGATCGGTGCCGCATTACTGTTTCGGTAGGATATTCCCACTGATCTCCCGTCCAATATATGTTTTAATAGTACATGACTATGAAAATGAGAAGGAGAGCATCATGAAGATTTCTATCGTAATTGTGACCTATAATCGGATTCCGGCTTTGTGTGAGCTTCTGGAGTCGATTTCGCAGCAGACCATGAAGCCGTATGAAATTATTATTGTGAATGATGCCGGTGAATCGGTCGTGCCTGTCAAAGCACTGTATCCGGAACTGCCGATTGCCGTCATCAATTTAGAAAAGAACTCGGGGCATGTGGCTGCGAGAAATGCCGGTGTAAAAGAGGCGTCAGGCGATTGCATTATGCTTTGTGATGACGATGATTTCTTTACACCGGGGCATGTGGAAAGAATGGCGAAGGAAATAGAAACGGCAGATTTCGTTCATTCTGATGCAGAAATTGTCTCGTTTGAAGAGAAAAACGGAACAAGATATCCAGTTTCGCGGAAGCTGTTTGCTTATACCGCTGACTACGAGGATATGAGAGTGTTCTCTACATACGTGCCGTCGGGCAGCATGTATAGACGTTTTCTGCATGATGAAATCGGGTATTTCGATGCTGATGTGCATAATTATTGGGATTGGGATTTTTATTTGCGCGCTGCAAAGGAGTACCGAGTGAAGCGTGTCCCTATTGCCAGTGTAATTTATGCCTTCAGTGACGCGGGAGACAATCAGTCCGCGGACCTTGGCGCCAAGCGGAAACAATATTTGGATCGTTTAAGTGAAAAGCATGGACTCGGGGAACTGCCGACGAAAAACTTTGCCGTCCTGCTTGAAGAGCCTGAGATGAAAAGACGGGAAGTACAAAGTGAGATCGTTTGGGATGGCAAACCTGTCTATTCCAGACTACATCGTTCGTAAGGGAGGCCTGAATCTTGAAACAGCTTTTACAAGACAGCTGGTGGAATCAGCTGAAGGAAGAGTTTGAGAAACCGTATTATCAAGAGCTCAGAGAAATGCTGAAGCGGGAATACAAGGAGCAAACGGTATATCCGGACAGCCGGGATATTTTTAATGCGCTGCATTATACCCCATACGATGATGTGAAGGTCGTCATTCTCGGCCAAGATCCATATCACGGGCCAGGACAGGCTCAAGGCTTAAGCTTCTCCGTAAAGCCGGGTGTGAAGCAGCCGCCTTCATTAAGGAATATCTTTCTTGAGCTGCAGCAGGACATCGGGTGCAGCATCCCGAATCACGGGTCGCTTGTGAGTTGGTCAAAGCAAGGGGTTCTTTTGTTGAATACTGTGCTGACCGTAAGGCGCGGACAGGCGAATTCCCATAAGGGAAAAGGCTGGGAGCGTCTGACGGACCGGGTTATTGACGTTCTGAATGAAAGGGAGCGGCCGATTGTCTTTATTTTATGGGGCCGGCATGCTCAAATGAAAAAAGAACGGATCGACACGTCCAAGCATTTTATCATTGAATCCACGCATCCCAGCCCGTTTTCGGCAAGAAACGGATTTTTCGGGAGCAGACCGTTTTCCCGGGCGAATGCGTGCTTGGAGAAAATGGGAGAGGCACCGATTGATTGGTGTATAAAGGATTTGTAAAAAAGCGCAGATCATCTGCGCTTTTTTATTTAAGTATTTTCCGAATCAGTCGCAGCCCGTTTTTGGAGGAAGGATAACGAAAAGCGAAGTCGAAGCGGTTCGTTTGTTTGACGACGCTTTTTTTGTGCGTAAATGTGTTAAAGCTGTCAAATCCGTGATAGCTGCCGATGCCGCTTTCTCCGACGCCGCCGAATGGCAAATACGGTGTCGCGACGTGCATTAACGTATCATTGACACAGCCTCCGCCAAACGACAGGTTCTCTAAAACAGCCCGCTCGATTTCTTTATTTGTAGTGAAAACATACAGAGCAAGTGGCTTTGGGCGCGATTGGACTTTCTCAATGACTTCATCGATATTACCGTACGTAAATAACGGAAGAATCGGCCCGAAAATCTCCTCCTGCATCACTGGAGAGTCTTCCTTCACTTGCTCAAGAATTGTCGGCGCTATTTTGTGGTGATCATGATCAAACTGTCCGCCTATGAGGGGGACGCCATCGCTCAGAAAGCTGAGCAGCCGCTGGTAGTGGCGCTCACTGACGATTTTGCCGTACTGCGGATTACGTTCGGGCTGAGAGCCGTAAAATTCACTAATCGCACGCTTCATTTCTTCTGTGAGCTTTGTTTTGATGTCTTCGTGGACTAATAAATAATCCGGTGCGATGCAGGTTTGTCCCGCATTCGTGAATTTACCGAAGATAATGCGTTTGGCGGCAAGCTGTATGTCAGCATCTTTATGGACAATGCAGGGGCTTTTGCCGCCGAGCTCCAAGGTGACGGGAATTAATTGTTTAGCGGCAGCCTCCATGACGATTTTTCCCACGGCAACGCTGCCGGTGAAGAAAATATAGTCAAAGGGCTGCTGTAATAATGCTGTGCTGACGTCGGGCCCGCCTTCCGCCATAGCGACATAATCACTCGGAAAAACATTGCTGATGAGTTTGGAAAGAACAGCGGAAACAGCCGGCGTATATTCTGATGGTTTGAGAACGACCGTGTTCCCGGCGGCAATGGCTCCAATCAAGGGAGAAAGCGCCAGCTGCAGGGGATAGTTCCATGGCGCAACCACCAAAACGGTTCCATACGGCTCAGGTATGATGATGCTTTTGGAGCCTAGATGGGTCAGCGGCGTTTTGACTCGTTTCGGCTTGGCCCATTTTCCCAGTCTTTTCATCACAAAGCTGATTTCCTCCAACACGATTCCGATTTCCGTTGTGTATGCTTCTTGTTCGGATTTGTGGAGATCTTGATAGAGAGCAGCTGTGAGATCGGCTTCATGTGTTTTGATGGCTTGTTTCAGCTTCTGCAACATGTCCAGTCTCGATTCTAGCGGTCTCGTATGCCCCGCCGCAAAATATGCTTTATGCTTGCTGACGATAGAGGGTATGCTGTTCATTCCATCGCTCCTTTTTCGTAAGGTATGGCGATTTATTATGTGAAAAATCTCTTCTGCTTGTCAAATGCGAAAGGTTTGTTAGAAAAAATAACAAACTCATATCTGCGTTTGCAGCAGGAATTTGATAAAATGCAGGAAGACGACATTTATTTTTTGGAGGGTTCTTGATGAACATTCATATATCTGCTTTGATTCAAAAGATGGAAGAGGAGCTGAAAAAAGCAAAGACAGCTGAACGGGATGAGGAGCTGAAGCGTTACGTAGCGGTTGTCCGTTCTTTGTGTGACGTCGTGCTGGATCAGCCAGAGACGAGCGCGCCCCGCATACAGCCGAGCAGCACGCCAAGTCCTGCCGCACCGCCATCGACAGACCAGCTGATGATGGAAAAAATGATGGGAAGCGCGGGATTAAACAAATATCGAAAACAAGAAAAAGAGAAGCAGGAAGAGGACGGAAACGGAGAGTCTTTATTTGATTTTTAATGAGAAAGGTTGAGCTACGTGAAATTGGTTCTTGGTGCGCTGCAATGGACAGCGTTTATCATTGCTGCGGCGATTGTTGTTCCGGTGGCGGTTGCCCAGTCGTTTCATCTGGATCACTCTGATTCTGCGAGATTGATCCAAAGCACTTTTTTTGTACTGGGAATTGCCGCCGTCATTCAGTGTTTGAAAGGCCACAGACTGCCGATCAATGAAAGCCCCGCGGGCTTGTGGTGGGGAGTGTATACGATCTACGCCGGGCTGACGGGAACTGTGTTTGCGACATATGGGGACACACTGCGCGGTTTGCAGGGAGCTCTTCTTGTAAGCGCTGTATGTTTCTTTTTGTTAAGTGTCTTCAAGGTCATTGACCGGCTTGCCGCCTTGTTTACCCCAGTTGTAACGGGCGTCTATTTATTGCTTCTAGTGATGCAGCTGAGTCAGCCCATTATAAAAGGAATTCTTGGAATCGGCTATCGTAAGGACAGTGTGGACGGTCTTGTATTTGGCTTGGCACTTGTTGTGATCGCTGCCGCCTTTATGATGACAAATTCGAACATCATGTTTTTCAAGCAATATTCGATTCTATTGGCCCTGTTTGGCGGGTGGGTGCTGTTTGCGGCTGCCGGGGCTGCAAAGCCGATTGAAATGCCGGATCGGCTGTTTCAGCTGCCTTCCCTGTTTCCTTTTGGCACCCCGTTATTTAACAGCGGCCTGATCATCACCTCAATTTTTATTACCATCTTGCTGATCGTGAATATGCTGGCAAGCATGAAGGTTGTGGACATCGCTGTGAAGAAATTCGGCAAACAGCTGGATGAACAGCATCACGAACGACATGCAGGTTTTGCCGCCTCATTCAGCCATCTGCTTAGCGGTTTGACGGGAGCCATTGCTCCGGTTCCGATTTCGGGAGCCGCAGGTTTTATTGAGACGACTAAAATGTCTTCTAAAAAACCGTTTATGATCGGCAGTGTTTTGGTTGTCTTGATCAGCGTGATCCCGTTTTTTATGAATGCGTTTGCGAGCCTGCCGTCACCCGTTGGATTCGCGGTAAATTTCGTTGTGTTCTCCGCAATGGGAGGTCTGGCATTTGCAGAGTTTGATTCATATGAGAAAGCAGAACTGAAAAGGGTGCGGTCTGTGATCGGCATCTCGCTGCTGACAGGGGTCGGCATCATGTTTGTTCCTGAAACTGCATTAAAGGGATTGCATCCGGTATTTATTTCTTTGTTAAGTAACGGGCTAGTATTAGGGACGCTTGCTGCAATAGCTGCAGACCAGTTTCAGCTTTGGCGCAGGAGAAAATCCGACAATCTCGTGTCATCGGAGAACAAACGTTGAATTTTGGTACAGGTGCGATAAGATAAATGATATGAGTTTAACGAAAAGGCGGGAGAGATAAATGAAAGTTTTTATCATATTAGGGGCTATTAACGCCTTGCTTGCCGTGGGGCTCGGGGCATTTGGCGCTCACGGATTAGAAGGGAAAATTCCTGATAAATATCTTCAGGTTTGGCACACAGGCGTGCAGTATCATATGTATCACGCTCTTGGGCTTTTCGTTGTCGCGTTTCTCGCCGATAAATTATCCGGCATCGGAAGTGTCACGACGGCCGGCTGGCTGATGTTCGCGGGAATCGTGCTGTTTTCCGGAAGCTTATATATTCTCAGTCTGACGCAAGTCTCCATTCTTGGGGCTATTACTCCGCTCGGCGGTGTGGCGTTTATTATTTCTTGGATTATGATCGTTGTCGCAGCCGTCAAATATCTATAAACAAAAAAGCCAATCCTCATCATATGAGTGATTGGCTTTTTCTTTATCTTGGCGAATAGGACGACATGGTATATGGATACGTATACGCAATTTCTTCATCAAATGTAATGTAATCGAGGTAGATTGTCAGGAGCAGGTAGCGTGTTCCTGATTTCGGGTCGCTGAGGATAATGTGATCCCGTCCCGCTGCCTCGATGACGCCGCGAAAGATCTTCGAGCCCCATTCCTTGCTGTTTTCAAATGTCATATAAATGGTGGCCGTTTTTCCCCGGTTCAGGCGCAAAATATTCTCAATGTAAGATTCCTCAACAGGCAGCATGCCGGGAACGCTTTGGCCCGGCGCTGACGGTGTCGGCCCTGATGGAATTTGAAACCCGCCGCCTTGCTGCTGGCCCGGGAATCCGAAGCCCTGCTGTCCTTGCTGCCCCTGCTGCATTGTTGGCATCATTGGCTGCATCCCCATCATCTGCATTTGTCCGCCTTGGCCTTGCTGCGGGTACGGATTGGCGCCGTACTGAGGCTGATACCCCTGCATATTATCAAATCCCTGCATTTGCTGATATTGATTTTTTTTCGGTTTCATATCGTTCCTCCTTTTTATGAAAACCAATCAAAACATGTTCCGGATGTATAGATGAACGCTCCGCGATGACTCACCTCCGATGGAAAACGATCTTAGTCGCTGGTGCGATTTTTATCTCTTTCACCTTATGAGGCTGATGCTTGGAATATGCGGAAAAGAACAGCAGACGGCACAGATTTCGTTCTGGGCAGTTGCTGTTTTTCATAGACATACACAAACTTTTCGCATATTGGTTTGTATCCCTAGCGCAACTTGCGCATAAGCAACATAAGATAACGTTAGTTTCAGGTGTGAAGTTTCAAGAAGGAGGTGTAGGATTTGCCGAAAGTATCAGTTATTATGACGAGCTATAACAAAAGCGATTATGTGGCAAAGTCCATTTCTAGCATACTCTCACAAACGTTTTCAGATTTTGAATTGTTTATTATGGATGACAACTCCAATGATGAGACGCTGAATGTAATCCGTCCTTTTTTGAATGATAACCGAGTGCGTTTTTATCAAAGTGATGTATCTGGAGTAAAGGAAAGAACGGAAAAAACGAGGTACGCGGCGCTGATCAATCAGGCGATTGAGATGGCGGAAGGTGAATATATCACCTATGCAACGGATGACAACGTCTATATGCCGGACCGGCTCCTGAAAATGGTGCGGGAGCTCGATGCCCATCCTGAAAAGGCTGTGATTTACTCAGCCTCAAAAACCTATCATTTAAACGAAAATGGCGACATTGTAAAAGAAACTGCCAGGCCTGCCGCTCAAGTGACATGGAACGCGCCGTGCGCCATCGATCATTGCTCGGTGATGCACAGGTATTCTGTGCTTGAGAAGGTAAAGGAGAAGTTTGGCTCCTATTGGGATGAAAGCCCGGCGTTTTACCGGATTGGAGATGCCCGGTTCTTTTGGAGAGTCAACCATTTTTATCCGTTTTACCCGCTGGCTGAGGAGCTGGATCTGAACTATATTACCGACCAATCGATTCACTTTCAGCTGTTTGAATCAGAAAAAAATGAATTTGTCAGGAACCTTCCTACGCAGCGCAATTGCCGCGAGCTGCGTGAATCATTAAAAAAGCTTGGAATGGGGTGAGAGCTTGTCGGCCTATTTAAGCAATTATTGGGTGCTGTACCGGAAGTATGTGGAGCTTTTTGACAGACTTCGTTACAAGGGGATTCCGCTGGGACTTATCAGTAATTTTTATCAATACATCAGCCCTGAGCTGAGGGTGATGATGGAAGAAGAACCGGAGTTATTCGGATCGGTGGATCAGCATATCGATGAAGGGCAGATTCAGCCGTTTTTTGAAGAGAAAATACAAAATATAGTCAAAACAAACGACGGACCTGTTAAGGGGAAAGTCATTTTGCACTTTGATTACCTGCGTTTTTCAAACGAAAATTACTATCAATTTGATCCTGAAAAAACAGCTGTTTTGGCCAGATGGAGTTTGCCGCATTATTGTGATCTGCCTGTGATTAACAAGCGTGAGATTGCGGAATCATGCCAAAAAGGCGATCCGAAACCGTATCTCGAAACAGCCTGTTCGATTCTCGCCCCTTTTGATGACCACCCGGCATTCGGTGATCAAGCGTTTCGCGACCGGCTTTATAAAGATATTCCTTTATTTATGGAAGCCATTGATACGGTTGATTCGCTGTTTAAGCAGGAGAAGATTTCTGCCGTTATCGTCGGAACCGCAGAAGATATTTACAGCAGGGTGCTCGCTCTCATGTGTCAGAGGAGAGGGGCCGTCAGCATTTGTCTTCAGCATGGCGCATTGATGGGAGATGAAGCCTTCATTCCTGTTTTTACAACCTATCAAGCTGTTTTTGGTGCGTATGAAGCGGAATGGTTCATACGAAAAGGCTGTAAACCTGAGCAGATTCTCGTAACGGGGCACCCCCGCTTCGATCAAATCTTTAACAGAACCCCTATAGACATGTCCACATTCTATCGAAAACTTGCTTTTCATCCGTCTAAAAAAATTGTGCTCATTGCAACCCAGCCCTTTTCGGAAGACTTTTATTCCGGTGTGCTAGAAGGGCTTTCTGATCAGAAACAACTGCAAATTATCATTAAACCTCATCCTTGGGAAATCGGAAAAAACAAACTTGATCTGTATCACGCTGCGGCGAAAAAACATAATGCATGCAGAGTCATCAAAAAGGAGCTGGATCTGTATGATTTGCTGCCGTATGCTGACGCGGCAGTGACGCAAACCTCAACAGTAGGACTAGAAGCCATGTTGTTTCAAAAGCCTGCGCTGATCGGGAAATCATCCGGAAACCGCTCGTATCCGTATTATGAGTCTCTTGGCGATTTTATGTTTGATCAGCCGGATGAACTGGCGCGCACGCTTATTGAGGTTCTTCGAAGTCCCGCCGTGCATCAAAAAGCAGAAGAGGTGCGTCTGGCATTCACAGCAGCCAATTATCCGGTGGCAGAATCAACAAACGCTTTATTTGCGGTACTGAAGGCCAAAACAGGGGTTGATTACAGGCAGGATGATACTGAATAAAATGATAGGAGCGCAAAGAAATGGTGCAAAAGAGAAATCATTTTCTTCCTTACTCATTGCCATTAATCGGAAAGGAAGAAATTCAGGAGGTTACAGAAACGCTTGAATCGGGATGGCTCTCCAAAGGCCCGAAGGTTCAGCAGTTTGAGAAAGAATTTGCCGCGTTTGTCGGGGCGAAGCACGCCGTGGCGCTGAATTCATGTACCGCTGCTTTATTTTTGGCTTTGAAAGCAAAAGGGATCGGGCCGGGTGACGAGGTCATTACCTCTCCGCTTACGTTCAGCTCGACCGCCAATACGATTATTCATACAGGAGCGACGCCTGTGTTTGCGGACATTGACGAAAACACGCTTAATATTGACCCGGCAAAGCTTGAGGAGGCCATCACACCGCGTACGAAAGCAGTTGTACCCGTCCACTTCGGCGGGCAGTCCTGTGATATGGATGCGATATTGGCAATTGCCCAAAAGCATGGCTTATTCGTGCTGGAGGATGCGGCACATGCGGTGTATACGACTTATAAGCAAAGAATGATCGGTTCTATCGGAGACGCGACAGCATTCAGCTTTTATGCCACTAAAAACCTGGCGACAGGGGAAGGCGGCATGCTGACGACAGATGATGAGGAGCTTGCAGATAACATCCGGGTGCTGAGCCTTCACGGCATGAGCAAAGCCGCATGGAACCGTTATTCTTCAAATGGCAGCTGGTATTATGAAGTCGAATCGCCCGGCTATAAGATGAACATGTTTGATTTGCAGGCGGCTCTTGGTCTTCATCAGCTGAAACGGCTGGATGATATGCAGAAACGGAGAGAAGAGATTGCCGGCCGCTACCAAGCCGCTTTTCAGCAGATTCCGGGGCTGATCACGCCGTTTGTTCATGATGACGGCAGGCACGCCTGGCATTTATATGTTCTGCAAGTTGATGAAAAACAGGCCGGTGTCACGAGGAGCGAAATGATTACGGCTTTAAAGGATGAATACAATATCGGCACAAGCGTTCATTTTATTCCGGTACACATTCATCCGTACTATCAAAAGCAATTCGGGTTTAAGGAAGCGGACTTCCCGGTCGCGATAAATTACTATAAACGAACCCTGTCGCTCCCGCTCTATCCATCGATGTCTGACGAGGATGTAGATGATGTCATTGAAGCTGTGCGGGATATCGTAGAAGGGGCTGGTTAAGTGTATACGGTAAAAGAAGATGTCTCCAAAGAGGCGATTGAGGAATTTCTCCAAAGCAGGCAGCTTACACTGGACGTTCCGTATCAATTTTCTCTCGGCCTTTTTGAAAACAGCAGGCTCCAAGGCGTCTTGCTTTTTGAAAATTCTCTGTGGGAAAGCCAGGTGCTTCAGAAGAAAGTCATGAACGTCAAGCTTCTGGCGGCAAACAGCACCGGGCAGCTGAAGAGGCTGTTTCAAGCTTTTTATTCTGTACGCCAAATGGATGAAACGGATTTTATCTTTGTTCGTATTCCGGCTGAAGATATCGGAGCCGCGCATGTGATACAGCAGCAGCCATCCTCTTACTTTGTCGGCAGTTTGCTGAAGCTGGCGAAGCCCCCGTCTTTTTATGATAAAACACCGCCTTTTTTTGAACTGGGTCCGCCTGAGCCTGGAGACACAGAAGCAATATGTGAGCTGGCCCGAGACTCGTTTACAAAAAGCAGATATTTTCAAGATCCTCATCTCAGCCGCGAAGCAGCAAACAAAATTTTTCAGGAATGGACACGAAACAATCTGAATGGAAGGGCGGCTATAAACATTGCCGCTAAGCATAATGGCGAGGTCATCGGCTATCTTCAGGGCTTATCAAGAGACGATGAATGTATTCTCGATTTGATGGCTGTGAAGCCGGGGTTTGAAGGAAAACGTATCGCGTTTCATTTATTGGCGAATCTCCTAGAACAACCGGAGACCCAGAAGCATAAAACGGTAACAGCGGGGACGCAGCTTCACAATGTAAGGGCGATCCGTCTTTATGAAAGAATGGGCTTCACCGCTGAACAATCATATTATTATTATCATATTTGGCCGGGCAAGGAGGCGAAATAATGGCAGAGTTTCAGATCGCGAATAAAACTGTAGGCAAAGACGCGCCTGTATTTATTATCGCCGAGGCGGGAATTAATCATGACGGAAAGCTTGATCAGGCATTTGCGCTAATTGATGCAGCGGCGGAAGCTGGAGCGGATGCCGTGAAATTTCAAATGTTTGAGGCTGATAAGATGTATCAGAAAGATCCTGGTTTGTACAAAACAGCGGCGGGTAGGGACGTCTCTATTTTTTCTCTGATTCAATCTATGGAAATGCCAGCAGAGTGGATTTCTCCGCTATTGGATTACTGTCGAGAAAAGCAGGTGATCTTTTTAAGCACAGTATGTGACGAAGGGTCAGCCGACCTGCTTCAGTCCACCTCGCCGAGTGCTTTTAAAATTGCATCCTATGAAATTAACCATCTTCCGCTGCTCAAATATGTCGCCCGTATGAACAGGCCGATGATATTCTCGACAGCCGGAGCGGAAATTTCTGATGTTCATGAAGCTTGGAGCACTATCAGAGCAGAGGGCAACGATCAAGTTGCCATTATGCATTGTGTGGCGAAATATCCTGCGCCGCCGGAGTACAGCAACCTCAGCGTCATTCCGATGCTTGCCGCCGCTTTTCCTGATGCGGTAATCGGCTTCTCCGATCATAGCGAGCATCCGACAGAAGCACCGTGTGCCGCGGTTAGGCTCGGAGCAAGACTGATAGAAAAGCATTTTACAATCGATAAAAACCTGCCGGGCGCCGACCACTCGTTTGCGTTAAATCCGGACGAATTGAAAGAAATGGTCGAAGGCATCAGGAAAACCGAAGCCGAGCTGAAACAAGGGATCAGGAAGCCGGTCTCTGAAAAACTTCTTGGCAGTTCATACAAAACAACGACCGCCATCGAAGGAGAAATCCGAAATTTTGCATACAGAGGGATCTTTACAACAGCTCCGATTCAAAAAGGTGAAGCCTTTAGTGAAGACAATATCGCAGTGCTTCGCCCCGGACAAAAGCCGCAGGGGCTGCACCCGAGATTTTTTGAGCTTCTAACCGGCGGCATTCGGGCTGTGAGAGACATTCCGGCTGACACAGGCATTGTCTGGGATGACATTTTAATGAAGGACAGCCCGTTTCGTGAATGACATTCTCTTTATCATTCAAGCCAGAATGGGTTCAACACGGCTTCCTGGAAAAGTGCTGCGTCCGCTCGGGTCGAATCGTTTACTTGATGTTCTCGTCCACCGCGTCCGGCAAAGCGCGTTTTATCAAAAGGATCAGGATAATCTTGTCATTGCCACGTCTGACAGAGAAACTGACGACATATTAGAGGCGCACTGTATCAAACATGGCTTTCGCGTTTTCCGCGGCAGCGAGGAACGTGTTCTCGACAGGTTTGTAGAGCTCATTGAGGCTGTCAAACCAACAGTTGTTATCCGGTTAACGGGTGATAATCCGTTTGTCGATCCGGAGTTGCTCGATTTGGTGATTAAGGCGCATCTTGATCAAGGAGCAGATTATACGTATATCCTGAATACCCCGTTAGGGATTTGCGGTGAAGCGGTCAACGCCAAGCTGTTAATAGACATCAGCCGTATTCAGGCATTGGAGGATCTATATCAGGAGCATGTCACGTTATATGTAAGGGATCATCCCGCTCTTTATCGCGTTCAGTTTTTAGAGGCGCCGGAACGATATCGCGCCCCTCAATATCGGCTGACCATTGACACAAAGGAAGACTATGAATCGATAAAGGCCCTTTATCAAAAAGCAGGCGAGCGCCCCGATGTATCCGCCTCAGAGCTCATCAGCCTGATGAACCGTAACCCTGATGCGGCGATCGAACGAGAGGCTGAATAGCCATGCATATTGGGATCGTTGCAGACGGCGGTTTTGAAAAAGGAATGGGGCATGTTGTCCGGATGAAGAGACTTGCGGAAGAACTCAAACAGCGCTGCTTGATCACGTTTTACACGAATCAGGAGTCTGAACCATTTCTTCATGAAGAGCATTGGCATGTCATCGTAATGCCGGAGCTGCAGCAGCACGAATTTATTCTCCGGGAAATAAAAAACAAGAAACTTGATCTGCTTTTGTTTGATATTCTGGGTGCGCCTGCTGAGCTATTAAGAAAAATAAAGGCGGAAACATATGCAAAAATCGTACTCTTTGAAGAGAAAAATGAAAAAGCGATTCAGCTAAGCGACGCAGTCATCAACGGAATTTACGGCGATATCAGAAGCAGGGTGTATGATCAGGGAAACACCCGAATCTATGAAGGGCCGGATTATCTTATTCTTCACCCCGGCTTCCTGGCCGCAAGAAATGATTACACACTTAAGAAAAAATGCTGCAATATTGTTGTTGCATTAGGAGGAAGTGATCCGAAGCGGCTTATTTTTAAAGTGTTGGCTGCTGCCGATCAAGTCCCCGCCATGAATGACAAAAACATGATGTTTG
Source organism: Bacillus rugosus (assembly GCF_023238245.1). Taxonomy (NCBI): domain Bacteria; kingdom Bacillati; phylum Bacillota; class Bacilli; order Caryophanales; family Bacillaceae; genus Bacillus; species Bacillus rugosus. The sequence goes on along the minus strand of NZ_CP096590.1, from coordinate 3,793,098 downwards.
TGATGGGGAGCGCTTCACCGCATCAAGAGGCGGTCCGGAGGCATATTCAAAAGAAGCCGCAGTACACGGTGATCGGGCAGACAAATGATATGGCGGGTATGATGAAACAAGCGGACGCCGCCATTGTCGCCGGCGGCATCTCTTTGTATGAAGCCATTTGCATCGGTGTGCCGTGCCTTGTTCTTTCTCAGGTGGAGCATCAAACGGCAACAGCCAAAACATTCGCTGAACAAGGGGCCGCTCTTGATCTCGGCTTGGGAGAGCTTGTATCAGATGAAACGCTTATCTATCAGATGTCACGAATCATCAGCAGCTATCCTCTTCGCCTTTCATTGCACAAGGGAGGAAGGCCGCTCGTGGATGGCAAAGGCATCAAACGGGTATCAGCTATTCTTCAAGATTTATATGATCAAAAGGTATAAAAATGCATGTAAGGAAGTGTTAATGTGAAAGGTGTTATTTTAGCCGGAGGAAACGGCTCACGCCTTATGCCCTTAACGAAAGCCGTCAACAAGCATTTGCTTCCTGTAGGCCCGTATCCGATGATTTACTGGTCGATTATGAAGCTGGAGGAAGCTGGAATAAAAGACATTTTACTCATCAGCCAAAAAGAGCATATGCCGCAATTTTTCAAACTGCTTGGGAACGGAGAAGAGCTTGGCGTCACAATCACTTATCAGGTCCAGCCAGCCGCATCGGGCATTTCGGATGGGCTGTCTTATGCAAAACGCTTTACGAAAAAAGAGCCTTTCATTTTATTATTAGGTGATAATATATTCGAAGATTCATTAAAGCCTTTTACGGAGCGTTTTGAACAGCAGGGAAAAGGAGCAAAGGTGCTGCTGAAAGAAGTTGATGATCCGGAACGCTTCGGAATTGCTGAGATTGATGAGAAAAACAAGCGGATTCGTTCCATTATCGAGAAGCCTGCACATCCGCCGACCAACCTTTGTGTAACCGGCATTTATATGTATGATGCGGAGGTATTTTCGTATATTGAACAAATATCACCGTCGAAACGCGGCGAGCTGGAAATCACCGATGTGAATAATCTATACATCGAAAACAGCCAGCTTACGTATGATGTGTTATCAGGCTGGTGGGTCGATGCCGGAACTCACGAATCGCTTCATCTCGCCTCCCAGCTTGTACACCAGGCTTTACAGAAAGGACAGGACGAAAAGTGATGGCAAAATCATATTTAATTACGGGCGGGGCCGGCTTCATCGGGCTCACGTTTACAAAGCTCATGCTGAAGGAAACGGATGCGCGCATTACCGTTTTAGATAAACTGACGTATGCCAGCCACCCGGAGGAAATGGAAAAATTAAAGGGAAACAGCCGATTTCGCTTTGTAAAAGGGGATATCAGCGTTCAGGAGGATATCGACCAGGCGTTTGATGAGACCTATGACGGCGTGATTCACTTCGCTGCGGAATCGCATGTGGACAGAAGCATTTCCCAAGCGGAGCCGTTTATCACCACGAATGTCATGGGGACATACCGTTTGGCAGAAGCGGTCTTGCAGGGAAAAGCCAAAAAGCTGATTCATATCTCAACAGATGAGGTGTATGGGGATTTAGAAGCGGATGATCCCGCGTTTACTGAAACGACACCGCTTTCCCCTAATAACCCATACTCAGCCAGCAAAGCGAGCTCTGATTTGCTCGTGTTATCGTATGTGAAAACCCACAAGCTTCCGGCCATTATTACAAGATGCAGCAACAATTACGGCCCCTACCAGCACAGCGAAAAAATGATTCCGACGATTATCCGCCATGCGAAGCAAGGTCTGCCGGTTCCGCTGTACGGCGATGGGCTCCAGATCCGAGATTGGCTGTTTGCGGAGGATCATTGCCGCGCCATCAAGCTGATTTTAGAAAAAGGAACCGACGGCGAGGTGTATAACATCGGAGGCGGAAATGAACGCACGAATAAGGAGCTGGCGAGCATTATCATGAAGCATCTGGGCTGTGAGGAATTGTTCGCCCACGTAGAAGATCGAAAAGGGCATGACCGGCGCTATGCGATCAATGCATCAAAGCTGAAAAATGAACTGGGCTGGCGGCAGGAAGTGCCATTTGAAGAAGGCATTGCGCGTACGATTCGCTGGTATACAGACAATGACCGATGAGAAGGTGATCCGATTGACAAAGGTATTGGTGACTGGTGCGGGAGGACAGCTTGGCCTGGAACTGTGCCGCCAGCTGAAGCAAGCCGGATATGAGGTCATTGCGTTAACAAAGAAGATGATGAACATTGCTGACCAGCGCTCAGTACAGCATTCGTTTGGACATTATCAGCCGGATATCGTGGTCAATACGGCAGCGTTTACGTCGGTTGATAAATGCGAAACAGAACTTGATAAAGCGTACTCGATTAACGGAATCGGCGCTTATTATACAGCGCTGGAGGCTACCCGCATCGGCGCTCAATATGTTCATATCAGCACGGACTATGTATTCGACGGGAAAGGAACCCAGCCATACAGGGAAGATGATCCCCTTGATCCGAACACCATCTACGGCAAAAGCAAAAAGCTCGGAGAAGAACTGATTCGATTAGCAACAAAAGACAGCACGATTATTAGGACGTCGTGGGTGTACGGACATGGAGGCAGCAATTTCGTTCATACCATGCTGAAGCTTGCTGAAACGAAACAAGAGCTGCGGGTTGTAAGCGATCAAATTGGTTCGCCGACCTATACGAAGGATTTGGCAGAAGCGGTCATCAAGCTGTTCTGCCATCCGCCGGGCATCTATCATGTCAGCAATTCAGGCATATGCAGCTGGTATGAATTCGCGAAGGCCATTATGGAAGAAAGCGGACTGGCCACAGTTATATTGCCTGTCACGACAGAAGAATACGGGAACAAAACGCCCCGTCCGGCTTACTCTGTGCTGAGCCATCAGGCCATTGAAGAAGCCGGCATTCGCCCTCGCCATTGGCGCGAAGCGTTACGGGAGTATTTGCAGGAGAGGAGCAGTGCGCGTGATTGATGGAGTCAAGGTGAAAAAATTGACGAAGCATAGTGACGACAGAGGTTTTTTTGCTGAGCTGGTTCGGGATGATGAGAACCTTCTTGAGCATTTCGGGCAGGCCTCTTGGTCGAAAAGCTATCCGGGTGTGATTAAAGCATTTCATTATCATGAGAAGCAGGACGATCTCTGGTTCTTCCCAACCGGCCACGCTCAGGTTGTCCTTTACGATTTGCGCGAGGACTCGAAGACTAAAGGAGAAACTGACGTCTATTATATGGGCGAAGACAACCCGATGCTATTATTGATCCCAAAAGGGGTCGCCCACGGATACAGAGTGCTGGGAGAAACACCGCTGACGATTATCTACTTCACCACCCTGTCGTATAACCCGGATCAGCCTGATGAAAAAAGAATTCCGTGGAATGATGAGACAATCGGTTTTAACTGGAATACTGAATTTAGATAAAGATAGGAACGTGATCAATTGAAGAGCGGAGGCATCTTCGCCTTTTTTTTGTCCTTTTTTCGAAATAGGATAAAAGGTAGAAATCAACAGGTGGATGTGACTAGAAAAAAAGAGAAAATCGTCCATTAGAACCTTGTATAAGCAGGATGAAATTCTCAAAGTATTCCAAGTGTTAATATTCCTAAAAAAGCATTTACTTCCATGGGAAATGATGATAGATTAACTTTTAAGAAAAAGTAAGATAATTCGCGAATTACGGCAAAACACTTTTTCTGCAGAGGACGCTCTGGCCAATTCCGACAACTAATTGAGGGGGAAATGTCATGTTAAAAAGAACTTCATTCGTATCTTCATTATTCATCAGTTCAGCTGTTTTACTATCAATCTTGCTTCCTTCAGGCCAAGCTCATGCGCAGTCTGCATCAATTGAGGCTAAAACGATCAACAGCACAAAAGAGTGGACCACTTCTGATATTGAAGTAACATATAAGCCAAATGCTGTGCTTTCTCTCGGAGCGGTAGAATTTCGTTTTCCTGACGGGTTTCATGCTACGACAAGAGATTCAGTGAATGGAAGAACGCTGAAAGAGACACAGATTTTAAATGATGGAAAAACAGTCAGACTCCCGCTTACGCTTGATTTGTTAGGCGCATCCGAATTTGACCTCGTCATGGTGCGTAAAACCCTTCCGCGCGCAGGCACTTATACAATTAAAGGCGACGTTGTAAACGGTTTGGGAATCGGCAGTTTTTATACTGAAACGCAGCTGGTGATTGACCCTCGTTAATAAATAGATTTGATCAGAGACTGAGTTATTCTCAGTCTCTTTTTTTTGTTGATTAAAAAATTGGTACGGATCTTGCATAATGATAAGGGTGAATCCAATGCAGAAGGAATTGACCGGCAGAAATTTTTAAAGCGCTTACAATTTTAGCTGGTCAAAAAAACAATGAGGTGAAAAAAAATGTCAGCAAAGCAAGTCAAGAAAGATGAGGAAAAAGAGGCTCTTAACTTATTTCTGTCTACCCAAACGATCATTAAGGAAGCCCTTCGGAAGCTGGGCTATCCGGGCGATATGTATGAACTCATGAAGGAGCCGCAAAGAATGCTCACCGTCCGCATCCCGGTAAAAATGGATAACGGCAGCGTTAAAGTGTTCACAGGCTACCGGTCGCAGCACAATGATGCGGTCGGTCCGACAAAGGGAGGCGTTCGCTTCCATCCTGAAGTCAATGAAGAGGAGGTCAAGGCATTATCGATTTGGATGACGCTCAAATGCGGGATTGCCAATCTTCCTTACGGCGGCGGAAAGGGCGGTATTATTTGCGATCCGCGCACAATGTCATTTGGAGAACTGGAAAGGCTGAGCAGGGGATATGTCCGTGCCATCAGCCAGATCGTCGGCCCGACAAAGGATATTCCGGCTCCCGATGTGTACACCAACTCGCAAATTATGGCGTGGATGATGGATGAGTACAGCCGGCTGCGGGAATTCGACTCTCCGGGCTTTATTACAGGAAAACCGCTCGTATTAGGCGGATCGCAAGGCCGGGAAACAGCAACGGCACAGGGCGTCACGATTTGTATTGAAGAGGCTGTTAAGAAAAAAGGGATCAAGCTGCAAGACGCGCGGATCATCATACAGGGCTTTGGAAACGCCGGAAGCTTTCTGGCCAAATTCATGCATGATGCAGGTGCGAAGGTGATCGGGATCTCGGATGCCCATGGCGGTCTCTACAACCCGGACGGACTTGATATCCCTTATTTGCTCGATAAGCGGGACAGCTTTGGCATGGTCACCAACTTATTTACAGACGTCATCACAAATGAGGAGCTGCTTGAAAAGGATTGCGATATTTTAGTGCCTGCGGCAATCGCCAATCAAATCACAGCCAAAAATGCACATAACATTCAGGCGTCAATCGTCGTCGAAGCGGCGAATGGACCGACAACCATTGATGCCACAAAGATCCTCAATGAAAGAGGCGTGCTCCTCGTGCCTGATATTCTAGCGAGTGCCGGCGGCGTCACGGTTTCTTATTTTGAATGGGTGCAAAACAACCAAGGATATTATTGGCCAGAAGAAGAGGTCGCAGAAAAACTGAGAAATGTCATGGTCAATTCGTTCGAAACAATTTATCAGATCGCTGCAACACATAAAGTCGATATGCGCTTGGCGGCTTACATGACGGGCATCAGAAAATCAGCAGAAGCCTCAAGATTCCGCGGGTGGGTTTAAATTCGGAAGGGGAGATATCCCCTCCTGGCGCAAAAAAATTTTGCATATATCCTTTGCGGGGAGAGTGGAACCTGCAAATAAAATTTGCATTTCATGGGCGGAGAAAGAGAATTTTGTCGGCTATTAGACAAATTTCCGTTAAATTCAACAAGTTTTTTCAGCAAAAGACAAAAAATGGCATGGTTCTTGCATTTTTATTCATGCGAAAACATTCATGACATGAGGGGGACTACATATGACAGTTTCATACGCGCACGAACCATTTACTGATTTTACGGAAGCAAAGAATAAAACAGCATTTCAAGAGTCATTGGCATTTGTAAACACTCAGCTTGGCAAGCATTATCCGCTTGTCATAAATGGAGAAAAAATCGAAACGGACCGTAAAATCGTATCCATTAACCCGGCAAATAAAGAAGAGATCATTGGGTACGCGTCCACAGCGGATCAAGAGCTTGCTGAAAAAGCGATGCAAGCCGCATTGCAGGCATTTGAATCTTGGAAAAAACAAAGACCGGAGCACCGCGCGAATATTCTCTTTAAAGCAGCAGCAATTTTGCGCAGAAGAAAGCATGAATTTTCAAGCTATCTTGTAAAGGAAGCGGGAAAACCGTGGAAGGAAGCAGATGCGGACACGGCTGAAGCGATAGACTTTTTGGAGTTCTACGCGCGCCAAATGTTAAATCTTAAGGAAGGGGCTCCGGTGAAGAGCCGTGCTGGCGAGTTCAATCAATACCATTACGAAGCGCTAGGCGTTGGCATCGTCATTTCTCCATTTAATTTCCCGCTTGCGATTATGGCAGGAACAGCGGCGGCTGCAATTGTGACAGGCAATACGATTCTCTTAAAACCGGCTGACGCGGCCCCGGTAGTAGCAGCAAAATTTGTCGAGGTTATGGAGGAAGCGGGCTTGCCAAACGGCGTTCTGAATTACATCCCGGGAGACGGAGCAGAAATCGGTGATTTCTTAGTAGAGCATCCGAAAACGCGGTTTGTCTCATTTACAGGTTCCCGTGCAGTCGGCTGCCGGATTTATGAGCGTGCTGCCAAAGTGCAGCCGGGCCAAAAATGGCTGAAACGGGTAATTGCAGAGATGGGCGGAAAAGACACGGTGCTTGTCGACAAGGACGCTGATCTTGACCTAGCTGCATCTTCTATTGTGTATTCAGCGTTTGGATATTCAGGACAGAAGTGTTCAGCAGGCTCCCGCGCTGTCATCCATCAGGATGTTTATGATGAAGTGGTGGAAAAAGCAGTGGCGCTGACGAAAACACTGGCTGTCGGCAATCCGGAAGATCCAGATACGTATATGGGTCCCGTGATCCATGAAGCGTCCTACAATAAAGTCATGTCATATATTGAAATCGGCAAATCTGAAGGCAAGCTGTTGGCCGGGGGCGAAGGCAATGATTCAAAAGGCTACTTTATTCAGCCGACGATCTTTGCAGATGTTGATGAAAATGCGCGCCTGATGCAGGAAGAAATTTTCGGCCCGGTTGTTGCGATCTGCAAAGCGCGTGATTTCGATCATATGCTGGAGATTGCAAATAACACGGAATACGGCTTAACAGGCGCTCTGCTGACGAAAAACCGTGCGCACATTGAACGGGCGCGCGAGGATTTCCATGTCGGAAACCTATACTTCAACAGAGGCTGTACCGGAGCGATTGTGGGCTATCAGCCGTTCGGCGGTTTTAATATGTCCGGAACAGACTCAAAAGCAGGCGGCCCGGATTATTTAATTCTTCATATGCAAGCCAAAACAACGTCCGAAACTTTTTGATTTGAGAGAAATAAAATCGTGCGATTCTTGAGCGGATCGCACGATTTCAACGAGCAGAGGCGCAATAGAAAAAGCTCTCCGGAAAACCGGAGAGCTTTTTACGTATTGTGCCTGATAAGAAATAGGTTTTTAAATTGAAATATAGAAACCTATATTGGTATTTAAATGAAAATAATAAAAATAATAAAGGTTTCGTTCGTATTGTGAATTGTGAAAAAACAATGCTAAACTATAATTCAACTTTACAATAAGAAGATTATGGAAGAGGTGTTTGAGGGAGAATGAACAGCAAACAAAACAATGACATCAAAACAAAACATCATTTTCCGCTATTGTTAGCACTGGCTCTAACGATGGGGGTATTTGCGGCCGGATCTGAAGAACTTGTGATCTCACCGCTGCTGCCGGATTTAGCAAAAGCCTTCAACTCAGATGTCAGTATCCTTGCGTTATCTATCAGTATTTACGGCGTTATGATTTTTATCGGTGCGCCGCTACTGGTTCCTTTAGGTGATAAATACTCCAGAGAACTAAGTTTAATGGCGGGACTTATGATCTTTATCATAGGCACAGTGATATGCGCTTTGGCTCAAAATATCTTTTTCTTCTTTTTAGGCCGTGCGCTGTCGGGTTTGGCTGCGGGAGCGTTTGTACCGACCGCTTACGCAGTTGTCGGGGATCGTGTTCCTTATACATACAGGGGCAAGGTGATGGGACTGATCGTTTCAAGCTGGTCGCTGGCACTGATCTTCGGTGTGCCGCTCGGATCATTTATCGGTGGCGTCCTGCATTGGAGATGGACATTTTGGATTTTTGCCTTGATGGGTGTTCTGGTTGTTCTGCTGATCCTGCTTGAAATGCGCCGTCATGCTGAACATAAAAACAGTGCCAAGGAAGAACAAGAAGAGCCGGCTGGAACATTCATGGATGCGCTGAAAGTCCCGCGCGTACCCGTTTATATCACGATAACCCTTTGTAATATGATTGGTTTTTACGGTATGTATTCATTTTTAGGCTCCTATCTTCAGGACGTTTTTACCGGAGGAAATACCGCTGCGGGCTTATTTATCATGATTTACGGCATCGGGTTTTCAATGAGTGTCATTACAGGCAAGATTGCCGACCGCATCGGAAAAATGCGCTCTCTGTTTATTGCACTGGGGGTCATCAGCGTGCTGCTGGCATGTTTAGCATATGCGCCGGCTTCAATGATTCTGTTAATTGTAAGCCTGTTTATTTGGGGATTAATGCAAAGCTTGACGGTGACGCTGCTCAGCACCATTTTGAGTGACTGTTCAGAGCGTCATCGCGGGAAAATCATGGTGTTTTACAGCCTCGCCTCGAATTTGGCTGTGACCCTAGGATCTGCTTTGATGGGACCTGTATATGTGGGGTACGGTTACGCAGCCGTTGGGTTGATATGTGCTGCTATCACAGTGTTCGGATTTGTGCTCAGTGTATTCGCATATAAAAAGTACGGCAAGCACGAGCAGAAAGCCGATCATTCCTTATTCCAATAAACAAAGTTTCTAAATTCCTATAATAAAAAGCCCTTTCTTAAGGGTTTTTTTGTTTGTATGGGAATAATTATCAATATTTTCAAAAAATGTTGACAGTTCAATCGTCGCTGGATAAAATTTACTTAAAATTTTAAAAGATTGGTTGGTGCTCATGATTATATTGGATAATAGCATTCAGACAAAAAAAAGAACTGATTCAATATCCAAACTCATTACAGTCAACACGCTCGGCCCTGAGGGGACAAGCAGTGAGTACGCAGCAAAACACTTCATCTCCAATTTTACTCTTCAACAAGGGCTGAACAGTAAATTGTCCTTGCATGATACGTTTGAATCATGCATCGAAAGGACGCTTCAAAGCCCGCTGGAATATACCATCGTCCCACACGCTTACGATGGCATTAAGCATTTCTACATGAGGCCGGATTTACAGCTATTGCAGATCTTCAGGTGCGATACACCGATGTACGGCCTGGCTGTTCGTCCTGACTTTGAATTCAGAGACGATATGCTTGATTCATCTGTTATCGTTTCACATCCTTCACCCATTAATTTAATCAAATATTTTATCCGCAAAGATGTACGTTTCAAACTGGTCAATTCGACTAGTCAAGCTGCAAGAAAAGTAAAAGAAGGCTTATATGACATTGCCTTAACCAATGAGCTTGCACGGCAAAAGTACGGGCTTACATTTGTAAAAACATTTAAAAGCATTCCTATGAGCTGGTCATTATTCGGAAAAGGAGACGTTGATTATGAAAACTAAAGAAGATATGCAGGAGCTTTATTTCCCGACACCGAAATTAATAGAATGGGAAAACGGAGTGAGGCAGTATTCAACCGTGCGCGGTGATACTGAGGTATTAATGTCTTACGTGCCGCCGCATACCAATGTTGAACCCCATCAGCATAAGGAAGTCCAAATCGGCATGGTCATTTCTGGCGAGCTGATGATGACTGTCGGAGATGTGACGAGAAAAATGACGGCCTTGGAATCTGCCTATATTGCGCCGCCACATGTGCCTCATGGGGCAAGAAACGATACAGACCAAGAAGTCATTGCGATTGATATCAAGCGGCTGAAAGCTGATGAAACATATACAAGTCCTGCGGATTATTTTTTGAATATTTTCAAAACAAGAGACCTATTGCCTGGCATGGAAGTCACGTTCTTTGTTGAGGACTGGGTGGAAATCATGCTGGCCAAAATTCCTGGAAACGGCGGAGAAATGCCTTTCCATAAACACCGGAATGAACAAATCGGCATCTGCATCGGCGGCGGTTACGACATGACGGTCGAAGGCTGCACGGTGGAAATGAAATTCGGCACAGCCTATTTCTGCGACCCTCGGGAGGATCACGGCGCCATCAACCGTTCCGAAAAAGAATCAAAATCAATTAACATTTTCTTCCCGCCGCGCTACAACAGAGCAAAAGCAAAAAAAATAAAGGCGGATGAGTGATCATGAACCTTACCGATAAAACCGTCCTCATAACAGGAGGCGCATCAGGAATTGGTTATGCGGCGGTTCAGGCTTTTTTGAACCAGCAGGCTAATGTGGTTGTGGCGGATATTGACGAGGCACAGGGAGAAGCATTGGTTCGGAAAGAAAATAATGACAGGCTGCACTTTGTGCAAACGGATATTACAGACGAAGATGCCTGTCAGCACGCTGTTCAATCAGCGGTCAATACATTTGGAAGGCTGGATGTATTGATTAATAATGCGGGCATCGAAATCGTGGCTCCCATTCACGAGATGGAGCTCAGCGATTGGAACAAGGTGCTGCAAGTCAATTTGACCGGCATGTTTTTAATGAGCAAGCACGCACTCAAGCATATGCTGGCTGCCGGCAAAGGCAACATCATTAATACGTGCTCAGTCGGCGGACTCGTGGCATGGCCTGATATCCCTGCTTATAACGCCAGCAAAGGAGGCGTTTTGCAGTTGACGCGGTCAATGGCCGTTGATTATGCGAAACATCAAATACGCGTCAACTGCGTATGCCCGGGAATTATCGACACACCGCTAAATGAAAAATCATTCCTTGAAAATAATGAAGGCACACTTGAAGAGATCAAAAAGGAAAAGGCTAAGGTGAATCCGCTGCTAAGGCTCGGGAAACCCGAAGAAATTGCAAACGTGATGCTGTTTTTAGCCTCAGATTTATCAAGCTATATGACCGGAAGCGCCATCACCGCAGACGGAGGATACACCGCACAATAGAGAAGGAGTGTTTTACATATGGAGAGAAAAACAGTATTGGTCATCGCTGATCTTGGAGGCTGCCCGCCGCACATGTTTTATAAAAGCGCTGCTGAAAAATATAACCTGGTTAGCTTTATTCCAAGACCTTTTGCAATTACAGCCTCTCATGCAGCACTGATTGAAAAATACTCGGTCGCGGTCATAAAAGATAAAGACTATTTTCAGAGCTTAGCTGATTTTGAGCATCCAGATTCAATTTATTGGGCGCATGAGGATCATGACAAGCCTGAAGAAGAGGTCGTCGAGCAAATCGTCAAGGTTGCCGAAATGTTTGAGGCGGACGCCATCACAACAAACAATGAGTTATTCATTGCCCCGATGGCAAAAGCCTGCGAACGCCTTGGCCTGAGGGGCGCCGGAGTGCAGGCAGCCGAAAATGCCAGAGATAAAAATAAAATGAGAGACGCTTTTAATAGAGCGGGAGTTAAATCGATCAAAAACAAACGAGTCACAACCCTTGAGGATTTTCGTGCCGCACTAGAAGAGATCGGCACACCTCTTATCTTAAAGCCTACATACTTAGCGAGTTCAATCGGCGTAACGCTGATTACCGACACTGAGACGGCAGAAGATGAATTTAACAGAGTTAATGACTACCTGAAATCGATTAACGTGCCGAAAGCTGTCACGTTTGAAGCGCCGTTTATTGCTGAAGAATTTTTACAGGGTGAGTACGGAGACTGGTATCAAACAGAAGGCTACTCCGACTATATCAGCATAGAAGGCATTATGGCTGATGGTGAGTATTTCCCGATCGCCATTCATGACAAAACGCCGCAAATCGGATTTACAGAAACATCACATATTACACCGTCCATTCTGGATGAAGAGGCGAAAAAGAAAATTGTCGAAGCCGCCAAAAAGGCAAATGAGGGGCTTGGACTGCAAAATTGCGCAACACATACAGAGATCAAGCTAATGAAAAACAGAGAACCGGGTTTAATAGAATCCGCAGCGAGATTCGCCGGCTGGAATATGATTCCTAATATTAAAAAGGTTTTCGGCCTTGATATGGCGCAATTATTATTAGATGTTCTCTGTTTCGGAAAAGACGCCGATCTGCCGGACGGATTATTAGATCAAGAGCCTTACTACGTCGCTGACTGCCATCTGTACCCTCAGCATTTCAAACAAAATGGCCAGATTCCTGAAACTGCAGAGGATTTGGTGATCGAAGCGATCGATCTGCCGGACGGGCTATTGAAGGGAGATACAGAAATTGTTTCTTTTTCGGCTGCGGCACCAGGGACGTCAGTTGATTTGACACTGTTTGAAGCCTTTAACTCCATTGCTGCATTTGAACTGAAAGGCAGCAATTCAAAGGATGTGGCTGACTCAATCAGACAAATTCAGCAGCATGCGAAGCTGACGGCAAAGTATGTGCTGCCAGTATGAAACAGTTAAAACCCAACTCTAAATACTTGCTTTATGGGCAGGCGCTATCGTTTATGGGAGACTATTGTGTTCTCCCTGCCCTGCTCATTTTGTCTACATATTATCACGATTATTGGGTGACGTCGGGGGTCATCGTGGTCAGAAGCATTCCGATGGTGTTCCAGCCGTTTTTGGGGGTTCTGGTCGACCGGTTAGACAGAATTAAGATCATGCTGTGGACGGATATTATCAGGGGTATCATCTTTTTGGGGCTCACATTTCTTCCAAAAGGCGAGTACTCGCTGATTTTTCTGGCCTTGCTGTTTATTTCTTATGGAAGCGGCGTGTTTTTTAATCCAGCCCGTCTCGCTGTCATGTCATCATTGGAATCAGATATTAAAAGCATCAATACGTTATTCGCAAAAGCGACGACCATCTCGATCATCGTCGGGGCGGCTGCCGGAGGGCTTTTTCTGTTAGGAGGGTCTGTAGAGCTGGCTGTTGCCTTTAACGGTGTGACATACCTGATTTCGGCATTATTTATCAGCCGCATCAAGCTCCAATTCGTGCCGATTCAATCTGAAAACATAAAAGAGGCCTTTCAGTCTTTTAAAGAAGGGCTCAAGGAAATCAAAACAAATTCTTTCGTATTAAACGCCATGTTTACGATGATTACGATGGCTATGCTGTGGGGAATTGTGTACAGCTATTTTCCGATTGTCAGCCGGTTTTTGGGTGACGGGGAAATCGGCAACTTTATTCTCACATTCTGCATCGGCTTCGGCGGGTTCATCGGAGCGGCGCTTGTCAGCAAATGGGGCTTTAACAACAATAGAGGACTGACGTACTTTACCGTTTTATCCATTGTCTCGCTGGCGCTGTTTTTATTCACGCCGATTTTCGCTGTCTCTGTCATCGCCGCAATCCTCTTTTTCATCGCGATGGAATACGGGGAAGTGCTTGCAAAGGTGAAGGTTCAGGAAAATGCGGCGAACCAGATTCAAGGGCGCATTTTTTCGGTGGCGGAAGCGTCTATCGGATTGTGCATTTCTGTTGGTTCGATGTTAATCAACGTCTTAAACGCCCCGGTCATTATGGGGCTGATTGTTGTGATCGTAAGCGGATTATTTCTGCATACGAAGCTCGTCAACAAATCGTTTTTGGAACGGGATAACAAAACGGAGCAAAAAGGAGTCTTTTAGATGGAAATAACACCGTCAGACGTCATCAAGACACTTCCAAGGCAAGAGTTTTCTCTCGTTTTTCAAAAGGTGAAGGAATTGGAAAAAACGGGAGCCCATATCATTAATCTCGGACAGGGAAACCCTGATCTACCGACTCCGCCGCATATTGTGGAGGCTTTACGGGAGGCGTCTCTGAATCCTTCGTTTCACGGATACGGCCCATTCAGAGGCTATCCTTTTTTGAAGGAAGCGATCGCTGCTTTCTATAAAAGAGAATATGGGGTGTCAGTCAATCCTGAAACGGAAGTTGCGCTCTTCGGCGGGGGGAAAGCCGGCTTGTATGTGCTGACGCAATGCCTGCTCAATCCGGGAGACATCGCTCTGGTCCCGAATCCAGGCTACCCTGAATACTTGTCAGGAATTACGATGGCGCGAGCTGAGCTGCACGAAATGCCGCTGTATGAAGAAAATGGCTATCTGCCGGATTTTGAAAAGATTGATCCCGCCGTGCTGGAAAAAGCAAAGCTCATGTTTTTGAACTATCCGAATAACCCGACAGGAGCTGTGGCCGATGCGGCTTTTTATGCAAAAGCGGCTGCTTTTGCGAAAGAGCACAACATCCATTTGATTCATGATTTTGCGTACGGCGCGTTTGAATTTGATAACAAGCCGGCCAGCTTTCTTGAGGCAGAGGATGCCAAAGCTGTCGGAGCAGAGCTTTATTCATTTTCAAAAACATTTAACATGGCCGGCTGGAGAATGGCGTTTGCCGTAGGGAATGAAAAGATCATTCAGGCCGTCAATGAATTTCAGGATCATGTATTTGTCGGCATGTTCGGCGGATTGCAGCAGGCGGCGAGTGCCGCGCTTTCAGGAGATCCGGAGCAAACAGAATCCTTGAAACGAATCTACGAGGAACGAATCGACTTTTTTACGGAGTTGTGTGAAAAGGAACTGGGCTGGAAGATGGAAAAGCCAAAAGGAACGTTTTACGTATGGGCTGAAATTCCGAAAGCCTTTGAGACATCTCACCAATTCTCCGATTACTTGCTGGAGCATGCCCATGTCGTTGTCACACCGGGCGAAATATTTGGAAGCAACGGAAAAAGGCATGTCAGAATATCGATGGTGTCGAAGCAGGAGGATCTGCGGGAATTTGTCATGCGGATTCAAAAGCTGAACCTGCCGTTTGCATCATTACAAGAAGTATCCCGCTAAAAAGCGGGATTTTTTATATGCTTTTCATGCTGCCGCCGTCCGCGGAAATTTGCTGTCCTGTGATATAGGAAGCTTCCTCAGATGCGAGAAACGCGGCGAGCGATGCGGTTTCTTCAGCTGATCCGACACGTTTCATCGGAATCCCGGAAGCAATCTGTTCTTCTGCTTCTTGTTTGGATATGCTGTTCTTTTTCATCACATTTTCCACAAATTGATGGTAACGGTCTGTAGCGATAAAACCAGGATTCAGGCAGTTGACAGTAATGTTGTGAGGAGCTAGCTGGATGGAAATATTCTTACTGGCGTTAATTAAAGCAGCATTCATCATACTGTTCGTGAACATATTGGCGCCGGGTTCTTTCCACAGATTTCCGACAATGTTGATGATTCTGCCAAACTCGTTTTGTTTCATCAGTGAGGCGGCGCGCTTGATAGCGTCAATATAGGCGACGGTTTTCTGTGTAAACGTAGCCGTCATATCCTCTATATTACAATTATCAAATGTGTCAGGTGAGCCACCCGGGATATTATTAATCAGAACATCAAGCCGTCCGCATTGAGATTGGATTTTTTGAAAAATGTCGGCTCTCGTATGCTGGTCAGACATATCACCCGCAAGGACAATGACACTCGCTTCAGGATGCTTGGCCAAAATGTCTTCTTTGACAGGTTCAATATTGTCCAAGTTTCGTGAATTAATGACGACGGAAAAATGCTGGTCTGCTAATTTCAGAGCGATTGCTTTTCCGATCCCTTGACTGGCTCCCATAATAAATGCGGTTCGTTTTGACAAATAACTGCACCCCTTTGAAAAAATTGGATTATTATCTACATCGTAAGAAAAAACGGAGAAAATAGCAAATTTTATTTAAATTCTGATAAAGGAGGGTCGAAAAACTCCCGCCGATTAGGGCGGGAGGAGATATTATACATATAGGAATTGAGGAAGCGTATCAAGCGAAAGGCGGTTGCCGACAAAGAATGAACCAAATTCGCCGTAGCGAGCGCTGACTTCGTCAAAACGCATTTCATATACAAGCTTTTTGAATTGAAGCACATCATCACTGAATAATGTAACGCCCCATTCGTAATCGTCAAAGCCGACTGAGCCTGTGATGATCTGTTTGACTTTGCCCGCATAGCTGCGGCCGATTAAGCCGTGGCTTCTCATCAAGTTTCTGCGTTCTTCCATTGAAAGCATATACCAGTTGTCGTTGCCGGATCTTCTTTTATCCATTGGATAGAAGCATACATATTTTGATTCAGGCAGTTCAGGGTAAAGGCGCGCACGCACATGCGGATTTTCGTAAGGGTCGCCGTCACCGCTTGCCAAGTAGTTGCTTAGCTCTACCACTGATACGTAGGAGTAAGCCGGAATGGTGAACTCAGCAAGTCTTGATTTGTTGAATTCGAGCTCAATTTGATTTAATTCTTCCATTGTAGGACGAAGAATCATCAGCATAAAATCTGCTTTTTGGCCGACGATGCTGTAAAGGGTCTGCGATCCTTTTCCTTCTTTTTGGGCTATACCCCATTTTTCAAGCAATCCTGTGAATTCATGTATGATAGATTGGCGCTCATCACTGGACAGCAGCTTCCAAGAAGTCCAGTCCATTGTGCGGAAATCATGAAGCGCATACCAGCCGTCAAGCGTTTTCGCCGCTTCATTGGTCATTTGCTGTTCACTCATTTATCTTCACTCCTATTATCTTTTCATGATTGCCTTCACTATATCATAGTTTATCCGATTCTACTGTGGAGAAACCTTGAACATCCCTTTCGTATAACTCCATAAAAAATAAGAGAAGCTATAAGGAAAGAATGAGTCACTTAAATTAGTTAGAAAAATAAGATTTTTTTATGAAAGCGCTATAATGAAAGTTGGCTGTTTGAATTTGATTGGAAGAAGAGTATGCTAGTAAAAGAAAGCGTTTTTGTAACATTTTGAGGAGGTTTTATTGTGGCAGATTTATTTTCAACAGTGCAAGAAAAAGTAGCTGGAAAAGACGTTAAAATTGTATTTCCTGAAGGCTTAGACGAGCGTATTTTAGAAGCGGTCAGCAAGCTTGCAGGAAACAAAGTGCTGAATCCGATTGTGATCGGCAATGAAAATGAGATCCAAACAAAAGCAAAAGAACTGAACCTGGCGCTAGATGGCGTTGAGATTTATGATCCTCATACATATGAAGGCATGGAAGACCTTGTACAAGCATTTGTAGAACGCCGTAAAGGCAAAGCAACAGAAGAACAGGCTCGAAAAGCATTATTAGATGAGAACTACTTCGGTACAATGCTGGTGTACAAAGGGCTTGCACACGGACTTGTTAGCGGAGCGGCTCATTCAACAGCCGACACTGTCCGTCCGGCTCTTCAAATCATCAAAACAAAAGAAGGCGTGAAAAAAACTTCCGGCGTGTTCATCATGGCTCGCGGAGAAGAGCAATACGTATTCGCGGATTGTGCGATCAATATTGCGCCTGACAGCCAAGATCTTGCCGAGATTGCGATCGAAAGTGCCAATACGGCAAAAATGTTCGACATTGAGCCTCGCGTGGCAATGCTCAGCTTCTCTACAAAAGGCTCAGCAAAGTCTGACGAAACAGAAAAAGTAGCGGATGCTGTGAAAATCGCGAAAGAAAAAGCGCCTGAACTGACACTTGACGGCGAATTCCAATTCGATGCTGCATTTGTTCCATCCGTAGCCGAGAAAAAAGCGCCGGATTCCGAGATCAAAGGGGACGCTAACGTATTCGTATTCCCAAGCCTTGAAGCAGGAAACATCGGCTATAAAATTGCTCAGCGTTTGGGCAACTTTGAAGCGGTAGGACCAATCCTGCAAGGTTTAAATATGCCTGTAAACGACCTTTCAAGAGGATGTAACGCTGAAGATGTTTACAATCTCGCATTAATCACAGCGGTGCAAGCTCTGTAAGAAAAATGAAGACGATGGCAGCTCTCTTCCGGAGGGCTGCCTTTTTTGCGTCTCCGTATAGCCTTCTTTACCAAGACAGATGATATGAGTACAATAAAGAAAACTGATCATAACCATATATTTTATTAATGACGGGGGTGGGGTTTTTGTATTACGACGTGCTGAAAACGTTTATAGCGGTAGTAGAAGAAAAAAACTTCACAAAAGCGGCGGAAAAGCTGATGATCTCCCAGCCCAGCGTCAGTCTGCATATCAAAAATCTTGAGAAAGAATTTCAAACCGCTCTTTTGAACCGGTCGCCAAAACACTTTACGACAACGCCGACAGGAGACATTTTGTATCAAAGAGCAAAGCAAATGGTATTTCTCTACGAGCAAGCCAAGGCCGAAATCTATGCGCATCATCACTATGTGAAGGGCGAATTGAAAATAGCTGCCAGCTTTACGATCGGAGAGTATATTCTTCCGCCGCTTCTGGCCCAGCTGCAAAAGCTGTATCCAGAGCTGAACCTCGATGTCATGATCGGAAATACAGAGGAGGTCAGCGAGCGTGTGCGGATGCTTCAGGCTGATATCGGACTGATTGAAGGACATACAAACGAGAATGAACTGGAAATTGAACCGTTCATGGAGGATGAAATGTGCATTGCCGCGCCGAACCAGCATCCGCTGGCCGGACTGAGAGATATTTCGATCAGCGACTTGCAAAACGAAGCATGGGTGACAAGGGAAAAAGGCTCCGGGACGAGAGAATATCTCGATCATGTGCTCAGCTCAAACGGACTGCGGCCGAAGTCGATGTTCACCATCAGCAGCAATCAAGGGGTTAAAGAAGCGGTCATCAGCGGCATGGGGCTGTCTGTTCTATCCAGAAGCGTGCTGCATAAGGATTTGATCCACCGTGAAATTTCAATTCTCCATATAAAAGATTTCTCGTTAAAGCGAAAGCTGTCTTACATTCATTCTCCTCTCATGGAGAATACAAAAAATAAAGAAATTTTTATTACGATGCTAAAAAGCAATTATCAATCACAGCGGCTGAAATGATATAATAGTTTTCGTTCATAAGCCTAACATGAAAGGGTTTTACATAGATGGCAAACCAACCGATTGATTTACTGATGCAGCCGACATGGAGAGTCATTGACCAATCCAGTCTCGGCCCTTTATTTGATGCGAAGCAATCCTTCGCAATGGATGATACGCTGTGCATGTCCGTCGGAAAAGGCGTGTCGCCGGCGACAGCGCGCTCATGGGTGCACCATAATACGATTGTCCTTGGAATACAGGATACGCGTCTCCCGTTTTTGCAGGATGGAATCTCCTTGCTGGAAAACGAAGGATACCGTGTGATTGTACGCAATTCCGGCGGTCTGGCAGTCGTTTTGGACGAGGGCGTTTTAAATATTTCTCTCATCTTCGAGGACGAAAAGAAAGGCATCGATATAGACAAAGGATATGAAGCGATGGTTGAGCTGATGAGACGGATGCTGAAACCGTACAATGCAAAGATCGAAGCCTATGAAATTGAAGGATCATATTGTCCCGGCAGCTATGACCTCAGCATAAATGGCAAAAAATTCGCCGGCATCTCTCAAAGACGCGTTCGCGGCGGAGTTGCTGTTCAAATTTATCTATGCGCGGATAAAAGCGGCAGTGAAAGAGCTGACTTGATCAGACGATTCTACCAGGAGGCGCTGAAGGACAAACGAAACGATAAAAAAGGCGTCTACCCGGAGATACGTCCGGAAACAATGGCGTCTTTAAGTGAGCTACTGCAAACAGACATCTCTGTACAAGACTTAATGTTCGCTTTACTGACAGAATTAAAAGCGTTAAGCACTCACCTTTACTCAGCAGGACTGTCCATTGATGAGGAATTGGAATTTGAGAAAAACCTTGTCCGGATGGCTGAGCGGAATGCAAAGGTGTTTGGGTGAACGTTCTCCGCATGCCAGCCGTATCCGGGCGGCATGCATTTTTTATTTCAAGCGGTATTTTATCCCCCAACAATCTTATTTTTAGATAAATCCTTCTTATATACAGATAACCATGACAAAAAGAAAAACGATAAAATGACATCAGCATCCATAATACAAAGGGGAGAGGCAGATGAAAGGGAATGTTTACAGCCTGTTTGTGCTGATTGCGGCTTTCTTCTGGGGAACCACGGGAACCGTTCAGGCGATGGCTCCGGAAGGCTCCACACCGCTGGCATTCGGAGCGTTCAGATTATTAATAGGAGGAAGCGCGATGCTGGTTGCGGTGTGGATCAGCCGGGAGCTTCACGTGAAAAATTGGTCATGGCCGCTCGTGTTATCGGCAGCGATTTGTATGGCGTGTTACCAGCCGCTGTTTTTCACAGCCGTTAAAGAAACCGGAATCGCTGTGGGGACTGTGATTGCGATCGGCAGTGCGCCTATCATTGCCGGAAGCATGGAGTGGGCCGTATTGAAAAAACGTCCGCGAAACTCTTGGTGGATCGCGACTGTGCTGGCTTTAGCCGGTTGCTGGCTCCTGTTTTCCGATGGTTCCAATGTTCGGATTGATGTTGCTGGCGTTCTTATGGCGCTCGGAGCGGGTGCTTCTTTTGCGGGCTACACGCTCATCAGTAAATCGATGATGAAAACTCAGCCTCCGCGAGCGACTTCCGCCGTTGTCTTTATGATAAGCGCCATCCTATTGACGCCGCTTTTATGGCAGTCAGATGTCTCGTGGATATTGACCCCGAGAGGATTGGGAACGAGCCTTTACATCGGTTTAATAGCAACATGCGCCGCATACTTCTTGTTTGCGAAAGGGCTTACTGGGGTTCCGGCCTCGGCGGCGGTCACGCTGTCTTTAGCTGAACCGCTGACGGCCTCATTGCTGGGCGTGTTTTTCATAGGTGAAATGCTTTCACTCTCCTCGTGGCTCGGCATTGCACTGATGATGCTTGGGCTTCTGGTCATTTCCGCTGTGCCTCGGAAACAAAAAGCGGCCGAGGCAGCTCACATGTCTTAATAGATTCACATAAGCTTGGCCTCATTTTACAAGAATAGCGAGGTTCGCTGCAAAAAGTTAAAATCCTCTTTTCTCTATAGAAAAGGGGATTTTGCACATGGCGAAAATCCCAAAACCGGCTGCTGTTTTGGGATTTTTCTAACTTACTCTGCCATTTTTTCTAAATTGCCGTTTCGGTCCATTTTGAAGGACGGAGAGGCATGTTCATCTTCTTCAAATAAAACTAGCTTTCTGGCTCTATTCATAATTTTCACCAAGGTTTCATAATCTTCTTGGATCGTTTTCTGGTCTTTTTCAAGCTTTTGTACTTCTGCCTCAAGCTGTTCCGTTTTGCTTTGCAATTCCTGATTTTCTTTCTTTAAACGTTCATTTTCCATTTTTAAAGCTGATGATTGCTCGTTATTGCCATCGTAATTCTGCAGGAAGCGGATCACATCATTCATTGTCATCTCAGGCGCAGCTGCAGGTGTTTGGGGAGACAATAAGTGTGATAGACTAGCTAACTCTTCCTTAAAGCTTTCATCTACAAAAGGCATGTGTTCGCCTGACATTAAAGGCTGCTGCTCATTCTCAGCTGATGGTGCGTCTGTTTTAACCGGCTCCTCTGCAGCGGAATCTTGAATGATTTCAGGATCAACCGCAGGAGGCTGATATAATAGCCTTTTTTTCGCAGACTGTCCGTTTCCGAGCGCTCTCATCCGCTGTTTTCGCTGTTTTTTCGCAAGCTGCAGCGCTTTTTCATATTGGTGGCGGACTACCGCGTTCCATCTGAATCCGCAGGCTGCAGATGTCCGGTTTAATTTATCGCCGACTTCTTCAAAGGCGTTCAGCTGAGTGCTGCCCTCCCTTACATGCCGAAGCACTGTTTCGGCTAAAAGCAGATCATTTTCTTCTGACCAAGCGTCTTGTCGCTGTTTTGTCATTTATCTCAACTCCCATTTTTCTTTTCATGGTATTAGAATGTCCAGGTTGGAAAATATTTATACAAATTGGCTGAAAGAATAGGAGATACGAAGGATGGAGCGGCTTGCAGGAACAGTCGAATCCTTGTAAAATGAAGAGTGATGTGATTTTTTTGAAAAGCATTTTAGGTTATTCACATAGATGAACATAGAAATGAAGGGAAGCGTACGTCATGGCTAATGAATTTCGAGTGTGTGATGATTGCCAAGCCACTAATATCAAAACCTTGCTGCCGCGTTTAAAAGAAGTGGACCCGGACGCAAAGGTTGAGGTAGGATGCCAATCTTATTGCGGGCCCGGACGGAAAAAATCATTTGCTTTTGTGAACAATCGCCCGCTGTCAGCTCCGACAGAGGATGAGCTGATTGACAAAGTAAAAAAGAAAATAAAAAAGTAAAAACATATTTTTTCTTAGCCTAGGCCTTCGGGTCAGGCTTTTTTGCTTCACATCATGTGTTTTTCGTGAAGATGGAACAAATCGCC
This sequence comes from Bacillus rugosus, assembly GCF_023238245.1. NCBI lineage: Bacteria > Bacillati > Bacillota > Bacilli > Caryophanales > Bacillaceae > Bacillus > Bacillus rugosus. The sequence goes on along the minus strand of NZ_CP096590.1, from coordinate 3,770,683 downwards.
GGGCAAATTCAAGGATGTTTTCAAAGAATAGAGTCGATATAATAGAAACACGGCTAAAAAAAAGAGGGAATGACGATGGCGTATCCAAATGGAAAATTATCAGAAGAAAAAGTGTTTAAAGATCCGGTGCACCGCTATGTTCATGTACGGGACAAGCTGATATGGGATTTGATCGGGACCCGTGAATTTCAGCGTCTCCGCAGAATCAAGCAGCTCGGCACGACGTATTTGACGTTCCATGGCGCTGAGCACAGCCGGTTCAACCATTCTCTCGGTGTCTATGAAATTGTCAGGAGAATGGTTGATGACGTCTTTAAAGGCCGCCCTGAATGGGATGACAGTGAGCGCGAACTCTGTTTGGCCGCGGCGCTGCTTCATGATCTCGGGCACGGGCCGTTCTCGCATTCATTTGAGAAAGTCTTTCACCTTGACCACGAAGATTTTACAAGAGATATCATTTTGGGGGATACAGAGGTCAATCAGGTGCTTAGAAAAGTGAGCCCTAGTTTCCCGCAGGATGTTGCTGAAGTCATTGCCAAAACATATAAAAACAAGCAAGTGGTCAGCCTGATTTCGAGTCAGATAGACGCAGACCGCATGGATTACCTGCAGCGCGACGCTTATTATACGGGCGTCAGCTACGGCCATTTTGATATGGAGCGGATTCTTCGGGTGATGCGCCCGCGCGAGGATCAGATCGTCATTAAAGAAAGCGGGATGCACGCTGTCGAAGACTATATCATGAGCCGCTATCAAATGTATTGGCAGGTGTATTTCCATCCTGTGACAAGAAGCGCAGAGGTTATTTTAACGAAGATTCTTCACAGGGCGAAGCAGCTGCACGATGAAGGCTATGTCTTCACTCACGCTCCGGTCCATTTCTATTCTATTTTTGAAGGGAAATTGACACTGGAGGATTATGTGAAGCTGGATGAATCTATTATTTTGTATTACTTCCAGGCCTGGGAGGATGAAGAAGATTCGATTCTATCCGATTTGTGCCGCAGATTCATTAACCGCCAGCTGTTCCAATACGTTGAATTCAATCCGAATGAAGAAATGTCGGCTTATTTTGAGCTGACCTCATTGTTCAAAGAGGCGGGAATCGATCCGAGCTATTATTTGGTCGTTGATTCTTCTTCAGATCTGCCATACGATTTTTACCGTCCTGGAGAGGAAGAGGAGCGTCTGCCGATCCATCTCTTGACGCAAAACGGCCAAATTAAAGAGCTGTCCAGACAATCGGCTATTGTGGAATCCATCTCCGGAAAACGGCGGACGGACCACAAGCTGTACTATCCGAAGGACCTGATTTGTGACGGCTCTGAACATCCGGAAGCGAAAATGAAAATCCGGCAGCTGCTGGGACTGACATAGAAATTGGAAAGAAGGAAAAAGGAGATGTCGGGAATTTGTTGAAAGAACATGCAAAACTGATGAAGGTGTTCTCGGATTCTGGAGAAATCATCGGGCGGAAGAAGCTGCAGAAAATGATTTATATCGCAAAGAAAATGCAGTTTCCTTTCTATGAGAAATATGATTTTCACTTTTACGGACCGTATTCAGAGGAACTGACGCTCCAGATTGAAGAGCTGTGCAACCTTGGATTTCTGCATGAGGTGAAGGAAAAAAAGGGCGGCTACTTTCAATACCGTTATTCCCTGACTGAGACAGGCTCTGAATTTTTAGACCATGCTGATTTAGATATGCCAGATATCAAAGGGTATATCGAAAGTGTAAACAACCGTTCATCACGATTTTTAGAGCTGGTTTCCACGATCCTTTACTTTGACGGGCTTGAGGATGAGGAAAAGAAAGAAAAAGTCTTTACAATCAAAAGCAAGCAAAAGTATACAAATGAAGAATATGACGAAGCGCTTCAATACATAGAGGAACTGAAGCAGATTTGTTAACCATACCAAGCAAAAGAAATGAACCGTTTCTTTTGCTTTTTTTAACAAAACAGATTGCTGTATCAGGAAATGTATTGTAAAATATATGAAATCACCAAACGATCAGTAATGTATACAGGCGCTGATAAGGACATGAGATGCTTTTTACGGTTTCCAGAGAGGGAAGGACAGCTGAGATCTTCCTAACGCAGGGAAAGCAGCTTACCGCCTTTGAGCCGTATCGGGGAAATCAAGTATCTGATACCGTCATGCTGCGTTACAGCACCTTAAAGCCGATACACCATGTGTGTTGATCGGGAATTTGGGTGGAACCACGGATAATAAACACATTCGTCCCTTTTAGAGGGATGGGTGTGTTTTTTTATATGAACTAAATACATGCGAAGAAAAGGACATGAATGATATTTACGGTTTTCAGAGAGGGAAGGAAAGGTGAGAGCTTCCCAGCTTAGGAATATCGTTTACCGCCTTGGAGCAGCATTGGTGAACTGAAGTATCCAATGCCGTCTATGCTGCGTTACAGCACCAAGCCGACAACATAGCGTTTGTCGGGAATTTGGGTGGAACCACGGGTTAATCACACACTCGTCCCTTACAGCGGGACGGGTGTGTTTTTTTATGAATTGAATACATGCAATGAAAAGGACATGAATGATTATTACGGTTTTCAGCGAGGGAAGGAAAGGTGAGAGCTTCCCAGCTTAGGATGATCATTTACCGCCTTGGAGCAGCATTGGGGAACTAAAGTATCCAATGCCGTCTATGCTGCGTTACAGCACCAAGCCGACAACATAGCGTTTGTCGGGAATTTGGGTGGAACCACGGGTTAATCACACACTCGTCCCTTACAGCGGGACGGGTGTGTTTTTTTATATAAACAATTATGAAGGAGTGTTTAAAAATGAGTAAACATGTACACATTCAGCTTCCGGACGGACAGATCAAGGAATATCCGAAAGGCATCACAATCAAAGAAGCAGCTGGTTCTATCAGTTCCAGTCTGCAAAAGAAGGCGGCAGCGGGTCAGGTTAACGGCAAGCTCGTCGATCTCAGTTTCAAGCTGGAGGAGGATGCTGAGCTTTCGATTATCACACTTGATTCCCAAGAAGGCTTGCAGGTGCTTCGCCACACATCAGCGCACGTACTGGCTCAAGCGGTGAAACGTCTGCACGGCGAAGTGTCATTGGGGATAGGTCCAGTGATTGAAGACGGCTTCTACTATGACATGAAGCTTGAGCAAAGCTTGACATCAGGAGACTTAGAAACCATCGAAAAAGAAATGAAAAACATTATAAATGAAAACTTGGAAATTAAACGAATTGAGGTTTCCTACGAAGAGGCTGAAGAGCTGTTTGCCAAAAAAGGTGAGCCGTTTAAGCTGGAGATTTTGAAGGATATTCCGCGCGGAGAGGATATCTCGCTGTATCAGCAGGGAGAATTCATTGATCTGTGTCGCGGGCCGCATCTTCCTTCTACAGGAATGATCAAGGCGTTCAAACTGACAAGATTATCGGGCGCTTATTGGCGCGGAGACAGCGAAAATGAAGTTCTGCAGCGGGTGTACGGGGTTGCGTTTCACAAGAAAAAAGATCTCGATGCGCATCTGCATATGCTGGAAGAAGCGGCAAAACGAGACCACCGCAAGCTGGGCAAACAACTAGGGCTGTTTATGTTTTCTGAAGAAGCGCCGGGGATGCCGTTTTACTTGCCGAAAGGGCAGATTGTCCGCAATGAACTGGAACGCTTCTCGCGTGAGCTGCAAACAAAGGCCGGCTACGATGAGGTGCGTACGCCGTTTATGATGAATCAGCGGTTATGGGAGCAGTCAGGACACTGGGACCATTATCGCGACAATATGTATTTTTCAGAAGTGGATGATACAAGTTTCGCAATGAAGCCGATGAATTGTCCCGGACATATGCTCATCTTTAAAAACAGCCTGTATTCGTATCGGGATCTGCCGATTCGCATGGCGGAATTTGGCCAGGTGCATCGCCATGAATACAGCGGCGCTCTAAACGGAATGCTTCGCGTCCGGACGTTCTGCCAGGATGACGCCCATATCTTTGTTCGGGAGGATCAGATTGAGAGTGAGATCAAAGAAGCGATTGGATTGATTGATGAGGTATATCGTACATTTAGCTTCGAGTATTCTGTCGAACTCTCGACTCGCCCGGAGGATTCGTTAGGCGATGACAGCCTTTGGGAAGCTTCGGAACGTGCCTTGGCAAACGTCCTTGAGGAGCTCGGTCTGCCTTATGAGATCAATGAAGGCGATGGAGCGTTTTACGGTCCGAAAATTGATTTTCACATAAGGGATGCCCTGAAACGAAGCCATCAATGTGCGACAATTCAGCTTGATTTTCAAATGCCGGAAAAATTTGATTTAACATATATTAATGAACACAATGAAAAGGTTCGTCCTGTTGTCATACACAGAGCGGTATTCGGCTCAATCGACCGTTTCTTCGGCATTTTAATCGAGCATTTCGGCGGGGCATTCCCAGCCTGGCTCGCACCGATTCAGGTTCAAATCATACCGGTTTCGCACGTTCATTTGGACTATTGCAGAAAGGTGCAGGCAGAGCTGAAGCAGCTGGGGATAAGAGCTGGCATTGATGAGCGCAATGAGAAGCTGGGCTACAAAATCAGAGAGTCACAGGTGCAGAAAATCCCGTACGTGCTGGTGCTAGGGGATCATGAAGAACAGGAAGGCGCAGTAAACGTCCGCCAATTCGGAGATCAGCAGAATGAACACGTTCCTTTTCAGACGTTTAAAGATAACCTTGTCAAACAGGTGAAAAATCGAAGGATCTAGGAGAAAAGCTGTGAATTCTCATTTTGCTTTTTTGACTTTCCCTATCCGGAATCAGTAAAATAATAAGTAAATCATATCGTTCGTATGTTATGAATGCATCTCGAAATGGGGAAATCTACATGGACCATGACAAACTGGAAGCAAATTTGCTGGATCACGCACTTACAAAATATTTGAAAAGCACGAAGCAATTAGATGAAGCCACCGTTCCGAAACACGTAAATAATGTAAGAGGATTTATTTTGCGGATCATATACAGACATGGGAGCTGCACCATAAAGGATATTCTGAAGGAAGTCACACTGTCTCCCTCTGCCACAACAACCGCTCTGAACCATTTAGAACAGGAGGGGTTTATTGAGAGATCCAGAAATAACAATGACCGCCGTACTGTATGGATTACGCTTTCTGAATCGGGCCGGGGAGCGGCTGAGCAAATGATCGAAAACCGCCAGCAGCTGATTGACGGCATGTTTGAACGTTTGACAGCCGAAGAGAAAAAGACATTCTTAGCGATTATTGAGAAGCTGACCCAATAGGGATAGAAAAAGCCGGTGCGCAAAGCCCCGGCTTTATAGAGACTATTCCATATCACTCAGGCGTTTGCCTGCGACTGCATAATGGTCTTTTCTCATTTCTTCTATAAATACAACAATTTTTTCTTCAGAAGCACCTGTAGTTTCCTTTACAGCTTCTGTTACTTTCTCGACAAGATTGCGTTTTTGCTCGTCTGTACGGCCTTCGAGCATTTTGACGGTTACGTATGGCATGGGTGCTGAATCCTCCTTTATCTCGTTTCCTCTCTTTAGAAAAAGAGGCTTCTTATAGTATACTGAATAAAGTAAATTCTTGCATTTTTAGAAAGAGGGATATCTCACTTGGACCGTTTTTTATATTATCCGTTATCTTTAATGCCATACCTCGTCATCACGTTAATTGTGTCGTTTACGATGCACGAGCTTGCCCACGCTTATGTCGCATACAAATTCGGTGACGATACGGCGAAAAGACAAGGAAGGCTGACGCTCAATCCCATTAAACACCTTGATCCGTTCGGAACCATTTTGATCTTGGTGGCCGGCTTCGGATGGGCGCGCCCTATTCCCGTTAATCGCCGCTTCTTTAAGAAACCGCGGCTTGCCGGTGTGCTCGTATCTATCGCCGGACCCGTCAGTAACCTGATTCTTGCGTTTATCGGTTTCTTTTTGTTAGTGTTGATGCATGCATACGGAATGGAGCTGTTTGCGGCGTTCAGCACGGGGCTGGATCAGTTTTTTTCCATTTGGATACAGCTGAACCTTGTCTTGTTTTTATTTAATCTGCTGCCGCTTCCTCCGCTCGATGGTTATCGGATTATTGAAGATCTAGTTCCGCCGGGGGTCCGTGCCAAGATGACGCAGGCGGAAAGCTACGGCTTTATCGTCTTTTTGGTTCTGTTTGTGACACCGCTCGGATCTTACGTGCTTTGGCCGATGCTCAATGCCGGAAGAGATTCGATTTTAAAGCTGTTTTCAGCAATATTTCAACCGCTTTTGTAGGAGGTAGAACTCATGGAAGAAAAAAAGAAAAAATCAATCGGGTTTAATATTATCAAAAGTGACCCGACAGACGGACACGGCGGCTTCGGTGTAGGGGCACTCAGCCTCGATAACATTTCTCCCGTATTCGTAGACGTAGAGGAAAAAGAAGCATTCGTTGATATTGGCGCCATGCACGCCCGCAGCACCGTTGAAAAAGGAATTAAATTTCTGCCGAATAAAGAAGAAGTTCCAAACGGCAAACCATACTGGCTTGTGTGGGTGACGATTGACAGAAGAGAAGAGGGGCCTTATTACGCAGGGGTGACAGCCTGTGAAATGACGGTCGACAGAAGCATCAGAAGAGGCTACAAATCGCTGCCTGAGCATGTGAATCTAATGGATAAATCAATGAAACGGAAAATTATCATTGATAAAATGGACGACAGCTCGAAGCGTGTGCTCGGCGAGTTTTTGAAAAATCATGATCAGGGCCTATGGGACCGGTCTTCAGATGAATTAAAAACAGGCCTGCTTCCGGAAAATAATTAATTTGTGAACTTTCTGTGAACTTTTAGAAAATTTGAACTATTTTTTGTAAACATTGAGTAAACTGGTGATACAGAAATAGGACATGGAAAATCCCGAGCCGAAACAAGACTCGGGGTTTTTCATTTTTAGGGAGATATGATGTCGAAACCGGTGACTGGATTTGATTGCGTAACATGGCTTCCATGGATGATGAAGGAACCATACGAATAACCCGGCCTCTGAGGAGCCGGGTTATTTCAATGATTCCGCCCCAGCCATTTGTCCCACCATTTTTTTGGGGAAGCGGGCTTCTCTTTGACTGGATGCAGCTCTTTTGTTTGTTTTGCTGGTTCTGCCCCATAGCATACGTTTGATGGCTCAGTGCCTTTCACAAAATACGTGTAATGTTTGGCTGCACAGCCGGGGCCGGATGTGTAGCCTGTTGCCGGATCAATATACACGCCGGTTACGCCTTTTGGCGGTTTGAATGCAGTTTCCGGTTCTCCTTTGAGCGCATCTTCCATGAAGTCAGCCCAAATCGTTTTGGCGTAGCTTTTTTCTTCGACCGAGTCGATGGTGCTGTTTTTGTCATAGCCGGTCCATACACCTGCGGCCAGCCTAGGATTGAAGCCGATCATCCAGCTGTCTGCGCTGGTGGTTCCTGATTTTCCCGCGTACGTTCTTGTCAGGCGGTTGGCGATCGTTCGTCCGGTTACCGACGTATAGCCGTTTAAATCCGTATCAAACATGCCTGTCATCATACTCGCCGTGACAAAGGCGGCTTTTTCATCAAGCACCTGTTTATGTTGATTCGGGTTTTCGTACAGCACATGTCCTGCCGCGTCCGTAACTCTTGAAATAAAAGTCGGTTCGATTTTCTTCCCGCCATTTGCGAGCATGGCATAAGCGTTAACCATCTCAATCGGGCGAACGGGTTCGGTGCCGAGCGCCAGGGACGGCAGTGCTTGAAGATGCGCAGTGATGCCGAATTCCTTTGCTGCCTGTACGAGCTTATTCGTGCCTAGAAAGAGATGTGTTTTCACAGCGTAAATGTTGTCGGAAAGCGCCAGCGCCTGCAGAAGCGTAATCGGCTTGTTAGCGTAGTATCCGTTATAGTTGCTTGGAGAATAGGTTTCTCCCTTTGCATCAATTTGAAACTCAGTTTCTTCGCTCTTCATCAAGGTGACTGGCGTAAATCCGCTCTGAATCGCTTTATAGTACAGCAGTGGCTTGATCGTCGAAGCAGGCTGTCGCTTCGCCTGTGTCGTCCGGTCAAACGGGCTTTTTTGATAATCCCTGCCGCCAACAAGAGCGAGAACGTTTCCTGTGCGCGGATCAATGGCTGAAAATCCGACTTGAATGTCAGAGCCGGCGTTGACGGTTTCGGTAATGGTCTCCTCGGCGATGCGCTGCATCCGTTTATCTACTGTTGTATAAACGTTTAACCCGCTCGTTTCAATTTGTTCCCGCGTCATGCCGAGCTTTTTCTCCAGCTCTCTCATCGCATTGTCATAGAAATAAGGGGCCTTTCTCTTGGAAACTTGTTTATTCAAAGGCTGATAGGAAAGAGGTTCCTTGATCAGTTCATCCGCTTTCCTATGGCTGATCATTCGCTGTTTTTCCATCATCCGCACAATCGTTTTCTGGCGCTCCTTGGCCTTTGTTTCATTGACATACGGCGAATAGCCGGAAGGGCCTTTCGGGATCCCCGCCAATAACGCGGCTTCCGCATCCGTCAGGTTTTTCGCATGCTTGCCGAAATACAGGCGGGAGGCGGCTTCAATGCCGTAGGCGCCGTGGCCGTAGTAAATCGTATTTAAATAGCCTTCTAATATCTCGTCCTTAGAATAGTTCTGTTCCAGACGGATTGTGTAGAACGCCTCATTCCATTTCCGTTTCCACGTTTTATCGTGTTCAAGGTATAAGTTTCTCGCATATTGCTGGGTGATGGTGCTTGCGCCCTGAACCTTGGCAAATGCTTTCAGGTCAGCAAGCGCCGCACCCGCCATACGTTTATAATCAAAGCCGTGATGATCGTAGAAATTCTGGTCTTCAACCGCCACTGTCGCTTTTACAATCGTCGGATTCATGTCCTTTAAGGGGACCCAATAGCGCTTTTCGCCGTAATTCGTTTCCCCGAGCTTTGAGCCGTCACTCGCATACAAAATCGTGGATTGCGGCACTTGCACCGAGGGAGCGCCCTGGTATTTGGCTATCAAAATGACAGTCATAAACACAGCAGCTGCCGCAAAGGCCGCCAAAGCCCCTAAAAAGATAAAGGCGCGAACGGTTTTCAGCGTCAGTCTCAGCCGTTTATTTGTCATTGCATCCACAACGGGTTCCCCCTTTTTTTATGTTTCTACTATTATGAGAAAAAAAGACCGTTTTTAAACATCGCAGAACAAGGACGTATCTTTACTTTTTCCCCGTCATCCTCTATACTTTTTCCTTAGGTGAAAATGAGATTTCAACCGAGAATAAAAGCTGATAAGACGCTTACAATAAATGAATACAGCCTTGAAAGGGAGATGACAATTGAGCGAACTTTGGTACACAGAGAAGCAGACAAAAAACTTTGGCATTACATTGAAGGTTAATAAAACGTTACATACAGAACAAACGGAGTTTCAGCATTTAGAAATGGTGGAAACAGAAGAGTTCGGCAACATGCTGTTTTTGGACGGCATGGTGATGACATCTGAAAAAGACGAATTCGTTTACCACGAAATGGTGGCGCATATCCCATTATTTACGCATCCAAATCCGGAGCACGTTCTTGTTGTCGGCGGCGGTGACGGCGGCGTCATCAGAGAAATCCTGAAGCATCCGAGCGTGAAAAAAGCGACACTTGTTGATATTGACGGCAAGGTCATCGAATACTCTAAAAAATTCCTTCCTTCTATTGCAGGTAAACTGGATGACCCGCGCGTTGAGGTGCAGGTGGATGACGGATTTATGCACATTGCGAAATCTGAAAATCAATATGACGTGATCATGGTTGATTCAACTGAACCTGTCGGACCTGCTGTAAACCTGTTTACAAAAGGATTCTACGCGGGAATCGCGAAGGCGCTGAAAGAAGACGGCATTTTCGTCGCTCAGACGGACAACCCATGGTTTACACCGGAATTAATCACAAATGTACAGCGCGACGTGAAGGAAATCTTCCCGATTACGAAACTGTATACGGCGAACATTCCAACATATCCAAGCGGTTTGTGGACATTTACAATCGGCTCGAAAAAATATGATCCGCTTGCAGTGGAAGACAGCCGTTTCTTCGATATTGATACGAAATATTACACAAAAGATATTCATAAAGCGGCGTTTGTTCTGCCGAAATTTGTGAGTGACCTGATTAAATAATGAAGGTATGGCGCAGGAGCGAATCTTGCGCTTTTTTACAGGAAAGCGAGGGTATTATAGATGAGATTTGATGAAGCTTATTCAGGAAAAGTATTTATCGCGAGCCGTCCCGAGTGGGAAGGGGCGGACGCCATCCTATACGGCATGCCGATGGACTGGACGGTCAGCTATCGTCCAGGCTCACGCTTTGGTCCAAGCAGAATTCGCGAGGTGTCAATCGGCCTTGAAGAATACAGCCCGTATTTAGATCGTGATCTGGCCGACCTGAACTTCTTTGACGCCGGCGACATTCCGCTGCCGTTCGGAAATCCGCAGAGAAGTCTTGATATGATTGAAGAATATGTGGACAGCATTTTAGAAAAAGGGAAATTCCCAATGGGCATGGGTGGGGAGCACCTCGTGTCATGGCCTGTCATTAAAGCGATGTACAAGAAATACCCAGACCTGGCGATTATCCATTTTGACGCACATACAGATCTTCGCGTTGATTATGAGGGAGAACCGCTTTCTCACTCCACGCCGATCCGCAAAGCGGCAGAATTGATCGGACCGCAAAATGTGTATTCATTCGGAATTCGTTCCGGCATGAAAGAAGAGTTCGAATGGGCAAAGGAAAACGGCATGCACATCTCTAAGTTTGAAGTGCTTGAACCGCTGAAAGAGGTACTTCCGAAGCTGGCAGGCCGTCCAGTATATGTCACAATCGACATTGACGTATTAGACCCTGCGCACGCACCGGGAACAGGAACGGTTGACGCCGGGGGGATCACGTCTAAAGAACTGCTTGCATCCGTCCATGAAATCGCGCGTTCAGAAGTAAACGTGAAGGGCGCTGATTTAGTGGAAGTCGCACCGGTATATGACCACTCAGAACAAACGGCAAACACAGCCAGCAAAATCATCCGTGAGATGCTGCTTGGGTTTGTGAAATAAGTAAACATCCAGACTATGTCTGGATGTTTTTTTATTCCCAGTCTTTGCAAACATCAATCCACTCTTTTGAGAAAGAAATTCGAATAATTCTTCCAGTGTTAATTCAATAGCGGAGTTTGACGCATGCGGGGAAAACAGTCTCAAACCGTTTCAGCGATACAACAAGATAAACCTCAAGATCATGAGCCAATTCAAACGGGCAAACTCCTCCAATTTCATGGCCTGTCTGCTCCAGTACCTCATTAGGAGAGAGCATTCTTGCTTTAAAGCCAAATGTTTGCCTGAACTTTTTGTTGTCGATCTTGGCGATCCTTGCCGGAATCACGCCGATCGTCTCAGCCGCTTGTTCAACTGTCGCGCTTGACGTTTCGAACTCCATGACATCATTTTCTCGATGCCACTGTTTAAAGTGGGTTTTCACACTTTCCAGAGATATAATACCTTGCATCCTCTCCAATGATGTATTGAAAAAATGATAGCGTGGAATGGAAGGCTGAGCAAAGAGGGGACAAAAAAACCGCCGATGGACGGCGGGTTTAGATCATGGCGCGTTGTGCAACATCAAAATGTTCTGTTGATGAATTTGATACTTCGACTGTGATAAATAGAGCACTCACAGCTAAACAAGCGAGTAATAATTTATACTTCCATTTCATATAAATTCACCCCCCCTTGAATGTGCTGTCTTGCCTCTTCAACCTTTAAAAAGTAATTAGATGCTTTTTTGTAATCTTCCTGCTGATGATAATATTTAGCAACATCAAGTGCGAAATCTTCAATATCAGCATACATCATTTTACTTTCAAGAAATACAAAACATTTTTCTATCCGATCCTCATCTGGTCCAGACAAGTATAAAGATTCCAAAAATTCAAACTCCGTTAAGTACACAGTGTCTCCCGCTGCTGTTGAATATTCTTTTCCTTTTATATGATATTCACAAGCGTTATCCATCTTACCTAATTTAAAATAAATTTGTGTAATGAGGAAAAAGGCTTGTGGCAGAGAAGGGAGCATTTTAGATCTTTCAAATACTTGAATAGATTTTTTTACATACTCGATCGCTGATTCAAAACTGTTTTGATTTTGCTTGCAGAGCGCTATGTTATAAAGCGTTCTTCCCATTAATTGGGGCTGCTGCTCTGCTTCAGCAAGTGAGTAAGCTTTTTGAAAATGGGCAATTGCTTTCTCATATTGTTTTAAATCCAAAAAGTTAGCTCCGAATAAGGACTGGCATTGAATCATTCTAATATCATACGTAGTCTGTTCACTGTATATTTCGAATGCTTGACGTGCATAGTCCATGGAGACATAAGTTTGTTTCATATAGTAATAGACTTCTGACATTTTGAAAAAGAATTCAGCTTTATCAATTTTGTCTTTTACAAAAATCAGTTTGCTCTCTGCTTTTTTAAAAAACTGAATGGCTAATACATATTCACGGCGTTCCAGTTCATACATGCCTCTGAAGAAATTAAAGTAGTACTCAAGCAGCCCAGTTAAACGAGCCTGTTTTTTATCAATCTCAAGCAGCAAATCAGACAGTCTCGGCTGTTCCTCAATCCTCATTTTTTCTAATGGTTCAAGGTACTCAAGCATCAGGTTGTGCCGAAACTCCATCAGTGAATAGTACAAATGAAGATCTTGATCTTCTCCCATTTGATCCAGCTCTTGTTTGATTTCTCTTCGCAAATATTCTGCATCGGGTATGCTGAATCGGCGTATGTACATATACCATTCGTTAATCTTTTCTCCGACGGAAGAAGAAGATATGACACTTGTCACGTTTGCAAATCCCTCCCTTCATTATTCTATATATGTCATATTTTATCATCATCATTCTTATGAGAAGCGCAAAAAAACCGCAATCTTTTCTTTCGTTACACCGCATGTTGAGGATATATTTCAAAAAGAAGCTTTTACCCTCGGCAATTTGTACAAGCAAACACAACAACCTTCCATATTCTGTTATATCTGCGCGAGCAGTGTATGTCTAAAAAGGAAGTGAAGGTATGAGAAAAAACAAGCTTTCCTTTAAAGAAAAAGCAGAAGCCGCACAGGAAGAATGTTTATGTTTTTGTGAGGGAGAAACAAGCCGCGAAGCCATGTTTCAAGCACCGATTGAATTGCCTGAGGGGTTTGTCGTTGATCCGGCTGAAGCTGTTGCAAATGTCACGTGGAATGCAGACAGCCTTTCTTGTGTCAGTGAACGTTGCTTAATTCAGACAGAACCCGAGCCTGATGAGGTCGGTGTCCAATTTGCAGTGCGCCTGCAGGGAACCGTTACGCTTCTCGTCAGTGTCTCACCTGTGCGAAATCAATATGGACAAGGGAACGGGGCTGTTTCCGTTATTCACAATGCAGAGATCAACCAAATCGTCTATTACTCTGATGAACCGGAGGATTGCCCGGATTTCAGTGACATCACGATCGAGAACCTTGTTGTTGTTCCGCCCTTTTACGGCAGTCCTTTATCTGTGACGGGAACGATTGTGCTTGTACCAGAAACGGAACCCGAACCCGTTTATGCGTTTACAGCGAATCCAAGTGATCAATCAGTTTCTGTGATTAATACAAACACTCATACTGTTGTGACGAAGATTGCTCTTCCGTACCGGCCGACAGGTATTGAAATAACTCCAGATAAAAGCTCTGTGTTTACTTTACATCCCAACAATAATGTGATTTCTGTCATCGATTATGACACATTAACAGTGACAGCATCTATTTTGCTGGATCAGCCGCCTCGATCGATTAGATTTATCCCTAATCATGAATTTGCTTATGTTTTCGCCGGTACTGTGATTTATGTGATTGGAATTGATACGTTAGCTGTGGATAGGTCGATTCCTGTGGAGGGGTATGATATTGCAATTGATCCCAATGGGTTATTCGCCTATGTTCTTAATTTTGGTATAGTGCAAAAAGTGGACCTATCCACCGGTGAAGTCATAGGAACGATTGAAAGAGACCTTATCGTATCATCCATAGAAACAGATTCTCCGGAGCGGTATGCGTATGTATTAGAACAAGAATTCTTATTCAATTATCTGACGGTTATTGATTTAAATTCGTTTACGCTCAGCAATACCCAAGAGCTGGAGCCTGACGGCCAATATGTAATGTTTACGAGTGGATCAGAGGTGTATTTACATGACAGCTTCACTGGCAATTTATATTCTGTCAGTCCGAATGGAGCAGGCGTTATAGGAAATGTTCCACAATCAGCAAGAGACTATGCGTTTACCCCGAATGGCGAATTTCTGTATGCAACTCATGTTCTGGAGCAGAGCATCACTGTTTACAACACGGATGATTACTCTGTGGAGACTGTCATATCTCTTGGGGTTTCACCGGGAGCTATCGCGATTTAATCAACTGCATGCTGTGTATTTCAAAAGGACGTGAAATCATGAAAAAGAATGATCTTTCTGCTTTACAGGAAAATTGTTTCTGTTTTTGTGATAAGGAAATCAGCCGAGAAGCACCGTTTCAAGTGCCGATTGACATTCCGGAGGGGTTCACTGTTGATTCTGCCGAAGCAGCTGCGGCGGTTACATGGAGTACAGATCATTTATCATGTATCAGTGAGCCTTGCTTAATCCAGACTGGACCGGAAACAGAAGATATCGGTGTTCGATATGCTGTGAGAGTACAAGGGACCGTTACGCTTCTTGTCAGTGTGTCGCCTGTACGAAATCAATATGGACAAGGGAATGGGTCGGTTTCTGTGATTCATACTGAAGAGATTGATCAAGTCGTTTATTATGCAGCAAAGTTTGACCGCTGTCCTGATTTCAGTCAAATGACAGTGGAAGATCTTCTCATTGTGCCGCCTTTCTACGGCAGTCCGCTCACGGTGACCGGGACACTTGTTTTACCGCCATCGCCAGACCCTCAATCGTATGTCTTTACAGCTAATTCAGGGGACAGCACAGTTTCGGTCATTGATGCGGCAGCTAGCATTGTTGTTGCAACTATTCCTTTTACGTCTGTGCCAACTGATCTGGGGGTCACGCTAGATAAAGCTTATACGTATGTCCTCCATGGAAATACTAATCTAGTTTCTGTGGTTGATCATCAAACATTAACCGTGGCAAATACAATAACCGTCGGCACTGGGCCGAGAAAGATTCAATTTGATCCTGCAGGAGAATTGGCATATGTGATGACTGCCGGCTCTATTTATACGATTGATCTTGCGATTCAGGCAGTCAGTGATGTTTTTTCAGTACCCGACGCCGCAGACTTTGCCCTAGATCCAAATGGGCAATTTGTCTATACTGCTAATACGAGTAGTTGGTCGGTTGATAAATTTGATGTGAATACCGGCCAGTTGGTAGCAAGTATCATCAATACGTTTGAATATCCTAGTTTAATTCAAACCCCTTACGCTGGTAATTTTGCTTACGTGATGAATGGTGAACTATGGCCGAAGGGTGTAACGGAAATCAGTTTGTCACCGTTATTCAGAGGAGAAGACTTTGACCGTCAATTTGAAACTCTGAGGACGATTGTATTTTCTCCGGATAGCACTAGAGCTTATTTTTTAGAGCCTTATAGTGTACCGTTTCTCATTGATAATTTATATGTCGTTGATACCGCTACACAAAACATCATTGCAAACGTATCATTTCCTAATGCCTTTGATTTAACCGTAACACCCGACAATCAGTACATTTATGCGGCACAGCCCAACGACAATACTGTGACTGTGTACCGCACGAGTGATTATGCAGCCGTGACGGTGATTCCGGTTGGTACGGGTCCGTCGGCGATTGCGATGTAGCTATTTTATAGATCAAGAGAAGCGGTGTTGCGATAAGAGAATCGGTTATAAATAAATGATCCGATCTGCTGGATCGCAGCCAGAATGATCAGAAACAGCAGTTCACTTATGGTAAAACTGAGCATCCACCAAATCCCGGCTCCTGTCAGCGCCCCCGCAAGAATTTTTTTGAATAGGGTGCCATGCTGGAAAAGCTGCAGCAAGTACGTTCGCATGTAAAACAATAAATACAAAATCAGTAACACCGCAAGTCCCATTGAAACGGCAGAGGGCGCATGAAGGCGGAAAGGGATGGCTTTGACGATTTCGAACATGCAGCCGAATATGAGGACTTGGCATAATAAAGCAGCCATCACGTATGTTTGGCGGATGTTTTTATAGCTGTTACGCAGCGATTTGACATCTTCTGCATAGCGGCTGCACAATCTGTGATGCTGGAAGTCACAGCAGCTTTGATGAGACTGTGTGAGTTTCTGAAAAGCTGCTGTCATGTTTTTCACAGATTTGGTGACATAGTGAAGGTAGAGAAAAGCGGGCAGCATCAAAACGGAAGCAATACAAGCCAGCAGTCCGAGCCGCAAAGCATCATTATTAATTATCTGTACATATTGCGCTGCGGCTTCGGCAACGGCCTGAACCCAGCCGAAGGAATAAGCCGCCATACCCACGAGCAGTAACAATACGGTAAAGAAAGCGCTTTTTGTCATTGTCCGATCGCCTCTTTCTGAGAAACGTGAATGACCGCTTTTTTAGAAGATGCCAATACATCAATGAGAGACAAGAAATCCTGACTATTCATATCATGAATGATTCTGTACATGTCGAGAAATGTGCAATCGCACCTGTCACACTCGGCCGCCCATTCGAAACATTTACGAACATAATCGCTGTCATAAATGATCGCGTCCGTCAAAGAATCCTTGCCGTATTGGAGCCAGGCCGCAATCTGTTGTTTTTGCTGTGTGACAAAGTAGGAAGCGACATCGATATAAGCCGAAGAATGCGCCCCTTGACTGTGAAGGATCAAAAAACCGCCATCCTCATATATGTGAGCCTCAGCTGATAAGCAGTCGATTTCCATTCGGTACGTTTGCTGAATCTCTTGAAAAAAAGGTGAATCTAATTGAAATAGAATACGAGATGCGATGTCCCAATAAAGCCTTAATGTCAACAGATCGTTTTGCTCGGGAATTGCGCCGACCTGTAATCCGGTCCATGTGTCTTCCATCCGCTCCTCATCACCCAGCACCATTTTTTGTGAGAGGGATGGTGGAGGGCATGCGGAGATGATTCTTCTTTCTGCTTTATGATCTGGGCGCTTTTCCAGCCGGAGGTGAGGAGGTAAAAGGGTTTCTGTGTCTTCTGAGCCTCCAATCAAAAACAGCGTCATCCGCCGGGGCTGATAGGCGGCCTTGTAGGCTTTTTGTAAATCACGAATGTCCAGCGCCTCAATATCCTCGATTCTGCCTGCGGGGAAGACGGCAGCAGGTGAGGCGGGAGAAAGCATGCTGATCAGCTGATAACGGTAAGAGAGCTGATGATTGAGGTGTGCTGTTTGAATTTCGTTTATAATCACAGCTTTTTCCTGAGTGATCATCTTCTTGTCAAATGAGTGGTTCCATAGCGCATCAAGCAGGATGGGGATCGTCTGTCTGAGCCGATCCGGCAATGCGGTAAACATGAAATTGGTATCAGTGTAGGTGGTAAACGCGTTTAAAAGCGCGCCATGCGCAAAAAAATCACTGTACAGATTGCGGCCATTGTGCCAGAAAAGAAGATGCTCTAAAAAATGCGCTGTGCCATACGGAAGAAGCGTGTCGTCTGATTCTGCCTGTAAGCAGACATCCCGGCTTCCAAAATCGATTTTCACATTGCACAGCCGCAGATGGGCGGGGGGGAATTTTAATCTGAATATTCTCAGCCCGCTGTCTGTGTATCTGATATCGGTTCGTTCATCCAGCTGTTGAAAAAAGGCCTTCTTTTCCATCTCTTCATCCCCTTACTACATGAGCTCCGATATAATTGATAATCGCTATGAATTGCAATACATCGCGGCACGTAACCGCTGAGATGCCATTCAGCAAGTCTTCTTTTGTGCAGGAGAAGCGGCGCAGGATTCCCATATAGGCTAAAAGCCCTTCGGGAGAATCGAATTGCAGCAGCATTTCATTGCGTAAAAATTGCTTTGCCTGTTCTAGTTCCCGTTCATCGGCTGAAAAATGTGAGACAGCTTCCAAAACGCGCGGGGGAATCTCTTTCTCATGAAGCTGATCCGTACATATTGAAACAAGCAGCAAATTGTTCATGATGTCATATCGGGTGATGACGTGATAGACTGCCAAATCCTTCTCGCGAAAATGCTTGAATAAAGCGGAATGACCGTATTTTCCGAGTAATCCGTCTATCAGCTGGATTTTGATATAATCGCTGGCACTTTTCATTTCTCCGCAGTCAAATCCGAGTGTCAAAACGGAAGGACCTGCTGCGCTGCGTGTCTCTGTTTCAAAAACATGTCGGTTCACGAGGATTCTTCCGGCCGTCACGGTGGACGTTTGCGAGGCATGTCCAGGAATATCACATGCTTGTACATGTCCCAATATGTTCAGCTGTTTTTGCTGGGACAATAAATCAACGATGAAATCCGTTGCGTCGAGAAACCGTTTAGGATGGATCGCCTGTATCCTGTCTTTCCGGCCAAACATGGCTGTGCCGTACATCGGGTTTCCAAAGGCCTCCTCTGCCAAGCGGGCTGCCGAGTAGGAGAAGGGATCAGCAAATTTCCTTTCGATTTTGAGCAGCAGTTCATCCTTTGCCTTTTCAACAGCTTCGGCTGAGAGAGAGGAAGGGAAGGCCATGTCTGCAAATGTCTTCATCAGGGCATCAACATGAAAATACTTGTTACATGATGGGTGAATTAAACGGGTTCCGCAGGTTTTCAGCTGCTGGTCAAAAAAGAGATTCGCTGAATACATAAAGCGGCTGCCGGCGGCATAACCGAAAGCGTCAATGATTTGCTGCTTCAGATGTGCAGCCGCGCCGTAAAAATAGATTGTTTCTTCTTCAGGATCCGCCGTGCTTTCGATCGGCTTCAGAAAGCTCGCGGCGATTGAGACTGTTGAAAATTGATGTGTCTTCAGCAGGTTAACTTCCAAGCCATTCTCTTTTGCTTGTATCAAAGAAACCACCATCCTGTTTTTGCAGGTAATAGACTATGATCAGCCCGGCAATCGGAATAACCGCTAAGGAGACAGCGGTGCCGGCTAATGTGGCTAAGAAAAGGGGAAGACAAAATAGATAAGACCGGTATTTTGAGAATCCGCTCCAGAGCTGCTGCTCCGTCTGCCAGCCAAAGGACGGCCTTTTTTCATCAGCGGTTAAACGGATAAATGCTCCCGCAAGCAGCAATTCCATACACTGCACAAAAGTAAGGGCTGAAATCGGGCGGCCGCTGATGAAGCCCACAATGATAACGACAAGGAGAAATCCGCCTGCCAATAGGCCTGAATAAAAGCGATATTTCGCCCAAAACATCGTTCTTCGCTTAATTGGAAGCGTGATGAGCAGCATCCGATCGTTTTTTTCAATAGAGTACAAAAGGGCGATCGGCGAGCATACCAGCAAAAGGGCGGAAATCACAATATAAATCACTTGCTGATTGAAGATGCCAGTGTTCATCATCTGGAACGAAAAGAAGCCGCTGAATGCCGCCATCACCACATAATTTAACAGCATCGCTTTAGAAGAAATAAATCGGTTCCATTCTCTTTTGTAAAACGAATATTCAGATCGCCGCATAAAAGAATGCATCTTGCTTTGCTGCGGAGGCGCCTGCAGAAAGACCGGAAAGTCAATGATCACCGCCCAGAGCATGTGAATTACGCATAGCGGAGTAGTGAAGGCCGGCATAAAAGCGGCGCTGAGGCATACGCAGGCGAATACCGCCGCATGCAGCAGAAACATTGAGTTCTTCTTTTTGACGAACTGGTTGCTTAGAACAACTCCGAATATAATCGAGTAAACGGTAAAAAACGAAAATCTGCCAACCCAAAACAAGGTTTGCGCCCCTGACAGCGTTCCGTTTCCAAATAAGAACAGCGGTAAAATAAAAAAGAATAACGTTCTTCTCAAACACGTGTCGACAAACAGAACGACACTCTGGGCGAGCCAAAAGCTTCGTGAGGAAATCGGCAGCAGACAGCTCAGCTTCATATAAGATTCCTTCCATTGTGATGTCACGGAAAGAAACACCATATAAGCGTTCATCAAGAGAAGCGCGAGTATGATATACGTTTTTCCCAACACCGATTCGTCAATGCCGGCCTGGCGGATCAGCCCGATTTCAAACACGGCCAGAATCACAAGACCTGCGGCAATGCGGATGGCGTCCTTTTTTCCTTGCCGGCTGTAAAGCTGTTTGAACAGCAAAGACATGATGGGGACTATGTTATTCATGGCCAATCACCTCAAAAAATTCCCGCCGCAGATCGGTCTCCTCTCCAATCGGAATGACCTTTTGGATCTGTTTGTTGTGCAGAATGGCCGCATAATCACAAAATCTCTGCACGACATCGAGCAGATGGGAAGAAAACAAAATGGTTCCGCCTTCTTCACAGTACTCCCGCATTTTCTGATAAAAGACCTCTATTGATTCCACATCTAAACCGACGAGTGGCTCATCCAAAATAAACAGGGGAGCTCGCAGCAATAGCCCTGTCATCAACACAACCTTTTGCCTGTTCCCAAGGGACAGCTCTGAGATTCTCCTGTTGATGTATTTTGAAAAATGAAAGGCCTCAGCCAAACTGGCAAACTGATGCTCTGAAAAGTCCTTTTGATAAAGTGAATGGACGAAAGACACATAGTCCTTCGCCGTAATTTCTGTAAACAGCAGCGGATAATCGGCAGCGAAGTAACGGTGAGTCTTCAGTTGATCTGATGTTTTCTGCGGCATGCCGGCCTCCGCTTCAATGCCGCACAGCGTAAAGCTCCCGCTGTAATTACGGTTCACTCCTGTCAGCGTATTGATCAGTGTCGTTTTTCCGGCGCCGTTTACCCCAAGCAATCCGTAAACAGCGCCTTTTTCTAAGTGTAAGTCCACGTGCTCTAAGATGACGTTGTCCCGTTCATACCAAACGGATACATCGTGTATATCCAAAATGCTCATCGCGAGTCAGCCTTCCGCGCGCGCATCCCGAAAAGAATGGCAATGGCAATGAAAATCAGCGTAAATAAATAATCGCTTTTGATAAAATAGACGACCGCGCCGATGACAAAGATAAATGAAAGGATATACAGTAAAATTCTTCTTTGTGCTGGTGACAAATCGTTTCCCTCCTAAATAAGCTGGACCACGTCTTCTAATTGTTCATTTTTCGCCCAAGAGCAAATGTTTTTCCGGTGATATTTGTTAGAGTTCAGCCCTTTTAAATAACAGCCTCCGCAATAGCCGCTGAACGGGCATTTGTCTTTCATGCAATGCTCGCTGAACCGGGGTGCCTGCGCTTGCCACAGTTTATGGACGAGAGGGGAGTTAAAGATGCTTTCATACGAATCATGAAAAATATTTCCCAATGAAAATTCCTTCGGAAAGAGTGCGCACGGACGTACTTCTCCGAACGGGCTGATCACGATTGACTTCCAGCCAGCACCGCAATTTGCCGCGCGTTTTCTCTCATAAGGAATAATCGGAATCAGATCTTTAAACTCATCAATGATATTTTGCTCGTATTCCATAAATTTGCGATGCTGCTCGGCATTTTTTGTGGGGTGGACGATATCTCTGCCTCTTCCGAAGTCATCAACCCAATTGTAAGAGAACGCCTTCGCCCCGAGATCCCGAACCTTTTGGGCCATATCGTGGATTTCCCACATGTTTTTTTCGAAAACGGACATGGCGACTCTGACAAATATCCCGTGGTCACTCAACAATTTTATCGTTTTACAAGTTTGGGCAAAAGAGCCTTTTCTCCCTCTAAAGGAGTCATGGACCTCGGAATTGACGCTATCGAGAGAGATGCCGACGATGATTTTTTGCTTGTAAGTCTTCAGCAGCTCAAGGCTCTCTTTTCGCATGAGTGTTCCGTTTGTTAAAACAGCGACCTTTTTGAACTTTTTACACACATAGTCAAGAATCTCATTGGCGTTCGGATGGACAAAAATTTCTCCGCCCGTGATTTCACATGTCAATACTCCGTTGTCAAACAGCATATCAGCCGTTTTCTTGAATTGCTCAATCGACACGGTGCCGAGTGCTTCCGGTGAGCTTTCCAAATAACAGTGGGCGCATTTCAAATTACAGCGGTGCGTCAGCTCAAAGGTGGCGTGCAGCGGCATCGGAAATTCATTGCTTCCGCTCGTGGTGATCGTGTGGCGGCTGGACTGATTCCCGAGCTGGATGACCTGCTTCTTCAGGAGCATGTTGAGCATGTCGTAATACCAGTCCTTATGGTCTTCCGGTGATTCATCGTACACTGCGCATTGTTCCGCTAATATCTGTGCAGCCGTTTTTTGCCCATCCATTCGCATGCAAAGCTCGTAAGCTGTTTTGTTGAGATCCAAATACTCAAAGTCAGAAATGGAGACATTATCGCGCAAGTAGTCGATTTCTAACACGCCACCCTCAGGAAGCTGGTGAACTCTTACACTTTCATTAATAAATGGAAACATCTGCTCTATAAACAAAATACCATCCCCTATACATATGATTCAAATGTAAAACGGTTGTGTATGTATAACCAAGAGGTAGATTTTAGTTAAAAATTGTAATTTACTAAAAAGGGCATAGTAGAATGACTATGCCCTTTTGGAGAATCTTATCCCCATAGACCGAATAGACCTGTAGCACCGGCAATTTCAAAATCAGGGATAGGACCGTCCACTAGACAAGCGGCTCCGATCGAGCAAGTTGCACAACCTTTGTTTTCTACAATGACAGCTTTTTTCATAATTGAATCCTCCCTTTTTTTGTTTTTTCTAGCAGATCTATGCTGTGCTTTTATGATAAAACTAATAAATTACCAATTCAATACATATATTTTGAAGAAAATGTGAAATAGAAATGATAGATTTCGGAAAAATGTAACATTTCCTAAAGGCAATTAGTGATATCATTTTCTCTTCTATTAAGGAAATGCTTTTTATGAGGTTTATCTTCAAATCTGATGAGCAATGATGGTAAGATAGAAGCAGTTGAAGTTTACAAACTGAATGATTATACTATTCAAGTCAAAGTGGAATGATGAAAAGGACGTGTCAAAATGAAGCAAGAGACACCGATAGCACTCCATGTGAAGTCTGTGATCGGCGATGACGGAAACCAGGAAGTCATCGAATTCCGCACCACCGGATTTTACTATGTAAAACAAAATAAAGTGTATCTATCTTATTATGAAGAACACGACTTAGGTAAAGTAAAAACGATTGTGAAAGTAAGCGAAGGCGAAGTGCTGGTCATGAGGTCAGGCGCTGTCAAAATGAATCAGCGCTTCATAACGGGAGCTTCCACAATTGCTAAATATAAAATGTCATTTGGTGAGCTTGAGCTGGAAACAAGCACAAAATCGATTCAATCTGATCTCGGTGAAGAAAAAGGCCGTATCAGCATCGCATATGACATGCATGTCGGAGACGAACAGCAGCATTTACATCATATGACGATCACGTATGAGGGAGGAACTCACGCATGAACATTGCGGAACAAATGAAGGACGTGCTGAAAGAAGAAATCAAAGCGGCCGTTCTGAAAGCGGGGCTGGCTGAAGAAAGCCAGATTCCTAATGTCGTTTTAGAAACACCGAAAGATAAAACACACGGCGATTATTCAACAAATATGGCGATGCAGCTGGCAAGAATCGCAAAAAAAGCGCCGCGCCAAATTGCTGAAGAGATTGTCGCTCATTTTGATAAAGGAAAGGCTTCAATTGAAAAACTAGATATCGCTGGCCCGGGTTTTATCAATTTCTATATGAACAATCAATATTTAACAAAGCTGATTCCGTCTGTATTAGAAGCAGGGGAAGCATACGGAGAAACGAACATCGGAAACGGTGAACGTGTCCAGGTAGAATTCGTATCAGCGAATCCGACGGGAGACCTTCATCTCGGCCATGCCCGCGGTGCGGCTGTCGGTGATTCTTTGTGCAATGTGCTTTCAAAAGCGGGCTACGATGTGAGCCGCGAATACTACATTAACGATGCCGGAAACCAAATCAACAATTTGGCGCTTTCTGTGGAAGTCCGTTACTTTGA
Source organism: Bacillus rugosus (assembly GCF_023238245.1). Taxonomy (NCBI): domain Bacteria; kingdom Bacillati; phylum Bacillota; class Bacilli; order Caryophanales; family Bacillaceae; genus Bacillus; species Bacillus rugosus. The sequence goes on along the minus strand of NZ_CP096590.1, from coordinate 3,746,569 downwards.
GGCGCTCGGCTTGGAAAAACCGATGCCGGAGGATGGCTACCGCGGCGAGGATATCATTGCGATCGGAAAGCATCTCGCTGAGGAATACGGCGACCGTTTCGTCAATGAAGAGGAAAGCGAGCGCCTCGCATTTTTCCGTGAATATGGTCTGAAATACGAGCTGGAAAAGCTGCGCAAGGACCTGGAAAACTTCCGTGTGCCGTTTGATGTGTGGTATTCCGAAACTTCACTGTACCAAAACGGAAAAATCGATACGGCACTTGAAGCGCTCCGCGAAAAAGGCCATGTTTATGAAGAAGACGGCGCGACTTGGTTCCGCTCCACGACATTCGGCGATGATAAAGACCGCGTATTGATTAAGAAGGACGGCACGTACACGTATCTGCTGCCTGATATCGCGTATCATAAGGACAAGCTTGACCGCGGCTTTGATAAGCTGATCAACGTTTGGGGCGCCGATCACCACGGCTACATCCCGCGTATGAAAGCGGCAATCGAAGCGCTGGGCTATGAAAAAGGAACGCTTGAAGTAGAAATCATTCAGCTCGTTCATCTTTACAAAAACGGCGAGAAAATGAAAATGAGCAAACGGACGGGTAAAGCGGTAACGATGCGCGACCTGATTGAAGAAGTCGGCTTGGATGCCGTGCGTTACTTCTTCGCGATGCGCAGTGCTGATACGCATATGGATTTTGACTTAGATCTTGCTGTATCAACATCTAACGAAAACCCTGTGTATTATGCACAATACGCACATGCCCGTATTTGCAGCATGCTTCGCCAAGGGGAAGAGCAGGGACTTAAGCCGGCGGCGGATCTTGATTTCAGCCATATTCAATCAGAAAAAGAATATGACCTGCTAAAAACGATCGGCGCCTTCCCAGAGGCAGTGGCGGAAGCGGCGGAAAAACGAATTCCGCACCGTGTCACAAACTATATTTATGATCTGGCTTCTGCTCTGCACAGCTTCTACAATGCAGAGAAAGTCATCGATCCTGAAAATGAAGCGAAAAGCCGCGCGCGCCTGGCTTTAATGAAGGCAACGCAAATTACGCTGAACAATGCGCTTCAGCTGATTGGCGTATCGGCTCCGGAAAAAATGTAAATGTTGATCAAAGGACAAAGCCTTCGGGCTTTGTCCTTTTTTTATGAAGAAAACGTGTGATGTAATTCACAATCCTGTTTGCTGAGTTTTTGTATGATAAGACTGATTATTGAATCATTGAAAGGGGCAAGCCAAATGATCAACCGTCAACACATTCAATTATCGTTACAGTCATTAAGCTTGGTGGCAGGGTTTATGGTATGGGTGCTGATTTCATCACTCATTTCCCAAATTACATTAGATATTCATTTAAGCAAAGGTGAGATTTCTCTGGTGACGGCGATTCCCGTGATCCTCGGGTCGCTTCTACGCATTCCTTTAGGGTATTTAACGAACAGGTTTGGCGCAAGGCTGATGTTCATGATCAGCTTCATCTTGCTTTTACTTCCTGTGTTTTGGATCAGTATCGCGGATTCTCTGTTTGATTTAATCGCGGGCGGTTTTTTCTTAGGGATCGGGGGAGCGGTATTCTCCATTGGGGTGACATCCCTTCCGAAATATTATCCGAAAGAAAAGCACGGTGTCGTCAATGGGATTTACGGGGCCGGAAACATCGGAACCGCTATTACCACATTTGCGGCGCCGGTTATCGCTCAAGCGGCGGGATGGAAAGCAACCGTGCAGATGTATCTGGTCCTGCTGGCCGTTTTCGCATTGCTGCAGGTATTATTCGGCGACCGGCATGAGAAGAAAGTGAATGTTTCCGTAAAAACTCAAATCAAAGCCGTTTACCGAAATCATATCCTATGGTTTTTGAGCCTGTTTTATTTTATTACGTTTGGCGCCTTTGTCGCTTTCACCATCTATCTGCCGAACTTTCTGGTTGAGCAATTTGGGCTGAATCCTGCGGACGCCGGTTTGCGGACGGCTGGCTTTATTGCCGTCTCCACGCTGCTCAGGCCTGTAGGCGGACTCTTGGCTGATAAAATGAGCCCGCTCCGCATCTTGATGGTCGTTTTTGCGGGACTTACATTATCAGGAATTATCTTATCGTTTTCACCGACGATTGGCCTTTATACGTTTGGGTCATTAACGGTGGCAGTTTGCTCAGGTATAGGAAATGGGACCGTTTTTAAACTGGTGCCTTTCTATTTTTCGAAGCAAGCCGGGATTGCCAATGGTATTGTGTCTGCCATGGGCGGATTAGGCGGTTTTTTTCCTCCGCTGATTTTGGCGAGTGTTTTTCAGGCAACAGGACAATACGCGATCGGCTTTATGGCGCTTTCGGAAGTTGCGTTAGCCAGCTTTGTCCTTGTCATATGGATGTATTGGCAGGAAAGAATGAAAACGCACACGGAGAGAAACAGTCAGAGCGTCAACTAACATCGGCATTCACAAGATTGTTAGTTTTTTCTGGATGGGTGCAAATCAATTCACGTTACAATAAACATACGCAACGTGACTTTCTTCGAGGTGAGCTCATGAATTTTCTCTCTGTTCGACCATCTGATAGTGATCTGATTTCCAGCGATCTGCATGAATTGCTGGAATCAATCAGTACGAAAAGAAAAATGGAAAAACACACGTATTTGTTTCGGGAAGGAATGGATGCAGAGGAGCTTTATCTGATTCAATCAGGACTCATTGAAATCGGCAAGCTGACATCTGACGGAAAAGACCTGACGCTTAGAATCTGCCAAAAGCATGATATCGTTGGGGAATTAACACTTTTCACTGAAGAACCGAGATATATGCTCAGTGCAAAGGTGCTAGAGGATGGCGAGGTGCTCGTCATTAATAAAAACAAGCTGGAAAAGGAATTAATCCAAAACGGTGCTTTGACATTTGAATTTATGAAATGGATGAGCACCCACCTCCGGAAAATTCAGTCCAAAATCAGGGATCTGCTTCTTCACGGCAAAAAGGGGGCGCTCTACTCCACCCTTATCCGTTTATCTAACAGCTACGGTGTGGAACGAAGCGATGGCATTCTGATTAATATTGTGCTGACAAATCAGGATTTGGCAAAGTTTTGCGCGGCGGCAAGGGAAAGCGTCAACCGTATGCTGGGGGACCTCCGCAAACAAGGGGTGATTTCGATAGAAGAATCCGGAAAAATTATTTTGCACAAGCGGGACTATTTGCGATGCGAGATTGAGTGTGAAAACTGTCCGCTGGAGATTTGCAATATTGACTGAAGAAACCAAGGACCGCCAGCGGTCCTTGATTTTTTATCTAGTGATAAACATACACATGACGGCAAAAAAGAAGCAGGCATTCACGATTTCTAGAATACCGATCGTTTTCACAGACCAATCCTTTCCGTGAAACAACCATGCCCGCAAACTGCTTGGGATAAAAGCAAGAAATGCCCATCCTGCTCCGAGAAGAGCGGATAAAAAGGGGAGGAGCAGGTGATATCCCCATGACCAGTATGCAAAAAACCTGTTCTTTCGTTCCCGGATCACCGACTTTACATAAAAAGAACTCCCGATAAAAAATAAAGCAGATTGTAAGAATATAAACCAAGCCCAGCCGTCGAGCGTTCCTGTCCCCAGCCAGCAGCTCGCAAGCCCGCCTGAACAAAAGAACAAGACACCCGCAATATCATTCACTAATGCTCGTTCGTTTTTTCGGCGGGCAAAATACATATGGATGAGAAACAGCGGCAATAAAGAAACGCTAACCCAGATGAACGGCGGCTTATGAAAGACAGAAATAATTAGAAAGCAGCAGGCCGGAACACCGTAATAATATACCCACTTTTGATAGGGTTTGATCTGTTTCTTTTTCAAGGCGAGCGTGATGGGATAAACCGCCAAGTAAAGGAAAAGCCATCCTAGGAAGAGCGGAATATGCCAGAGAACGGGACCGCCCTTGACGATGCCGAGTAAAAATGGAGTCAGCAGCATCGCCCATGCGCCGTGCTGCTTCGGAATCAGCGCCTTCATCGAACTCCTCCTTTTTTATTTTATTATAAATGCGTTCATCCTCCTGATAAGTGACATTCATCATACAGGCTGTGAAATACATCACTGCTGTACAGGCTCATTCGAGCTACACTAAAGCTATCCTTAGCACAGGAGGCTTTCCTATGAATCAGTGTGACTATTTATTATTTCTGAAACAACTCCCTATGTTTAATGAAGTGCCTCTATCCATTGTCGAAACCTTGCTGAAAAACGGGACGTTTATCCGCGGCTCATCTGATCAGTCTCCAACCTTTCTACATTCTCAATCCGTTTATATTGTATTAAAAGGCAGTGTCCGTTTTATAGACAGCAGGCTCCCTGAAGGATCGAAAACCGTTGCACTGTGGGAAAAAGGCGATGTGTTTCCGATTGATGAAAAAGGCGGGCTGTATTTATCGCCATTTATCGCAGTCAATGCCACTTCAGACATTCTGATTCTCAATATTCCTTATTACATATTTAAGAAAATGATGTCTTACAATGCGCAGCTGCAAATGAATTTTTTGGCCATGCTTCAGCAAAATGTCTTTTGTTCCTATCAATTATTTTTGCGTTATCTGCATACATCACAAGATGAAAATGCCGAGTCCGGTTCTTAAATAGAGCCGGTTTTTTTGATCTTTGAATGAAAGGCGGCTAATGACTCAGGCGTCCTGCCTGAACGCCTTCATTCATCACATCCCTGTGAAAGTCCTTCCTTCTCCTTTCTGTGAACATTTTGTGAAAAAAGCAGAGTGTGTGACATAGTTCACAAGGAAATGCGCTGTCTCTGTTTATAGTGGAACTTAGCATCATCTGACTCGGAAGGAGTGAACTCTCATGAAGAAAAAGAAAATGAGTCCGTTGTTTAGGAGATTGAATTATTTCTCTCCTATCGAACACCATTCAAATAAACATAGCCAAACCAGCCGCGAAGATCGCGATTGGGAGAATGTATACAGAAACAGATGGCAGTACGACAAAGTCGTTCGCTCCACCCACGGCGTCAACTGCACAGGGTCATGCAGCTGGAATATTTATGTGAAAAACGGAATTGTCACGTGGGAAGGACAAAACTTGAATTATCCATCAACAGGCCCGGATATGCCTGATTTCGAACCGAGAGGCTGTCCGCGGGGAGCCAGTTTTTCATGGTATATCTACAGCCCGCTCCGTGTGAAATACCCATACGTGCGCGGTGTGCTGATCAATTTGTGGCGGGAAGCACTGCAGGCCCACCAAAATCCATTGGATGCTTGGAAATCAATCGTTGAAAATCCTGAAAAAGCGAAGTCCTATAAACAGGCAAGAGGGAAAGGCGGTTTTGTGCGTGCTGAATGGCCGGAGGTGCTGAAGCTGATTTCAGCCTCTCTGCTCTATACAGTTATGAAGTACGGGCCTGACCGGAACGTCGGTTTTTCTCCGATTCCGGCTATGTCAATGATCAGCCATGCATCAGGCTCACGGTTTATGTCGTTAATCGGCGGCCCTATGCTTAGTTTTTATGACTGGTATGCGGACCTTCCTCCGGCATCCCCGCAAATTTGGGGTGACCAGACGGACGTTCCGGAAAGCAGTGATTGGTACAATTCAGGCTATATCATCACATGGGGTTCCAACGTTCCGTTAACGAGAACGCCTGACGCGCATTTTTTGGCGGAGGCCCGTTATAAAGGCGCTAAGGTTATTTCGATCAGCCCGGATTTTGCAGAATCCTCAAAGTTTGCGGATGACTGGCTGAGTATCCGCCAAGGGACTGACGGGGCGCTTGCGATGGCCATGGGTCACGTCATTTTGCAGGAATATTACGTGAACCAAGCGACGGAACGTTTCATTGAGTACGCAAAGCAATACACGGATTTTCCGTTCTTCGTCACACTCTCAAAAGAAAATGGCATCTACACAGCGGGACGTTTTTTGCATGCGAAGGACATCGGACGGCAGACAAAGCATGATCAGTGGAAGCCTGCTGTCTGGGATGAGCAGACAAGCACATTTGCCATACCGCAAGGGACAATGGGCTCCCGCTGGGACGGGAAGCAGAAATGGAACCTGCACATGATCGATGAAGAAACCGGAGAACCGATTGAACCCCGTCTCTCTGTGCTGGGGATAGAGGACGAAATTGGCACGGTGCGCATCCCGTATTTTTCAAATGACGGAAACAAAGTGCTTGAGCGGGATCTTCCTATAAAAAAACTGAACCTGAACGGCGAAGAGGTATGTGTCACGACCGTGTTTGACTTGATACTGGCCAACTACGGCGTGAACCGGGGCATCGGCGAACAATCAGCTGTCTCTTATGATGATCCTGAGCCGTTCACGCCTGCCTGGCAGGAACAGATGACAGGAATCAAAAAAGAAGCCGTCATAAAGGTAGCCAGAGAGTTTGCCCAAAATGCGATCGATACAGACGGCCGATCCATGATTATCGTAGGGGCAGGGATCAACCACTGGTTCAACTCCGACACGATCTACCGGGCAGTGTTAAATCTTGTATTACTGGTAGGCGCCCAAGGCGTAAACGGCGGGGGCTGGGCCCATTATGTGGGGCAGGAAAAGCTCCGTCCTGCTGAAGGGTGGCAGACGATTGCAAATGCAAAGGACTGGGAGGGCGTGCCCAAGCTGCAAAACGGCACCTCATTTTTCTACTTTGCGACAGACCAGTGGCGTTACGAGGACCAGCCGATCAGTGACTTAGCTTCACCGATTGGTGCGTCATCCCGCTACAAGCATCACGCCGATTACAATGTGCTGGCAGCGCGATTAGGATGGCTTCCGTCTTACCCGACGTTCAATCAAAACGGCATCGATCTGTACAAAGAAGCTGAAAAAGCAGGGGCAACACCTGAAGACGTTGGTGCGTACGTGGCCTCACAGCTTCAAGAGAAAAAGCTGAAATTTGCGATTGAAGATCCAGACAATGAAGTGAATTTCCCAAGGAATCTCTTCGTATGGCGGGCAAACCTGATCTCCAGCTCAGGGAAAGGGCATGAATATTTTCTCAAGCATTTGCTGGGGACGACGAATGGTTTAATGAATGACGACAGCGACAGCATCCGCCCTGAAGAAATCAAATGGCGGGAGCAGGCGCCGGAAGGAAAGCTCGACTTATTAATCAATCTTGATTTTCGAATGGCGGGAACGGCGCTGTATTCTGATATCGTGCTGCCGGCAGCGACATGGTATGAAAAACACGATCTCAGCAGTACAGATATGCATCCGTTCATCCATCCTTTTGCCCCAGCGATCTCGGCTCCGTGGGAATCGAAGTCAGACTGGGATATTTTCAAGGCACTGTCAAAAGCTGTTTCCGAGCTGGCAGAAGAAGTCGATATGGAGCCGGTAAAAGAAGTAGTCGCGACGCCGCTCCTCCATGACACCGTGCAGGAATTGGCCCAGCCATTCGGCAAAATCAACGACTGGAGCAAGGGCGAATGTGAAGCCATTCCGGGAAAAACGATGCCGAACATCCAAGTTGTTGAACGGGATTACAAGCACATTTTTTATAAAATGACCGCGCTCGGTCCTCATGCCGGTTTAAAACCGAGCGGAACAAAAGGGATGAGCTGGTCGATCGCCGATGAATATGAATCACTCAAAAAGAGACTGGGAGAAATCACCTCGGACAGCGTCGCAAAGGGATGTCCGAATATAAGTGAAGCAAAGCAGGCGGCCGAAGCGATTTTAACCTTATCGTCCACTTCAAATGGAAAAGTCGCTGTGAAAGCATGGGAATCACTTGAAAACATCACAAACCTGAAGCTGAAAGACCTGGCGGAAGAACGGGAGGAAGAATGCTTTACGTTCGAACAAATTACAGCCCAGCCGAAAACGGTCATCACGTCTCCGGCATTTACAGGCTCAGAAAAAGGCGGGCGCAGGTACTCGCCGTTTACAACGAACGTAGAAAAATTAATTCCGTGGCGAACACTGACCGGAAGACAATCTTATTATGTCGATCATGAACTGATGATGGAATTCGGTGAGACGATGGCGACATTTAAACCGATCCTTCAGCATCGTCCGTTTCTAAGCAAGCGGCCTGATCAAGAGGGCAAAGAAATCGTCCTCAATTATTTGACGCCGCATAATAAATGGTCTGTCCACAGCATGTATTTTGATTCTTTGCCGATGCTGACGCTATTCCGCGGAGGGCCGACCGTGTGGATGAATAAAGATGATGCAGAGGACACGGATATCAAAGACAACGATTGGATTGAATGTTTTAACCGAAACGGCGTTGTCGTCGCGAGAGCGGTTTTGTCTCACCGGATTCCTAAAGGAATGGCGTTTATGCACCATGCCCAAGACCGCCACATCAACGTGCCCGGCACAAAACTGACGAATAACCGCGGAGGCACTCATAACAGCCCGACAAGGATTCACGTCAAGCCGACACAGATGATCGGGGGCTATGCCCAGCTCAGCTACGGCTTTAACTATTACGGTCCAACAGGGAATCAGCGCGACCTGAACGTCGTCATCCGCAAGCTGAAGGAGGTCGATTGGCTTGAAGATTAAAGCGCAAATCGGTATGGTCATGAACTTGGATAAATGCATCGGCTGCCACACGTGCAGCGTCACCTGCAAAAACACGTGGACAAACCGTGCCGGTGCGGAATATATGTACTTTAATAATGTAGAAACAAAGCCGGGCATCGGCTACCCGAAGCAGTGGGAGGATCAGGACAAATATAAAGGTGGCTGGACATTGAAAAAAGGAAAGCTCGAGCTAAAATCAGGCCCGAAAACAAATCGGCTTGCAGGCCTTTTCTATAACCCGAACCAGCCGACGATTGATGATTACTATGAACCTTGGAACTATGATTATGAAACACTAACAAACAGCCCGCAGAAAAAACACCAGCCAGTGGCACGCCCGAAATCGTCCTTGACAGGGGATTTCATGAATATCGAATGGGGACCGAACTGGGAGGACGATCTCGCAGGCGGCCACATTACGGGACTTGAAGATCCAAACGTGCAAAAGATGGAGGAATCGATCAAAACAGAATTCGATGAGGTCTTTATGATGTATCTGCCCCGTATTTGCGAGCACTGCATCAACCCGGCGTGCGTTTCCTCTTGTCCGTCGGGGGCCATGTACAAACGCGAGGAGGACGGCATTGTGCTTGTGGATCAAAACGCATGCCGTTCATGGAGATATTGCGTCTCATCGTGTCCTTATAAAAAAGTCTATTTTAACTGGCAAACGAACAAAGCGGAAAAATGCACACTCTGCTTTCCGCGTTTGGAGGCGGGGCTGCCAACCATCTGCTCCGAGACGTGTGTAGGCAGAATCCGCTACCTCGGCGTCATGCTTTACGACGCAGACAAAGTGGAGGAAGCGGCATCTGTTGAAAATGAAAAGGATCTCTATCATTCCCAATTGGACGTTTTTCTTGATCCGAATGATCCTGAGGTTGCCAAACTGGCAAAAGAACAAGGCATCCCGGCTGAATGGATAGAGGCTGCACAGCAATCGCCAATCTATAAAATGATCATCGACTGGAAGATTGCGCTGCCGCTTCATCCTGAGTACCGTACACTGCCGATGGTCTGGTACATACCGCCGCTGAGCCCGATTATGAATCTCTTTGAAGGAAAAGGCAGCCAGCAATCAGCGGAAGATATTTTTCCGGCTATCGACCAAATGAGAATTCCAATTGACTATTTGGCGCAGCTATTAACGGCCGGTGATACGGATCATATTCGGTCAACGTTAAAGAAAATGTCTGTCATGCGCCAGTATATGAGAGCAGTCCAGACGAATAAATCCATCGACCCGGCACTGATCTCCAGTGTCGGCTTAACAGAACAGCAAATTAAAGATATGTATCGTCTGCTTGCGATCGCCAAATATGATGACCGCTTTGTGATTCCGAGCAGCCACCGAGAAGAAGTATCTGATTTATACGCTGAACAAGGGAGCTGCGGTTTATCATTTTCAGGCGGCCCCGGCTCTTGTTTTTAACTTTCTGAAACGAGGTGTAACAAGATGAACACCACAGACCGGCAGATTACGTTCTCCGCTCTTTCCTTTCTTCTATCCTATCCGGATGAAGGGTGGAGAGCCGAGCTTCCCGATTGGGAGACTCTTATCCATGAAAACGGCAATCGGCAAATCCGGGAGAAGCTGCTGCACTTTTTCGAAGCATCAGCCAGCTTTTCTCATGAAGCGCTGATTGAACACTATGTCTATACGTTCGACTTCGGGAAAAAAACGAATATGTACGTCACCTACTTTAACTCAGGCGAGCAAAGGGAACGCGGGATTGAATTGCTTCATTTAAAAGACACATACCAGCAATCCGGTTTCCTGCCGACAGAGAAAGAGCTGCCTGATTATCTGCCGCTTATGCTGGAATTTGCCGCGGTTGCGGAGATTGAAGCAGCGAGAAACGTGTTTGAGAAATATCTGTCCAATGTGAGGGAGCTGGCATTCCGCCTCGAAAAAAATGACAGCGTATATGCGGAGCTGCTGCACGTGCTGCTGGCCGCGCTGGAGAACATTGGCGTACGTGAAAGCGTTGAAGGGACTGTTCAAGCATGAACGGGCAGATCCTGTGGGGCGTGATGCCATACATTGTAATGACGATCTTTATCGGCGGCCATATTTACCGCTACCAGCATGACCAATTTGGCTGGACGGCGAAATCCAGCGAGCTGCTAGAAAAGAAAAAACTTGCGGCAGGCAGTACACTTTTTCATTGGGGCATGCTGTGCGTTATCGGCGGGCATCTCATGGGAATACTGATCCCGGAAGCCGTGTACACCTCCATTGGCATTTCAGAGCATGCTTATCATAAAATAGCGATCGGCGCAGGCCTGCCGGCGGGGGTTGTGGCATGTACCGGACTTGTCATCCTGACGTACAGAAGGCTGTTTGACAAAAGAATCCGGAAAACCAGCTCGCCATCGGATATCCTTATTCTCATCCTGCTGCTGTTCATGGTGCTGTCAGGCGTTGCCGCCACGTTTCTCAACATTGATTCGAAAGGGTTTGATTACCGGACAACAGTCGGGCCGTGGTTCAGGGAGATCTTTTTATTCAGGCCTGATGCCTCCTTAATGGAGAGCGTCCCGTTATGGTTTAAGATCCATATCATGATAGGATACGTCGTTTTTATCCTGTGGCCGTTTACAAGATTGGTTCACGTGTTCAGTCTGCCGCTCAAATATCTGACACGTAGCTATGTCGTGTATCGGAAACGCTCGTAAAAATCCCCCTTGAAAGAGGGGGATTTTTTATGATGATGGAAACAAGTCTTACAAAACAGTTTGAAGAAAAAATAAAAAAGCAAGATATTTTCTGCCAAGGTAATGGCTGAGCGGCCAGGAATCCTGTTATGTTTGCATTTAGAAATAACATTCTAAAAAGGAGAGTGAAGAATGAAGCGGATTTTATTCATTTTAACTGCTTGCCTTATGACAGGCGCCGGAGTCCTGACGCTTAGACACTCTCACGTATTAACCGGCGGGACAGCGGGACTGTCACTAAGCCTGACATACTTGTTTCATTCCTCGTTTGCCATTATCTTCTTTATGATTAATATCCCATTTTACGTATTTTCACTCATCAGAATGGGCATCAAATTCACCCTATCCACTGTATTTGCAGTCACAGCGCTGACTCTGTTTACAAGCGCGGATCATTGGCTGCCGTCTGTCTCTTTTTCACCGCTTGCCGGGGCGATTTGCGGCGGGGCGCTGATTGGATTCGGCTTGTCGCTCATGTTTTATCATCAGGCATCGCTCGGCGGCGCCAATATTCTCGCTTTATTTCTGCAAAAGCGCTACGGATGGAATCCGGGTACGATTAATTTCCTCTTGGATTTTGGCGTAGTGCTGGTCGGCATTTACTCCGTCGGATTGCTGAAAGGTCTCTTCTCCTTAGTGTCGATTGCCGTCACGGGCCTGATCGTCAGCTTCTTCAAAAATAAAATCGAAAGCAGCTACTCCCTCAAGCCGGCCTTGCTCCAGAACATCACACCCGGACAATCTCAGGAAGCTTCATCATAAGCCTTTCCGCATCTTGCGGAGAGGCTTTTTGCATAGAAGGTTTATCGATTAGAAAAAAGAGGTAATACGGAGGTAATTGAATCAGAATGGAGAGAATCAGGATGCTGAAAAGGAGACTGGAATTTTTCTTTTTATATATCATGCTTATCGGGGCATATGTCATATGGTTTTTTCCGGTTTCCAGGCTTGAGTTTTACGGAGGATTGCTTTGCTATGTAAGCATTATTTTGTTCAGCATCTATTCGTTAATCCTTGAAAACCGCACCTCGCAGCACACGCTGCTATGGATCCATATTCTTGTCTTTTTTCCGATCGCCGGCTACATGTTTTATCTGTTTTCCGGACAGCTTTATGTTAAAGGAAAGCTGTTCAAGACAAAACGAATGCACAACAGGGAAAAGCTCAGGAAGCTGTTTGACATGGAAGAAACGCCGGAAGTGACAGGGCTGAAGGACAATCAGGAGAGGTTCTTTACGTATTCCATCAGGGCTGCCCATATGAATATCAATACGAAAAGCAATATCAAAGTGCTGAAAAACGGCGAAGAAACCTTTCCGGACATTTTCAAAGCGATGAGGAAAGCAGAATCTTATATACATATTGAATACTACATGTTTAAGTCAGACATGCTTGGCCGCGGCATGATGGACATTATGATGGAAAAAGCGCGCCAAGGTGTCGAGGTGAGGTTTTTATATGACGCTGCAGGAAGCATCAAACTGGCAAGAAGAGATATCATGAAAATGAAACAAGCGGGAGTGGACATCGTTCCGTTTTCTCCGCTGAAATACGGGTTCTTCAACCAGAAGCTGAATTTCAGAAATCACCGGAAAATCGTGATCATCGACGGAAAAACCGGTTTTGTGGGCGGATTAAATGTCGGGAAGGAATATATCAGCAGAGATCCGTACATCGGGTTTTGGAGAGACACTCACCTGCGGCTGGAAGGAGAAATTGTGCAAACGCTTCACGCCATCTTTATGCTTGATTGGGAATACGTCTCCAATGAAGTGTTAATTGATCAAGAGGTGTACAATACCCCGGTTCCCGTGGAAGGGGAGGGGATTTACCAAGTTGTCGCGACAGGCCCTGACATGAAGGAAAGCATGAGCGACCTTTATTATGAAATGATTTCTTCAGCGCAGAAATCAATATGGATCGCCACGCCCTATTTCGTCCCGAATGAATCCATTCGCACGGCGCTCAAAGCAGCGGCGACAAAAGGCGTACAGGTAAGGGTCATGGTGCCGGAGAAGAACGACAGCTTTTTGACGCAATACGCGTCAAGATCCTATTTCCCAGAGCTGCTACTTGAGGGAATTGAAGTGTATTCCTATCAAAAAGGCTTCATGCATCAAAAAGTCATGATCGTTGATGGCGATCTCGCCTCCGTCGGCACCGCGAATATGGACATGCGCAGCTTCCAGCTCAACTTTGAAGTGAACGTGTTCTTTACGGATGCCGAAGCGATCCGCACCCTTGAAGCCCATTTCGAAGAGGATATGCTGGACAGTGAACAACTCAGCCCTGTTGGCTTTTATAAAAGGGGAATGACCGACCGGACAAAAGAATCCTTAGCCCGTCTGTTTTCAGGTGTTCTGTAAGAAATAAGAAATCTGATCTTTAAAAACCGCCGGTGTATAGTATAATTGAGAAATATTATCAGTTATTTATGCATTGGGGGAAGATAGAGTGCTGCGGCAATTTTTTTCATATTATAAACCATATAAAACGTTGTTTTTTCTCGATTTTTTTTCGGCGATCGCGGGAGGCCTAATGGAGCTGAGTTTTCCTTTGATCGTCAATTATTTTATTGACACCTTGCTTCCGGGCAGGGACTGGGGGCTGATCATCGCGACCTCAATCGGCTTATTTGCAGTGTACGCGCTCAGCTCGGCACTCCAGTATATCGTTACATACTGGGGACACATGCTCGGGATCAATATCGAGACCGATATGAGAAAATCGCTTTTTGACCATTTGCAAAAGCTCTCGTTCAGATTTTACGACAACAACAAGACGGGAACGCTGATGTCGAAGCTGACGAACGATTTAATGTACATCGGCGAAGTTGCCCATCACGGCCCGGAAGACTTATTCATTGCCATTATGACCATTCTTGGAGCGTTCGGGGTCATGCTGTTTATTAACTGGCAGCTGGCATTATTAACGTTTATCATCATGCCGATTGTCATATGGCTAGCGCTTTATTTCAACAAAAAAATGACCAAAGCGTTTACCACGCTGAACAAGGATATCGGCGACTTCAGCGCGCGGGTAGAAAATAATATTGGCGGTATCCGGCTCGTGCAGGCGTTCGGCAATGAAGCGTTTGAAAAAGAACGCTTCGCTGTCAACAATCAGCGTTTCCGTGTCACAAAGCTTTCCTCATACAAAATCATGGCGAAAAACGGCTCAATCAGCTATATGCTGACTCGGTTTGTCACGCTCTTTGTGCTTTTGTGCGGAACGTGGTTTGTCATTCGCGGCTCCTTATCGTACGGGGAATTCGTTGCGTTTGTGCTCTTGACGAATGTGCTGTTCAGGCCCATTGACAAAATTAACGCTATTATCGAAATGTATCCGAGGGGAATCGCCGGTTTCAAAAGCTATATGGAACTGATGGAGACAGAGCCGGATATTCAGGATTCTCCTGATGCGAGAGACGTTGCCGGCCTGAAGGGCAATATCCGCTATGAACATGTTTCATTTGGCTATGATGACCATCACAACGTCCTTAATGACATTAACCTGTCCATTCAAGCGGGGGAAACGGTTGCGTTCGTCGGTCCGTCAGGTGCGGGGAAATCAACGCTTTGCAGTCTGCTTCCGCGCTTTTATGAAGCATCTGAGGGTGACATTACGATCGACGGCATCAGCATTAAAGACATGACGCTGTCTTCGCTGCGGGGGCAGATTGGCGTCGTGCAGCAGGACGTTTTCTTATTCTCGGGCACGCTTAGAGAAAATATCGCCTACGGCCGATTAGACGCATCAGAAGAAGACATTTGGCAGGCTGTGAAGCAGGCGCATCTGGAAGAGCTCGTCCATAACATGCCTGAAGGATTGGATACCATCATCGGCGAACGGGGCGTGAAGCTCTCCGGCGGGCAAAAACAGCGCCTGTCAATTGCACGGATGTTCTTGAAAAATCCGTCGATCCTGATTCTCGACGAAGCAACCTCTGCCCTTGATACAGAAACAGAAGCGGCGATTCAAAAGGCGCTTCAAGAATTGTCCGAGGGGCGCACGACGCTTGTCATCGCCCACAGGCTGGCGACAATCAAAGACGCGGACAGAATTGTGGTCGTCACAAACAACGGTATTGAAGAACAAGGCCGTCATCAAGACTTGATCGAAGCTGGAGGCCTGTACAGCAGGCTGCATCAAGCGCAATTCGGTCAAATGGTGCAGCACTAGGAGGGGAATATGGATAGAAAAAATGTGCTCTACATTGCTGTTTCATTGGATGGGATGATCGCAAGAGAAGATGGGAGCATCGATTGGCTGGATGAATTTGAAGGTGAAGGCGATAACGGTTACAGTGCGTTTTATCAGACTGTTGATACCGTCATCTTAGGCCGGAGCACATATGAACACGTCAAAATCCTTACACCGGTTTTTCCGTATCAGGACAAAACATGCTACGTTTTCACGAGAACGCCCGGCAGCTATCAGGATGGACACGTGACGTTTATCAATGAGGGAGCCAAGGCCTTCACTGACCGTTTGAAACAGGATAAAGGCTTAAACATCTGGATAGCAGGCGGGGCAGAGCTGGTGAATGCCTTTATGAAAGAAGACGCCATCGATGAATTCATCATTACCATGATTCCAGTCGTTTTAGGGAGCGGCATTCCGCTGTTTCACGAACTGACGAATGAAACAAAGCTGCGGTTAAAAGGAATGAAACAATTTGGACAGGCGGTTCAGCTTCATTATGTAAGATCATAAGAAAAAGGATAGACAAATACATGTCTATCCTTTTTATATGTAAGTTAGAGCGCTTCTCTTTCAGGCGGCTCAATGATACTTTGGAACTTTTCAACCAGCTGTGGCGCTTTTGTTCCTTCCACAACAATGAGATACTCCTTTTCATCATGAGCCATACGGAACGTCTCAAGCTCAATTAAGCTTTTGATTTTGCACATCGTTTTCTTTGAATAAATATAAACCTCGTGGCTTCCGGAATGGCACATTTTATAAAGATAAATCAAATTTCTTAAAGTAAATGCCTTTGCGGCTACTTTCAGAGACTTGATGTTTTTCATAATCTTTCTCCTCCATCGGTTGTTGTCTTATATATCGTATGTTCCCAGAGTGGACGACCTGTAAACCTAATATTGCGCATTTATGATTTCCATTGCAGCGTGCCGCCGCCGATGCGCTTGACACCGCGGATGGAGCTTAATTCATCCATCAGGCGGAGGAGCGCCTTGTCTTTCTGTTTTGCTTCAATCATGAAATCAATATTTGTTCCCCATTGCCTGAAGCGTTCCAAAAGCGGCAGCAAAAAGTTTGCGTCAACATAATCGGCATGGCTGCGAACAGCTTGCTCCGATTTTGGGGAAGACAGGTGAACCTTCGGCTGCAGGCCGATTCGCTCCCACGTTTTGATCATCCGGGGCAATGCTTCATTCAGGTCGGCGTGATCATCTGGATTGGCGTAAAAATGATGAAAGTCAAAGACAAACGGAACATCCTCTTGTTCACAGACTTGAAGCGTTTCTTCTGTCGTATATGTTTTATCATCGTTTTCCAGCGTCATCCGCTGTTTGATCTCCTGCGGCAGCTGCTTCATATTTTGATGAAATTGTGCAGTGGCTGTATCTTTATCTCCGTAGGCGCCTCCTATATGAATGTTAATAACAGAGCGATCAGCAATGCCCATGGCCTCAAGCATGCGGTAGTGATACGCCATATCTGTTACCGCATTTTTTGTGACATTTTCCTTCGGGCTCGTGAACAGAGTGAATTGGTTTGGATGAAAGCTGGTTCGCAGATGATGTGCCTTGACAAGCTCTCCGATCTCCCGAAACTCCTTTTGAAACGGCGTTACAAAATCCCACATTACATCGGGATGCGTGGCCAGCGGCACAATCGAACTGGAAAAACGGTACAAAGGAATGCCGTGGCCGATGATATAGTGAAGGGTTCTCATCGTATTGCGTAAATTGGCTCTTGTCACAGTCAGCAGTGCTTCTTTTCTTTCATCCTTTGAAAGCTTGGAATAACGCGCGAATGTCAATGTTTTAGCGGGAGACGCATCCCAAAGGCTCATCGCATTTGAAACGAACCCGAATCTGAAAATCATAGGAACTCCCCTTTATAAAAAATAAGATAATGCTCTGCCAAGCCATTCCGCCGGGCGCTGCCTGAACGTACGCTTTTTGAAATTCTCCTTTGTCAGCAGCGCTGACCTATTAATATCCTCTTCAATCGTGGCATAGACTTCTTTTGTAAAAGCCTTATCATCGATTTCAACATTCACTTCTTCATTTAAAAAAAAGCTTCGTTGATCAAAATTGGCGGTCCCGATGATGCTGAAATGATCGTCAATGATCAGGGCTTTTACATGATAAAACCCCTGATAAAAACGATAGATAAGACATCCGGCATCCAAGAGCTCCGAATAATACGTAAAAGCAGCCTCTCTGACCAGCGGATGATCTGATTTCATCGGTACGATGACCGTAACAGCTACACCGTTTTTTCTTGCTTTGACCAATGCCTGCTGAAGCGGTTTTGTCGGAATATAATAAGGCGTGCAAATGGTAATGCGCTCTTTTGCCCGCGCGATATTTGCCACATACGTTTTTTCAAGAGAATAACCGTCAGTCGCATAAATCTTATGAGAGATATTCCCTTGTGGAAGTTCCGGCCAAACATCCGGGCCCAGTTCAGCTGATCCGGTATTTCGTTTCAGATCGGCTGTAAAAAGTGTCTGAAGATCGCGGACACCTTCACCTTTCATACGCAGATGATAATCCTCCCAATTGCCGAACTTCGCCTTCTTTCCAAGGTATTCCTCACCGATGTTAAACCCGCCGATATAACCGATTTTTCCGTCTATCACAGCGATTTTCCGGTGATTTCGTTTTTGCATATGAAAAAAGAAAAAAGGAAAACGGGGCTTGTTAAGAAAATGAACATGAACCCCGGCATTTTTCATCGTCTCCAGCGCCGGTTTTTTAATTTTTTGGCTGCCGGACCAATCCAGCAGCAAATAAACAGAAACACCGGATGTAGCTTTTGCTTTCAGCAGCGTAAACATATTGTGGCTGACCTCATCATTTTTCATAATAAAAAACATCACGTGAACAGAGGAAACGGCCTGGCGGATGTCTTCCATCATCCGTTCCACAAGATCAGCGCCGCAGTGGATCAATTCGATCTCACTCTTCTTTTTTGAAAAAACAGGCTCGTACGCGTTTTTTTTATAAACGGCGCGTCCCATGAAGATATCAAGCAGAATGAAAGCCAATAGTATGATCACAATGATGAGGATTACGAAAAATATCTTCATCCCGGCACTCCTTTCCGTAGTAAAGGTAGTGTGCCCGAACAGCAGGAATTTAATTATTGACTGAACACTCATTCATTATTTATCATTAAGATAATCTTATACAGATTCGAGGGTAGAGGATCGCGGTCTTTATCAGTAAAAAGGGGGAATTGGAATGAGCGGCTTTCTCATCGCAAATGCATTGTTATTTCTGATTGTAACCGCTTACGCTGTCTATTTGTTTGTGTACTTGGTGAAAACGAGACTGGCCTACATTAGGCTTGGGCAGAAGGAACATTTTGATAAACGGATCAAGGAACGGCTTCAGGCCATATGGGTAAATGTATTCGGACAGAAAAAATTGCTCAAGGACAAGAAAAGCGGAATCATTCACGTCATGTTTTTCTACGGATTTATATTGGTTCAGTTCGGAGCCATTGACTTTATCATCAAAGGACTGGCTCCCGATCGGAATCTGCCGCTTGGCCCTGTCTATCCCGCTTTCACCTTTTTTCAGGAAATCGTTACATTTCTCATTTTAATCGCTGTAGGCTGGGCGTTCTACAGACGTTATATTGAGAAGCTCGTCAGACTGAAACGCGGTTTCAAAGCAGGACTCGTTCTCATTTTTATCGGGGGATTGATGCTGACCGTTCTAGTTGGGAACGGGATGAACCTGATCTGGCATGATCACGGGCTTTCATTGAGCGAGCCGATTGCATCAGGTATCGCGTTTTTGCTTAGCGGAGTCGGGAAAACAGGTGCGGCGGTAATTTTCTATGTCGCATGGTGGGTGCATCTTCTATTCTTGCTGAGCTTTTTAGTGTACGTGCCTCAGTCGAAGCATGCGCATTTAATCGCCGGCCCGGCAAATGTCTTTTTCAATAGAATGGAGTCAGCCGGAAAGCTTGAAAAAATTGATTTTACCGACGAAACGAAAGAAAGCTTTGGAGCGGGAAAAATTGAAGATTTCCGGCAGTCCCAGCTGCTTGATCTGTACGCATGTGTCGAGTGCGGCCGCTGCACCAATATGTGCCCTGCGACAGGCACCGGAAAAATGCTGTCACCGATGGACTTAATTTTGCGTCTCAGAGACCATCTCACCGAAAAAGGCGCCGCCGTCACCTCGCGCTCGCCATGGGTGCCCGCGGCAGCGTTCCGGCATACGAGAGGCAATCAGCTGGCGGCAGCGTCAGCGGGCAGCGGATCGCAGGAAGCCGCGGCAGCGCTAGATTACAATCCGAGCTTGATCGGCGACGTCATCACAGAGGAAGAAATTTGGGCGTGCACGACTTGCCGGAATTGTGAGGATCAATGTCCGGTCATGAACGAACACGTGGATAAAATCATCGACCTCCGCCGCTACCTCGTACTGACAGAAGGAAAAATGGACAGCGACGCACAGCGAGCCATGACCAGTATCGAGCGGCAGGGAAATCCGTGGGGCCTCAACCGCAAGGAACGTGAAAATTGGCGTGATGCGGCGCCGGAAGCTGAGATTCCAACAGTAAAAGAAATGAAAAAAGAAGGAAAAGAATTTGAGTACCTTTTCTGGGTCGGTTCCATGGGGTCTTACGACAACAGAAGCCAGAAAATCGCAATTTCCTTTGCCAAGCTGCTCAATCACGCAGGCGTATCATTCGCGATTCTCGGCAATAAAGAAAAAAATTCAGGAGACACGCCGCGCCGCCTCGGAAATGAATTTTTATTCCAAGAGCTGGCTGAGAAGAATATCTCTGAATTTGAAAAAAATCATGTCAAAAAAATCGTTACAATCGACCCGCATGCATACAATCTATTTAAAAACGAGTATCCTGATTTCGGTTTTGAAGGCGAGGTTTACCATCATACAGAAGTGCTGGCTGAGCTGGTGAAGAACGGGAAATTAAAACCGCAGCACCCGCTTCAAGAGGCGATTACCTTCCATGATTCATGCTACTTGGGCCGATATAATGAAGTCTATGATCCGCCTAGGGAGATTTTGAAAGCCATTCCGGGCGTACAGCTGATTGAAATGGAAAGAAACCGTGAAACCGGCATGTGCTGCGGCGCCGGCGGGGGATTAATGTGGATGGAAGAAGAAACGGGCAACAGGATTAACGTCGCCAGGACAGAGCAAGCGCTTGCGGTCAACCCATCGGTGATCAGCTCAGGCTGTCCGTACTGTCTCACGATGCTCGGGGACGGCACAAAGGCGAAAGAAGCCGAAGACCAAGTCAAAACGTATGACGTCGCCGAGCTTCTGGCCCAATCCGTCTTAGGCGCTGATATGAAAATGGGGGAGAAGCCATGAATTTTTCGTTATCAGAGGAACACGAGATGATCAGGAAATTGGTGCGTGATTTTGCGAAGCATGAGGTGGCCCCGACAGCAGCAGAACGCGACGAACAAGAACGCTTCGACCGCGAGCTGTTTCGGGAAATGGCGAATCTAGGGCTGACGGGAATTCCATGGCCTGAAGATTACGGAGGAATCGGAAGTGACTATCTGGCCTACGTCATCGCGGTGGAGGAGCTGTCGAAAGTGTGCGCCTCCACCGGTGTGACGCTTTCTGCCCATATCTCTCTATGCAGTTGGCCGCTGTTTGCCTTTGGGACGGAAGATCAGAAGACAGAGCACTTAACACAGCTGGCCCTCGGAGAGAAAATCGGCGCTTTTGCATTGACCGAAACGGGGTCCGGCTCTGACGCCGGCGGCATGAAAACAACTGCTGAGCGAATCGGCGATGACTATGTGTTAAATGGTTCAAAAGTGTTTATCACAAACGGCGGGATCGCGGATATTTACATTGTTTTTGCAGTCACCGATCCCGAGAAAAAGAAAAAAGGCATTTCCGCTTTTATTGTAGAAAAGGATTTCGAAGGATTTTTTACAGGCAAGAAAGAAAAAAAGCTGGGCATCCGTTCGTCTCCGACAACGGAAGTCATGTTCGAAGATTGTGTTGTGCCAGCAGCAAATCGTCTCGGAGAAGAAGGGGAAGGCTTCAAAATTGCGATGAAGACGCTTGACGGAGGCAGAAATGGCATTGCCGCCCAAGCCGTGGGCATCGCACAGGGGGCGCTTGATGCGGCGCTTCAATACGCAAAAGAGAGAAAGCAATTCGGGAAATCGATCGCCGAGCAGCAAGGCATTGCTTTTAAACTCGCGGATATGGCTACAATGATAGAAGCTTCAAGGCTATTGACCTATCAGGCGGCATGGCTTGAATCATCAGGCCTTCCATATGGAAAAGCTTCCGCCATGTCCAAACTGCTGGCGGGGGATACGGCGATGAAGGTGGCGACCGAAGCCGTGCAGATTTTCGGCGGCTACGGCTATACAAAAGATTATCCGGTTGAACGCTATATGCGTGATGCAAAGATCACGCAAATCTATGAAGGCACTCAAGAAATTCAAAGACTTGTCATCTCCAGAATGCTCGCGGATTGACGCAAAACTTCTATCAGTCGGATCACTCTTGTAAAATTATTTAAATTAACGCTGTTAAGGGTAGCATATTCTGTTTTATTTTGTTTATAATGAGAGGTATGGTTTGTATAAGAACGATACAAAATCGCTTTCATTATTGATAAAACAGATACATATAAGTAATAGAAAGGGAGTGTCCGACCTTGGGTATCAAACAATATTCACAGGAAGAGCTAAAGGAAATGGCTTTAGTTGAAATCGCTCACGAATTATTTGAAGAACATAAAAAACCAGTTCCTTTTCAGGAGCTTTTAAATGAAATTGCATCTTTGCTCGGCGTGACAAAAGAAGAGCTTGGAGACCGCATCGCTCAATTTTATACAGATTTAAACATTGACGGCCGCTTCCTGGCGCTTTCCGACCAGACTTGGGGGCTTCGCAGCTGGTATCCGTATGATCAGCTTGACGAAGAAACTCAGCCGACCGTCAAGGCGAAAAAGAAAAAAGCGAAGAAAGTAGTCGAAGAAGATCTTGATCTTGACGAGTTTGAAGAGATCGATGAAGACGACATCGATTTAGATGAAGTCGAGGAAGAACTTGATCTTGACGCCGACGATTTTGACGATGAAGATCTTGATGAAGACGACGATGAGCTTGAGATTGAAGAGGATATTATTGATGAAGATGATGAAGATCTTGATGATGAAGAAGAGGATCTCAAATAGTAAAAGATCATCTTCAAAACAATCTTGACTTTCATAGTCGAACTATGTAGTATGTATTTTGGGCTCTTCAAAAACGAAGAGAGAACATAGTGCGTTATGCTCCCTTTCAAGAAATTGAAAGGGAGCTTTCTTATTTTCACCCCTCATTTTTCTTATAAATCATTTAAAAGGCTAAATGATTTTCTATAAAACAGTACATTTTAAACATGTAGCTAAGAGCGAAGAGAGGAGCAAACGAAATGACGAAATATATTTTTGTAACCGGGGGAGTCGTATCCTCACTTGGAAAGGGTATTGTAGCAGCTTCATTGGGGCGTTTGCTGAAAAACCGCGGACTGAACGTGACGATCCAAAAATTTGATCCATACATCAACGTCGACCCGGGAACAATGAGCCCATACCAGCACGGTGAAGTATTCGTAACGGATGACGGCGCTGAAACAGACTTGGACCTAGGTCACTATGAGCGTTTTATCGACATCAATCTGAATAAATTCAGCAACGTGACAACTGGTAAAATCTATTCAACAGTTCTTAAAAAAGAACGACGCGGAGACTACCTTGGCGGAACCGTACAGGTTATCCCGCACATCACAAACGAACTGAAAGACCGTGTTTACCGCGCGGGGAAAGAAACAAACGCGGATGTCGTCATAACAGAAATCGGCGGTACTGTCGGAGACATCGAATCACTGCCATTCCTTGAAGCGATCCGCCAAATGAAGAGCGACATCGGCCGTGAGAACGTGATGTACATTCACTGTACGCTTGTTCCTTACATCAAAGCTGCGGGCGAATTGAAAACAAAACCGACACAGCACAGCGTAAAAGAATTACGCAGCTTGGGTATTCAGCCAAACATCATCGTCGTGCGTACAGAAATGCCGATTTCTCAAGATATGAAGGATAAAATCGCGCTATTCTGCGACATCGATACAAAAGCGGTTATCGAGTGTGAAGATGCGGACAACCTTTACTCCATTCCGCTTGAGCTTCAAAAACAAGGGCTTGATAAGCTTGTTTGCGAGCACATGCAATTGGCATGCAAAGAGGCGGAAATGTCAGAGTGGAAAGAGCTTGTTAACAAAGTCAGCAACTTGTCTCAAACGATCACGATCGGCCTGGTCGGTAAATACGTTGAGCTTCCTGACGCATATATTTCTGTCGTTGAATCACTCCGCCATGCGGGTTATGCGTTTGACACAGATGTAAAAGTAAAATGGATCAACGCAGAAGAAGTGACAGAAAGCAACATCGAAGAGCTCACAAATGAAATTGACGGCATCATCGTGCCGGGCGGATTCGGAGACCGCGGTGTTGAAGGCAAAATCGTTGCAACAAAATACGCGCGCGAAAACAAAATTCCGTTCTTGGGCATTTGCTTGGGCATGCAGGTTGCGTCTATTGAATACGCACGTAATGTATTGGGCCTAAAAGGCGCACACTCTGCGGAAATTGATCCGTCAACTCAATACCCGATCATCGACCTTCTTCCTGAACAGAAAGATGTTGAGGATCTCGGTGGAACGCTTCGTCTCGGACTTTACCCTTGTAAGCTTGAAGAAGGCACGAAAGCCTTTGAAGTGTACCAGGATGAAGTGGTGTACGAGCGTCACCGCCACCGCTATGAATTCAACAACGAATACAGACAGCAAATGGAAGACCAAGGCTTCGTATTCTCAGGCACAAGCCCTGACGGACGCCTTGTTGAAATCATCGAGCTGAAAGACCACCCTTGGTTCGTGGCTTCTCAGTTCCACCCAGAGTTCAAGTCAAGACCGACAAGACCTCAGCCTCTATTCAAAGGCTTTATCGGAGCGTCTGTCGAAGCTGCAAATCAGAAGTAATAAAAAAAGACTTGCCGTTTGTCAAAAGCGGGCAAGTCTTTTTTATTTGTTTCCGGAAAGATACAGCATGTACAATAAGATATTATGCATACTCTTGCAGAATTTCTTTTAATGTAAACGATAAAGCATGGTAGATATACAGTGCCGTCATTAAAGAGGGAAATCCGTAACGGGTGCCGTCTTCATCGGGAACGAGCGGCATTTTTAATTTAGAATCAATATGCACATCGCAATATTGTTCAATTCCCGCACTGTCTTTAGCTGCCGGCGATACGCATACGACTCCCGCGCCTTTTTCATAAAGCTCTTTCGCGAGCGCCTGCTCTTCGGCTGTGCCGGTCCCTGAGCAAAACATCAGCACCCTGTCGCTTTCTGTCACTTCCTCAGCGCTTTCTGGAAAGGCTTTGACGGAAGGGAATGGTTCTTTGCTTTCGGTGGCCTCATAAAAGACGCCCTGAAGCTCATTAGCTCCATATAAATAAATGGAATGCCCGCTGATCACCGCTTGAGCAAGCAGCCGCGCCCCATCTTCAATCGCGTCAGATTCCTTATCCTGAATGCGGGAAAAAATACCTGTTAACTGCGTCGTAAATATTTTCAACATAAGTGAATCCTCCTTTATAACGTACAATATCAGTATACAACAAAAGAGAAAATGCTCAGAAAATGTCGTAAAGTAGACTATTATAATTAAAGGAAATAGGAAAATCAAACAGAATACATACACTACTGCTTACTTTTGACGAAAATCATAATATTGGGGTGTAAAATGATGAATGAAAAAATTTTAATCGTTGATGATCAATACGGTATACGTATTTTGCTTAACGAAGTATTCAATAAAGAAGGCTACCAGACGTTTCAGGCTGCAAACGGCCTGCAAGCGCTTGACATCGTGACAAAAGAACGGCCCGACCTTGTGCTTCTGGACATGAAAATTCCCGGCATGGATGGTATCGAAATCTTAAAACGGATGAAGGTCATTGACGAAAACATCCGGGTGATTATCATGACGGCATACGGAGAGCTCGACATGATCCAGGAATCAAAGGAGCTGGGCGCTTTGACGCACTTTGCGAAGCCGTTTGACATCGATGAAATCAGAGACGCCGTGAAAAAATATCTGCCCCTGAAGTCTAATTGACAAAAAGAAGAAACAAATGAATCATGTCATTATGTTGCCGATTTGTCGAAAAGTTGGTATTCTAGTTATGGAGAAAAAGCGATCTGAGTATTTACATATGACAGCAATATATGGGTCATGCTAGGGTGGAAAGCTT
The DNA here is from genome assembly GCF_023238245.1 of Bacillus rugosus. NCBI lineage: Bacteria > Bacillati > Bacillota > Bacilli > Caryophanales > Bacillaceae > Bacillus > Bacillus rugosus. The sequence goes on along the minus strand of NZ_CP096590.1, from coordinate 3,720,783 downwards.
TTTTCGCTAGAAGACAATCAGGCTACATAAGGAGGACATTCGACATGCCTTTAGTTTCTATGACGGAAATGTTGAATACAGCTAAAGAAAAAGGTTATGCTGTAGGACAATTTAACTTAAACAACCTTGAGTTTACTCAAGCGATTTTACAAGCAGCTGAAGAAGAAAAATCTCCAGTGATCCTTGGTGTTTCCGAAGGTGCGGGACGCTACATGGGCGGCTTCAAAACAGTCGTTGCTATGGTAAAAGCACTTATGGAAGAGTACAAAGTGACAGTTCCTGTTGCGATTCACTTAGACCACGGTTCAAGCTTTGAATCTTGTGCGAAAGCGATTCATGCAGGTTTCACATCTGTAATGATCGACGCTTCTCACCATCCATTTGAAGAAAACGTTGAAACAACTTCTAAAGTTGTTGAGCTTGCTCATTTCCACGGAGTATCTGTAGAAGCTGAGCTTGGAACAGTCGGCGGACAAGAAGATGACGTTATCGCTGAAGGCGTAATCTACGCTGATCCTAAAGAGTGCCAAGAGCTTGTTGAGCGTACTGGCATCGACTGCCTTGCACCTGCATTAGGTTCTGTTCACGGCCCTTACAAAGGCGAACCAAACCTTGGTTTCAAGGAAATGGAAGCTATCGGTAAAACAACTGGCCTTCCATTAGTTCTTCACGGCGGTACTGGAATTCCTACTGCTGACATCAAAAAATCAATTTCACTTGGTACAGCAAAAATCAACGTGAATACTGAAAACCAAATTTCTTCTGCAAAAGCTGTTCGTGAAACATTGGCAGCTAAGCCTAACGAGTACGATCCACGTAAATACCTTGGACCAGCTCGTGAAGCGATCAAAGAAACAGTTATCGGTAAAATGCGTGAATTTGGTTCTTCAAACCAAGCTTAATTCAATTGGAACATTTATAGCCGCCTGACAGCTTGACAGGCGGTTTTCCGTCTATCTTTAGAAAGCGCAATCATATTCACAGTTCAGAAAATTTCTTAATCAGGGAGGCTTTTTGAAAATGTTATTCTTTGTTGATACAGCTAATATCGAGGAAATTAAAGAAGCGAATGAATTAGGAATTCTCGCCGGTGTAACGACGAACCCTAGTTTAGTAGCAAAAGAAGCTAACGTATCATTCCACGATCGTCTTCGCGAGATCACAGACGTCGTGAAAGGCTCTGTAAGCGCAGAGGTTATTTCTTTGAAAGCTGAGGAAATGATCGAGGAAGGAAAAGAACTGGCGAAAATCGCTCCGAACATTACCGTGAAAATCCCGATGACGTCTGATGGTTTAAAAGCGGTAAGAGCACTTACTGACTTAGGCATCAAAACAAACGTCACATTGATCTTCAATGCCAACCAGGCACTTCTCGCTGCCAGAGCAGGAACAACGTATGTATCTCCATTCCTGGGACGTTTAGATGACATCGGCCACAACGGACTTGACCTGATTTCAGACGTCAAGCAGATTTTTGACATTCACGGTCTTGAGACGCAAATCATTGCAGCGTCAATCCGCCATCCGCAGCACGTGACAGAAGCCGCTCTAAGAGGGGCTCATATCGGCACAATGCCGCTGAAAGTCATTCATGCGCTCACTAAGCATCCGTTAACAGACAAAGGAATCGAACAATTCCTGGCAGACTGGAATAAATAATTGCAAAGGGCGGCAAACAGCTTTATGCCTGTTTGCCGCGGCCTTTGTTTTTCACCATCTGATACAGCGGACCTACAATGCTGACACCGCTTTACAGAGAAGGAATCATTGGGCTGCAGAAGCTGATATCGGAATGAAGGGTTTGCGTACTGCTTTTGCCGGATGACGACGATGTCTCTCGAGCCGGTGGGTCTCTGTACTTTCGAAACCTGTACCCCGCAAAGCTTCGCTATTTTCTTCCTGATATTTTACAATGTGTTGTATTCTTTCTCTTCGAATTGGCTAGATTTTGGACATGAGCTTTATTTGCAGAGACAGAATAAAATGACATTTTATTTAGCTCCGCAGCTATCTTCTTATGGAAGGAGACTATCATGGAAAAGTTGAATATTGCCGGCGGTGACTCGTTAAACGGTACAGTACATATCAGCGGCGCTAAAAACAGTGCTGTTGCATTAATACCTGCAACCATTTTGGCAAATTCCGAGGTGACAATTGAAGGGCTTCCAGAGATTTCAGATATTGAAACGCTGCGTGACCTGTTAAAGGAAATCGGCGGCAACGTGCATTTTGAGAATGGTGAAATGGTTGTTGATCCCACGTCGATGATCAGCATGCCGCTTCCTAACGGGAAAGTAAAAAAGCTTCGCGCGTCCTATTATTTAATGGGGGCGATGCTCGGCCGCTTCAAGCAGGCCGTCATCGGATTGCCCGGCGGCTGCCACTTAGGGCCCCGGCCGATTGATCAGCATATCAAAGGCTTTGAAGCGCTGGGGGCTGAAGTGACCAATGAACAGGGCGCTATTTATTTGCGTGCTGAAAGGCTGAGAGGCGCACGCATTTATTTAGATGTCGTAAGCGTAGGGGCAACCATTAACATTATGCTTGCCGCTGTTTTGGCAGAAGGGAAAACGATCATCGAAAACGCTGCCAAGGAGCCTGAGATCATTGATGTCGCGACACTGCTTACCAGCATGGGCGCTAAAATCAAAGGTGCGGGAACCAATGTGATCCGAATTGACGGCGTGAAGGAACTGCACGGCTGCAAGCATACGATCATTCCGGACAGAATTGAGGCCGGGACATTTATGATTGCAGGGGCTGCAATGGGCAAGGAAGTCATTATCGATAATGTGATTCCCACTCATCTCGAGTCGTTAACGGCAAAGCTGAGAGAAATGGGTTATCATATCGAAACAAGCGACGACCAGCTTCTCATTGTCGGCGGGCAGAAGCATTTAAAGCCGGTTGATGTCAAAACCCTTGTATACCCGGGTTTTCCGACTGATTTGCAGCAGCCGATGACGGCGCTTCTGACAAGGGCAAAAGGGACAAGTGTCGTAACAGACACCATCTATTCGGCAAGATTCAAGCACATTGATGAGCTGAGACGGATGGGGGCCAATATGAAAGTAGAAGGCAGATCTGCCATCATCACAGGTCCTGTCGAGCTTCAAGGCGCAAAAGTGAAGGCAAGCGATCTGCGTGCCGGAGCCTGTCTGGTGGTAGCCGGCCTGATGGCTGACGGCGTCACGGAAATTACGGGTCTGGAGCATATTGACCGTGGATACAGCAGCCTTGAGAAGAAGCTTGAGGGGCTTGGAGCGACAATCTGGCGTGAAAGAATGACTGACGAAGAAATAGAACAGCTTCAAAATTCATAATGGTTTCTTGTGGAGAGGAGATCGTGTTGAAATGGAAAGAAGTTTATCAATGGAATTGGTTCGTGTAACCGAAGCTGCGGCATTGGCATCTGCAAGATGGATGGGCCGGGGAAAAAAAGATGAGGCTGATGAAGCGGCAACGAGCGCAATGAGAGACGTTTTTGATACAGTTCCGATGAAAGGAACCGTTGTAATCGGCGAAGGCGAAATGGATGAAGCGCCGATGCTGTATATCGGGGAAAAACTCGGAAACGGGTACGGCCCGCGCGTCGATGTCGCAGTTGACCCTCTTGAAGGCACAAACATCCTAGCAAGCGGCGGCTGGAACGCACTGACGGTTATTGCGGTAGCAGATCACGGCACGCTTCTGAACGCTCCTGACATGTATATGCAAAAAATCGCAGTCGGTCCTGAAGCGGTGGGCTGCATTGATATTGAAGCACCTGTCATTGATAATCTTAAAGCGGTGGCAAAAGCGAAAAACAAGGACGTTGAGGACGTCGTTGCCACAATCTTAAACCGTGAAAGACACGCAAAAATTATTTCTGAACTTCGTGAGGCCGGCGCCAGAATCAAATTGATCAATGATGGCGATGTCGCAGGCGCCATCAATACGGCTTTCGACCATACGGGCGTTGACATCCTTTTCGGATCAGGAGGAGCCCCTGAGGGTGTGCTTTCTGCTGTTGCGTTAAAAGCGCTGGGTGGAGAAATCATCGGTAAACTCCTTCCGCAAAGCGAAGAAGAAATCACACGCTGCAATAATATGGGCCTTGATTTAAGCAAAGTTCTTCGTATGGAAGACCTTGTGAAGGGTGATGACGCGATTTTTGCAGCTACCGGGGTAACTGACGGCGAGCTGTTAAAAGGCGTTCAATTCAAAGGCTCTGTCGGTACAACTGAAAGCTTAGTTATCCGTGCAAAATCAGGCACTGTCCGTTTCGTTGACGGCAGACACAGCCTCAAAAAGAAACCAAATCTTGTAATCCGTCCATAACAAACAGAAAAAGCGGGTGTGAGCCCGCTTTTCTTTTGCAGAAAAGCGTCAACTCTATCAATTGCGTGTCAAAACCTTATTTCAGTTGAATAATTTTTTGAAATAAGGTAAAAATAAAGAGTGCTGCGAATTTTACTGCGTAATTCCTTCTTTTAAGCACTAGGAAAGTTTCAATTTCTACCGCATACAGACGATATAAGTATTGATCTTCTCATGTTTTTGTCCTCGCTTCCTTCAAAACTCATTAAGACAATCCTTTTAACAAAAGCGCCGATCATGGGTGGAAGTGTTACCGATAGAAGTTCCTTTATGTTAAAAAAAGAATGTGCTTTGGCGGATGTTGTGCAAAAGCAGCAGATTACATGTGCAAGTAAGATATTGACTATGAAAAGCGTGGTGTTTTTATGAAAGACGTATCTATTTCCTCTTTGGAAAATATGAAATTGAAAGAGCTTTATGAACTTGCAAGACATTATAAAATCTCCTATTACAGCAAACTGACAAAAAAAGAACTCATTTTCGCCATTCTGAAAGCAAATGCAGAACAGGAAGATCTGCTGTTTATGGAAGGCGTTCTTGAGATCATCCAGTCTGAAGGTTTCGGTTTCCTGAGACCAATCAACTACTCTCCAAGCTCAGAAGACATTTACATCTCAGCTTCACAAATCCGCCGTTTCGATTTGCGGAACGGAGACAAAGTATCAGGCAAGGTTCGCCCGCCAAAAGAAAATGAGCGTTACTATGGGCTTTTGCACGTTGAAGCGGTAAACGGCGATGATCCCGAATCAGCAAAAGAGCGTGTGCATTTCCCTGCTCTTACACCTCTTTATCCAGACCGTCAAATGGTGCTTGAAACAAAGCCGAACTTCTTGTCTACAAGAATAATGGACATGATGGCGCCGGTTGGATTTGGACAGCGCGGTTTGATTGTTGCGCCTCCAAAAGCCGGAAAAACGATGCTGCTGAAGGAAATCGCCAACAGCATTACAGCAAACCAGCCTGAAGCAGAGCTGATCGTGCTTTTGATCGACGAAAGACCGGAGGAAGTGACCGATATCGAGCGTTCTGTAGCTGGGGATGTCGTCAGCTCAACGTTTGATGAAGTGCCGGAAAACCATATCAAAGTGGCCGAGCTTGTTCTTGAGCGCGCGATGCGTCTTGTAGAACACAAAAAAGACGTCATCATCCTGATGGACAGCATCACACGCCTTGCCCGCGCCTACAACTTAGTGATTCCGCCGAGCGGAAGAACGCTTTCCGGGGGGATTGACCCAGCAGCGTTCCACCGTCCGAAACGTTTCTTTGGGGCTGCGAGAAATATCGAAGAAGGCGGCAGCTTAACGATCCTTGCTACGGCTCTTGTTGATACAGGGTCACGCATGGATGATGTCATTTATGAAGAATTCAAGGGAACAGGCAACATGGAGCTTCACCTTGACCGCACTCTGGCAGAGCGCCGCATCTTCCCGGCTATCGATATCCGCCGTTCGGGAACGCGCAAGGAAGAGCTGCTTGTGCCTAAAGAGCATCTTGATCGTTTATGGTCTATCCGCAAAACGATGTCTGATTCACCTGATTTCGCAGAAAAATTCATGAGAAAAATGAAAAAAACCAAAACAAACCAGGAATTTTTCGATATTCTCAATCAAGAATGGAAGCAGGCAAATCTATCATCTACTAGAAGATAAATTGTATTTGCAAAAGAAGTAAATCACTGATATAATTTTCTCATATGCGTTTCGGACAATGCTCCGAAATAATAACTCTGTTTCCACACGGGATTCAGGGCGGAAGGAGATGGATACAATGAAAGCAGGAATTCATCCTAATTTCAAAAAAGCAACAGTTAAATGCGCTTGCGGAAATGAATTTGAAACAGGCTCAGTAAAAGAAGAGGTACGCGTTGAGATTTGCTCTGAATGCCACCCATTCTACACTGGCCGTCAAAAATTCGCTTCTGCTGATGGTCGTGTTGATCGCTTTAACAAAAAATACGGTCTTAAGTAATAATAGATTTTTCAACAGGCAGGAAGCAGTCTTGCCTGTTTTTTATATTGTCTAAAAACACAGCTGGCAGAGAGAGGGGAGCGGAGCCTATGTACATAATGAAACAAAGCGGGTGGCTTGAGCTGATTTGCGGCAGCATGTTCTCGGGGAAATCTGAAGAGCTGATCAGAAGAGTGAAGAGAGCGACTTACGCCAAGCAGGAAGTCAGGGTATTTAAACCTGTGATTGATAATCGCTACAGCGAAGATGCTGTTGTCTCCCATAATGGAACATCGATGACGAGCTATGCCATTTCTTCTGCTGCGGACATTTGGGATCACATCAGTGAGAGTACGGATGTGATTGCCGTTGATGAAGTACAGTTTTTTGATCAGGATATTGTTGAGGTTTTATCATCTCTTGCCGATAAAGGCTACCGTGTGATTGCAGCGGGCCTTGACATGGATTTTAGGGGAGAGCCGTTCGGTGTCGTCCCGAATATTATGGCGATTGCAGAAAGTGTGACGAAGCTGCAAGCGGTGTGTTCCGTCTGCGGATCACCGGCGAGCAGAACACAGCGCCTGATTGACGGTAAACCTGCTTCTTACGATGATCCGGTCATTTTGGTGGGCGCATCCGAATCGTATGAAGCACGATGCAGACACCATCACGAAGTCCCAGGAAAATCTAAAAAATAGTCCAAAACATGGGTATAAAGATAGAAAGCACCGGCTAAAAACACCGGTGTTTTTTTTATATTCTGATAATATTCAATTAAAAAATTTAATTAAGTGTATTAAAAAATTAACTAATTTTCTTCCCTTGAATTTTGATTTTGACAGGCATACAATAGCTTACGTAATGTAAATAGTTTTGAGACATTGTTCGAATAATTGTCACAAAGTCGCATAAAGATCATGATCGGTCATATTTTAGATGGGTTATTACTTAACTTGGTTAACTATTTCAAGAAAGAAGGAGATTTGCTTGAATAACATAAAAAAAACGAAAGAAGGCCACTTAGAAACAACTCTTAGAGGAAAAGAAGTTTTATCTATTCCTACTTTAAATAAAGGCGTTGCTTTTTCAGTAGAAGAAAGACAAGAACTTGGCTTAGAAGGGCTTTTGCCGCCAACTGTACTTTCTCTTGATCAACAAGCACAACGCGCATACGAGCAATTCCAAGCGCAGCCTGACCGCCTTCGTCAAAATGTTTACTTAAGTGATCTTGCAAACCGTAACGAAGTTCTTTTCTATAAATTGCTGAAAAACCATCTTCGCGAAATGCTTCCTGTTGTATACACGCCAACAGTTGGTGAAGCGATTCAGGAATACAGCCATGAATATAGAAGACCTCAAGGTATCTACTTGTCAATCGACAACATTGACGGTATTGAAAAAGCTTTTGAAAACCTTCATGCGACAGCAGGCGATATTGACCTTATCGTTGCTACTGACTCTGAAAGTATTCTCGGTATCGGTGACTGGGGTGTAGGCGGTATTAACATCGCAATCGGTAAATTGGCTGTTTACACTGCTGCAGCTGGTATTGACCCTAGCCGTGTTATCCCGGTAGTGCTTGATGTCGGTACGAACAACGAAAAACTTCTGAATGATCCTTTATATATTGGTAACAAGCATGAACGTGTTCAAGGCGAACGCTATGAAGCTTTCATTGATGCTTATGTAAAAGCAGCATTGAAATTCTTCCCTAAAGCGCTTCTTCACTGGGAAGACCTTGGTAACAAAAATGCACGCAATATCATGAAAAAATACAACCATGAAATTCTTACATTTAATGATGATATCCAAGGTACAGGCGCGATCACACTTGCTGGTGTGCTTGCTGCTATGAAGAAAACTGGCGCTTCTATTAAAGATCAGCGTGTTGTTGTCTTCGGTGCTGGTTCTGCTGGTATCGGTATTGCTGACCAAATCCGTGACACAATGGTGCTTGCTGGATTATCTGAAGAAGAAGCTAACAAACGCTTCTACACAATTGATTACAGAGGCCTGCTGACTGAAGAAATCGAAGGCATCCTTGATTTCCAAAAACCTTACCTTCGCAGTACAGATGAAGTGAAAGACTGGAAACGCGATGAAAAAGGCCAAATTCCATTCGATGAAGTGGTTCGCCAAGCGAAACCAACGATCTTAATCGGTACTTCAGGGGTTTCAGGTGCGTTCACAGAGGAAATTGTGAAAGAAATGGCATCTCACGTAGAACGTCCGGTTATCATGCCGATGTCTAACCCGACTCACCTTGCTGAAGCAGTTCCTGAAGATCTGTTCAAATGGACTGACGGAAAAGTGCTTATTGCAACAGGAAGCCCATTTGACAATGTAGAATACAACGGTGTTTCTTATGAAATCGGACAATCTAACAACGCATTCGCGTTCCCTGGTCTTGGACTTGGTTCAATTGTAGCTGAAGCGCGTATCATTACGCCTGCTATGTTTGCTGCAACGGCTGATGCGATTGCTGAAATGGTTGATCTTGAAACACCTGGAGCAGGATTGCTTCCAAGCATTGACAAGCTTCAAGAAGTTTCTATTCAAGTTGCGATTGCCGTTGCTGAAGCAGCAATTAAAGACGGGGTAGCAAATCGTCAGCCTGAAGATGTGAAACAAGCGGTTCTTGATGCAATGTGGACACCGGAATACAAAAAAGTCATCGCGAAATAATTAGCGAGTAAATTTTTTCGTCCGAGGGAAAGCTTTTTGTAAAGCTAAAGTATACGGACATAGGATTTGGAGGAGAATATTTTGAGCATCTTAGATATCTTAATCCTCCTGGCACCGATCTTCTTTGTTATCGTGCTGGGTTGGTTTGCAGGACATTTTGGAAGTTATGATGCCAAGTCGGCAAAAGGGGTAAGTACGTTAGTAACGAAATACGCGCTTCCAGCTCACTTTATCGCTGGTATTTTGACAACTTCCAGAAGTGAATTTTTATCTCAAATTCCATTAATGGTTTCTTTAACTATTGGGATTGTTGGTTTCTATATCGTAATTTTATTGCTTTGCAGATTTGTGTTTAAATATGATTTAACGAACTCATCCGTATTTTCTTTGAACTCTGCACAGCCGACATTCGCATTTATGGGTATTCCTGTACTGGGAAGCTTGTTCGGTGCGCAAGAGGTTGCGATTCCGATCGCGGTTACAGGTATCGTTGTTAATGCGATTCTCGATCCGCTTGCGATTATTGTTGCTACTGTCGGTGAGTCTTCTAAGAAAAACGAAGAGGGCGGCGACAGCTTCTGGAAGATGACAGGAAAATCAATCCTGCACGGTCTTTCTGAGCCGCTTGCAGCTGCTCCTTTAATCAGTATGATCTTAGTGCTTTGCGGTGTCACTCTTCCTGAGCTGGGTGTTAAAATGCTTGATCAGCTTGGAAGCACAACATCTGGTGTTGCTCTCTTTGCTGTCGGTGTTACTGTTGGTATCCGCAGTATCAAACTCAGCGTACCGGCATTTGGCATTGCGTTACTCAAAGTTGCGGTTCAGCCTGCGTTAATGTTCCTGATTGCTCTTGCAGTCGGACTTCCAGCTGACCAAACAACAAAAGCGATCCTTCTTGTTGCATTCCCTGGTTCTGCTGTTGCGGCCATGATTGCGACTCGTTTCGAGAAACAAGAAGAAGAAACGGCTTCTGCGTTTGTGATCAGTGCGATTCTGTCATTGATTTCACTTCCGATCATTATTGCACTTACTGCGTAATCAAAAAAGCTCCCTTTACGGGGAGCTTTTTGCTTTAGGTTTGAAATTTGAACAGTGACAGCAGCGGTTTTTTTCTTGTTTTGTTTTTTTCGGAAGCAGCAGCAGTCTCGGGGATCGGCTGAGCGGTGAATTCTTTCATCTGTGAGGTAAGTGATTGCAGGTCTGCAAGGATGTCATCAATCTCTCTGCGGTGCTGAAGCAGCTGATAAGATACACCCTCATCGGCTTTTTGTTTCAGCTGGCGTTCCAGTTCCGTAATCCTCGACAGCAATTCGTTTTCGTCCTGCTTTTGCTGTAATAGGGTATCCAGTTTCTGTTCGAGCTGTTCGATTCTTCGTTCTGTGTCGCCATTTGTTTTTTGGACAATGAAGCCTGTGCGCTTTTTAATGCTTTGCGGCACATGAATATCCTGAATCGCCGTGCCTTCAGAGATTTGTTTTTGAACAGATTTTAGAACTTTCACGTCCTCTGCCGTGAACGAATAGTGTCCGAGCTCATTGCGTTCGGCGGGAAGATTCAGCTGCTTCACCCACCGCTGCACCGTTTTTGCGGAGACGCCGAGTTCACTTGCTACCATATTTGTATTCATGATCCCATACCTCCTTTTTAGCTAGGTATTCGACCATAGAATGCGGTTCCCTTCTCGTTAGACAAAACAAGAAAAGATTCGGCAAAGAAAGTGGGTATCTCCTTTTTTTCTTCAAAAACCGTTATTGTTCATACAGTTCTAATGGAAGCTGGTCAGGATCAAAAAAGAAGGTGAACCGCTTGCCGGTCAGCGGATCTCTTCTGATCGGCTCTGTTTCGATGCCTTTTTCATGAAGCTCCTGAACGGCCTCATCCAAGCTGCTGACTGTGAAGGCGAGGTGGCGCAGGCCTGCCGCTTCAGGCCGTGTTTGGCGTGCGGGCGGATCGGGAAACGAGAACAGCTCAATGACATACGAGCCGTTAAGCGACAAATCAAGCTTATAGGAAGCGCGCTCTTCGCGGTACGTTTCTTGAATCACGTGAAAACCAAGCTTATGTACGTAGAAAGCTTTCGACTTTTCATAATCTGAACATATGATTGCAATATGATGTATGGATTTCAGCAACATCATCCCTCCTCTATTCCCAGTATAGCAGAGGAGTCTTTTCCAGCTGGGATTGAAATGCTTTTGACTGGGGTTAAGCACTATACTATAATGAGAATGTTACGCACAGGAAAACAGAGGTGAAGACCGTGTTAGACCGTTTAAAGTCAATCGAAGAACGATACGAAAAATTAAATGAGCTTTTAAGCGATCCAGAAGTAGTCAACGATCCGAAAAAGCTAAGAGAATATTCAAAAGAGCAATCTGATATACAAGAAACAGTTGACGTATATAGACAATACAGAGGTGCGTCAGAACAGCTGACTGATGCAAAAGCAATGCTTGAAGAGAAGCTGGACGCTGAGATGCGCGACATGGTGAAGGAAGAGATTTCTGAACTTCAGAAGGAAACGGAAACACTGTCAGAACGCCTGAAAGTGCTCCTGATCCCGAAAGATCCGAATGACGACAAAAACGTTATTATGGAGATCCGCGGAGCTGCGGGAGGCGAGGAAGCCGCTTTATTCGCGGGCAACCTGTACAGAATGTATTCCCGTTATGCTGAGCTTCAAGGCTGGAAAACAGAGGTCATGGAAGCGAGTGTAACCGGAACGGGCGGCTACAAAGAGATCATCTTCATGATTACGGGAAGCGGCGCATATTCTAAACTCAAATATGAAAACGGCGCCCACCGCGTACAGCGTGTTCCTGAAACAGAATCAGGCGGCCGTATCCATACATCTACTGCAACAGTAGCATGTCTTCCTGAGGCAGAAGAAGTAGAGGTTGACATTCATGAGAAGGATATCCGTGTTGATACGTTTGCATCAAGCGGACCAGGCGGACAAAGCGTTAACACAACAATGTCTGCCGTTCGTCTGACGCACTTGCCGACGGGTGTTGTTGTATCATGCCAAGATGAAAAATCTCAAATCAAGAACAAAGAAAAAGCAATGAAGGTTCTCCGTGCCAGAATCTACGATAAATTTCAGCAGGAAGCCCAGGCTGAATATGATCAAACACGGAAATCAGCAGTTGGATCAGGTGACCGCTCTGAGCGTATCCGCACATACAACTTCCCGCAAAACCGTGTGACGGATCACAGAATCGGCCTGACGATTCAAAAGCTTGATCAGATTCTTGAAGGAAAACTTGACGAAGTGGTTGAAGCGCTGATCGTTGAAGATCAAGCAAGCAAGCTTCAGCAGTCGGAAGGTTAAGATGAAGACGATATTTGAAGCCCTGAAATGGGCTTCTTCTTATTTAACCGAAGCGGGAAGAGAAGAAAATGCAGCCGAGCTTCTTTTGCTTTATGATACCGGAATGGACAGAAGCAAGCTGCTCGCCAGCCTACAGGAACCGATTGGTGAAGACGAACTATATCGCTTTAAGCGTCACGTTGAGATGCATAAAGAGGGCGTGCCGGTTCAGTACATTATAGGAAAAGAGTTTTTTTACGGACGGGAATTTATGGTGAATGATGATGTGCTGATCCCGCGGCCGGAAACAGAAGAGGTTGTCTATCATCTGCTTGAAAAATATCGGCATGTCTTTTCTGAAGACGGCAAGCTCGAAGTCGTTGACGTCGGTACAGGGAGCGGAGCGATAGCCGTCACCCTTGCGCTTGAAAACAAAAACTTTTCTGTGTCGGCTGTCGATATCTCGAAAGAGGCGCTGCAAGTCGCCTCCGCCAATGCAGAAAAGCTCGGAGCAGATGTGCACTTTTATCAGGGCGATCTGCTTGAGCCTTTTATTAAGGCAGGCAAAAAAGCGGATATTGTCGTCTCGAATCCTCCTTATATTTCAGAAGAAGAAATGGCTGATCTATCAGAGATTGTTCGTTTTCATGAGCCGCTGCACGCCCTCACCGACGGCGGAGACGGGCTGAAATTCTATAAGCGGTTTATGGAAGATCTCCCGCTTGTCATGAAAGATAAAGTGTTTGTCGTTTTTGAAATCGGATGGAAACAGGGTGCAGCGGTCAAAGAGCTGATCCTCAAGGCGTTTAAGGGTGCGGAAGTAGAAGTGCTGAAAGATATTAACGGAAAAGACAGAACCATATGCGCCGTGATTCATAAAGATATATAAGCAGCTTGCTGGCGAGTTGATGAATCAAGCTGTGTTAACACCGGCAAAGGGGATGTAAAAGATGAAAAAGGCCCTGGCAGCAGGAATCTTGCTCATTGCGATTGAGAGCATGGTTGGCACCATTTTTCCGCAGGCTCTTTCATATGAAACGATGTTTGGCGTAGTGTCTCTCGTTTTGATTGGGCTTGCGATCATCACTTCGGGTTTGGCTGTAAGCGGAAGCGATCAGCGGGCAAACTACCATTCAGAAACCAAAGAAGGCCGTACAGCCCGCTTGAAAATGGCTGCTGCTTTCTTTGTTGCGGCGATACCTTCTATTTTATGTTATTTGCTGACGGTTTTGTTTTAATGAAAAAAGGAAGCCCCTCAGGCTTCCTTTTTTTGCAGCAAAACAGAATCCCATATCCAATAGACAAGAGCTGTTAAAACAGCGAAAAGATAGAAGGCCGTATTTTGAAACAGAGATTGTCCCGAAGGCTGCAGCACGCCGAAAATGATCGCATTGGCAATAGAAGCTGCGGCAAGGTAATACAGCAGATACAAAGGGCTGAACCGTTTCGGCTTTTTATTCATCATGAATTGAAGCGGCAGCGCGAATATCAAATAAGGAAAAAGAAAATAAAATGCCATCGTTATGACAGCGGCAATGATAAATGAATGAATATAGATAATCGAATAAAGAACCGACATCGTGAATGCTGATAACAGCACTGTATAATTATATTTCATCTTAAACCTCCTAAAACACTATCGTACCATAAATTAGATTAACAGCTTGCTAGATTTTTTTCACCCTGTACGTTTACCTCAGGCGCTTCTTGTCCATAATAGGGCTAGAAACAAAGCACGGAGAGGAACGGTGGGGACCGATGAAAAAAACAGTAATCATATGTATATATATCTTTCTTTTATTATCCGGAGCGCTTGTAGGGTTGGCAAAAGAAGAGACGGCACAGCAATCAGAAAATCAGCCGGTGGTCATACCGGACGAGGCGATTCGCCTGAGAATATTGGCAAACAGCGATAGGGATCAGGACCAGCAATTAAAGCGGCATATCAGAGACGCGGTCAATAAAGAAATTACAACATGGGTACAGGATATCACTTCTATTGAAGAAGCGCGGCGTGTGATTCGCTCAAAGCTCCCTGAAATCAAAGCAATTGCAAAGGAAACAATGGAGAAAGAAGGAGCGAACCAATCGATCTCCGTTGACTTTGACAAAATCTCATTTCCGACAAAGCTTTACGGCAACATGGTATATCCTGCTGGTGAGTATGAAGCGATTCTGATTACGCTTGGAAACGGTGACGGCGCCAACTGGTGGTGTGTGCTGTTCCCGCCGCTCTGCTTTCTCGATTTTTCTAACGGGGAAGCCGTAAAAGAACAAGAAGATAAAGAAGCTTCAAAAAAGCAGACTGAAAAAGTGCTTGAGGACGTAACAGCTAAAGCGGAAAAAGCCAAAAAAGAAGAGAAAGAAGAGAAGGAAGACGCCACAGAAGTGAAGTTCTTCTTAGTCGAATGGATTTCCGACCTTTTTTCCTAATCACCTGGTCTAAAAATAGATTTGCCTCATAGATTGGAAGAAAGAATGCAAAAAACGGGGTGAACGGATGTTTTATCAACTGCGGGTGGCAAGGGAAAAAGACGGAGACGTGCTCGAGGAATTTTTAAAACAGGCGAAAACCAATCATGAAGGCGTGAAAGAAGGCTTCACCCAGTTTCTTATGCTGGAGGACAGCGAGAAAAACATTGCCGGCTGTCTCGGAATTGAAAAAATAAGCTGTGATCAAGGGCTGCTGCGATCACTTGTGATAACGGACAAGCTTCACCAAGGCCATATTGTGACGCTCTTTCAGAGCATGGAGGTGCTGTGCGAGAAGCATCAGATCAAAACAGTATATTTAATAGCGAACCAGCATTCCTCTGCTGACTTTCTGGCGGCACTGGGATTTGAACCAGCTGAAAGCGTACCTGAAGAGCTGTTTTCTTCTGATCACTTCTGTGAATCGCGGCAAACGGAAGGGGCCGTCTTGATGAAAAAGGCGTCTGGATAAGGATGATTTATACACATACTTATCCACCTCTTCATTAGCGTTGTCCACAATTTGTGGATAACGCTTGTTTTATTACAGGACATCTTTTATACTTTCAAAAGGATTACACGCATAAAACAATCGTTTTATTGTTGTGAATAAGGAGTTTGGTCAGAAAATGAAAACGAAAAGATGGTTTGTGGATGTAACTGACGAGTTATCCACAAATGATCCACAAATTGCACAAGCAGCCGCTTTGCTCCGGGAAAATGAGGTCGTTGCGTTCCCGACAGAAACGGTATACGGTCTCGGCGCAAACGCGAAAAACACAGATGCCGTCAAAAAAATATATGAGGCAAAAGGGCGTCCGAGCGATAATCCCCTGATTGTCCACATTGCGGATATCAGCCAGCTTGATGATTTAACGGGTATGGCGCCGGAAAAGGCGAAAACATTGATGAAACGGTTTTGGCCGGGAGCACTTACGCTCATTCTTCCTTGCAAACCTGGTGCGCTCTCACCTCGTGTAACGGCAGGGCTTGAAACGGTTGCCATTAGGATGCCAGATCATCCTCTTGCTCTAGCATTGATTCGCGAGTCTGGTTTGCCGATTGCGGCACCTAGCGCCAATCTATCAGGCAAGCCAAGTCCGACAAAGGCGGAACATGTGGCTCACGACTTGGATGGACGCATAGCCGGACTTATGGACGGAGGCCCTACCGGGATTGGGGTCGAATCAACCGTACTTTCATGTGAGGGAGACATCCCTGTTCTCCTGCGCCCGGGCGGCATTACGAAAGAACAAATTGAAGCGGAGATCGGACCGATCCTTGTGGATAAAGGACTCAGCGATCAAAATGAAAAGCCGATTTCTCCGGGGATGAAATATACGCATTACGCGCCGACAGCGCCGCTTGTCATTTGTGAAGGCGGCCCAGAGCGCATTCAGCATCTCATTCAAGAATATCAGCAGGGCGGGAAACGGGTCGGTGTCCTGACGACAGAAGAAAACGCGGGCGTTTATTCGGCTGATTATGTGAAGAGCTGCGGAAGACGGGCTCAGCTTGAGACTGTTGCGGCAGCGCTGTACGATGCTTTACGCAGCTTTGATGAGAATAAGGTGGATTTTATTATCGCGGAATCCTTTCCGGACACGGGCGTCGGTCTCGCCATTATGAACAGGCTGATGAAAGCCGCCGGTGGAAGAGTGATTCGCTGAACACAGTCAGATGTTCTAACCCTTTTTGGACACGCATAGGCTAAAAAAGCGGGGCGTGTCCAAGGGGGTTATTCAAGTATGTCGGATTTGTTCATAGGCGAACTGATTACGTTAAGCATCATGGCGTTTGCTTTAGGGATGGATGCTTTTTCTGTCGGTCTCGGAATGGGCATGGTCAAACTAAGGAAAAAGCAGATATTCTTTATTGGTTTCATCATCGGCCTCTTTCACGTCATCATGCCTCTCGGAGGGATGGCGGCCGGTAACATGCTGTCGGGGCTCCTCGGCGTGTTAGCGGTTTATATCGGGGGTTCGCTGCTTTTTGTTCTTGGGGTTCAAATGCTTATGGCTTCTTTTAAACAGTCAGAAGAACGATTCATGTCACCGACAGGGCCGGGCTTATTGCTGTTTGCCGTCGGCGTCAGCCTTGACAGCTTTTCCGTCGGTTTGAGCTTGGGGATATACGGATCGCATCCGCTCCTTACAATTACCCTGTTCGGGCTGTTCAGTATGATTTTGACATGGCTGGGCCTGCTGATCGGAAAACAAGTGCAGTCGTGGCTTGGCACATACAGCGAAGCGCTCGGGGGCATCATATTAATCGTATTCGGCCTAAAGCTGCTTTTGCCAATTTAATATACCAATAAAAGAAACGAAGTCGCCGTTTCTTTTTTCTTCATATATAATAGAGAAAAATAAGGGGTGACTGACATGAACATTATTTTTGTCTGTACTGGAAATACGTGCCGCAGCCCAATGGCTGAGGCGCTTTTTAAATCAATTGCAGAAACGGAAGGGCTGAATGTCAGTGTCCGCTCGGCAGGCGTGTTTGCTTCGCCTAATGGGAAAGCGACGCCTCACGCGGTCGAAGCGCTGTTTGAAAAACACATTGCCCTGAATCATGTGTCTTCTCCATTAACTGAAGAACATATGAAATCAGCTGATCTAGTTCTGGCTATGACCCATCAGCACAAACAGATCATTGCCAGCCAATTTGGACGTTATCGTGATAAAGTGTTTACGCTAAAAGAATATGTCACAGGCAGCCACGGGGATGTCATCGATCCGTTCGGCGGTTCAATTGATATCTATAAGCAAACGAGAGATGAGCTTGAAAAGCTTCTTCGGCAGCTGGCAAAACAGCTAAAAAAAGAAGGCAGGTAAGTTGTCAGAAAATCTGCAAACAGGTCATTTGCAAATCCTGCGTGAAGGAGTAGAATATAGTGAAAAGCACATCATATGGTGTGAATCAAAGAGCGGACAGGCTGCGCGGTCAACATAGCGGGCGGGGCCGCATCACACACGCTGGGAGGAAAAGCAGATGAAAGTAGCCATAGCATCGGATCATGGCGGCGTTCACATTCGAAATGAGATCAAAGAGTTAATGGACGAATTGCAAATTGAATATATTGATATGGGCTGTGACTGCGGCAGCGGATCTGTCGATTATCCGGATTATGCTTTTCCGGTGGCCGAAAAAGTGGTTAGCGGCGAAGTTGACAGAGGCATTTTAATTTGCGGGACAGGCATTGGCATGAGCATTTCCGCTAATAAAGTCAAAGGCATCCGCTGCGCGCTGGCGCACGATACATTCAGCGCGAAGGCGACGAGAGAGCATAATGACACCAACATCCTCGCGATGGGTGAACGGGTGATCGGCCCTGGTTTGGCGCGGGAAATCGCGAAAATCTGGCTGACCACTGAGTTTACCGGCGGAAGACATCAAACCCGTATTGGAAAAATCTCAGATTATGAAGAGAAAAACCTGTAGGGGTGCTGTTCAATGAATAAGATCAAGCAAACGTGGAGTGCGATGCTGTCTGAGTTTCAGGAACAAGCGGGATTAAAACAGGATCAGCTCTTTGTCCTCGGATGCAGCACGAGCGAAGTGGCCGGCAGCCGGATCGGAACATCAGGCAGTGTAGACATCGCAGAAAGCATCTACAGCGGGCTTGCCGAGCTTAAGGGAAAAACGGGGATACATCTCGCGTTTCAATGCTGTGAGCATTTGAACAGAGCGCTTGTCGTCGAGGAAGAAACAGCCCGGTTATTCAGGCTTCCAACTGTTTCTGCCGTACCCGTTCCAAAAGCGGGCGGGGCGATGGCTGCTTATGCGTTTAAGCAGATGAAGTCTCCTGTTCTTGTCGAAACCATTCAGGCTGACGCCGGAATAGACATCGGCGATACGTTTATCGGCATGCATCTAAAGCCGGTAGCTGTCCCTGTGCGCGTCTCTCAAAATGGTCTCGGTGCAGCCCATGTGACATTGGCGCGTACGCGGCCGAAACTGATTGGCGGAGTGCGGGCGGTTTATGAGTGCGAGTGAAAGGACTGCTTGGCCAGTCTTTTCTTTTATTTTAGGGCAGTATAATAAATCCCGAACTTTAATTTAAATTTAAGTTATTAATATTCGTTTTTACCAATAAAAGTTTTGATTTTTTAAAAATAATCTTTTACATTGGCCTAAAAAACCATGTACAATAGTGGTGGTAAAAACAAAGAACAGGATACGGATAGGAGAGGATCTCGCTGATGAAACATTTACCTGCGCAAGACGAACAAGTGTTTAACGCCATTAAAAATGAGCGTGAACGCCAACAGACTAAGATCGAATTAATTGCTTCTGAGAACTTTGTAAGTGAAGCGGTTATGGAAGCACAAGGATCTGTTTTGACAAATAAATACGCTGAAGGATATCCGGGCAAACGCTACTATGGCGGATGTGAGCACGTCGATGTCGTTGAAGATATCGCTCGTGACCGCGCGAAGGAGATCTTTGGAGCGGAGCATGTAAACGTTCAGCCGCATTCAGGTGCACAAGCAAACATGGCAGTGTACTTCACGATTTTGGAGCAGGGCGATACTGTACTTGGGATGAACCTCTCCCACGGCGGCCATTTAACACATGGAAGCCCAGTCAACTTCAGCGGTGTTCAATATAACTTTGTTGAGTACGGCGTAGATAAAGAAACTCAATATATTGATTACGATGACGTGCGTGAAAAAGCCCTCGCTCATAAGCCGAAGCTTATCGTAGCAGGAGCAAGTGCGTATCCTCGTACAATCGACTTTAAAAAATTCCGTGAAATTGCTGATGAAGTCGGCGCTTACTTCATGGTGGATATGGCGCATATCGCAGGACTTGTTGCGGCAGGCCTTCATCCGAACCCGGTTCCTTACGCTGATTTCGTTACAACAACAACACATAAAACACTTCGCGGACCTCGCGGCGGTATGATCCTTTGCCGTGAAGAGTTCGGCAAGAAAATCGATAAATCAATCTTCCCTGGCATTCAAGGCGGCCCGCTGATGCACGTTATTGCCGCAAAAGCTGTTTCATTCGGGGAAGTATTGCAGGACGATTTCAAAACATATGCACAGAACGTCATTTCAAATGCAAAACGCCTGGCTGAAGCGTTAACGAAAGAGGGCATCCAGCTCGTTTCAGGCGGAACTGACAACCACCTTATTCTTGTTGACCTTCGTTCTCTCGGACTGACTGGTAAGGTTGCGGAGCACGTGCTTGATGAAATCGGTATTACGTCTAACAAAAACGCGATTCCATACGATCCGGAAAAACCTTTCGTCACAAGCGGTATCCGTCTTGGTACAGCAGCTGTGACAAGCCGCGGTTTTGACGGAGATGCATTGGATGAAGTCGGTGCCATCATTGCACTTGCATTGAAAAACCACGAAGATGAAGGAAAACTTGAAGAAGCAAGACAGCGTATAGCTGCTTTGACTGATCGATTTCCTTTATATAAAGAATTAGATTACTAAGATCCTAAAAACCCGCTCGGGCTTATGCCGGGCGGGTTTTTTGACGATGTTCTTGAAACTCCATGTCTTTTTTTGTAGAATCAATAGAAGTGTGTAATTGTTGATGGGACAATAAAAAAGGAGCTGAAACACAGTATGGGAAAGGTTTATGTATTTGATCATCCTTTAATTCAGCACAAGCTGACATATATACGGAATGTAGATACAGGTACGAAGGATTTTAGAGAGCTTGTAGACGAAGTAGCCACACTTATGGCATTTGAAATTACCCGCGATCTTCCTCTGGAAGAAGTGGATATCAAAACACCGGTTCAGGCTGCGAAATCGAAAGTCATCTCAGGGAAAAAACTCGGAGTGGTTCCGATCCTCAGAGCGGGATTGGGAATGGTTGACGGCATCTTAAAGCTGATTCCTGCGGCAAAAGTGGGACATGTCGGCCTGTACCGTGATCCTGAAACCTTAAAACCCGTGGAATACTATGTCAAGCTTCCTTCTGACGTGGAAGAGCGTGAATTCATTGTGGTTGACCCGATGCTGGCCACAGGCGGTTCTGCAGTTGAAGCCATTCACAGCCTCAAAAAACGCGGTGCGAAAAATATTCGATTCATGTGTCTTGTAGCGGCGCCGGAGGGTGTGGAAGAATTGCAGAAGCATCATTCGGACGTGGATATTTACATCGCGGCACTTGATGAAAAATTAAATGAAAAAGGTTATATTGTTCCCGGCCTCGGAGATGCAGGAGACCGTATGTTTGGAACAAAATAAAAAAAGAAAACCCCGAAAAGGGTTTTCTTTTTTTATCCAGTTATTTGCTATTCGGTCAATTTGTATACAATTATAGGTGAAAATGTGAACATTCTGTGGAGGCGTACAGTATAAAAAGTTTTTTAACTTTAAACAGATTGACACATGTTAGGGGCTATTGTATGCTAAACGAGGGTATTATGAGAAGGTTTTCATAGCTTTCATTATAGTCCTCATCCCCAATGTAAATCCTCTCAGCAAACCCGTTTTATGAGGATTTATTTAAGCGAATGAAACAGCATCCCTGCAAGGCTTGCGGATGAATGATTTTTTCGAACAGGCCCGTTTTGTCGGTCAAAAAAGGTCTTCTACTAGGGTTAACCGCTGATTTATGCCGTATCTAAGCTATACATTATTTTTTCATCAGGAGACAGATAATTGATGGACGATCCCAAGCTTACATTTAGCAGACAACGCAAATACCTATTGTTCATTTTGGCAGTGTATGTACTGGGTTATGGTTTAACAGCGTATAAAACCGTTTTTTTAGGCCTTATTCTGGGAACTGTTTTCAGTTTGTTTAATTTTTTACTGCTCGTCAGGAGAATGAATGCTTTTGACAGAGCCGTTGAGAAAGGGAAGTCCATACGATCTCTTGGGAGCGCAGCGCGCTGGTGCAATGCGATTCTTGCTGCGGCTATTGCCTATAAAAATCCCGAGCACTTTCATATGGCAAGTACAGTTATTGGATTAATGACAATATACCCTGTCATTATGATAGATTCCTTTATCCAGCTTAAACGTTCATCAATGGAAGAGAGGTGAAAACCCTTTGAATCATGAATACAGAACTATTGAATTTCTAGGTCTTACTTTTAATCTGACAAACATTCTGATGATTACTGTGGCGAGTGTGATTGTTTTATTGATTGCTATATTAACGACAAGAACGCTTTCGATCCGTCCTGGAAAAGCCCAGAATTTTATGGAATGGGTTGTGGATTTCGTCCGCAATATTATCGGCAGTACAATGGATTTGAAAACAGGGGCTAACTTCTTGGCACTTGGTGTCACATTGCTGATGTACATATTTGTGTCGAATATGCTGGGGCTGCCGTTCTCTATTACAATCGGACATGAGCTCTGGTGGAAATCTCCGACAGCCGATCCTGCCATTACATTAACGCTAGCCGTGATGGTTGTTGCTTTAACGCATTACTATGGTGTGAAGATGAAAGGGCTCAAGGAATATTCCAAAGACTATTTAAGACCTGTTCCATTCATGCTCCCGATGAAAATCATCGAAGAGTTTGCGAATACGCTGACTCTTGGTTTGCGGCTTTATGGTAACATCTTCGCCGGTGAGATTCTTCTCGGCCTGCTTGCGGGATTGGCGACAAGCCATTATTCACAAAGCGTGGCTCTCGGTCTTGTTGGTACAGTCGGCGCCATTCTGCCGATGCTGGCATGGCAAGCATTCAGTTTATTTATAGGTGCCATCCAAGCGTTTATCTTTACAATGCTGACGATGGTATACATGTCTCATAAAATCAGTCATGATCATTAAAACATTATATCCAAACGGATAACATTTTAAAGGAGGAACTTTTTCATGAATTTAATAGCAGCTGCGATTGCAATTGGTTTAGGCGCACTTGGTGCAGGTATTGGTAACGGTTTGATTGTTTCACGTACGGTAGAGGGGATTGCCCGCCAGCCGGAAGCAGGTAAAGAACTTAGAACTCTTATGTTCATGGGTATCGCATTAGTTGAAGCCCTTCCTATTATCGCTGTCGTTATCGCATTCTTAGCGTTCTTTGGCTAAGCATAAAAGCCTTATATGAACTAAAAATGGCGAAGATCATTCCAAGAGAACCTTCGCCATTGCTTTATGTCTGATAAGCATCCCGCCTTGCCGGCTGAAAAGAGACAAGTGCGGCTGCTGGATCAGCAAAGAAAAACCTGCAGAAGGGAGTTGCCGTAGTAGATGTCTCAATTACCACTTGAACTAGGATTTTCGTTTAACGGCGGAGATATCCTGTTCCAACTGTTAGCTATGTTAATCTTATTAGCGCTTCTGAAGAAATACGCTTTAGGGCCGCTATTAAACATAATGAAACAGCGTGAAGACCACATCGCTGGAGAAATTACGTCTGCTGAAGAAAAAAATAAAGAAGCGCAGCAGCTGATTGAAGAGCAGCGCGTTCTTTTAAAAGAAGCAAGACAGGAATCCCAAACTCTTATCGAAAACGCAAAGAAACTGGGAGACAAGCAAAAAGAAGAGATTATTCAGGCTGCACGTGCAGAATCTGAACGTCTGAAAGAAGCAGCAAGAACTGAAATCGTGAAGGAAAAAGAACAGGCGGTTTCTGCTCTCCGCGAGCAAGTAGCGTCTCTTTCTGTCATGATTGCGTCGAAAGTGATCGAAAAAGAACTGGATGAGCAAGCTCAAGAGAAATTGATCCAGGACTATCTTAAAGAGGTAGGAGAAAGCCGATGAGTGAATCAGCTGTCTCTAAACGATATGCGTCAGCTCTTTTTGATATTGCCAATGAGTCTGCTCAGCTGAATCAAGTAGAAGAAGAGCTAAGCGTTGTAAAACAAGTATTTCAAAATGAAAAAGCGCTTAATGATGTGTTAAACCATCCGAAGGTGCCGGCTGCGAAGAAAAAAGAGCTGATTCAAAATGCATTTGGCTCTTTGTCACAGTCCGTGCTCAATACGATTTTTCTTTTGATTGACCGCCATCGTGCCGCGATTGTGCCTGAGCTCACAGATGAGTTTATCAAACTCGCAAATGAGGCTCGTCAAATAGAAGACGCAACCGTATATTCAGTGAAACCGCTGACGGATGCAGAAATTTTATCATTATCACAAGTGTTTGCAAAAAAAGCCGGAGTCGCTTCACTGAGAATCAGGAATGAAGTGCAGACGGATTTAATAGGCGGCATTAAAGTCCGCATTGGTAACCGGATTTTTGACGGCAGCGTAAGCGGAAAGCTTCAGCGCATTGAACGTCAACTAGCCGGGGAAAATCGATAGAAGGGGTGAAACCTAAGTGAGCATCAAAGCTGAAGAGATTAGCACGCTGATAAAACAGCAAATACAAAATTATCAATCTGATATTGAAGTTCAAGACGTAGGTACAGTCATCCAAGTCGGTGACGGTATTGCTCGTGTACACGGCCTTGACAATTGTATGGCCGGTGAACTTGTCGAATTTTCAAACGGTGTTTTGGGTATGGCTCAAAACCTTGAAGAATCAAACGTAGGTATCGTCATCTTAGGACCTTTCAGTGAGATCCGTGAGGGAGACGAAGTAAAAAGAACAGGCCGCATCATGGAGGTTCCTGTCGGTGAGGAACTAATCGGCCGTATTGTGAACCCATTAGGTCAGCCGGTAGACGGACTTGGCCCGATCCTCACAAGCAAAACACGTCCGATCGAAAGCCCTGCACCAGGCGTTATGGACCGTAAATCCGTTCATGAACCGCTTCAAACGGGTATTAAAGCGATCGATGCACTGATTCCAATAGGCCGCGGCCAGCGTGAGCTGATCATCGGTGACCGTCAAACAGGTAAAACTTCTGTTGCGATCGATTCGATCCTGAACCAAAAAGACCAAGACATGATCTGCGTATACGTTGCGATCGGTCAAAAAGAATCAACAGTCCGCGGCGTAGTAGAAACATTGCGTAAACACGGCGCGCTTGATTATACAATCGTTGTAACGGCGTCTGCGTCACAGCCGGCACCGCTTCTGTACCTTGCTCCATATGCAGGGGTTACAATGGCAGAAGAATTTATGTACAACGGCAAGCACGTTCTTGTTGTATACGATGATCTTTCTAAACAAGCGGCTGCTTACCGTGAGCTGTCCTTGCTTCTTCGCCGTCCGCCAGGCCGTGAAGCGTTCCCTGGGGATGTATTCTACCTTCATTCCCGTCTGCTTGAGCGTGCAGCAAAGCTTAGCGACGCGAAAGGCGCAGGATCAATTACAGCTCTGCCGTTCGTAGAAACACAAGCCGGAGATATCTCTGCTTACATTCCGACGAACGTCATTTCCATCACCGACGGACAGATCTTCCTGCAATCTGATTTGTTCTTCTCAGGCGTACGTCCAGCGATCAACGCCGGATTGTCTGTATCCCGTGTCGGCGGTTCAGCGCAAATCAAAGCGATGAAAAAAGTATCAGGAACGTTGCGTCTTGATCTTGCGTCATACCGTGAGTTGGAAGCATTCGCTCAATTCGGATCTGACCTCGACCAAGCGACTCAGGCGAAACTGAACCGCGGTGCGCGTACAGTTGAAGTGCTGAAGCAGGATCTGAACAAGCCGCTTCCGGTTGAAAAGCAAGTAGCCATTCTTTATGCGCTGACAAAAGGATATCTTGATGATATTCCTGTAGCGGATATCAGACGTTTTGAAGAAGAGTACTACATGTACCTTGACCAAAACCATAAAGAACTGCTTGATGGAATTGCGAAAACAGGAAACCTTCCTGCTGATGAAGACTTCAAAGCTGCAATCGAAGGCTTCAAACGCACATTTGCACCAAGCAACTAACTCGAATGCTGATGAGAGAAAAAGGTTCTCTTTTTCTCTCTTTTTACGCAGATGAAGAGAAAAGGTGGTGAAATCTTTGGCCTCATTACGCGATATTAAGTCAAGGATCACGTCAACGAAAAAAACGAGCCAGATTACAAAAGCCATGCAGATGGTATCTGCGGCTAAGCTGAATCGTGCTGAAAACAATGCAAAATCATTTGTGCCATATATGGATAAGATCCAAGAGGTTGTGTCAAATGTCGGGAGAGTTTCCGGCAACGTGAAGCATCCGATGCTTCTCAGCAGAGAAGTGAAAAAGACAGCATATCTTGTCATTACGTCTGACCGCGGTCTTGCCGGCGCTTTTAACAGTTCGGTTTTACGAAGTGCTTATCAGGCCATGCAAGAACGTCATCAATCTAAGGATGAGTATGCGGTGATCGTCATCGGAAGAGTAGGCCGTGATTTCTTTAAGAAACGTGAGATTCCGATCATTTCTGAGTTAACAGGACTTGGAGATGAAGTAACGTTTACAGAAATTAAGGATATTGCCCGACAAACGATCCAAATGTTTATAGATGGTGCGTTTGATGAATTGCACCTTGTTTATAACCATTTTGTCAGCGCCATTTCTCAAGAAGTAACGGAGAAAAAACTTCTGCCGTTATCTGATTTGGGCAGCGGCGGCGGAAAGAGAACGGCGTCTTATGAATTTGAACCGTCTGAAGAGGAGGTTCTGGAGGTTTTGCTTCCTCAATATGCAGAAAGCTTAATCTTCGGTGCGCTTCTTGACAGTAAAGCAAGTGAGCACGCTGCAAGAATGACGGCGATGAAAAACGCGACAGACAACGCGAAGGAACTTATCGATTCCCTTTCGCTTTCTTACAACCGCGCTCGCCAAGCAGCCATCACACAAGAAATTACGGAAATTGTCGGCGGAGCAGCCGCTTTAGAATAGAAAGATTTTGTCAGGAGGGATAGCGATGAAGAAAGGACGCGTTAGCCAGGTATTAGGACCAGTCGTCGACGTGCGTTTTGAAGATGGTCACTTGCCTGAAATTTATAATGCGATTAAAATTTCACAGCCAGCTGCAAGTGAAAACGAAGTAGGTATTGATTTAACGCTTGAGGTCGCTCTTCATTTAGGTGATGATACAGTCCGTACAATCGCAATGGCATCTACGGATGGTGTTCAGCGCGGAATGGAAGCTGTAGATACAGGAGCGCCAATCTCAGTACCGGTTGGTGATGTAACGCTAGGCCGTGTATTTAACGTACTCGGAGAAAATATTGATTTAAATGAGCCAGTTCCTGCGGATGCGAAAAAGGATCCGATCCACAGACAGGCGCCTTCATTTGATCAGCTTTCAACTGAAGTTGAAATTCTAGAAACAGGTATTAAAGTTGTTGACTTGCTTGCTCCATACATCAAGGGCGGTAAGATCGGGTTGTTTGGTGGCGCCGGTGTAGGTAAAACTGTATTAATCCAGGAATTAATCAACAACATCGCGCAAGAGCACGGCGGTATCTCTGTATTCGCCGGTGTAGGGGAGCGTACTCGTGAAGGGAACGACCTTTTCTACGAAATGAGCGACTCTGGCGTAATCAACAAAACAGCCATGGTATTCGGACAAATGAACGAGCCGCCGGGCGCACGTATGCGTGTTGCTTTGACAGGTCTTACAATGGCTGAGCACTTCCGTGATGAACAAGGACAGGACGTACTGTTCTTCATCGATAACATTTTCCGTTTCACACAAGCGGGTTCAGAGGTTTCTGCCCTTCTTGGCCGTATGCCTTCAGCGGTTGGTTATCAGCCGACGCTTGCGACTGAAATGGGTCAGCTCCAAGAGCGTATCACATCTACTAACGTTGGATCAGTTACATCTATCCAGGCGATCTACGTGCCTGCCGATGACTACACTGACCCGGCACCGGCAACAACATTCGCTCACTTGGATGCGACAACAAACCTTGAGCGTAAGTTAACTGAGATGGGTATCTACCCTGCGGTTGATCCGTTGGCTTCTACATCTCGAGCTCTTGCTCCTGAAATTGTCGGAGAAGAGCACTATGCGGTTGCACGTGAAGTACAGTCAACGCTTCAGCGTTACAAAGAGCTTCAAGATATCATTGCGATTCTCGGTATGGATGAATTGAGTGAAGAAGACAAGCTTGTTGTTCAACGCGCACGCCGTATTCAGTTCTTCCTTTCTCAAAACTTCCACGTGGCTGAACAGTTCACTGGACAAAAAGGTTCTTACGTGCCTGTAAAAGAAACGGTTCAAGGTTTCAAAGAAATCTTAGCCGGCAAATACGACCATCTTCCTGAAGATGCGTTCCGTCTTGTAGGCCGTATCGAAGAAGTTGTTGAGAAAGCAAAAGAAATGGGTGTAGAAGTTTAATCTGGTCCTAGGAGGGTAAAAGCATGAAGACCGTTAAAGTCAATATCGTTACTCCCGACGGCCCAGTATACGATGCGGATATCGAAATGGTGAGCGTGAGAGCCGAAAGCGGCGATCTCGGTATTTTGCCAGGGCATATTCCAACCGTGGCTCCTCTTAAAATCGGTGCTGTCCGTCTGAAAAAAGACGGACAGACTGAATTGGTTGCTGTCAGCGGCGGATTTGTAGAAGTCCGTCCTGATCAGGTTACCATCCTTGCCCAGGCTGCTGAGACAGCGGAAGGCATCGATAAAGAGCGCGCTGCAGCTGCACGTCAGCGGGCGCAGGAGCGTTTGAATTCTCAATCAGATGATACTGACATTCGTCGGGCTGAGCTTGCGTTACAGCGGGCTTTGAACAGATTGGATGTAGCAGGGAAATAAGAAAAAATCCTTCTCTTGATGAGAAGGATTTTTTTTATGAACGCACAAGAGAATCAAACAGCGACAAAAGCGGCTGACTCTCTTTTTTCCGCAAGTATAAACGATCACAGCAATTCATTGTATGCCATGATTTGAGATGTCTTCTAAAGCCCATTGTATAAGCGCCGTCTGTGTATGGGTAAGGCTTTACGATCCATTCAGCATCTTCATGATGAGCAATCACGCAATCTATAAGATAAACACTGATCATTTTCTCGAATTCTTCAATAGGAAGATTCCAATCAGCAAGCAAAAGCTCTTGTAAACTTTGAAAATAAAGGTTTTCAAGCTCTTCAAGGCTTTCTCTCGTATAGGTAAGAGAAATGTTATAAAACTGACACAATTCATTCAGTTCTTCAATCTGTGACTGTCTATAATCATAATAGAATGCAATTGCTTCCCATTCCTGATCAAAAATTGGCAGATCCTCACCGTATTGCTTTTCAGGCTGAAAAAAAGAATGATTCACATTTGCCAGCTCCTTTCCACTAAAGTATACCATGTAAAAGAATCGCACTTTAAGCGGGGATTAACCCTAGATTTGGCTGATTATTCCGTTCTGTATAAAATGTATCATCTTTATCCGTGCTTCCTATATAATAAGAAAGGGTATAAACGCGGAGAAAGGATGAAAGGAGTGGAATAGATGAGTGTACTGGGACAGCAGGCTGCAATCGGCATTGTCGTTCATCTGATTTTTATAGCGGTGACTTGGTGGGCGCTGCAAGCCGTCAATATAGATCCGTTAATCAAAAAAGGCAAAGTTGTGCAGGCAAGACTCCTGATGATTTTACTGACCATTGCTATTGGAACGGCCGTTTCGAATTTCTTTTTAGATTACCTCAATTATTCTCAGCAGCTTCCCTATCTATTTTAATAGGTTTTGAACATGATCATTACGGGAATGGTTTGGGAAGCGGGTTGAAGCGTTTTACGCGAGTTTTGACGAAGATTTTTACGTATGGCGCCTCTTGCCTCCGGTAAAACTGGGGATAAGGGGGAGAGATAAACATGAAGAAAAAACAAGTAAGCCACGCCATTATCATATCCGTCATGTTAAGCTTCGTCATTGCTGTTTTCCATACCATTCATGCGACTGAATTAACGCCGTTAGCACAAATTGCAGAGGGGATGGAACGCCAAGATGTGTCAATAGATAAGTGGACATTGCATGCCAAACAAAACATGTCGCTAACCGAAAAAGAATTTTATCAAAAAGTGCAACGTTTAAAATCAGAGTATCGTCAATATGATTGGGCGATTGCACAGGAAGATAAAATCGTAAAGGCAGTTGGCACGTATACTGACAAAAAAAATCACACTTCTTTTAGACTGCAGCTTGTCACAACCCTCAAAAAACACAACCCAACTTCGTATTTACTATATGAGCAAATGAGTCTTAAGACACCGGATAGCTGGAATGATACATATCAACAGTTTGAACGGGAGACACTCGGGATATTCCAAGAAAAAGTAGTTATTTTTACTTGTCTAAATGGTCATTTAGATGATAATATGAATATTGTTTTGCAAAAAAAAGCAAATCAGTTATTAAACGAATTTCAAGCAAGATCTGTTGAACATGTAGTTGAGCCAAATTTCGTTTCTATTTCTGCGTTTACAGATGAGTGGAAAGAGTACATCATGACCTCGAAACATAAAATGAATTTGCAAATTGCACTTAGAAGTGCAGGAATGGGCGGAAAACATACCGTTACGGTTGGCACACCAATCGTTACGACTGAATATTAATATAGAGAATTTAGGGACGCGGAGGGGAATACCTTGGAAAAAATCATCGTCCGCGGCGGTCAAAAGTTAAACGGCACAGTCAAAGTTGAAGGCGCTAAAAATGCCGTTTTACCTGTTATCGCTGCATCTTTATTAGCAAGTGAAGAAAAAAGCGTAATTTGTGATGTACCTACGCTCTCCGATGTATATACAATTAACGAAGTGTTGCGTCATTTAGGAGCAGATGTGCATTTTGAGAATAATGAAGTGACTGTAAATGCTTCATACGCTTTGCAAACTGAAGCACCTTTTGAATATGTACGTAAAATGCGTGCGTCCGTGCTTGTCATGGGGCCGCTTCTTGCGCGTACAGGTCATGCAAGAGTTGCGCTTCCAGGCGGATGCGCAATTGGTTCCAGACCGATCGATCAGCATTTAAAAGGTTTTGAAGCAATGGGCGCAGAAATCAAAGTCGGCAATGGCTTCATCGAAGCTGAAGTAAAAGGCCGTCTACAAGGCGCAAAAATCTATCTGGACTTCCCAAGTGTAGGAGCTACAGAGAACCTGATTATGGCAGCCGCTCTAGCTGAAGGAACAACAACGCTGGAGAACGTGGCGAAAGAACCTGAAATCGTTGATTTAGCAAACTATATCAACGGCATGGGCGGAAAAATCCGCGGAGCGGGCACCGGCACCATCAAAATTGAAGGAGTCGAAAAGCTTCACGGCGTAAAACATCATATTATTCCTGACCGGATTGAAGCGGGCACATTTATGGTTGCAGCTGCAATCACTGAAGGAAACGTATTAGTTAAAGGAGCGGTTCCTGAACACCTCACTTCTTTAATTGCCAAAATGGAAGAGATGGGTGTAACGATTAAGGATGAAGGTGAAGGCCTGCGTGTCATTGGCCCGAAAGAACTCAAACCGATCGACATTAAAACAATGCCTCACCCGGGCTTCCCGACTGATATGCAGTCACAAATGATGGCGCTTCTGCTTCGTGCAAGCGGCACAAGCATGATTACAGAAACTGTTTTTGAAAACCGTTTTATGCATGCGGAAGAATTCCGCCGTATGAATGGCGATATCAAGATTGAAGGACGTTCTGTCATCATTAATGGCCCTGTACAGCTTCAGGGAGCTGAAGTTGCAGCGACTGACTTGCGTGCAGGTGCAGCGCTGATTCTTGCGGGGTTAGTGGCTGAAGGTCATACACGTGTTACTGAACTGAAGCACTTAGACCGCGGTTACGTTGATTTCCATAAGAAGCTTGCAGTTATTGGCGCAGACATCGAACGTGTAAATGATGAGTCTGCTTCTGAGCAAGAGAACAAAGAAGTTGTTTCTGACTTAAACGCATAAACTTACCTAAAAAATCAGTATGTCACTCTGGCATACTGGTTTTTTATTTTTCGTGTATTATCATCATTATGCGCAAAATAGCAAAAAAGAATACGTAAATGACAAATAAAGTTTCTGTCCAAAACGAGAGTCATATTAGCTTGTCCCTGCCCATAGACTAGACTAGAGTCGAATCCCGAGCAGGAGGCAGCTGAATATGAAACAATTCGTAATTACACTATCCGTACTATGTGCATTGATTATCTTGATTCCCACACTCTTGGTCATACCGTTCCAGCATAATAAAGAAGCGGGGGCCAGCGTAGAATCAGGAAAGACAGCAGTCAGCACGAAACCAGCATCCAAAGGAGCGGAAACGTTGAAAGCATCACCTGTTTCTATTCCCGTCTATCGAACCGCAAATCAATCCGTAGAAGACATTCCGCTAGAAGAGTATGTCATTGGAGTGGTCGCCTCCGAAATGCCGGCAACCTTTGAATCTGAAGCGCTGAAAGCCCAGGCTCTCGCCGCCAGAACGTTTATTGTCAGACTGATGGTCTCAAATTCAGCAGTAGAGGCTCCTAAAGGCTCGCTGGTGGATGATACACAGATGTTCCAGGTGTATAAAAGCAAAGCGGAGCTCAAAAAACAGTGGGGCGCAAGCTATGAGCGAGATTTAAAGAAAATCACAGATGCGGTAACCAGCACGCAAGGCAAAATCCTAACGTACAACAACCAGCCAATTGAAGCCTCTTTTTTCTCCACAAGCAACGGCTACACAGAAAACGCAGAAGCCTATTGGACAAGTGCCATCCCATATTTAAAAAGCGTCAAAAGCTCATGGGATAAAAAGTCTCCGAAATATAAGGCAACGAAAACCTTTACAGCCTCAGAATTTGAGCAAAAGCTTGGCGTCAAGCTGGATGGGTCTGGCACTGTCGGGAAAATTACCGGAGAGACACCGGGCCATCAGGTCGCAACAGCCGTTATTAACGGCAAGACGCTCAAAGGCAGGGACATACGTGAAAAGCTTGGCCTCAATTCAGCCGATTTTGAATGGGAGCGAAACGGAGATACGATTACAGTCACGACGAAAGGATTTGGCCATGGTGTCGGGATGAGCCAATATGGTGCGAATTTTATGGCGAAAGAAGGTAAAACGGTTAATCAAATTGTGAAGTACTATTACCAAGGCACACAAATTTCAAACGCAGATTCGTTTTTGAATAAATATATGGCGAAGAAGTAAAAAAAGACGCTCACTGAGCGTCTTTTTGAGTTCCTGAATGTCTTTTATCTAAGGGCGGTTAAAACTGTTTAGAGAAGCTCCTGACAGTCTTTAGAGCGACAAGGCCCTTTTTCCTGATTTATGGCTTTGAGATTGTGGTAAAGTAATCCACATGTATCGACAGACTTCGACAGACTCATATAACGAAAGCCGAAAGGCCGACAATCTTCTTTTTTCATAATAATGTTAGGCGGAAATCACTAATAAAAACAAAGATTTCTATGCAAAAGTAAACAACAGCAATGGGGAAGCCCGCCCTATTTATTTCTCTGTTTTTGTCGATTACGATTAGTTATGTTCAGCGTTGAACATCTGCACGCAGAAACAAATTTGTAAAGGGGTACGAACATGAAGAAAAGATTTTCACTGATCATGATGACAGGCTTGCTATTTGGATTAACTTCACCTGCTTTTGCGGCTGAAAAGAAAGAATCGGAAGCTGAAGCTCCGGCAAACGTGGCAGTCTTGCTTGATGCCAGCGGAAGTATGGCGAAAAGAATAGACGGTGTATCTAAATTTAATTCAGCTAAAAAAGAAATTTCTAAGTTTGCTAGCTCACTGCCGGAAGGAACTCAGGTGAAAATGAGTGTGTTTGGTTCAGAAGGAAACAATAAAAATTCCGGAAAGGTTCAATCTTGTGAATCCATCCGCAACGTATACGGTTTCCAAAGCTTTAACGAGCAAAGCTTTCTCAATTCTCTCAATGCAATTGGGCCGACTGGCTGGACGCCAATTGCCAAAGCGCTGAACGAGGCGAAATCTTCTTTTGACCAGCTTGATACTAAAGGGGAAAAAGTGGTGTATCTGTTAACAGACGGTGAGGAAACGTGCGGAGGAAATCCAATTAAAACAGCAAAAGAACTGCACAAAGACAATATCACTGTTAATGTGATCGGTTTTGATTATAAAGAGGGATACAAAGGCCAGCTGAACGCAATTGCGAAAGTTGGCGGCGGTGAATACTTTCCTGCTTATACTCAAAAAGATGTTGAGAAAATCTTCACTCAGCAATCATTGATGTTATCTAAATAAGAAAAAAGAGGCTGATAGTGATCAGCCTCTTTTTTGTATGTAACATAAAGTTCAAAAGTAATCAGGTGCCAGCCTGTAGCATAGTAGCAGATTTCCGTTTTTCTGTGAAGATCAAGGCGAAAAAAGAATGAATGATGTCACACTCTGTATATGCTTTCTGGGCGAAAAAGGCTAAATATCATCGGTATTTCAAGCGATTTTGAACAGAAAGCAAAAGCGGCACAAAAGGCAGCTTGCCCTATATCTTTTTGCATTATCATATTCTAGCATAAAGAAGAATCCAACTATAGTTGGAAAATATGATAAAGAAAGGAAGATAAACATGAAAAAATTGCTGGCTGCCGGTATCATTGGATTGCTGACTGTCTCCTTAGCCTCCCCGTCTTTTGCCGCTGAGAAACATGACACAAATGTAGCTGTGTTGTTTGATGGAAGCGGAAGTATGATTCAAAAAACAGGGGGAGAGCGCAAAATAGACATTGCCAAAAAATCAGTAAAGTCTTTTGCCGAGCTGCTTCCGAAGGATACAAATCTCATGCTTCGCGTTTTCGGACATGCTGGAAACAACAAATTGTCCGGCAAAGCTCTTTCATGCAGCACGACGGAAACCATTTACGGCCTTCATCCATATGAAGGATCGCTGTTTGACAATTCATTGAGTCAGATCAAGCCGACTGGCTGGACACCGATTGCCAAAGCACTTTCAGATACAAGAAAAGAATTTGAAGCATTTGACGCTGACGGGAAAAACGTGGTGTATTTAATCACTGACGGTGAAGAAACATGCGGCGGAGACCCTGCAGCGGAAATTGAAAAGCTTCGTGAATCGAATGTGGATACCATTGTAAACATCATTGGCTTCAACTTTGATATCAAAGGTAATGAAGAGATGAAACAAGCGGCTGTTGCTGGAGGCGGAGAATATATTTCAGCGAACAGTGCGGATGAGTTCGAACAGGCTTGGGAAAAAGAAGCACAAAAGTTTGCTGAGTAAAAAAACCAACCAGTTAGGCGCTCCCCCAGGCGCCTTTTTTAATTGGTTTAAAAACAGTTGGGGCGGGAATGATATCCTTAAAAGGGGTTGAACATATGAGATTATTAGGAATGATTTTTCTTATTGCCGCCGTGGCATTCATATTGCTCGGTGTTTTTCTAAAACTGGCAGCCTTCTTTTTTGTCAGCATGCTCACATTGATCGCAGCTATCGTGCTGTTTACGATCCTGAAAAAGAATCAGCATAATCAAACATAGAGCCCTTTTATAAGGGCTCTTTTTTATGTCTCAGAATTCGACAAAATCCGAGGAGTGTGAAAAAATATAAAGGCAGGAACATTGCGGAGGGGAAGAGACATTGAACGATAAAGTAACTGCGGTCAGGGATGTATGGCGCTATGAACAAGGGGAAATAAGCAAAATAAAAGACCGGATGGTGACGGAATACCCTTTGACAGTAATACTTAACGGAAGTGAATTTGTGACGCTCGTTTGTACGCCGGAGCATATCAAAGAGCTTGTCATCGGATTTCTCGCATCAGAGGGTGTTATACGATTTCAAATAGAGATTAAAAGGTTTACAATAGATGAAAGTCTCGGTTTTGTTTATGTCGACCTCGTTCATCCTGAGACATTGGATCAAAAGGATTATACGAAACGGGTGATCGGCTCATGCTGTGGAAAGGGCCGCCATTTTTATTTTCAGCAGGATGTTAAAACCGCCAAAACGGCTGTCAGCCAAATCAAGATATCGCCTGAAGCGTGTCTGGCGCTTATGAGAGACATGCAACAAGGGAGCGGAACGTTTCAGGACACGGGAGGCGTTCATAATGCGGCGCTTTGCGACACAGAGAAGCTGCTGTTGATGCGCACAGATATTGGCCGGCATAATGCACTTGATAAATTATACGGACACTGCCTTCTAAACGGGATGTCCGTCCGCGACAAACTGATTGTGTTCAGCGGCAGAATCTCATCAGAAGTCCTGTTGAAAGCGGCAAAAATCGGCGTGTCGATAGTCATTTCCAAATCGGCCCCGACGGAGCTTGCGATTCAAATGGCGGAAGAATTAAATATCACAGCGATCGGGTTTGTCAGAAACGGATCATTTAATGTATATACACACCCTGAGAGAATCGGGGGATAGGAAGGGGCTGTAGCTATGATTACAGAATCGCGTCAGATGTTGGATAAGAGGAACAGGCCGCTGAGAGACCTTCGCATTTCTGTTACAGACCGCTGCAACTTCCGATGCACGTACTGTATGCCCGCCGAATTATTCGGCCCGGATTATCCTTTTTTAAAGAAAGAGGAGCTGCTTTCGTTTGAGGAGCTGGAACGGCTTGCGACGCTGTTTGTCACAAGGTTCGGCGTTGAAAAAATCCGCTTAACCGGCGGAGAGCCTCTCATGAGAAAGGATATGCCGGAATTAATCAAAAAACTCGCCCGCATTCCGGGTGTCCGTGATATTGCGATGACGACAAACGGATCACTGCTGCCTGTTTATGCGGAGAGGCTCAAGGAAGCCGGGCTGAAACGGGTCACGATCAGCCTTGATTCCCTAGAGGATGAGCGTTTTAAAAAGATAAACGGACGCGGGGTTTCTGTCAGCAAGGTGCTGGAAGGCATTGAAGCGGCGAAGCAAGCGGGGCTCGGTGTTAAAATCAACATGGTTGTCCAAAAGGGTGTCAATGAAAAAGATATACTGCCTATGGCCCGTTATTTTAAAGAAAAAGGGCATATCCTGAGATTTATCGAATTTATGGACGTGGGCAACACTAATCAATGGGAAAAAAAGGACGTCATGACAAAGGCGGAAATCATTGGTTTGATCAATGAACACATGCCGGTTGAACCGTTAGCGCCGAATTATAAAGGTGAAGTGGCTTCCAGGTACCGCTACTTGGACGGATCTGGAGAAATCGGCGTTATATCATCTGTATCTGATGCGTTCTGCGGATCGTGCAACAGGGCTCGTCTCTCTGCGAGAGGGGAGCTGTTCACCTGCTTATTCGCTTCTAGCGGATTTGATCTCAGAGGGCCGGTTCGCCAGGAATTAAGCGATGACGAACTGTCAGAGATGATCGGCACCGTATGGAAAAATCGGATCGATCAGTATTCGGTCGATCGTACGCTATCAAAAGCATCAGGCAAAAAGAAAGTAGAAATGTCTTATATCGGCGGTTAATATGTAATAAAAAGCTTATCGGCACTGTCCGGTAGGCTTTTTTTTGATGAAAAGCATATGTGCAAAAAATACATACAAAAACCGAAATATATAAGGATAGGCATAAAGAAGGAATCATTGTGAGAAAATTTTAATTCCAAAGCCATACATTATGATAAAATATAACCAATTAGAAAATAGAAAGGGTTGGAGGGGCATGGCCGCGTACGAGATCCCGTCATCTCAAGTAGGAGTGAAAATCAATAAGTGGTATAAGCACATTTTAGCATTTCAAGTGGCTGATGCCGTTAAGCTGAAAGAAGAGATTGATCAAGACATAGAACAGATGGAAGAGGATCAGCTGCTTCTCCTGTATTATCAGCTGATCAGTTATCGGCACCAAATTATGCTGGATTATGTAAAGCCCGACCTGCACGAGGAATCTCAGCTTCAATATCGTGAATTGATCAAAACGCTGGAAAGCAATCAGGACAGCATCTCGGGATTATCTGAGTATTATTTTCACTTGTTCAGAGGAATGTACGAATTTGAACAGAACAATTACATCTCGGCTATATCCTTTTATCGGAAAGCTGAGAAGATGCTCGCGTTTGTAGAAGATGAAATTGAAAGAGCGGAATTTCACTTTAAAGTGGCGGAAGTCTTTTATATTATGAAGCAGACGCACTTTTCCATGAACCACGCCGTACAGGCGCTTGAGACATACAAGGCTAACGACTTTTACAGAGTCAGAAGAATTCAATGCCATTTCGTCATATCAGGAAACTACATTGACTACAGACATTATGAAAAAGCGCTTGAACATTTGGATGACGCGTATCGTCTGGCTTTATTGGAAGGACAGCCCCGTTTGACTGGATCAGCCCTTTATAACATCGGGAATTGCTATGATGACAAAGGAGAGCTGGATAAAGCCGCGGAATACTTTGAAAAAGCGCTTCCTGTCTTTGAAGAGCATCAGCTGGAACAGCTCCCAAAAGCGCTCTTTAGCCTGACTCGCGTTCTTTTCAAAAAGCAAGATGTCCAAGCTGCGATGCGATACTATGAAAAAGGAATTGCCATCGCCCAAAAACGAAACGACTACTTCAGTCTGGCAAAATACAAATTTCTGCAGGGCCTATATGTGGAATCTGTTAATTTGGATATGATTCAAGAAGTATTTGACTATATGGAAGAAAAAGCCCTTTACGTATATATTGAAGAATTCGCTTTGGATGCTGCCTCCTATTTCAGTCATCGCGAACACTACAAAGAAGCGGTGTATTTTTATGAAAAAGCGGTCAATATGAGAGAGATGATCCAAAGAAGCGACTGTTTATATCAAGTGTAAGACGAAACCATCTGCTGCCGGATGGTTTTTTATATACAAAAAAAGGTGAGCACTAGAACGTTTATTTTCGGACAGAACAGGAAAAATCGCTATATATGCTTTTGATCAAATTCTAAATAGCCGGGTTCAGACGGGTCAATGACAGGCGTGAGGGGGAATTCGATGTTCGGTTTCAATGATATGGTGAAGTTTCTATGGTCTTTCCTCATTGTTCTGCCGCTTGTACAGATCATACATGTTTCAGGGCACAGCTTCATGGCACTTATTTTTGGCGGAAAAGGATCGTTGGATATTGGGATGGGCAAAACGCTGTTCAAAATTGGGCCGATACGGATTAGAGCGATCTATTTCATAGATTCTTTTTGCAGGTTTGGTGAGCTGAAAACCGACAATCGGTTCTCACATGCACTCGTGTATGCCGGGGGCAGCCTGTTTAACCTGATAACGATTTTTACGGTCAATTTGCTGATTATACACAGTGTATTAAAACCGAATGTGTTTTTCTATCAGTTTGTCTATTTTTCTACGTATTATGTGTTTTTCGCCCTTCTGCCGGTTCGATATTCAGAGAAAAAGTCATCAGATGGGCTGGCGATTTACAAGGTGCTCCGCTACGGGGAGCGCTACGAAATCGATAAATAACATTCAAATGTTTACCGTCTCACAGAAAGGGAAGGTAACAAGTACACACATAAATGAAGGGAGAGAATCAACATGGGTAACGATGGTGTAAAAGATAAAATGAAAGGCGGCTTAAATAAAGCCAAAGGAGAAGCAAAGGATAAAGTCGGAGATATGACCGATAAAGCGGACATGCAGGCTGAAGGCAAAAAAGACAAGGCAAAAGGCGAGATCCAAAAGGATATCGGGAAAGCAAAGGATACATTCACAAATAAAGATTAATCATACAGAAAAGGCAGGAAACGATATGGTTCTTGCCTTTTTTTGTGCGCTATTTTGGATGTGATTAAATATAACAAAAAAAGTAATCGATTTGGTTAAGGTATCTAAATTTTTGAAATATTCTTTGAATTTATGACCCTCTTCTATATAATAATGACATGAGTTGTTAACTTTTATAACATCATATGGTTAAATCAGGGAAATGGAGGTTCTGAATGAAAAACAAAGGGGTTGTAATACAGGCTATTTTTCTGTTGTTTCTGATCATGGTGTTGATGACGGGATGTGCTGCGCCGAAGAAAGTGTCAGAAGCCAGCGGGAGTGCGAAAAAAACAGTTGATATCGACACAAGCGGGGATTCAGTGAAGGTCGGGATTCTTCACTCACTAAGCGGGACAATGGCCATCAGCGAAGTGTCCGTCCATGATGCAGAGTTAATGGCGATTCAAGAAATCAACCAAAAAGGCGGAGTTCTCGGCAAAAAGCTTGAACCCGTCGTGGAAGACGGCGCTTCAGACTGGCCTACATATGCCGAAAAAATGAGAAAACTGCTTCAGCAAGACAAAGCGGCTGCTGTTTTTGGCGGATGGACATCTGCAAGCCGCAAAGCCATGCTTCCGGTTGTGGAGCAAAACAACGGGCTGCTGTTTTATCCGGTGCAGTACGAAGGAATGGAGTCATCACCTCATATTTTTTATACCGGAGCAACGACGAATCAGCAAATTGTGCCGGCTGTCGATTGGCTGCTGAAGAATAAAGGGAAAATCTTCTTTCTGATCGGATCAGATTATGTGTTCCCGAGAACAGCCAACAAAATCATTAACGCGCAAGTGAAGGCGGCCGGGGGAGAAATTGCCGGTGAAGAGTATACGCCGCTCGGGCACACGAATTACAGTACACTCGTCAGCAAAATCAAAGAAAAACAGCCCGATGTCATTTTTAATACGTTAAACGGTGACAGCAATGTGGCGTTTTTCAAACAGCTGAAAGACGCGGGGATATCGGCTGATGATATGCCTGTCATGTCGGCAAGTGTCGCTGAGGAAGAAATTCGGGGGATCGGCCCTGATGTGCTAAAAGGACATTATGCGGTGTGGAATTACTTCCAGACAACCAATACGAACGAAAATCAAACATTCGTGAAGAACTATAAAAAAATGAACGGCGATAGCCGGGTGACGAGCGATCCGATTGAAGCTGGCTATAATGCGGTCTATCTCTGGGCGGCAGCTGTTGAAAAAGCCAAGTCCTTTGATGTCGATAAGGTGAAGAAAGCAGCTGACGGGATTGCATTTAAAGCCCCGGGCGGCACAGTGAAAATCGACGGAGGTACACAGCATCTTTACAAAACGGTCAGAATTGGGCAAATCACGGGGAGTGGACAGTTTAAAGAAGTATGGAACTCAGGTGATCCGGTAAAACCTGATCCGTATTTAAAAACGTACGACTGGGCAAAGGGGTTATCTAAATAAATCAAAGCCGTTTGGGGGGGAGGAGGCGGAGCATGTCTGTCGTCGTAACTCAATTATTTAACGGGATCAGTCTCGGTTCTATTTTGATTCTTATTGCGATTGGATTGGCCGTTACATTCGGTTTGATGAACATTATTAATATGGCGCACGGTGAGCTGATTATGGCAGGAGCCTACACGACATATGTCGTTCAGCAGCTGTTTTTAAGCTATTTGCCGGCTTCTCTGTTTTCTTACTATTTTTTAATCGCTATTATCATGGCATTTGTGGTTGCTGCGCTTATTGGGATTGTTATTGAAACGGTGATTGTCAGGCGATTATATGACCGTCCGCTCGACAGCCTTTTGGCGACGTGGGGAGTTAGCTTGATACTGCAGCAGGCAGCCAGATCGATTTTTGGCGCGCCGAATGTGGCCGTCAAGTCTCCTGAGTGGCTGACGGGAGGAGTAACGCTGTTTTCCGTTACCTTTCCGTATAAAAGGCTGTTTATTTTGGCACTCGTTCTTTTTACGCTGGCGCTGCTCGGATTGTATTTGTTTAAAACCTCTGCGGGGCGGCGAATGCAGGCTGTTACGCTGAACCGGAGCATGGCATCGTGTCTCGGCGTATCTGTGAGAAAAACAGATACATTGGCTTTCGCGCTCGGAAGCGGACTGGCCGGTATTGCGGGGAGCTCACTCACATTGCTTGGTTCGATCGGGCCTACTCTCGGTTCGTCATACCTTGTCGATGCCTTCATGATCGTCATATTAGGCGGAATCGGAAAATTAAAAGGCACCATTATCGGCGCGGTGACGGTCGGTTTGCTGAGCACATTCGTTGAGTATTCCACAAGCGCTACGATTGCTAAGGTAGTCGTGTTTGCATTTATTATTCTCTTTCTGCAATGGCGGCCTTCAGGTCTTGCGAGTGTCAGAACGAGATTACTTGATTAGGAGGGAACCGGATGAAGCGGTTTTCACAATTCAGTCCGTATCTTGTGATGCTTGCCCTTTTTATCTCCGCTCCGTTCTTTCTGCAGGAGTTTCGATTGGGG
Source organism: Bacillus rugosus (assembly GCF_023238245.1). Classification (NCBI taxonomy): domain Bacteria; kingdom Bacillati; phylum Bacillota; class Bacilli; order Caryophanales; family Bacillaceae; genus Bacillus; species Bacillus rugosus. The sequence continues at coordinate 3,679,084 of NZ_CP096590.1, read as the reverse complement.
CTGTTGGCGAAGTTTTTATGCTTCGCGATTGTAGCGGTCGGCATTTGCCTGATTTGGGGATATACAGGCATTTTGAGTTTGGGGCATGGCGTCTATTTCGGATTGGGCGCTTACTGCATGGCCATGTACTTAAAAATAGAAGCCTCACCGTCAGGCATTCCTGATTTTATGGAGTGGACCGGCGTCAGTGAACTGCCGTGGATCTGGGCAATATTCAGGTATCCTTTTAGTGCGATTGCCGCAGCTGTTATTGTACCTGTTTTTTTGGCCTTTTTACTCGGTTACTTTACCTTTCGCAACAACATAAAGGGTGTTTATTTTTCGTTGATCTCTCAGGCTGTTGTGGTGGTTGTGGTCACATTGTTCATCGGCAGCCAGGAAATCACCGGCGGCACGAATGGCCTCACGAATTTCTATACCATTTTTCAATATGCTCTGGCCGATCCTGCAATGAAGCAGATTTTGTATTTTACGACTGTCTTTTTCCTCGGTGTTTCTGTCGTGTTGGCTTTGTTTCTGACGAGAAGCCGTTTTGGGCGGCTACTGCAGGCGGTGCGTGACGGAGAAAACAGGGTTCGTTTTTTCGGGTATCATTCCACTGTTTTTAAAGTGTTTATTTACTGTGTATCCGCTGCGATGGCGGGGATTGCCGGGATGCTGTTTGTGCTTCAGGATGGGATGATCTCGCCGGAAATGATGGGCATCATCCCTTCGGTGGAAATGGTGCTGTGGGTCGCGATCGGCGGCAGGCACTCCATTTTCGGGGCGGTGCTTGGCGCGCTGTTAACCAACGGCATGAAAAGCTATTTGAGTGAATATTACCCTGACATTTGGCTGTACTTCCTCGGCGCGCTGTTTATCATCGTTGTGCTCTATATGCCAAAAGGGATTGTCGGGCTGTTCGAGAAGGTGAGAACCCAGCTTTCTTCCTCAAAAAAGAAAGGAGCGGCTGCTTATGAAACCGATACTTACCTGCCGTGATGTGAAGGTTGAGTTTGATGGGTTTTGGGCTTTGCAGGGTGCTGATATCAATGTGCAGGAACGCGATATCCATTTTTTAATTGGGCCGAACGGCGCCGGAAAAACGACTTTGCTGGACATCATTTGCGGAAAAACGAAGCCGCATTCGGGTGAAGTGCTGTTTCAGGAAACAAATGAATTGACAAAGGCCCGGGAATATCAGATCGCCAAACTGGGGGTCGCCAGAAAGTTTCAGGCCCCAAGTGTTTTTACGCAGCTGACTGTGTTTGAAAATCTTGAGCTTGCCATGAAACAGAAAAAAACGATCCGTTCATTGCTGACAGCTCGTATGACAAAAGAGCAAAGTGACAGGATCATAGACATCCTGCGGCTGATTGGGTTAGATGACAAACAGGCCCTAACAGCAGGCAGCCTGTCACACGGACAGAAGCAATGGCTTGAAATCGGGATGCAGCTAGCCATGGAGCCAAAGCTTTTGCTGCTGGATGAGCCGATTGCCGGCATGACGGGGAAGGAGCGGGAAAAAACCGGAGCCCTGCTTGAAGAAATTGCAAAATCGTGCTCTGTTCTGATTGTCGAGCACGATATGGATTTTGTGCGCTCGTTTTCCAGGAAAGTCACGGTCATGCATGAAGGCAAAGTGCTCTGTGAAGGGTCGATGGATGACATCACGAGCAATGAAGAGGTGGAAGCGGTGTATTTAGGAAGGAGCGGTGTGTCATGATTGCCGTCAGGAATGTAACGTCCGGTTACAATCAATCGATGGTTTTGCACAGCCTCAGCATGGAGGTTCGCTCGGGGCAGATTGTCGCTGTATTAGGCCGAAACGGAGTCGGCAAATCCACCTTGTTGAAAACAATCACAGGCCTGCTCCCGGCAAAACAGGGAGATATTTGTTTTAATCAAACGTTTGTTCAAAACGAAAAGGCGGAAACACGGGCAAGAACGGGAATTGCGTACGTTCCGCAGGGAAGAGACATCTTTTCCTCCTTAACCGTTCGTGACAACCTGCTGCTTGGGGAAGAGCCGCTTCCGAAGAAGGAACGAACGGGGCAGATCAAGGAAGAGATTCTTCAGTGGTTTCCCGTTTTGCAAGAGATGCTTGACCGCAAAGGCGGCGATTTAAGCGGAGGCCAGCAGCAGCAGCTTGCAATTGCCAGAGCGCTGATGGGAAATCCAAAAATTATTTTACTTGATGAACCAATGGAAGGAATTCAGCCGTTAATTATCGAACTAATCAGACAAGTTATCGTAGAAATTTCCAGAAAAAAAGACATTTCCGTTGTTTTAGTCGAGCACAGTCTAGAAAACGCGTTAACATGTGCTGACTACCTTTATGTGATCGACAGGGGAACGGTTGTCGACCATGGAAAGGCCGATGAAGAAACGGCACGCCGCTTTGAAAGGCATCTTACCGTATGACCCGGTACTTGAAGAAAGGGAGGTGATGTCCCGCCTGCATGTTCCGCAAATTCGCAGTAACCGCATCCGCTTTATACGACAAAAGAAGGAGGACTACAGATGAAACTGACACCGGTTGAACAAGAGAAATTGCTCATTTTTGCAGCGGGGGAATTAGCCAAACAGCGAAAGGCGCGGGGCGTTCTGCTCAACTACCCTGAGGCTGCCGCTTATATCACCTGCTTTATCATGGAAGGCGCACGTGACGGAAAGGGAGTAGCAGAGCTGATGGAAGCCGGCCGCCATGTGTTAACAGAAAAAGATGTGATGGAGGGTGTTCCTGAGATGCTAGACAGCATTCAGGTGGAGGCCACATTTCCTGATGGAGTGAAGCTTGTTACGGTACATCAGCCAATTTCTGCGGAGGTGAAGTCATGAAGCCGGGAGCATTCCAAATTGCTGAGGGAACGATTACGATTAATGAAGGCCGTGAGACACGGGAGGTAGCGGTAAAAAACACCGGATCACGCTCCATTCAAGTCGGCTCGCATTTTCATTTTGCGGAAGCCAACGGGGCATTATCATTTGACCGTGAGCAGGCGATCGGCATGCGCCTTGATGTTCCATCAGGCACGTCGGTACGTTTTGAGCCAGCCGAGCAGAAAACAGTCACGCTTGTGGAAATCGGCGGACGAAAGACAATTAGAGGCCTGAACGGAATGGCCGACACGTTTATCGATGAACGCGGCAAAGAAAAAACGTTAGCCAACTTAAAACAAGCCGGCTGGATGGAGGGTGTAATCCGATGAAAATGTCACGGGAGGAATATGCGGAGCTGTTTGGCCCGACAACGGGCGATAAAATCAGATTGGGCGATACGAATTTATGGATCGAAGTCGAAAAGGATTTCACTGTATATGGTGAAGAAATGATCTTTGGCGGCGGAAAAACGATCCGCGACGGCATGGGCCAAAACGGCAGAATTACAGCCAAAGACGGCGCTTTGGATTTGGTCATCACAAACGTCGTCCTATTGGATTACACAGGCATTGTCAAAGCGGATGTCGGTGTGAAAGACGGCCGGATTGTTGGCGTCGGAAAAAGCGGAAACCCTGATATCATGGACGGAGTCGATCCGCATATGGTCATCGGCGCGGGTACAGAGGTGATTTCCGGTGAAGGCAAAATTTTAACAGCCGGAGGAGTGGACACTCACATTCATTTTATTTGTCCTCAGCAGATGGAAGTTGCGCTTTCTTCAGGTGTGACGACCCTTTTGGGAGGCGGAACAGGACCTGCTACAGGAAGCAAAGCGACAACATGTACGTCCGGCGCGTGGTATATGGCAAGGATGCTGGAAGCGGCCGAGGAGTTTCCGATTAATGTCGGCTTCTTAGGAAAAGGGAATGCATCCGATAAAGCGCCGCTGATTGAACAGGTGGAAGCAGGCGCCATCGGCCTTAAGCTTCATGAAGACTGGGGCACGACGCCAAGCGCCATCAAAACGTGTATGGAAGTTGTGGATGAGGCGGATATTCAAGTCGCCATCCATACCGATACGATTAACGAAGCGGGCTTTTTGGAAAACACGCTCGATGCGATCGGGGACCGGGTCATTCATACCTATCACATTGAAGGAGCAGGCGGCGGCCACGCCCCGGATATTATGAAGCTCGCCTCTTACGCAAACATTCTGCCGTCATCCACAACGCCAACCATTCCTTATACCGTTAATACGATGGATGAGCATCTTGACATGATGATGGTCTGCCACCATTTAGATGCGAAAGTGCCTGAAGATGTGGCGTTCAGCCATTCCAGAATCAGGGCAGCCACCATTGCGGCAGAGGACATTCTCCATGATATCGGTGCGATCAGCATGACATCATCGGATTCCCAAGCGATGGGGCGTGTTGGTGAAGTGATCATCCGAACATGGCAGGTAGCCGATAAAATGAAAAAGCAGCGCGGCACTCTTGCCGGAGAAAACGGAAACGACAATGTGCGTGCAAAACGCTACGTTGCCAAATATACAATTAATCCTGCGATTACTCACGGGCTCAGCCATGAAGTCGGATCGGTGGAAAAAGGAAAGCTCGCAGATCTCGTTTTGTGGGACCCGGTATTCTTCGGCGTAAAACCGGAACTGGTCTTAAAGGGCGGCATGATTGCACGTGCGCAAATGGGGGATCCGAACGCGTCCATCCCGACTCCTGAACCGGTGTTTATGCGCCAAATGTATGCGTCTTACGGAAAAGCCAATCGCTCAACATCCATTACATTTATGTCTCAGGCAAGCATTGAGCGGGGTGTGGCGGAAAGTTTAGGGTTGGAAAAAAGAATTTCTCCTGTCAAAAATATCAGAAAGCTGAGCAAGCTGGATATGAAATTGAACTCAGCTTTGCCGAAGATCGAGGTTGATCCAAAAACTTATCAAGTCTTCGCTGACGGAGAGGAATTGTCTTGCCAGCCTGTCGATTATGTTCCACTTGGACAAAGATATTTCTTATTCTGACAAGACGCGGCCGGAGTATATCCGGCCGTTCTATTGACTAAAAACGGTGCACAAGAACCCCGCATTTAGTGTATATTAGATGTTGACAAACGAATTAAATGTAACTATTATAGTTACAACGGTGGTGAAAAACATGATTAACAGCCGTCTTGCTGTTGCCATTCATATTTTATCTCTCATTTCGATGGATGAAAAAACATCTTCAGAAATCATTGCTGACAGCGTCAACACGAATCCGGTAGTCGTGCGAAGAATGATCAGCCTGCTGAAAAAAGCGGATATTCTCACATCACGCGCCGGGGTGCCGGGCGCAAGCCTCAAAAAAGATCCGGCTGATATTACTCTGTTAGATGTATATCGGGCTGTCCAAAAGCAAGAAGAACTTTTTGCAGTTCATGAAAATCCGAATCCGAAATGTCCGGTAGGGAGAAAAATTCAGAACGCACTGGATGAAACATTTGAAAGTGTGCAAAAAGCGATGGAAAATGAACTGGCAAGCAAGTCATTAAAAGATGTTATGAATCATCTCTTTTAATCAAAAGGGATGACTTCTCACCGCCGACATGTAACTAATATTGTTACAAATAAGGAGGAAATCAAAAATGAAAATTGGAATTATCGGCGCAAGCGGAAAAGCAGGAAACGAGATTTTGAAAGAAGCGAAAACAAGAGGCCATGAAGTGACTGCCATCGTCCGAAACGCTTCAAAAGTGCAGGAACAGGATATAGCGATTTTGGAGAAAGATGTGTTTGAACTGACTGCAGAAGACATTATGCCTTTCGATGCGGTTGTAAACGCGTTTGGAGCAGCGCCTGGCCAGGAACATCTTCATGTTGAGGCAGGCAGAGCGCTAATCAGCATCTTAAAGAATGCGAAAAACACAAGATTGCTTGTCGTCGGCGGAGCAGGAAGCCTGTTTGTTGATGAAGCCAAAACAACCCGTTTAATGGATACACCGGAATTCCCGAAAGAATATTTGCCGACTGCATCAAATCAAGGGGAGAACCTGAAAGATTTGCAGCAGACAGACTCCATTTCCTGGACGTTCCTCAGCCCTGCGGCATTTTTTGATCCGGCAGGAAAACGGACGGGTTCTTACCAAAAAGGAAAAGACAATGTCATCGTAAATGCAAAAGGCGACAGCTATATCAGCTATGCAGATTATGCCATTGCCGTATTGGATGAGCTTGAACAACCTGCACACAAAAATGAACGCTTCACAGTGGTAAGCGAAGCGGAATAATAAAAAACCCGGAGCTTCCTCCGGGTTTTTCTCATTAATAAGTGTTGTACGTATCATAATCGCTGAAAAGGCCGTCAGCAATTCCAAGCATTAAGAAGACGAAGAAGGCGATAATCGCAAGAATGGATACAGCAATGCTTACGATTAAATAAATCCCTTGCATCTTTACAAACTTCGCGTAATTCTCCAGCATTAAGTCCTCAGACTGTCCGCTATGGTGTTCAGCCATTTGCCCTGCTTCTTTAGCGGAACGCATCAAAAAGATTCCGGAAATAATTTGCAGTACGCCCGGCACGGCACCGATTAGAAAAAAGAACGCGCCTGAAAGCGCGGTAATTGCGCCCATAATAATAAATAAAATGCCTGTTGCTTTTCCCCATTTCGAAATGCTAATGAGGGTTTTGTTCATGGTTTCAGGATTCATGTACACTGGCTCCCCTTTACAAAAAAATACTCACTTTTCTTTTATACACTATTTGTGAGAAGTTTTGTATATAAAAAATAACATTTTGGGATTGACCCTGACGCAGCGTGATTGTTTACGATAGAAGAAGAGGAGGTGTTATTTATGAAATACCAAGTCAAACAAGTGGCGCACATAGCTGGTGTCAGCATTCGGACGCTTCATCACTATGATGATATTCAGCTTCTGAAACCTTCAGCGCTTACTGACGCAGGGTATCGTTTGTACAGTGATGCAGATCTGGAAAGACTCCAGCAGATTTTATTTTTTAGGGAAATTGGGTTTCGTCTGGATGATATTAGAGAGATGCTGGATCATCCGAATTTTGACCGGAAAGCGGCACTTCAGTCGCAAAAGGATATGTTGATGAAGAAAAAACAAAGAATGGAAGAGATGATTCAAACGGTTGACAGGACGCTTCAATCTATTGAGGGAGGGGAACATATGGATAAGCGGGATTTATTTGCCGGGTTAAGCATGAAAGACATTGAAGAGCACCAGCAGACATACGCTGATGAAGTCAGAAAGCTGTATGGAAGGGAAATTGCAGAAGAAACAGAGAAAAGGACATCTGCATACTCAGCGGACGATTGGCGCGCGATCATGGCTGAATTTGATTCGATTTACAGACAAATTGCGGCACGAATGATACACGGCCCCGATGATGCAGAGGTTCAGGCTGCTGTGGGGGCGTTTCGTGATCATATTTGCCAATATCATTACGATTGCACACTCGACATTTTCAGAGGACTTGGGGAAGTGTACATCACTGACGAACGATTTACTGATTCAATCAATCAATATGGTGAAGGCTTTGCCGCTTTTTTGCGTGAGGCGATCATCATTTACTGTGACCAACAGGAAAAACCCCGGCCGTAAAGGCTGGGGTTTTGGCACATCTTATAAAATCGGCGATAACAGGCGCGAGACGGATTCTTTAATTCGAATCCACAAGGAGCGCTGCAGGTATTCCTCATAGGTGTATTTTCTGGATACGAGCAAATCTTCTTTAAATGTAGAAACCAGTTTTTTCGCAATGGTGATATCGTAAATAAATGCATTAACCTCAAAATTCAGCCTGAAGCTTCGGACATCGATGTTCGCTGTGCCGACTGATGCAATTTCGTCATCAACCACGATGGTTTTCGCGTGAATAAAGCCATTATCGTAAATATAGACAGTGGCCCCGGCTTTCAGCAGATCTCCGATGTACGAAAGTGTCGCCCAGTATACAAAGGCATGATCAGGCTTGTTCGGGATCATAATGTTGACGTCAACGCCCGATAGGCATGCGATCCTCAAAGCATCCAGCAGGCTTGCGTCCGGGATAAAATAAGGCGTTTGAATCAAAATGGAACGCTTGGCATTCGAAATCATTTTAATGTATCCATTTTTAATTTGTTCCCATTCGGAATCTGGTCCGCTCGTGACAATCTGCATCCCGACGTTGCCTTTTGGGCCGTAATCAGGAAAGTGATTCGGAATATATGTCAGCGTATGGTGATGGGAAGCTTGATTCCAGTCAAGGATGAAACGGGTCTGGATGGCGTGCACGGCCGTTCCCTGCAGCCGGATATGCGTATCACGCCAATAACCGAATTTCGGATTAAGCCCGAGATACTCATCTCCAACGTTAAATCCTCCCACATAACCGGTCATACCGTCTATGATGACAAGCTTTCGATGGTTCCGATAATTCAGCCGCAAGTTAATCGGCCTGAGCTTTGAAGGGAAAAAGACCTCCACATGCCCGCCGGCCTCGCGGAGCTCTTTAAAAAACTTTTTTCTCAGCGTTCTGGACCCGAGTTCATCATAAAGCACCCTGACCTGAACACCTTCTTTCGCTTTTTGGATGAGAGCGTCCCGTAATTTTTTGCCTAATTCATCACCTTTATAAATATAATATTGTAAGTGGATATGATCCTTAGCCTTCGCAATGTCATTCAGCAGCCGCTGAAACTTATCCCGTCCGTCTGTAATCACGTCAACTGAATTATCCTCTGTAAACACAGCATGGTTATTCATGATAAGCATATAAATTAAATCTTTGTTATCAAAGGTCGCCCGATTGTTGAACCGGAATTGCTTGTTTTCTAAATCTTCAAGCTGATGCTTCAGCAGCTTTTCAATTCCAATCTTTTTCCGGTCTTCCCATTGAAACAAATGCTTACGCCTGAGATTATGGCCGAATAATAAGTATAAAATAAAGCCTAAAACGGGAATAAAGAAAAGAACAAGCAGCCACGCCCAAGATGCGCTGGCATCGCGCCGTTCTTTGAAAATGACAATGATGGCCAAAAGAATATTTAAAATGAAAAAAAGTGATAAAAGGATGGAAGAAATACTCACTTTGTAACCCCGCTCATTCATATTTATCAAGAAGATTGCCATTAGTATTCCATGATTAACAGCGATCTGATTCCCATTACAAATTATAACACTCACATTTTAAAAGAATAAAGAGCGGCGATCCAGATTCTTCGTGAAAAATACGGGCAGATTTCTTTAAAACCTGACTGCACCTGCGTTAAAATAAACACATATGATAACGTTCGTGAAGCCTTGCAACATCAAATAAAGGGGGAGGATTACATGAACTTTTACAGAGTTGAACAAATGCCGGGGTTCATTAAAACAGAAATGCAAAAAATTCAAAAGGCCGTACAGCCTTTCATGAAAAAAACCGTCATTTACCGTTTTCTTGCTATTCCGCTTGCTGCATTCTCTCTCTTTAATTTAGCTGCTTTTCTATTTCACGCTTCAGCTGATAGGGAGTCCTTGATCAGCGCAGGCATATTTGCCCTTTTGGCGGCGCTGGGGCTGGCATTTTTCAAAGAAGCAGGCTATCAGCATAAACAAATCCAAAAAACGGTTCACATTTATATGCTGAACAGGATCAAAAAGAGCGAAATCCTTTCAGAAGAGAGGAAAGACTCCTACACGCGACAGATTAAGGAAGAGCCGTTTGCGATGCGAAGTTTTGTGGAATTTTTGACTGAGGAAGACAGACGCAAGAAAATGTATTAAATAAGAACTGCACCCGGAATGTTGGGATTTGCCTGGCAATCGGGTGTTTTTTTAGGAGACAATCGGGATATGAACAGTCAAAATAAAAATGCACGGATTCGGTATGATTCCGAACTCATGCACCGTTTATTTTGGCGAGATATTACTTGTTCTCCGCTGGCAACCGTGTTGCTTTGTTGATTTCCTCCACTAGAGATGTCTGATCGATCCACTTGGTTGACACATCTTGATTTATTTTTGTAATGTGTTGGTTTTCTGATAAATAATCTCTTATCCGGCTGAAATAGAGCGGTTCGTTTTTGACATTCAGGTTTTGATATATTTGTTCAAACAGCTCTAAGTCTTTAGGTTCATCCAGTGTTAAACGCCATGATGGATAATGGAGTGCTTCTGGCAGGCTGACTTGATTGATGGAGAATAGGGAAGGGTTGTTTAAAAAATAAAAAGAAAGATATTCTGTATGGGTTAACGGTTTTGGCTGCTGTACAAGCCGCTGAAGGGCTTCAACAGTAATGATATTACCGGAAATTCCTGCTGAACTTGAAAGCTCCTGAGTATAATCTGCTCCTTTTTGCAAGTGCCGGTCAATTAAATATTGAAGTACTTCAGGTGAAACTGCTGGGCAATCACCTGTCACACGGATAATAATATCGGCTTTTGTTAAAGCTGCGGCTTCAAGCATTCTTTCTGCAACATTTTCGGGGGCGCCTCTCACGATTCTGACCTTACCGTTTAGAGTGAAACCTTCAAGCGGGTCGTCTTCAGGAAGATTTGACGTTGCCAACACAACTTCATGAACACCAGGGACAGCCAGGCAATTGATTAAACAGCGCTCAACAGAGGGGATTTCGTAAATAGGGAGTAGCGCTTTTTTCGGCAAACGAGTCGATTTTAGCCGGCATATCACTGCAATCGCAATTCTTGGACTTTTTATTTCGTTTGATGTAATTGGCTGGTTTAACGATAAATCAGCAGTTGCTACTTGAGGAAAAGAGTCCTCGGCTTGTAAAGGCATTAATGCATTCTTATTTCCGCATCTTTTGTAACTCGTTTTGCCCAGTGTAATGATTTCTCCTTTTTTTATATCACGGTTGGCTGTCACACGTAATGATGAATCATGCAAATACTTTCTTTCGGATTCATTTACTTCAGTTGAACCAGCTGCATTTTGGGCCTGCTGGAGCTTATCCGTCATCACTTTGAATTCGTTTGGCTCAAGTGAAGAGTAATAATCAAACCCTTTAGCTGCCCGATTTAGGGTAATATGTTTTTCAATAACAGCTGCCCCTGAGAAATATGCATAGACAGGAAGGTCGACCGCAAGCGGATGATCTGCGTCAATGTGATCCGCAAATCCAATTTGAACATTGTATCTATTTTTTAGGTGTTGAACTCGTTTTAGATTAATATCCTCTAATTTTGTCGGATACCCTTGAAATCCATGCATGAGAATGAGCTGATTTTTCATATGTTGTTTTACAAGCGACACCATCTGATCGATCTCATCTTCGTACCAACCCCCAACTCCAATGAGTACAGGCTTTTCGGTCATACCTATCGTTTTCATGATCTCTGTGGATTGAAGGATGGTTGTTGGAAGCTTTATGCCATCAATGTCATGCTGTAGGTGCAAAAAGAGCTCTGCCCCCCATGAATCGAAAATATCTACCCAAATTTCTAATCCAAGTCTTTTTCCATAAGCGACACAACTTTTCCATACATCTTCATTCAAAAACAGCTCGATATAAGACTCATAAGCAAAAAAACACGGTGTTGCAATACAGTCATACTTGAACCACTGAAATTTCACACCATCTGCTCCGCTTTCTGCAGCAGCCTTGATGAGTGTTTTGAGGTTCTCCTCTTTTCCTTGATGAGCGTTTGCAATTTCAGCAATGACTTTTACTTCTTCCGAAATGCTGTTACTTTCCAAATGCCCCGCTCCTTTATTTTTTATTGGGACAATCCTGCAGTGATCTGGCAGGTGTCACTTGACAAAGCTGTTTACAAAAAAAGACCAAGTCGTTTTATTAGATTGTATGCTTCCTTAAGAACTTGGTGTTTGCACCTGCCTGCTTTGTTTGGAAAATATCATCAAATTGAAGTGAAGTGTGAAAAATAGACAATAAAAAAAGGCATGGTTCCGTTTTATCTGGAACCCATGCCCGGTACTGTAGACAAAATTTCAATGCTTTTACTCAAACACTGGATCATCCTCATAATAATAAGAATCTGGATCCTCATACGTATTGGTGTTTTCAAAAGCGGCAATGCCGATAACCACCAGCATGAAAATAACCAAAATAATCCCGATCAGGCCTGTTAAGATGCTGGATGCTGCGTAAAACAGCTGCATTTTAATAAACGTTCCATAATTCTCAAGCATGCTTTCACCCGCGGTGCCGGAAAGATTTCCGTCGGCTTCCGCGGCTGCTTTTGCTGAACGCATCAGAAAGACGCCCGAAATAATGAGCAGTACGCCTGGAATGGCACCGATCACTGTCATCAAAGTAGACAGAGTGACAAGCGACCCCATAATGATCAGCAAAACACCTGAAATTTTGCCCCACTTGGCAATGTCTGATAGCGACTTGACAGCAGAGGCGCTCAGCTGGCGGCTCTCACTTGCTGCAGGTTCAATTTCCTGCTCAGCGGGGCTATTTTCTTCATTATGATTTTCAATCTCGTTTTCATCTTTATCCAGACTCATCATGACAGCTCTCTCCCTAAAATTTTTAAATCGTATCTTTTGCCGTCCATTTCGGCAATGCCGGGAAATAGTCCCCAATCTGTAAACCCGTGCTTTTCAAACAGCTTCAGGCTTGGTTTATTATGTCCGAAAATGAAGGCCATAAGTGAGCGGATTCCAAGATCCCGCGCAATGCGGAGCGCTTCCTGAAGCAAATACGATCCAACGCCTTTGCCGCGGCATGCTTCGTCAATGTATATGCTGACCTCCGCTGTTTTATTATAGGCGGGCCTTCCATAAAATGTTTCAAAGCTGATCCAGGCAGCGACGTTCCCGTTTTCGTCCTCGGCAACATAGAGGGGGCGTGTCTCTGTATGGCCCAAAAACCATTCCATCCGGTCTTCAGGAGTTACCGGTTCGGTATCGGCTGTTACCATTCGAGAAGCAATCGTTGAATTATAAATCGCAACAACAGCCTCCAAATCTTTATTTTCAGCAAGACGCAATGTCATGTTCATACGTTTTTGGCACTCCTCTCAAAAAAAATGACATATTTTCGTATCAGTCTGCGCAAACTACATCTAAAAAAAGTTTTTTGGATAGGTGTATATATTTTCAGAAAAGTGTTCAGAATGTTGCTGAGGTGATAAACAATGAGAGAGGAAGAAAAGAAAACTTCTCAAGTCAAAAAACTTCAGCAGTTTTTTCGTAAACGCTGGGTGTTCCCTGCAATTTACTTAGTCAGTGCGGCCGTCATTTTAACAGCTGTCCTTTGGTATCAATCTGTTTCAAATGATGATGTAAAGGATCAGTTGGCTGATAACGGCGGAAACTCCGCATATGACAACAACGACGATGCAGTTGAAGTAGGAAAGTCAATGGAAAATGTCGCAATGCCGGTTGTTGATTCTGAAAACGTTTCTGTTGTGAAAAAGTTCTATGAAACCGATGCCGCAAAAGAAGAGAAAGAAGCAGCACTCGTTACCTATAATAACACGTACAGCCTAAGCAAAGGAATTGACTTAGCTGAGAAAGACGGAAAAGATTTCGATGTTTCTGCTTCTCTAAGCGGTACGGTTGTAAAAGCTGAAAAAGATCCAGTGCTGGGATATGTTGTGGAAGTTGAGCATGCCGACGGATTATCGACTGTGTATCAATCTCTTTCTGAAGCAAGTGTTGAGCAAGGTGACAAGGTAAAACAAAACCAAGTGATCGGAAAGTCTGGCAAGAACCTTTACAGCGAAGACAGCGGAAACCACGTGCATTTTGAAATCCGTAAAGACGGAGTCGCAATGAACCCGCTGAACTTTATGGACAAGCCGGTTTCTTCTATTGAAAAAGCAGCAGCTGCTGAAGAAAAAGCTGCCACTGAAGAAACAGAAGAATCCATTCAGCAATCTTCCGAGAAAAAGGATGGATCAACTGAAAAAGGAACAGAAGAAAAATCCGGTGAGAAAACGGATGATTCAACTGACAAATCTGGTTCTAAAGAAAGCAGCACAACAGAAGACACTGAACAGTCTTAATGAAGAAAACGTCTATCCGTGTGATGGGCGTTTTTTTCTGTTACTTTTTGCTTTGTTTCACCGTCTATGTAGTTACATATAGGCACGTTCGCTATAAAGGAGGTTATGTCATGAACCGTCTATTGCTCGCGGGTTGGATCTTTTTTATTCTGCTCTCAGTTTGTACGGAAAGCTTCAGCGGCATGGTCGTATCGCAAACGGTGGCTTTTCATTTTCAGCCGCACCCTGATCTGTCTCAGTTTTTAGACATGGATTTTACTGAGCTTGCTGTACCTGTAGCGCTTATTCAAAAAATCGGGCATGCGTTTTCTTTCTTTGTGCTGACATATTTGCTGTGGAAACAGCGAGGTAGCATAAAAACAGCTGCAGCCGGATCATGCGCGTTTGCTTTTATCACAGAAGTTCTTCAGCTCTTCTTCAGCAGGAACGGATGTATTCGGGATGTGCTCATCGATACTGTTGGAATTGTATTGTTTTGTGGTTTATATATGTTGGCGAAGCGGAGAAAACATGAGATGTACGAAAAATATTAAGCCGGCAGTCTTGGATTCAGACGCCGGCTTTTGTCTTTCTAGAAATTTTGATCGGTTGTTTTTTTCGTCAGTTTACTGATGATGGCTTCATAGATTCTCACAATCAAATCGACGAATGGGCGAAGCAGATCTGAAAATCTAAAGAATAGGAACCCGATAATGATGGAGACAACGAGGCTGCCCAATACATCTACGGGATAGTGATGCCCTACCCAAATTCTCGAAAAGCCAGTCAAAAGCCCGAAAATGACAAGCGGCCAGCCGATTTTGCGGTTTCTGAAGAGCATCGCAATAGAAATCGCTAACGCACCTGTAGTATGGTCGCTTGGAAATGAAGCATCCGCATCATGCGGAATCAGCGTATGGACTGTGTGCGTAACGAACGGGCGCGGTTCGAAATAAACTTGAGTAATCAAAAAGTTGATCACAAGACCCGCAATTCCTGTAAGGCCCGCATAAAGCACATTTTTTCTGCTTTGCGTGTTCCCGAACAGCCAGATTGCCAATAGGATAAGGGCATAGGCGATAATGGCATATTCCGTTATGAAGACCATAACAGAATCGAGAATCGAATTGTGATGAGATAGTCCATGGATGGCTTTAAATAGTTCGTAATTCAAATAATCACCTTTTACATTTTTAATAATAGACTCATTATACTCATAAAAAGTTTCAAATCAAAAAAAGAGTTTGCCAAAATGCTTGACGCTTGAAGAGAATTCGAAGGGGGAACAGTGTTTCTGGGGGTTTTTTCTATGCGTAAAAAAAGAGATCCGGATTCCGAATCTCTTCAAGGCAATTACAGTGCTTCAGGTCCTTCCTCGCCGGTGCGGATATTAATTGTATTGCTGATTTCATAGACGAATATTTTACCGTCACCCGGTGATCCCGTTTTCAGAATCCTTTTAGCGGTCTCAGTCACTTGATCAACAGGAACCTTGCTGACCACGATTTCAATTTTTAAACGTTCATATACATTGCTTTCTATTTTTACCCCTCGATAAAGCTCCGTGTGTGCTTTTTGAAGGCCGCAGCCGTGAACATTAGAGAAGGTCAGAGAGGTGACTCCGATTTTTCCCAGTTCCTGCTTCAGCTTTTCAAAATTTGCCGGACGCGTTACAATTTCCACCTTGAACATTTGACCGCTCATAGCGTCACTCCTCACATAGAATCTTGATATGCTTTTTCCCCGTGCATTGTTAAGTCAAGCCCAAGTGATTCTTCTTCTTCCGTTGCGCGAAGGGGAAGGAAGAGGCCTACAATTTTAATAATAACGAAAGTGACAATAAATACAAAAACATAAGTGGCGGCAATGGCTACAATTTGTTTCCAGATTAAGCTTGCATCCCCGTAGAATAAGCCGTCCGCACCCGCTGAATTAACAGAGGTTGTCGCGAATAATCCTGTTGCGATTCCGCCCCAAGTACCGCCGATGCCGTGCAGGCCAAAGGCATCGAGCGCATCATCGTATCCGAATTTCTTTTTAAGCGAGAATACGCCCCAGAAACAAACCGCTCCGCCAATGATGCCAATAATAATGGAAGAGAACGGTGTGACAAATCCGGCAGCCGGCGTAATCGCCACAAGCCCGGCGATTGCGCCAGATACCGCTCCGAGCATCGTCGGTTTTTTGTTAATGATCCATTCTACCAAGATCCAGCCGGCAATCCCGGCTGCTGCGGCAGTGTTTGTGTTGATGAAGGCGTACATGGCCACACCATCTAAGGTCAGGGCGCTGCCGACGTTAAAACCGAACCAGCCGAACCAAATCAAAGCCCCTCCTAAGAAGGTGTAAATGAGGTTGTGCGGAGAAGATGCTGTGCCGTCTTTCCGTTTGCCGAGCACAATAGCGAGAACAAGGCCGGCCACACCGGAGGAAATATGAACGACGTTGCCGCCGGCGAAATCAAGCGCGCCAAGCTGGCCGATCCAGCCGCCGCCCCATACCCAGTGCGCAACCGGCGTGTAAACCAAAGAAGCCCATAAAACCGAGAATAAAAGAAAAGCGCCGAATCGCATCCGCTCTGCGAAAGCCCCGGAGATAATGGCTGTAGTCAGAACGGCGAACGTCATTTGGAACATCATAAATAATGAGTGGGGAATGGTATCGCTGTAATCCCCGGGATCAAATCCGACCCCTTTCAGACCAGCCCACTCCAATCCGCCAATAATTGAATTGCCTGGTGCGAAGGCAAGTGTGTATCCGAACAGCACCCAAACGATGGAAACGATGGCAATGGAAGAGAAACTGTGCATTGCAGTGCTCAGCACATTTTTGCTTTTTACCATTCCTCCATAAAACAACGCTAATCCCGGGGTCATCAGCCACACGAGTAAAGCGCAAAAGAACATAAAAACTGTATCGCCCATTTGCATGTCTCATTCCTCCGTATCTTTCAGAATTATTATATTTCTTCATTATAGAGAAAAAAGAATGATAAAACATTCTCGTGTGAGATTTCCTCACATGGTTTTTTAGGGAATGATATCGAGGGATGTAATGAATGGAAAATGGCGTTTTTACGATATGAGACTTTATATCTATAAAAGGAGCCGTCCGTATGAGCAGAAATGAGGATTTACATTTATTAGAATGTTTTATACTGTATTAAGTGTACTAACTCAAATAATACACTAAGGGGAGATTCGTTATGAATAAAAGGGGCAGGCTGAGGAGAGCGGTAAGTAAATCGATTCCGGCGACGTTCCGATTGTTTTTAGCCTTTAATTTTTTCGTGTACGGCCTGGCGAAAGTGGTGATAGGCCAGTTTGGCGAGGTGACGCCTGAAATCGAGGCAGCTGCTGGGAAGGGGTTTACCATTGCGTGGACATTTTTCGGTTATTCTCATGTTTATGAACTGTTTATAGGTTTCGGTGAAATCCTTGCAGCTGTCTTATTACTGATTCCGCGAACATCTGCATTAGGGGCAGTTGTTTTTATGCCGATTATTGTGAACATCGTCTTGATTAACTATTGTTTTAATATTGGCGTGCAGGATCTTAGCACGATATTAATGGTCATGTGTCTCATCCTTCTTTGGGTGGATCGCCGCAAATTCATGGGCATTTTCAGACAGGAGCCGTTAAACGGCGGGCATGTGATGAAGCGATGACACCCCTTATGATTACAGTGCTTGCCGGTCTGTTCGTATGCACGACCTGTTACTATTACATAAAAGAAAAGTCATGAGAAAAGCGCTCCTTCTGAGAGTTTCACAAGCTAAATAAAAGAACTTAAGCAGAGTGAAGAGTAAAATATGCAATGGGAGAAACACTAACAGCATCAGGAGGAGACGTATGATGAATACACTCAACTTTGATTTTCAAAAAACAGCATTGGTTATCATTGATTTACAGAAGGGAATTGTGCCGATTGATCAAAGCGGACAGGTTGTCCCAAATGCGAAAAAACTCGTAGATGAATTTCGGAAACATAACGGGTTTATCAGCTTTGTGAATGTAGCCTTCCATGACGGAGCGGATGCGCTGAAGCCGCAAACAGATGAGCCTGCGCAGGGAGGTTCAGGAGAAATGCCGGCGGACTGGGCTGAATTGTGCCGGAAATCGGAGTGCAGGATGGAGATTATACTGTGACAAAACGGCAGTGGGGTGCTTTTTTCGGAACGGATTTAGATTTGCAGCTGAGACGCCGCGGCATTGACACGATTGTATTGTGCGGCATCGCGACGAATATTGGGGTGGAAAGCACAGCGCGCGAGGCATTCCAGCTTGGCTATCAGCAGATTTTTATTACAGATGCCATGTCCACGTTCAGCGAGGAAGAGCATGAAGCCACACTGCGATTTATTTTCCCGAGAATCGGTAAATCGCGGACAACGGAAGAATTTCTTAGACAAGTGAAATGATGATATCGAAAAAAAGCCGTGCTGTTTTTTTAACAGCGGTGGCTTCAGGGACGATGCTGAATCCGCTGAACTCGTCTATGATTTCTCTTGCGCTCCATAGTATTCAGCATGAATTTCATCTGTCGTTTACAACGGTTTCCTGGCTGATTTCCTCGTTTTATCTGGCGAGTGCCGTGGCTCAGCCCGTTACGGGAAAACTCGGTGATTTGATCGGGCGGAAACGCTTGTTTTTATTCGGGCTCATTCTTGTTGCGGTTTCTGCCATCGGGGCACCGTTTGCGCCAACGTTTATGACATTATTGGTCATGAGGCTGTTTCAATCGGTAGGGAGCAGTGCGATTTATCCATCGGGAGTCGGGCTGATTCGGAGTCATATTCATGAGCGGCAGGCATCAGCCTTGGCTGTGCTCTCTATTTTTGCGTCTGCCATGACGGCGCTCGGACCGACTGTCGGCGGTTTTTTGATTGTGTGGGGCGGATGGCCGGCGATCTTTATCGTCAATTTGCCGTTTATTATCCTCAGCTTCTTATTGGGCATGTATATGTTCCCGAAAGACCAGGAAAAAGGGGCAGGAGTCAAAACAATCATTCGGCAGCTCGACATTCTTGGCGTTGTTTTATTTGCCGGAGGAATCATTTTGCTTCTATCTTTTCTTCTTTCGTTTAGCACGTCGCCACATCCGGTTGAAGGTGTGCTTGGCGTGCTACTGCTCGGAGGATTTGTCTGGCATGAGCTGAAAACAGATAAGCCATTCATTGATGTCCGTCTGTTTAAAACACAACGAAACCTGTCAGCCGTTTATGTTCAGTTTATTTTACTGAATGTTTTCTTCTATTGTTTATTTTTTGGGCTGCCGAGTTATTTTCAGGATGAAATGCATCTCTCTGTTCAAACGAGCGGTCTGTTTATGCTGTTTATGTCTGGAATGAGCATCGTAGTGTCACCTATTACGGGCAAATGGATCGACCGATCAGGCGTCGTCAAGCCGATCTTTGCAGGTGCGCTTCTGATGACGGCCGGAGCCGTGCTCCTAACCATTTTTTTTATCAACGCACAGGTTATCGGGAAAGGCATTATCCTGTCAATCTTGGGTATAGGCTACGGACTTGGAAATGTCGCGCTGCAGGCAGCGATGCTGAAAACGAGCCCTTCCAACATGGTAGGAACGACTTCGGGTCTGTTTCAAACCTGCCGTTACTTAGGATCGATTTTGTCTTCGGTGATCCTTGGTCTTCTTTTTGGAAAAGAAATCACGGCAGCTCATTTTGATATGATGGGAATCATCATGATCATAGCGGGCGGAGCAAGCCTGTTAATGGCTGTGAGATTTGCTGCATTAATGAAAACTGCATCATGAGAAAAGAGGCAGGCGCTGAGTCTGTCTCTTTTTCTTGTTTAGGGTGTTCAAATAGAAATAGGAAAATTGTATAACATAGCCAATGTTATTGTCTGATTTTTCAGTTATATTAAGTGACATCAAATGTCAGAAAACTGAACATATGACGGAAAAACAGACAATATTGAAAGGGGAGCCGGCTATGAAATTAAAAGAGAGCCAGCATCAATCCAACAGACTGAGCAATGAAGATCTGCTGCCGTTAGGACAGGAGAAACGGACATGGAAAGCAATGAACTTTGCCTCCATTTGGATGGGATGTATACATAATATACCGACTTACGCAACGGTGGGCGGATTAATTGCGATCGGACTTTCTCCTTGGCAGGTGCTTGCGATCATTATTACGGCATCGCTTATCTTGTTTGGCGCTCTGGCCTTAAACGGCCATGCGGGGACAAAATACGGGCTGCCGTTTCCAGTGATCATCCGTGCTTCTTACGGAATATACGGCGCGAATATCCCCGCGCTTCTAAGGGCGTTTACAGCAATCATGTGGCTTGGCATTCAGACCTTTGCAGGAAGTACGGCGCTGAACATCTTGCTTTTGAATATGTGGCCGGGCTGGGGGGGGATTGGCGGTGAGTGGAACATCCTCGGCATTCACTTGTCTGGTTTGCTTTCTTTTGTATTCTTTTGGGCTATTCATTTACTCGTATTGCATCACGGCATGGAATCGATTAAACGCTTTGAGGTATGGGCAGGTCCTTTAGTGTATCTGGTATTTGGCGGCATGGTGTGGTGGGCCGTTGATATTGCTGGGGGATTGGGGCCGATCTATTCTCAGCCAGGAAAGTTCCATACGTTTTCAGAGACGTTCTGGCCGTTTGCTGCCGGAGTTACGGGCATCATTGGCATCTGGGCGACATTAATCTTAAATATACCTGATTTCACACGGTTTGCTGAAACACAAAAAGAGCAAATCAAAGGGCAATTTTACGGTTTGCCGGGAACCTTCGCGCTGTTCGCGTTCGCCAGTATTACGGTGACCTCCGGCTCGCAGGTCGCGTTCGGAGAACCGATTTGGGATGTTGTCGATATTTTGGCGAGGTTTGATAACCCATACGTTATTGTATTGTCCGTGATTACGCTCTGCATCGCCACGATCTCTGTAAATGTCGCGGCGAACATCGTATCACCCGCTTATGATATAGCGAATGCCCTGCCGAAATATATTAATTTCAAACGCGGCAGTTTTATCACTGCGTTGCTCGCTTTATTTACGGTTCCGTGGAAGCTGATGGAGAGTGCGACAAGCGTATATGCGTTTCTCGGCTTAATAGGCGGCATGCTTGGTCCGGTGGCAGGCGTGATGATGGCTGATTACTTTATCATTCGCAAACGTGAGCTCTCGATAGATGACTTGTATTCCGAAACAGGGCGGTATGTGTATTGTAAAGGCTATAATTACCGTGCGTTCGCAGCCACGATTTTGGGTGCGATCATCTCGCTGATTGGCATGTATGTTCCTGCATTGAAGGGCTTGTACGATATTTCCTGGTTTGTAGGTGTGCTGATTTCATTTCTTTTCTATATTGTTCTGATGCGTGTGCATCCGCCGGCATCATCGGCGATTGAAACGTTTGAATCTGGGCAGGTTCGCCAAGCTGAATAAGACCTATTACACGGTATATTTTCATATTTTTGAAATGGTTTTCCATAAATAGAACATTTATAATTGTTTTAGAAATCTATCCTAAAACGAAATGGGAATCGAATATGAGAAAATTGTACTTTCTTCTGTTGGCAGGTGTTTTAACGTCTGTTATCCTCGCTTTCGTTTTTGATAAGACAAGAGCGAATGAGGAAGGGTCCGGAGATTACCTATATGTTTCGCCAAATGGCAGTGATCAAAATGAAGGGACAAAAGACAAGCCGTTTCGTACACTGGCACATGCTTCAGAGGAGGCTGCCGCCGGCACAACTGTCATGATTCGGGAAGGCACGTATCATGAAACACTTTTTGTAGAGCACAGCGGGGCGGACGGAAAGCCTATCACATTCCGAAACTATGAAAATGAAAAAGTCGTGATTAGCGGCGAATCCATTGCGGGCGCAGAATATGAAACACCGCTCATTCATATTCACGATAAACACGACATTGCCATCAGCGGTTTAACGATTCAAGATCTTTCTGTTTCATCTGAGGAAGCAACTGCTATGGGGATTTATGTGTCAGGCTCCAGCAGTCATATTGGCATTAAGAATAATCATATCCGCGATATTAAGACAACAGCAGATGAAGGAAATGCCCACGGAATCGCAGTCTATGGGACTGGCAGCATGAAAGATATTCAAATCGAGGACAATACGGTTGAGAATCTGACGCTTGGAGCGAGTGAGGCGGTTGTGCTGAACGGAAATATTGACGGCTTCACCATTGCGGGCAATGTGGTCCGCAACAATAACAACATCGGGATTGATCTTATCGGTTATGAGGGAACCGCAGACAAAAACGATTATGTGCGAAACGGTGTCGTAGAAAACAATACAATTTATCAAAACTCGACTTACGGAAACCCAGCTTATGGAGATGATTACTCAGCGGGCGGGATATATGTTGATGGCGGACACAGTATCGATATTAAGAAAAACACAGTTTACGATAACGATATTGGGATTGAAGCAACGTCTGAACACAAAGGGAAATATGCAACTGCTATTCAGATAACAGACAACAAAGTGTACAACAATGCATACACCGGTATTTCAATCGGAGGATATGACAAAAAGCGGGGCGGCACCAGCAATTCTCTGATTGCCCGCAACATTATGTACCGGAATGACACAAAGGGGCTGTATGGCGGACAACTGCTGCTGCAGTACGATGCGAAAAACAACACAATTGAAAAGAATATATTGACGGCCAGTGATTCCAGATTATTTATCGGAAACGATTTTACAGAAAATGAAGGGAATACGGTCAATCATAACGTGTACCATAAGGAAGCGGATCAAGACGGCATATGGATGTGGAAAAAGAATGAATACGATTCATTTTCATCGTATCGAAAAGCAACCAATAACGATCAGCGATCCATTTATGCCGATCCGATGTATCGTGATGAAGAGTCCTATGACTTTACGTTAGATCCAGATTCACCTGCACGGCCGGTCATTGAATAATATGCCATAAGCGGCGTTCTCTTCCGTTCAACGGAGCGGATGCCGCTTTTTATATGCAAAAAAAGACTGCCGGCAAATCCCGGCAGTCTGAGCGTTATTCTGCAATAGACACTTTTCCTTCAGCCTCAACAGGTTTTTTCTGGCTCCATGCGTAGAGAAGCAGAGCAATCAGAACGAACAGCCCCGCTGATAAATAAATGGCAGAGAAGCCGGCAGATGCTACAAACAATCCAAAAACATACGATCCTACAGCAATTCCGCTGTCAAAGAAGGTAAAGAACGTTGCCGTTGCAAAACCTGAGCGGTGCGCGGGAGATTTCTGGATCGCCAATGTTTGCATGCAAGGAACGATTGATCCGTATCCGAGACCGATAACCGCTCCTGAAAGAAGGAGCATTAAGCCGCTGTGTGTGAAGGACAGCATGCAGAGCCCCACTGAGAAAATCAAGATAGATGGGTAAATGACAATTCCCGGTCCGACTTTGTCGAACAATTTCCCTGTGAACGGGCGTGCAACCATCATTGTCACCGCAAAGCAAACAAAGAAATATCCGCTGATATTCGAAAGATCAACTGATTTGGCGAATACAGACAAATACGCTGTGACAGTTGAATAACAGAAAGAAATAAATAAACCGACCGTCGCAATCTTAAGTGCGCCTTTTTCAAACATATCCGAGAACGAAAAACGGAATACAGTCGTGCCGCTGTTTTGGTTTTGGGGCACCTTTATCAAGAACGAAACAAGCAAGCCTGCAACCATAAACAGCGCAAAGGCTGTAAAGAATACAGAGAAGCTTACGACCTTCATCAAGTTCAATCCAAGGAAAGGCCCGATTGCCATGGCGAGGTTCATAGACATGGCAAAGTATCCAAGCCCTTCACCGCGGCGTTTGGCCGGAATAATATCCGCTGCAATTGCACCTGTAACAGTCGTTAAAATGCTGAACCAAATTCCTTGGAAGAACCGCAAGCCAAGCAGCAGGTAAAAGTTATGAATCGGCATATACAGAAAAGAAGAAAGGGCGAATAACGCCATTGAGACAATTGCCATTCTTTTCTTCCCGAAACGCTCAACGATGGCTCCGGAGAAAGGCCGTGTAATGATCGCTGACAGAAGGAACAGGCTGATTAAAAGCCCGCCTTGTGATTCTGTGCCGCCAAGCTCTTGAAGCGTATAGATCGGCAGTACAGTTAAAAATGTATAAAAGAACACAAACACAAATAAATTGACAAGCAGGACCATAATAAAATCCTTGGTCCATATCGTATCCGTTTTTTTCAAATGTATGTCACTTCCTTATTTTCATTGTTGTAAAAACATGCGAAATAAATGAGAAAAAGCTTCCTTATCTTCATCCCGGAAATCTGCAAGCAGTTCTTCCTCGAATTTCAGCATTTTCACATTGATTTCTTCGTATTTTTTCTCGGCTTCTTTTGTGAGGACAACAAGTTTTTCCCGTTTGTCTTCACCTTGCCGTCTCTGTACCCAACCGTTTTCCTCCAGACGTTTGATCGTCCGTGTCACAGTCGGCGCTTCCACATTTAAATAGGACCAAATCTCTTTTTGAGTCATTGGTCCGATCGTACGCAAACAATATAAAACTGACCATTGAGATGAATAAAGGCCGAATGGCTCCAGCTGTTCATTGGCTTTCTTGGCAATCAGGCGGGCGCTTTGGTTGATTTGATGAATGAGGTGTCTGTTGACGTAGGTCATTTCGTTCTCCTTCTAAAAAACTTACCTAAGTAACTAATTGCTTTTTTCATTTTACAGGAGCGGTGAATGGATGTAAAGATAAAAATTTAGTGACGCGAAATAGTTGGCTAAAGCCGAAAAAGTTCGTTTCACCCCTTGTCCTTATTGAGTTTTTAGCATATTCCCACCAGAATGCTAATACACTGTTACAAACCTAACAAAGAGAGTGTTTGAGGTGAGGGATCGTGGGCATATTTCACAAACTTACTTTTAAAACCATACAACGAAGAAGCGGCATAATGAATGACTCTTTACAGAATACGGATCTCATTTCACACTTCTCACATCCATTTTAGGGAGGTCGAGTGGTGTGCACGATTACATCAAAGAGCGAACAATCAAGATAGGGAAGTACATCGTGGAGACAAAGAAAACCGTTCGTGTCATTGCGAAGGAATTTGGTGTTTCCAAAAGTACAGTACACAAGGATTTAACAGAGCGTCTGCCTGAAATTAACCCTGACTTGGCAAACGAAGTGAAAGAAATACTCGATTATCATAAATCCATCAGGCATTTAAGAGGAGGAGAAGCGACAAAACTCAAATATAAAAAAGATGAAATTCTCGAAGGAGAGCCTGTTCAGCAATCGTAATTACCAGCTGTTATCAGTTGGCATTGTCTTCTTGAAATCGTTCATAAAACATCCGCAAAAATTTGTAAAGAACTTAATGCGCTTCCAACTTTTTTTCTATATTTTATGATAATATATATAATTAGGGCACAATGTGGATATTTACTGTGAAACAGATTTTCAAGGAGGATATAAATAGATGTTTGCAAGGGATATTGGTATTGACCTCGGTACTGCAAATGTACTGATCCATGTTAAAGGTAAAGGAATAGTTCTGAATGAACCTTCCGTAGTTGCACTTGATAAAAACAGCGGCAAAGTGCTGGCGGTTGGCGAAGAGGCAAGACGAATGGTTGGACGTACACCTGGGAATATTGTTGCGATTCGCCCGCTGAAAGACGGAGTTATTGCTGACTTTGAAGTAACAGAAGCAATGCTGAAACATTTTATTAACAAGCTGAATGTAAAAGGCTTGTTCTCAAAACCGCGCATGCTCATTTGCTGCCCGACGAATATTACATCAGTTGAGCAAAAAGCAATCAAAGAAGCCGCAGAAAAAAGCGGCGGTAAACATGTGTACCTGGAAGAAGAACCTAAAGTTGCCGCTATCGGCGCGGGTATGGAAATATTCCAGCCAAGCGGTAACATGGTTGTAGACATCGGAGGCGGGACGACGGATATCGCGGTTATTTCAATGGGCGATATTGTCACCTCCTCTTCTATTAAAATGGCTGGGGACAAGTTTGACATGGAAATCTTAAATTACATCAAACGCGAGTACAAGCTGCTGATTGGCGAACGTACTGCAGAAGATATTAAGATTAAAGTCGCAACGGTTTTCCCAGACGCACGTCACGAAGAAATTTCCATTCGCGGACGGGACATGGTTTCCGGTCTTCCAAGAACAATTACAGTAAACAGTAAAGAAGTTGAAGAAGCCCTTCGTGAATCTGTCGCTGTTATTGTGCAGGCTGCGAAACAAGTGCTTGAAAGAACACCGCCTGAACTTTCTGCTGATATTATTGACCGCGGCGTTATTATTACCGGCGGAGGCGCGCTCTTAAACGGCCTCGACCAGCTGCTTGCTGAAGAGCTGAAGGTACCGGTGCTCGTCGCTGAAAATCCTATGGATTGCGTAGCCATCGGCACAGGTGTCATGCTTGATAATATGGACAAGCTTCCTAAACGCAAACTAAGCTGATTTCACAAACCTCATTCTGAAAAAGAATGGGGTTTTTTTATGAAAAAGCCTTCACGAATGGATGAGATATGACGATAATAGGATAAAATACTGATTTTTATTATAGAACGAACGTTCCTATATGACAACTGAAAAAAATGCCATTTTAGAGGTGGGAAATTTGTTAAAAGGATTATATACAGCAACATCCGCAATGATTGCCCAGCAGCGGAGAACGGAAATGCTTTCAAATAACATTGCAAACGCAAATACATCGGGATATAAAGCAGATCAAGGCTCTATGCGCGCGTTCCCTGAGATGCTGCTCAGCAGAATAGAATCAAAATCTCCGGCCGGAACATCAAGGACGGAAATCGGTTCCGTAAATACCGGTGTGTATATGCAGGAGCTTAAGCCTCTTTTCACACAGGGAAGCCTGAAATCCACAGATCAGCCTACAGACATCACATTGGTCGAAAATCAAGTTCCGGTTAATACGGAAACCAATGAAAACGCGGCTCTTTTTTACCCGGTTCAGACAGCGGATGGAATCCGTTATTCAAAAAGCAGCACTTTTTCACTAAATGAGAATAATCAGCTGACGATCAACGGACGCCCTATTTTATCGACGGATGGCCAGCCGATCACTGTTGATAATGAAAGTTTCTCTGTGTCTGAAAACGGTTCTGTGACAACGAACGGACGGACAGCCGGCCAGATTGATGTCAGAATGGCGGAGGATGTCCGCAATCTGAAACGGGACGGCAATGATCTGTACAGCACGGCGGACGGCAATGATCTGCCAAGCGCAGCCGGTAATAACCAGGTATCCTATTCATTAAAACAAGGCGTCTCTGAGCTTTCAAACGTAGATGTGACAAGCGCCTATACGGAAATGACTGAAGCGTACAGATCGTTTGAGGCCAATCAGAAGGTTATTCAGGCTTATGATAAAAGTATGGATAAAGCAGCCAATGAAATCGGAAAAATCTAAGATAACGGAAGAAAAAACGGGGGACATCAACTATGCTCAGGTCAATGCTAACGGCATCAACAACCTTAAACCAGCTGCAGCAGCAGATTGACACAATCAGCAGCAACCTATCAAACAGCAATACAACCGGCTATAAAGCAAAAGATACGAATTTTTCTGAGCTAGTCAGACAGCAATTCGATCAGGTTGATGAAAAAAATGAGGAAGTGGCAAAAGCCCGAAAAACGCCGCCCGGCTTGCACCTTGGCGTCGGAGCGATGATGAATTCACGCCTTGTATCTGATCAAGGAAGTATTCAGAAGACGGATCGCGATCTGGATATCGCGTTTACGTCTCCATACCAATATCTTCAGGTTAACGTGAATGGAAACCGCCAGTACACGAGAGATGGAGCGCTGTATGTAACACCTTCAGCTGCGAATGCCAACCAGCTTCAGCTCGTTACTGGAGATGGGAATCCGGTGCTTGATGAAAACGGCAATACAGTGAACATCGACAGTTCAATGAAAAATATCACCATCAATAAAAACGGCACGTTAACCGCATCTGACGGAAACGCGGTCCAGCGGTTTAATCTCGGAGTTGTCCAAGTGAATAACCCTCAAGAGCTGAAATCGGAAGGGAATAACCTTTTCTCTATTGATAATGCGGCAGCTTTTGAAGAGCTGAATGGCGCTAATAGACAAAACATCGGCATGGAGCAGGGCTCGCTT
Source organism: Bacillus rugosus (assembly GCF_023238245.1). Lineage (NCBI taxonomy): Bacteria > Bacillati > Bacillota > Bacilli > Caryophanales > Bacillaceae > Bacillus > Bacillus rugosus. Next base: position 3,651,099 of record NZ_CP096590.1, on the reverse strand, counting down.
GAGATGTCTAATGTCGATATTTCAGAACAAATGACAGATTTGATCACCTCCCAGCGTTCATATCAGCTGAACAGCAGAACGATTACAATGGGAGACCAAATGCTCGGTATAATCAATTCAGTCAGATAATTAGAAATGGGCGTTTTCAATCAGCCGCGCATGATAAAAAAAGCGGCTTTTTCGAAATCGTCCTTTTTTTTGTAGTATTCCGTGATATCTTCTAAAAGCACTTCCAAATCCACCCACGCTTCAATTTTTTCTAATTCAAGCACATATTCAAGCAGCTGATCATAGGGGTCTTCAACTGATGTATAGAGTGCTTCGAGCGTTTTTAATTTTAGATAAATGGTTTGAATGTCTACCTTTTCAGATAATTCTTTCCCTTTTTGCAGGACGGATTTGGCTTCCGTGACCTTCCCTGTTTTAAAAAGCGCTCTGACAGATTCGTATACACAATGCAGGTACGAGACGGGAGAATTCGTTTCAAACTCTTGATTCCTTAATACTTTTTTAAAGTAAAGAAGCGCTTCCTGGTCTTTTTTTTCGGTTGCCTTTAAAAAGCCAAGGTTATAATAAGCGTGGCATAGCAGGTTTTCGTCATGTAATTGCTGGGTTTTCCTAATGATTTCTTTGAAAAGCTGTTCAGCTTTTTCAAAGCGTTCTTGATCAATATAATTAACGGCGAGCAAAAGCTTACAGGTGATCACCTTTTTGATATAGCCGAATTGGTGTAGATAGATATGTAATGCTTTTTTGACGTATTGGATGGAAAGCGGCGGTGATTTCATTAAGTAATAGGCGCCAGCGGTTTGATAATATAAATCAGCGGCTTCAAACGTATTTTGAATGGCGGCCAGGTACTGTTCAGCTTTTTTAAAATGATTCACTGCATGTTTCGGAGCTGTTTTTACCATTTCATATAATCCTGAGAAAAAATACAGATAATATTTCAATTCGTCATCCATTTTGTCTTCCAGGCTGTATAGATCATCGAACAATGAATCAAGTCCGTTCTGGTTTTCAAATAGCAGCTGATGGCGGGCTTGAAACAATTGATAACGCATCCAAAGTTTTGTGTTCTTTTTGATCTTCGGAAGGTGCTGGTCAATTTTCTCTTTCAGTGTGCAAACGTGATTCATTTTGCGTTTGCTCATTGAGGAATACCACTCGTCTAACATGTTTTGCATCTTTTTTTCAATAAACTTCGAAATCATTTTCCTACCTCTTTGCTATTGGTAAAATCTATAATTATCATATCATAACTTTTGACGGCTCTCATTGACAGTTGGTTACATTTTAGCGCGGTTGAAAAAGAGATTAATTCATAATATACTTTTCAAATGTACAGATTGGATCTTTGATGATTGCTATACATACTAATGCAGATGAAGGAGATGTCAAGAGAATGCTTGATACTCAGCAAATTAAAGAAATTATCCCTCACCGTTATCCGTTTTTGCTTGTAGACCGGATTACGGAAGTTGAAGAGGGAAAACGGGCAAAAGGCTATAAAAATGTAACCGCAAATGAGGAGTTCTTTAACGGACATTTTCCTCAGTATCCGGTAATGCCCGGCGTATTAATTGTAGAAGCGCTTGCTCAAGTCGGTGCTGTTGCGATGCTGATTAAAGAAGAAAACCGCGGCAGACTGGCGTTCTTTGCGGGCATTGATAATTGCCGATTTAAAAAACAAGTCAAGCCTGGTGATCAGCTTCACCTTGAAGTTGAAATCACTCGTGCGCGCGGCACAATCGGGCGCGGAAAAGGCGTTGCCACAGTTGATGGCGAAGTCGCTTGCGAAGTCGAACTGACTTTTGCCCTCGGGGAATAAATGAAAAAAGGCAGATGGGCAGCGGCACATTTGTCTTTTTTTCTTTCAAAACATGAGAAAAGCAGGTGATTGTATGTGGAATGAATTTAAGGCTTTTGCCATGCGCGGGAATATCGTTGACCTCGCGATTGGTGTTGTAATAGGCGGCGCGTTTGGAAAGATCGTCACATCTCTAGTCAATGATATCATCATGCCTTTGGTGGGCTTGCTGCTGGGAGGGCTTGATTTTTCAGGCCTGTCGTTTACGTTTGGCGATGCTGTAGTGAAGTACGGCAGCTTTATACAGACGATTGTAAACTTCTTAATTATATCGTTCTCCATTTTTATTGTCATTCGGACTTTGAATGGATTGAGACGCAAAAAAGAAGCAGAAGAAGAGGCGGCGGAGGAAGCGATGGATGCGCAAGAGGAGCTGCTGAAAGAAATCAGAGATCTTCTGAAGCAGCAGACAAAGTCGCCGGAATAAAAAAGACTGCCGTTTTGAAACGGCGGCCTTTTTTATTTTCAATTCCTTTCACTTAATGCCGCGGGGCTTTCCGTTGTTTCAGCGAGATGAATGAGCATTGAAACAGAGGTGCCGGCATCCGGAGTGCTGCTAATCTTCAATTCACTTCCGCAAAAATGTTTCAGCCGCTGGTTGATATTTTTCAATCCGACGCTGCGATCGAAATCCGCAGATAAGAGATCTTCTCGTTTTTCCGGAGCTATGCCGGCACCGTTATCTTCTACTTTGATGTAATACTCATTCTCGCTTTGTTTTTTAGCTGTCAGCTTGACCCATCCTCCGCCTCTTTTCTTGCTGACGCCGTGAAGAACGGCATTTTCCACCAAGGGCTGAATCATTAAAGGAGGAAGGATAAAGTCAATGTCTTCTTCTATATCAAAAATGATGTCCAGCCGATCGCCGAAGCGTGTCTTTTCTATGGAAAGATAGGAACTGATAATAGAAAGCTCATGTTTGAATGAACTGATGGCAGATGTATTTTGGAAATCAAAACTCATTCTTAAATAGTTGGTAAATTCCTCTGTTACCTCCCGCGCTTTTTCAATATCCAAATGGCTGAGAGAAATGATCGTGTTTAATACATTGTAAAGAAAATGAGGTTTGATTTGCGATTGGAGAAATGCCATTTCCATTCTTGTGGCTTGATTTGCTGTATGTTTCATCATAATCAGGTTTTTGATACGCGCCATAAATTCAGAGTAATGATAAGGTTTTTGCAAAATGTCATTCGCTCCGGCATGAAAAGCCTTGTATTTGTCATGGCCGATAATGGCTGCTGTAATCATCAGAACGGGGAGATCAACCATGCTGAATCGTTCACGAATTTTCGTACAGACTTCGAAACCAGTCATATCCGGCATCATTAAGTCCAAAATAACCAAATCAAGCTTCGTGCAAGAGATGACTTTTAATGCTTCCTTTCCGTTTTTCACTGCGATTACATTGTAGGGCACACCTTCAAGCATATCGCCTAAAATTTTCAAACTGTCGATGTTATCGTCGACAATCAGAATAGTTGGCGCGTCAATTTTCTCAGAGTAATAAGGCGTGCTTAAAGAGATATTTGACATATCCATCCCGGATTGTAATTCAGGAAGGTCCTTCTTTGTTTCCGGCACAGATTCATTTTGAGCAGTTGGCAATGTGAAATGGAATGCCGAACCTTTTCCCTCTTCCGATTCAACCCAAATTTCCCCGTTTTGGAGCTGAACCAGCTGTTTGACAATGCTTAGGCCAAGACCGGCTCCGTCGTCTCTATTCGTTTCTGCTTGCTGAAAAGATTCAAAGATGGTTTGGCGATCGGCTTCGGAAATGCCGCTTCCGGTATCCGTTACTGTCACCTTAATCATGTTATCGTTCAGTTTTGAAGCAGAGAGTGTGATTTGGCCCTCCGTTGTATACTTGATTGCATTGTCTACTAGATTGGTTACAATTTGCCGAAAGCGATTTTCATCTGTGAGTGCCAAAGGGAGGCCGGGTGGAATATGGTTCATAATGTTCAAGTTTTTATGTCTGGACAAGAGATTGTAAAAATTCATTTCCGAACAGATTAAAGTGTAAATATCAACAGGAACGGGGTGAATCTGAAGCATGCCTTGCTTTATTTTTTCTAAATCCAGAATGTCATTCACGAGATTGGAAAGCCTGTAGCCCATGCGGATGACAAGCTGCATATTTTCTTTCTCTTGTTCTATTGTTCTTTTTCCTTTGCCGGCCAGCAGCGTCTGGCATATATTAATAATGCTGTTCAGCGGCGTTTTGAATTCATGCGATGTTTTGGCAATAAACTCATCCTTTAGCCGGTCAATTCGAAGCAATTTCCATGACAGCACTTCATTTTCGCGGAAAGCGCCGGCAAATTGCTGTGCCATCAAAAGAACGATCGCCAGTAAAGCGATGACTGTTGGCAGTGAGTAGATCGAATTAAAGGAAAAAGCCGACTTCCCACTGTAAGCTGAAATGGTTGTTAAAATAACAAAAGCACTCATTGAAATAGATGCGATTGTAAGATACAGGCTTCCTTCCATTTTGCGGATCGCGGCAATTGTGAAAATATATGTGATATAAACCAGGGTCGAAACGGCTAGCACAGAATGTAATATGTATGAAGCATGGCCGATAAAACCCACAGTTGAAAAATCTGTGATCAGGACCAGCACAGAAGAAACAGTGGCTATGAGAATAAAACGTTTTGAAACAATCTTCCGATAAGCAAAATAGAGATAGAGAAAAACCGCTATACTGACAAACACTGTAGAGATTGCCCTCATTGAATTTAGCAATGAAAATGAAATTGACGGATAGAGGAGAAATATAATCCGCTCTTTTCCGATCATAACAATAATGAACGAAAACAGGAGACACATAACTGAAAAAAACAACAAATGTTTATCCTTTTTTCTTTGCAGGAAAAAGCCCAGAAAATATAATCCTGTAATGAAAAATGCCGTAATCATGACCGAATCATTCAGGAAGGAAATTTTGTTTTCCCGCAATATTTGGTCCTGAGTTCCAAAGGTAATCGGCTTTGCGATTCCCCACCCCGGCGTTTTTTCGAAGTTCGAAAATTGTACGACAAGTTCATTATCACCCTTATGAAGCGTAAAAAAGCTCGTATAGGGTCTATTTTGCGCTGTAAAATCAGGTTTATTTGTAGGGCTGCCGCTTTGTCCAATAAGTTGTCCGTTAAAATAGATGCGATTTGCGCTGTAAATAAACGACGTGCTTATCCCGAAAACCTGATTGTCTTGCTTTGATCTGATCGTCAGCTTGTACGTTCCGTAATCCACGTTGATACCTTGCTTGGCCACCTTCACATTGCTGGGGACATCAACGAAGAGGGAATCTTTTCCTTTCACAGAAGCAATCTCTTCTGGCGACAGTATCTGATTTGGATATAATGTCCACGTTCCGTTCAGTTGAACATTCCCATCCTTCTGAAAATCCCAGTTCTCCAAGTCCATGACTCCACGCTTTGCTGCAGGAAGTGTTGATCCAGAAAAATGGTCAACGGCTATAAAAGCCAAAAAGAATGCGGCATAACCGAAAATAATTGAAACGAAAATGAGTTTTTCTTTCATATCAGTGCTCCTTTATCCATAGGATCATTCTAAATTTCTATTTTTTATAAATATTGTAAGTGTAAACTTTCAAAAACTATAGATAGAAAGAAAAAGAATCCAGATAAAGGGACAATTTGGCATGATATAATAGAAGTTATTTACTATCTCGATTTTTCATATAGGGTGTGATGTTTTGTGAAAGCGTTAATTGTTGATGATGAGCACCTGGCCTTGCTTCACTTTAAAAATATGCTTGAACGGACAAAAGCATTTCAATCTATTATGGCGTATCAAGATCCGATTGAAGCCCTGGAACATCCAGAGATTCCTGCTGTAGATGCAGTGTTTCTTGATATTGAAATGCCGGGGGTAAACGGCATTGAGCTTGCTGAAGCGATTCAATCGATGAATGAAAACATCCAAGTCGTTTTCATCACGGCATATAATGAGTTCGCTATCAAAGCGTTTGAGCTGAATGCCATTGATTATTTGCTGAAGCCTGTAAATTATAAGCGGCTCGAGACAACTGTTGAACGAATCAGAACGAATAACATGCTCAGAGCATCTGCAGAAAATACCGAGGCGCATTTTTTCATCCAATGTTCTGGAAACCTGCAGTTTTATCAAACCTTAAAGGGTGTCAAAACAAACATTCCAGTCAAGTGGAGAACGTCGAAAGCACGCGAAATATACTCATTTTTACTTCACAACCTAGGCCGTGTGGTCAGTAAAGACATGCTAATCGATCTTTTTTGGGCCGATTATGATGTAACAAAAGCAAGCACCCAGCTCTACTCAACCATTTATCAGATACGGAAATTACTCAGCCAGATTCCTTTCAGCCAAACAATCGAGAAGACCGATACAGGATATATTCTTCGGCTTTCAGGCGCAAAAATCGATGTTGCTGAATGGGAAAAGTCACTAAAAGAGGCTCCTCCGCTCAACACAGCTACATTACATCTGCACATGGATATATTCATGGCCTATCAAAATCATTACTTGTTAGAGCATGGTTATTTGTGGGCAGAACCGGAAAAGACACGTCTCGCCCAGCTTTGGCTTGGAAAGGCTTATGAACTGATCGATTTCCTCATTCGTGAAATGAACGATCACCAAGCGTTGGATATTTGCCTGCAGGCCGAGAAAATTGAGCCTTGCGATCATAAAATTATGCAATACAAGCTACAGCTATTCAACAAAAACGGGAGGGTAGAAGAGGCGATAAAAGAATATCAGCGTTACAAACAAATGAAAGATCAGATTAATTGAAGAAGCAAAAAAACTTATCCAAACCAGTGTGTGTCGATTGCCTATCGATGCACACTGTTTTTTTTGTACAAGCCACTTAAAGAGAAGGCTCTCGTCATATGTCTCCGCTTGAAACTTCAAATCTCCAATTCATTCATTTTTTAGTTGTACAGAATCTGTATAGTTCCATTTCATACAATGTAGTTTGGTTCGGATGGCAAATCTTAGTTTTTACATTCATTCGGCATTAACAGTTCATTTTGGGGGATGAGACATGACTTTATGGTCTCGCGGATCAATCGGCAAGTGAAAAAATAGATATGAAAGGGAGGAATGAAAAGTTGAGAACAAGGAGTTTTCCCTTAGGGCTGAAAAAAAGCGGGCGAATCGTTATGATCATAAGCCTGGCCATCTTTTTCTTCTTCAGCCAGATCGCAAGCTATACTCTTACAGCACAGGCTGTTGACGTAACGTCAAGTGACAGCCAATTCTTCGATTCGGTGACGGTCAAGGAGGGCAATGACAAGATTGTTGACGGGTCAAAAGGAAATGAACCGGCATTAACGCCGGGGGATGAAGTGACACTGACATATGAATGGTCATTAAAAAAAGATAAAGACGCAGAAAGCGAACAAGATATCAATGTGGAGATACCTAAAAGCTTTACATTTGATAAAGGTGCAGAAGGTGAGATCAAATCTGCTGATCAGGTCATCGGCACCTATCAAGTGCCAGCGGGCAGCAGCACTCTGACGGTGAAATTAAAAAGTACAACCGCGGATTCCCCTGATGCCAAGGGAGCCATTACACTGTCAGCTACGTTTACCGCAGATGTGAAAGACGATGAACATACAGTAGCAGCCCTTTTTCAACTGGGGGGAGGCAAAACCCAGCAGGTGATCATCCCTGTTAAGAAAGATGAGACACCAGATGCCGAGGCGGAAGAGCCAAAAAACGACTCTTCTGAAACTGCGGGTGATCAGGAAGGGACAGATGACAAATCTATACCTTCAGTCAGCAAGGAGCAAAAAGAGGAAGAACAACAGCCATCAGCCGACTCTAAGAGCAGCGACTCCTCTAAGAGTGATGATTCCAAAAAAGTGTCATCCTCAAGTCAATCAGCTTCCAAAAGCTTGCACACTGAAGAAAAACAAATCACCCAACATATTTTAACCGGCGTGACACTGACGGATGAAAACGGGGAGCCATATGACAAGAGCAATCGCGCCAGCACAAAAGCTCCGGTGAAAATTTCAATTGATTGGGCCATTCCTGACGATTTAGGAAAAACAATCAATGCCGGCGATACGTATGAATTTGATTTGCCTAAAGAATTTATTATGCATAATGACATTGTGAACCTGCCATTAAGAGCCGGAGACACCACATACGGGACATTTTCTATTGATACGAACGGACATGTGGTGATGACATTTAACGGCGAGGTAAAAGAAACTTCTAATGTCAAAGGCACATTGGTTATCAATACGCAGTTCAACGAGAAAAAAATAACGGGTTCGACAACACAAAAGATTCCATTCCCTGTGAATTCCGATACTCCTGAGACAACGGTTTATTTTAAACCGAATGTGAGTAAAACCATTGATAAATCAGGTGCTCTGGATAAAGGCATCAACCCCGGCAAAGTAACATGGACGGTCGATGTCAATAAAAAATTAGATCAAGTCAAGAATGCTAAACTCACAGAAAGCCTCCCGGATGGCTTAATCTACCGTTCAGTTAAAGTGTATGAACTCAATGTGAACATTGATGGTTCTGTAAGCAGAGGAAATGAAGTTTCTTCCGGCTATAGCGTTGATTCAAAAGGAAATGTCACATTTAACGGGACAATTGATTCAGCCTACCGCCTTGTGTACGAAACCGACATTGACAATAGCGCAAAGCCGAGCCAGGGCGGAAATGTGACGCTGACGAACAAGGCAGCATTCAGTGGAGACAATCTGGAACAAATTTCTGCAGAAGCCACTGTTACGGCCAAATATGGAAAAATGATCGCAAAATCATCTACCGGCTATAATGGAGAATCTCAAACATTCAGCTGGGCTATTGCATATAACTACGGTGAGAAACAGATCGACCAATCCAAGGCCAGCATTAAGGATTCTTTTGGAACTGGCGATTTGCAACTCGTGAAAGACTCTTTGAAGGTTGTTCCTATTATGTTTGGGCAGAACGGCAGCGAACAGGCGGGAACACCTTTAAAGGAAGGCGAGGACTACACACTCACCGATAATGGAAACGGCTTTGAAGTCAAATTTAACAAAACGGTTACCGGCGCTTACAAAATCACATATCAAACAAAGGTTAAGAGCGGAGTGATCATTGATAAATCTACAACATACACCAACAGCGCGGTGACTGGGACAGGGGATTCAAAAGAAGCTTCTGGAATCGCCATTCAACAGAACCTCATCAAAGGGTATTCAAACGTAGATTATGAGAAGAAGACGGTTGATTGGACGATTACAGTTAATAAAAATAAATACTTGATGAACAATTGGACTTTGGATGATCAATTTGAAAGCGGCGGAATGGTTCTGCTTGATGAATCGTTCAAGCTTCAAGACATAACGAACAACAAAACATTGCAGAAAGACAAAGACTACACGTTAACAAAAAAACCGGATCATAAAGGCTTTACTTTGGCATTGATCGGGAATTATGCAAAAACAGACAGTCAATTTAAGATCACTTATACGACAACATTCAATGCCGATTATTCTAACGAAAGCGTTAAGAATACAGCTCAGTCGACATGGACTGATCAATACGGCAATGACCGCACGAATAAGGTATCAAGCGGTTTTACGCCGAATCATCAGACTACAAACAATGGATTCAAAAACGGGTCATACAACGCAGTTTCAAAGGAAATCACGTGGAAAATCGGCGTCAATTATAATGGTGAGCCGACGAAAAACCCTTATATCAAAGATGCCATAACAGATCCTCAGCAATTTGTGCCGGGTTCCGTTGTGGTAAAGAGCTATACGATCAATAAAAATGGCTCCATCACAGAAGGAGACGCTCTTGACCCTTCCAAGTATGAGGTCGAAGAGCCTTCAGCGAACAATGAACGCACTCTGACTGTACACCTTAAAACGGGCGATTCTGTGCCATACTTGATTGAGTTTAAGACATCGCTCAAAGGAAAGGTCATTGATCAGAATCAGTACACTAACAAAGCGACCTACCATAATGACGGTTATGCAGATCGCACCTTGACGGGATCTGTCTCCGTTGTGAACGGAGGAAACCTGATTTTCAAAGGCGGAAAGCAAAATGGAAACTATATCGATTGGAACATTAACGTCAACTCCAGCCAATCAACGCTGGATGATGTAAAAGTTACTGACACGCCGGATGAAAATCAAATACTAGATGCAGATTCTTTTAAAGTATATCAAGCAAAATATGATGAAAACGGTGTGGTCAAAGACAGTAGCGGAAATCTGACCGCGGGCGATGTCGAGCTTCAAAAAGACAAAGATTACACGTTAGATATCAAAACAAACAATACAACAGGTGAACAATCGTTTATCCTGACATTCATAGGCAGCTATAAGCAAATTGACCGTGCCTATGTGATCAAATACCGGTCTCTGATTAACATAGCCGGAACGAACGGCCACGTTAAAAATAAGGTGTCCATTTCAGGAACAAATGTGAAGGAGCAGACTCAGGAAAACAGCAGCTCAATCTTTGTTGCCATTTCAAGCGGCGACGGTTCTGGATCCGGTGAAAAAGGCAGCCTGACGATCTTTAAAACAGGTGAGGACGATAAAGCTCTAGAGGGCGCAGACTTTCAATTATGGTCTGAAGACGCCAAGCAGCTTCTGCGTACAGGTACGACAGATGCTGGCGGGAAGCTTACATTCGGAAATATCCGCTACGGTTCTTACGTATTAAAAGAAGTAAAAGCGCCTGACGGATATACCATCAGCGATGCTTATGCAAAAGGAGTCTCTGTTAAGATAGACAGCAATTCCTCTAAGACAGGAGCGCTGTACAAAGTCGTAAATCAACAGAACCAGGTGACGCTTATCAAACAAGACGAACAAAATAAACCTTTAGCTGGTGCTGTTTTCAAGCTGGAGAAAAAGTTAAATGACGGCACCTATACTCTCATACGAACAGACATAAAATCAGATAAAAACGGAAAAGTGGAAATGAACGGCTTGCCGGCGGGCTACTATCGCTTGACAGAGACACAAGCTCCTGCAGGCTTTATCGTAAATACAAAAGCGATTCACTTCTCAATCGCAAAGAATGAAAAGAATCAAGTGTCTGACGTTAATTTAGGAAAAATGACCAACTACCAAGGAAAAGTCTCTTTGACGAAGGAAAATCCTGAGGGCCAGAAACTTGAAGGCGCAGTATTCAACATTGTCGATCAGGATGGAAATACCATTCAAGAGGGGCTGACCTCGAATAAGGACGGAAAAATAGAGGCTTCGGGCCTTGCACCGGGACGCTATGCTTTTGTTGAAACGAAAGCGCCAGCCGGCTATGTGCTGAACACGGAGAAAAAAGAATTTACAATTTCAGAATCAGCAGCAGGAAAGCCTGAAGCGACAGATGCCGGGATTGCCGTGAACGATAAAGGCTCTGTTGAGCTGACGAAGGAAGATGGAGATGGCCAGAAGCTTGAAGGAGCCGTCTTTAGGATTATCGATCAGGATGGAAATACGGTTCAAGAAGAGCTATCATCAGATAAAAACGGGAAAGTTACAGTTTCAGGCCTTGCGCCGGGACACTATGCCTTTGTTGAAACGAAAGCACCAACCGGCTATGTGTTAAACACGGAGAAAAAAGAGTTTACGATTTCTGATTCCGCAGCAGGAAAACCGTTGCCGGTGGATGCTGGGATCGCAATTAACCATAAAGGCTCTGCTCAGTTGACGAAGGAAAATGCTGAGGGCCAAAAACTTGAAGGGGCAGTCTTTAAAATCATTGACCAAGAAGGAAATACGGTTCAAGAAGAGCTGACTTCCGATAAAGACGGGAACATCACAGCTTCAGGCCTTGCGCCTGGCCGCTACGCCTTTGTTGAAACAAAAGCGCCAGCTGGTTATGTGTTAAACACAGAGAAAAAAGAGTTTACCATTTCTGAATCAGCAGCAGGAAAGCCAGAACCTGCTGAAGCCGGGATTATCGTGAATGATAAAGGATCGGTTCAGCTGACGAAGGAAGATCAAGATGGAAAAGGCTTAGCCGGCGCAGTGTTTAAAATTACTGACAGCAATGGGGAAACAGTGAGAGATGATCTAGTCTCAAAAGAAGACGGCAAAATTGAAGTTGACGGGTTAGCACCGGGAAGCTATCAATTTGTTGAAAAACAGGCGCCAGATGGATATCTTTTATCCGAAAAAACAGTGTCATTCACCATTAAAGCTGAATATAGCGGCAAACCTGAACAAGTGAAAGTGACAGCGGTTAATACCAAGAACCTTGTTGTTCTCACCAAAGTGGATCAGTATGATAAAAATAAAGTTCTGCAGGGCGCGGAGTTCGATCTGACAGATGCCAACGGAAAAGTGCTGAAATCCGGCTTGACTACCGATGACAAAGGACAGATCATGGTGCACGGCCTCAAAGCTGGCGAATATCAGTTTGTCGAAACAAAAGCGCCTAAGGATTATCATTTGGATCAAACACCTATATCATTCAAGATCACAAATACTGACACGAAGCCAGTCAAAATCACCGCGGAAAACATATTGGCACCAGGTGACGTGAAAGTGACCAAAGTGGATCAAGACGATAAAGCGAAAGTTTTGGAGGGCGCTGAATTCAAGTTATTGGACGCAAGCGGCAATCCCGTAAAAACTGACGGCTATGGTAAAGAACTGTCTGAACTCTGGAAAACAGATAAACAGGGGCAGTTCACAGTAAAAGGCCTTGCGCCGGGAAGCTATCAATTGATTGAAACAAAGGCACCAGAAGGTTACAAACTGGATGAAACACCGATTGAATTCACAATAGAAAAAGGACAGCCAAAAGCTGTCGAGATCGTGGTTTCTAATCAGAAAGTAAAAACGCCAACGCCTGACAAACATGACAAACCTGATAAACCAGTGCCGGGTGGAGACGTGAAGGATGACGGAGATCACTCGAAAACCAATGGTACAGATGACAGCTCGAATGGCCAGTCGAACACAGACAAAACCCTTCCGAAAACCGGAGATACAGACAGCATGCTGACAGCCATGATTGGTATTCTGCTGCTTATGGCAGGCGGAGGCTTAGCTGTTGCCTCAAGAAAGAAGCAAAGAAAGGGATAAATAGGGAAGCACCTGATCATTAAAGAATCGATCAGGTGCTTTTTTAAAAATGACACAGCGCAATTTAGAATGAAACATAAGAAAGGAACTTTTTTGCATGTACAAGAAAATGATCATTACGATGTTCATTCTTTTAGGACTGCTGCTTATCTGTTCTCCTTTTTTGAAAGGAGGAATCATAGCCTATCTTAGCAAAAGCCAGAATGGGTCGGCATTAACTGTGGAGCAGCTGAAAAAAAATAATGAGAAAGATGCTGCTTTTGAATTTGACTCAATCGAGCCGCCTGATTTGATAGAAGCAATAAAGGCTGGATTTGATCACGATCAGAAATCGATCATCGGACGGATAACCATTAAAAGTGTCGATCTGGAGCTTCCGATCCTAAAAGGCACTACCAACGAAAATCTTCTGATCGGAGCCGCAACAATGAGGCCGAATCAGAAAATGGGCGAGGGGAATTATCCGTTGGCAGGCCATCATTTGAAGCAAGAGAGTCTGCTTTTTGGACCTCTTGAAAACATAAAAACAGGTGCTCAAATAGTCATTACTGACTTTAAAAAAGACTATATTTATTCTGTGTCATCTAAAGAAATCATATCGGAAATGGATGCAAAGGTGATTGAGGAGACAAACGAAAAGGAAATTACGTTAATCACATGTGACAAGGCAGCCGAAACCGAAGGGCGCCTTGTTGTTAAAGGGAAATTGGTTGATTCTTTTGGCCATACAAATTAAATATGCAAGAGTGAAAGCACGAAAAGCTGCCGTTTTAAAACGGCAGCCTTTTTAATGTAGAACATATTTATTCAAAATGTCTTTTATGACGCTCTTCGCTTCTGTACCGGTTTCGGGGGACCATGTACCCTCATTTTTATATTTTTTGCTTAAATGCCTCAATGAGTTTTGTTCCTGTATAGCCCTCTTTTACAAGAGACTCCAGAATGGTCTCAGTGCCTTGCTGTTTTCTTGTGACCATTTGTCCGTAGATTAAAACCTGCATGCTTTCCTCCAGCTTGACGATATTTTTTACTGCCGCTGTCAGCTGGGCGGGGCGATTGCTTTTTTTCGTGATCGTTACAAATACTTTGGCTTCAGTTTTGCTGTTTTGAAGCTGTTCAAAAAAAGACAGGTGTTCTTTCGCTACAAGCGCTTCAATCAGCCAGTGATTTTCACCGTCTTCTTTATTTATAATCAGTCCGTCAATAAGGGGAAACTGTTCAATTGATTTTTCTTCCTTGTCCACTCGTTCCACATTTAAGTCAACCAGTTTAAAGGTCTTCATTTCTTTTCTCACCCCGATTACTTCCAAAGATTTCTTGCCTTTCATTATAACATAAACGTTTTAGAGGAAAAAATGCTGCAATGCTGGGGATGAAGGATTTAGTAATGGTGAAACATTTAATAATTTCTATTTTTTCATTATACTGTAACTGACTATGGATTACGGAGAGATGTGGTATGAATCAATTTCGTTTAAAAGAAATTTATATTGACGGCACTCCTTCTGAAAACCGTTTGGTTTCAAAGGAAGTAACATATATGTTAAGCCGCAAAGAAGTGTTTGAGGTTCATCTGAACAAAAAAGGAAGGATAAGCTTTTTATACGAAACGCAAGACGGCATGGAGCAGTATAAAATTGAGCTGTCTATGCCGGAAAAAAAACTGAGCTTTCAGTGGTTTGCATGGGATGGCTCTTCCTATGTGTGTATGAATACGCAAAATTGGTTGACAAAGCAAATATTTTTCAGGTTTTTAAAAAGTACATATTTCTTTAAAGGGAAAAAACAAAAGATGTTTTTAGCTGAAGGAAAAATGAAAACAAAAGACAAAAACAGAGGCTGAAAGTCATTTTTAAGCGTTTTTCTTTTCTCATTGCATCATCTACAATACATTTAACCGCAAGGAGAGGAGGAATCGCATGTTCAATCAGGTCATGCTTGTCGGACGTCTTACAAAAGATCCTGAGCTTCGCTACACTTCCTCCGGGGCGGCAGTCGCACACGTAACGCTCGCGGTAAACCGCAGCTTCAAAAATGCTTCAGGTGAAATCGAGGCCGATTACGTCAATTGCACGCTTTGGAGAAAAACAGCTGAAAACACGGCGTTGTATTGCCAAAAAGGTTCTCTCGTCGGCGTAAGCGGACGGATTCAGACAAGAAGCTATGAAAACGCAGGCGGCGTTATCGTCTATGTAACGGAAGTATTGGCTGATACTGTTCGTTTTATGGACCCTAAACCCCGGGAAAAAGCTGCCGATTGACATCCCCCTGATCCTCCCGTTTTCTATCCATTCACGATTATCCGGATCTCCGCATCATCCCCACAAAATTGACCAGTCGACCAGACTGGTTTTTCTTTTTAGGAAAAATTGGTCCTTTTGATGCATTTTTGCTTAAATTCACTTAATAATGTTGAATGTGATTCGGTGAAAACTTATAATTACTTAAAGATGATTGAAAAGTAAAGGAATGAGGGCGTGTACCAAGAGGAAAGATTAGTAGCGATTTTGGATTTTTTAAAACAGCATAACCGAATTACAACGGAGCAGATCTGTACGCTCCTACAGGTATCAAGGGATACAGCCAGACGGGATCTTGTGAAGCTGGAAGAACAGAATGCCATCATCCGTACAAGAGGCGGTGCCATTTTGCCGACTGTGCATCAGAAAATCCAAAGTTATTCCGGCCGCCTGAAAACAGTGTCCGAGGAAAAAAACAAGATCGGCAGGCTTGCCGCATCGGTCATTCATGATGGTGACCGGGTGATTTTGGATGCTTCTACAACCGTTCAGGCATGTGCGAAGCACTTGAATGCGAATGATTGTACGGTGATCACCAACTCGATTAATCTCGCGGAAGTGCTGTCCGATAAAGAGGGAATTGAAATCTATCTGCTTGGAGGCAAGCTGGAAAAGGAGCACCGGTTTCTGTACGGCGCCTCTGTGATTGAAAAGCTCTCAAGCTATCACGTCGATAAAGCGCTGATCGGTGTGGTCGGCATTTCCGAACATGGCATTACAATTGCGCATGAGGAAGATGGCTTGGTAAAGCGAAAAATGATTCAGCAGGCAAAGCAGGTGATCGCGCTTGCAGATCATTCGAAGCTGGGGAGCACCAGTTTTTATCAGTATGCGGAGCTGAGTGAAATCGATCTCTTGATCACAGACAGGCTGCCGAATCAGGCGTTTTGTGACTTGCTTGACCGTAATGGTGTGGAACTTCTCGTGACAGAGCAGGATGAAGGAAAGGACTGACAAACGTGAAATTGATTGCGATTGACTTAGATGGAACCTTACTCAACAGCAGGCATCAGGTAAGCTTGGAAAATGAAAACGCGCTGCGGCAGGCGCAGCGGGACGGTATTGAAGTGGTGGTGTCAACTGGGCGCGCTCATTTTGACGTCGAATCAATCTTTAAGCCGCTTGGGATCAAAACGTGGGTCATCAGCGCAAACGGCGCCGTCATTCACGATCCTGACGGCAGGCTTTATCATCAGGAAACCATTGATAAACAGCGGGCATATGACATTCTTTCATGGCTTGAGTCGGAAAACTATTATTACGAGGTATTCACAGAATCAGCCATTTATACGTCGCAAAACGGAAAGGAGCTTCTTGATGTTGAGCTGGACCGATTCAGAAGCGCGAATCCGAAAGCGGATCTTTCTGTCCTTATGCAGGCGGCCGAGGTGCAATACAGCCAATCAGGCTTCTCTTACATTGACTCGTTTCACGAGCTGTTTGAGGCTGATCAGCAGATCGACTTTTATAATATTCTCGGCTTTTCCTTCTTCAAAGAGAAGCTTGAGGCAGGCTGGAACAGATATGAGCATGCTGAAGATTTGACGCTTGTCAGTTCGGCTGAGCATAACTTTGAGCTTTCTGCCCGCAAAGCTTCCAAGGGGCAGGCGCTGGAGAGGCTTGCGGAACGGCTGAATATTCCCATAGAAGAAACAGCGGCTGTTGGTGACAGCTTAAATGACAAATCGATGCTGGAGGCGGCGGGAAAAGGTGTAGCGATGGGCAATGCGCGAGAAGATATCAAAGCGATGGCCGACGCTGTAACCTTGACCAATGACGAACACGGCGTCGCACATATGATTAAAAATTTGCTGTAGGTTTATATGCTGCATCAAAAGTGCATCCTGTTGATAACCGGCGTAACGGATTCATTGGAAATTCGGCGTGACGGCTATGAACGGAAAAAAGCTGGCTCATACAAAGAGCCAGCTTTTTTAGGTCATGATCATCGCGCTGAGGCGCTTAATGTAAACAATTCTTCGAGTTCCTGCGTGGAAAGCTCGGTAATCCAGTTTTCACTTTGGATTATTTGGTCGTTCAGGGTTTGTTTCGATTCGAGCATAACATCGATTTTTTCTTCGATTGTTCCCGTTGTAATCATTTTATGAACGTGGACAAAGCGCTCCTGGCCAATGCGGTATGCCCGGTCAGTCGCCTGGTTTTCAACGGCCGGATTCCACCATCTGTCATAATGGATGACGTGATTGGCGGCGGTCAAATTAAGTCCGGTGCCTCCAGCTTTGAGTGAAAGAATGAGTGTCGGGTATTCTTTCTTCTGAAATCTTTCAACGAGTGAATCCCGCTCTTGCTTGGAGAGGCTCCCGTTTAAAAATTGCACAGGTTCACCGAACGATTTTTCAAGCAGCCTTTTCATCATGTTCCCCATCTGAATATATTGCGTGAAAATAAGGCAGCTTTCGTTTTGCGCGCGGATCGCTGTCATGAGTTCCAGCAATTTTTCGAGCTTGACTGATCTGCCGGCCAGCAGCTCGGTTTGATCCTCTTTTAAATAGAGTGCGGGATGATCGCATATTTGCTTGAGCCGTCCGAGCATGCTGAGAATCAGCGCTTTTCGCTGCATGCCGGTCAGTGACGTCATATGGTCAAATGTATCTTTGACAAGCTGCTCATAAAGTGATGCCTGTTCGGCTGAAAGCGGGATAAATTCTTTTTCCTCCAGCTTCTCAGGAAGATTAAGCGCGACCTCCTCATCCCGCTTCGTCCGCCGCAGAAGGAACGGGCGGATTAATTGCTGAAGCTGTCCGATGATCTTTTCGTCCCGGTCTTTTTCAATCGGCAGCACATAGCGTTTGTGGAAGCCGGTCAGACTGCCAAGGTAGCCTTTATTCATGAAGTCAAAAATGGACCACAGTTCAGTTAAGCGATTTTCCATTGGCGTGCCGCTCAGCGCGATATGGTGAAGCCCTTTCAGCTTTCTGATTGCACGTGATTGCTTCGTATGCGCGTTTTTAATATTTTGCGCTTCATCCAGGCAAATTGTGTTCCATGTCACAGAAGACAGCTCTTCCGAATCGGCATGCGATAATCCGTATGAAGTGAGTACCACATCTGCGTTTTCGTAATGTGCGGCGAAATCATCACCTTTTGGACGGCGCGGCCCATAATGGAGCGAGACAGACAAATCAGGAGCAAAGGTTTGAAGCTCCCGCTGCCAGTTGCCGAGTACGGATGTAGGCGCGATAATCAAATTCGGCGTTTTTTGCCGGCCGCTTTCCTTCACGTGTAAGAAATAGGCGATCATTTGAATCGTTTTCCCAAGACCCATATCGTCAGCCAGACAGGCGCCAAAACCGCTTTCCCGCAGAAACAGCAGCCAGTTCATGCCGTATTTCTGATAAGGGCGGAGCGTCCCTTGGAAAGAAGGGCTGACTTCGTGCTCCGGCAGGTTTTCCGCGGCCGTAAGCTTCCGAATCAGTGACCTGAGCTGTTTGGAAAGATCAAATTGAATGCCGGCAAAAGCGGATGTATCAATCAGATCTGAATCTTCTAGCCCGCCTTCCCCCTGATCCATTAGTTCGCGCGCCAGAATATCGGACATGTGGAGTCCTTCTGATTCCGCTTTTTCCATCAGGCGTTTCATCTGTTTGATAAACTGCGGATCTATTTTTACCCATTGCCCGCGAATATTAACGAGGCGCCTGTTGCTGGCGACAAGCTCATTAAATTCAGCCTCTGTCAGCTCAATTCCATTTGTCGCAAACCGCCAGTTGAAATCAAGCAGCGCATTCATGCCGACAAATGACTCTCCGCGCGGGGCGGACGACACCTTTGCCTTCAGCATCATGCTGCTGTCTCTGACGATTTGCCACCAGGACGGCAGGAGAATTTCAACGCCCATATCGACAAGCGTCTCACTCGCTTCTGACAGGAAGATCCAGGCTTCTTCCTCAGAGATCAGCGTTGTTCCGGAGTCAAATGACAGCCACGGAACCGTTCTGTGAAAGCGGTCCTGCTCACGCGCGATTTTATCACTGTACGCCTGCCACGATTTTTTGAGGCTCTTCAGCCCATCAAAGAATTCAACAGCACCGCTCTTTTTATCGCGCAAAAACATCTCGATTTTCCAATCGTCTCCGTCGAAGTCTGGCTCATTTAAGCGCAGACCGACTGTAAATGGAGATTGATCGTCAATCCAGCCGATCCCTTCAAGAAAATCCTCTTCATCGAGGAAATGTCCGCGGAATGTCGTGACCGCAGGCGATTTCTCCTTAATGTGTTCCCATTTCTCCCGCAGGTCATCGTCGTATTGGATGTAATCCTGCACTGCAGCGGAAAACCAATCCGCAGTAAAACCATCTAGTATATTGTCGCGGTCCTTCCAGCGGAAAACACCGTTTGTCCATGCTTCATAGTCAGGCAGAAAATCGCCGTCTGCGATAAATTCATAGATGGTCGATGCCGCCTCGATCAGCGGCTCCGTTTCTTCTGTAAGCTGCACGGAGCTGAATGAGTTGAACGAGTTTTTGCCGAGAAGCTCTACAGTCATCCATGGAGAAAGCAGAACGGCGGTTGTCCCGATAAAGCTGACATCCTCAAGAAAGGTTCCGTAAAATGAGGATTCGTGCCATTGGAACAAATGCCTTTTCATATGGCTGTAGGGAAGGGGCTGCTCATTCTCATCAAAGGCTGAGAGCGTAAATGACCCATCTTCCATTTGTTCGACGTGGATGAGAATTTCTTTAAGACTCGCCATCAATCAACTTTCCTTTCTGCAGTTCTTCTTGAAGTGCGCGCAGGCGCTTGTAATGCGAGCTCAGCTGCTGAATATACCGCTCCCATACCTTCAGTTTTTTTGCTTTTCTGTACAGGGTGCGCAGTTTTTTCAAATACCGGGCGGCTTCCTTGTACGAGCTGCGGTTCTTCTGATCGATAAAAAAGGCCACTTCTCTGTGGTAAGCCGGGATTAGCGCCTCTGGATCGCTCGCTGCAATTTCCTTCAGCATCATTTTATCCATTTCATAGATGGAAAAGCCGACAAGGCTGTGAATTTCGATCCACTCGGCGTACCGTTTTTTCTCATATAAATGATGGCTGTATTCTGTGAACGTATACGGCAGACAGCCCGCAGCATAGCGTTCAAACAGCGCTTGGTCATTGGTTTGCTTTACATAGGCATTCAGCAGAAGGAACAGCTCGCTGATCACGTCGCGAATCTCTTTAAACGGCTTATCCAGTTTCGTATAATCCATCGCAATCGGTTCAATCCGCTGATACCATGTTTTCAGCCGTTTCCAATCCTTCTTGGCAGTGATTTCACTCAGCCACTGAAACGTATACGGCAGCGCTTCCGGCGGGAATTGATCAGCTTCCGCAAAAATAACGTCATCATTTTTCTGCAGGAATTCCAAATGCAGGCGCCCGAATTGCAATTCAGGGGAAAAACGCCGTCCGGCTTCTTTTTTCAAAATCTCCTGTTCGCGCGCCACCCATTTTGGCCGCGACAGCAGGGCGCTCCAAATTTCACCGAAGATGCGGATGCGTTCATATTGAAAAATATCTTCTTTCAACAGCAAATTTCGGATAACTTCCGGTGTTTTTTCCAAAAATGGATCAAGTGCAAATGACAGCGCGTATGTCTTTAATTTATCAATAGAGCTGTAGATTGTATCCATCAGCTGTTCAACGTACGGATTGAGGGAATAAAAGTCTTGCTCGGGGTTCAGCTTGCCCGCTTCAATCAATGTGAACATCCGAAGCCATACCGCAATCGCGGAATGAATCTGGTACAGGCTTTTCAGCTCTGGCTTGTTCGGCGTGTGCTTTTTTAAAGCAGACAGGTAGCCGTAATAGAGGCCCTGCATGTTTTGGCTGCCTTCCGGCGTGCGCGCCTGCCAGAGAGAAAACTCTGAATCAAAAAAAGCAAGCCAGCTTGAAAGCGATTCTTCATTAGGCAGCACCTTTTCCTGAAACTGGCGGCGGACGAGCTCTTTGCTTTCCTCAATCTTTTCCCTCTCCAGCCAATACTCTGTAAAAGTACCCACTCGCTCGAACATTGCATATACATATAAAAAAACAGCCAGCATATGGCGGCAGATTCTTCCGGACGGACATGAACAGCCGCTTTTGACTATAACAAACAAGTTCAATGTGACCCGCACAGGCACAACATCCTGCACAAAAGCCGTAACTTCCGTCGGACTCACTGCTTGTAAACGATAGACTGAATCCTGCCGATATAAAATAAGGGCTTTTTTGATCAGCTGAACATTTTCCTCATTGTAAGGAAGAAGTTCTTTCAACTGTTCAGCAGATGCCAGCACATCGTCTTTGGAAATCATATTCTGAAGCATGATTATCGCTCCTAACCGAGTCACGTAATAAAAAGATCCAATTTCTCTATTATATCGCAACACATCGGCCTGAAAAAGTTTTTCCTAAAAAAGGACATAAAAAATGGGATGTGTCGAATGATGTATTAGAGATTGCAAATTGATAACCGGCATCATATAATAATCGTGTTTTCAACTTAATGGAAGCTGAAAGGAACAAAAAGATGAGTGAAAAGAAATTGAATCAAGAGGAATTTCTGAAAATTTTGATGCATGCACATGAAATTGGTGAGCGGTCATCTGAGATGACGACGAAGGAAATGCTTGAAAATTTGATTTCTCATATTAAAAATGGATATGCAACATAAGAATCCCGCACGCTTTTAGCGGGATTTTTTTAATGCGTGAATACGTGACTGCCTGATTGGGAGAAAAAGAGGCAGCTTTGTCTAGATAGTAAATACAGCGCTTACATAAAGAGCCGCAACATAACGTTTTGTAAAAAAATGTCGAACAATGTCACGTGAAAAGCTGGAGAAATGCGGTTTCTACGTTGTATAATCGTAAATGGAAAAGGATGTTATAAGAGATTTGGAGGTATCATGGGAGAATCTACTAGCTTAAAAGAGATATTATCAACGTTAACAAAACGCATACTTTTGATTATGATTGTAACCGCAGCTGCCACTGCTGCCGGCGGACTCATCAGTTTCTTCGCACTTACACCCATCTATGAAAATTCAACTCAGATTCTGGTCAATCAATCGAAAAACGACCGAAAAGAAGTCCAATTTAACGATGTCCAAACCAATCTTCAGTTAATCAATACGTACAACGTCATCATTAAGAGCCCTGCCATCTTAGACGAAGTCATTAAAGAAATGGGCCTGTCGATGACATCGCAAGAGCTGAATGACAAAATTACCGTATCCAGCGAACAGGACTCCCAAGTGGTCAACATATCAGTCAGGGATGAAAACGCGGAAACAGCGGCTCATATTGCCAATACCATCGCATCTGTCTTTCAAGACAAAATCACATCCATTATGAATGTTGACAACGTCAGCATTCTGTCAAAAGCCGAGGTTTCAGGACATCCGTCACCTGTATCGCCAAAGCCGCTTTTAAACATTGCCATCGCGTTTGCGGCCGGATTGGCGGGAAGCATCGGACTGGCCTTCTTGCTTGAGCATTTGGATAATACGATCAAATCGGAAGAGCAGCTCGAATCCTTGCTGGATATACCGGTTTTAGGGACGGTTTCCACCATTGCGAATGAGCAGAAATCAGCGAAGAGCTTACACGGTATCCAAACTGAAAAAGCGGGGAGTGGACATTTTGGCGCTTAGAAAAAGCAGAGGCTGGATGCGCAGGAATGTCATAGCGATGACAGAGCCGAAATCCTTGAACTCTGAACAATATCGAACGATTCGTACGAATATAGAATTTGCTTCAGTGGACCGCCAAATGAAATCAGTGGTGATCACATCGGCTTGCCCCGGAGAAGGAAAATCAACGACGGCCGCTAACCTGGCTGTCGTATTTGCCCAACAGGGAAAAAAGGTGCTCCTGATTGATGCTGATTTGCGAAAGCCAACAGTACATACGGCCTTTCAACTTGAAAATATGATTGGCTTAACATCTGTTTTATTAAAGAAAAGCTCATTGGAACAGGCTGTACAAGCCTCAAATGAAAAATATCTTAATGTGCTGACGAGCGGCCCGATCCCGCCGAACCCGGCTGAGCTTCTTTCCTCGAAGTGGATGAAGGAGCTTGCAGAAGAAGCATGTGCGGCATATGATATGGTCATTTTTGATACGCCGCCTATTCTTGCCGTAGCGGATGCGCAAATTTTAGGAAACGTAGCAGACGGTTCTGTTCTGGTTATTTCAAGCGGGAAAACAGAAAAGGAACAAGCCGCAAAAGCGAAAGAGGCACTTGAATTGTGCAAAAGCAAGCTCCTCGGGGCGATTATGAACGGCAAAAAGCTTTCGAAGCACTCTGAATACGGATATTACGGAAAAAAGGAAAATTTCATGCAAAATAAATAACGTGCAGCTTGCCCGTTATTTATTTTTGCGAAAAAAGGGGGGCTAAATCATGATAGATATTCACTGTCACATTCTTCCGGCAATGGATGACGGGGCAAGCGATTCAGCCGAGAGTATAGAAATGGCAAGGGCTGCTGTTCATCAGGGAATCCGGACCATCATTGCGACACCGCATCATAAGAATGGTGTGTATGAAAACAATTCAGCCTCAGTCAGAGAAGCGGCAAATCAATTAAACAAACGTTTAATCAAAGAAGACATCCCTTTAACCGTGCTTCCGGGGCAGGAAATCAGAATCTACGGCGATTTGGAACGAGACCTTGCTGAACGGCAGCTGCTTTCGCTTAATGATACAAAATACATCCTGGTTGAGTTTCCGTTTGATCAGGTTCCCCGATATGCGGAACAGCTTTTTTATGATTTGCAGCTGAAAGGATATATTCCGGTTATCGCCCATCCTGAACGCAACAGGGAAATTCGCGAAAACCCGTCCTTGCTGTATCATCTTGTGGAAAAAGGAGCGGCATCTCAAATGACTTCGGGAAGTCTTGCGGGTACTTTCGGAAAACAGATGAAAGCATTTTCTCTCCGGCTGGCTGAAGCCAATTTGATTCATTTCGTAGCCTCAGATGCTCATAATCTGAAAACGAGAGACTTTCGTTGCCAGGAAGCCCTGCATGTTCTGGAGAAAGAATTCGGTCCGGAATTTCCTTATGTGCTGACGGAAAACGCCGAGCTTCTCCTTCAGAATCAGGCGATCTACAGGCAGCCTCCGAAACCGGTCAAAAGAAGAAAACTATTCGGGCTCTTTTAAACAGCCGGTTCTCATTTCACCACTTTCTTTCTGAGAGCGATATAATAGTATATTGTATGATTGAATCACATTTCAGAAATCTGTACAGGCTGTACCCGACAGGCTATGCGGGAGATCATCCGCATTCATGATAGGATGTTCTCATACGATAATATGAAAGCTGCAAAGCAGCAAACTAACTGTTGGAGGGAAACAATGAATATAACAGTCATCGGAACAGGCTATGTCGGTCTTGTGACAGGTGTTTCTCTTTCTGAGATTGGACATCATGTAACCTGCATTGATATTGACGCTCACAAGATTGATGAAATGAGAAAAGGCATTTCCCCCATATTTGAACCGGGTCTTGAAGAGCTGATGAGAAAAAATACAGCTGATGGACGGCTGAACTTTGAAACGAGCTATGAGAACGGCTTGGCACAGGCAGACATTATTTTTATAGCGGTCGGCACACCGCAGAAAAGCGACGGGCACGCGAATCTGGAGCATATTACAGATGCGGCCAAACGCATCGCCAGGCATGTCAAACGGGATACCATCGTGGTAACGAAAAGCACGGTGCCCGTCGGAACAAATGATTTGATTGATGAACTGATCACTGAACATCTTGTGAAGCCTGTCAGCATTTCGGTCGCATCCAATCCGGAATTTTTACGTGAAGGGTCGGCGATCTATGATACGTTTCATGGCGACAGGATCGTGATCGGAACGGCGGATCATAAAACAGCCAAGACGCTTGAGGAGCTTTTCCGTCCGTTTCAAATTCCGATTTATCAAACGGATATCAGAAGCGCTGAGATGATCAAATATGCCTCAAATGCTTTTCTGGCCACTAAGATCAGTTTTATAAATGAAATTTCAAATATATGTGAAAAAGTCGGCGCCGATATTGAAGCAGTCGCGTACGGCATGGGACAGGATAAGCGGATCGGGAGCCAGTTTTTAAAAGCCGGCATAGGCTACGGGGGCTCTTGTTTTCCAAAGGACACAAACGCCCTTGTGCAAATTGCCGGCAATGTCGAGCATGATTTTGAACTGCTGAAATCAGTCATCAAAGTCAATAACAATCAGCAGGCGATGCTGGTTGATAAAGCGCTGAACAGGCTAGGCGGGGTGACGGGAAAAACGATTGCCCTTTTAGGACTGTCATTTAAGCCGAATACGGATGATATGAGGGAAGCGCCATCAATTGTCATTGCAGACCGTCTCGCTGCGCTCGACGCCCATATTACAGCCTACGATCCCATTGCCGCCGGCCATGCGAAGCATGTTCTCCCGCAAGCTGTTGAATATAAAGAGACGATTGAGGAAGCTGTCAAAGGGTCCGATGCCGTCATGATTTTAACCGACTGGGCCGATATTAAACAATTCCCGTTAGCGGCCTATCAGAACTTAATGGAAACGCCGCTCATCTTTGACGGCAGAAACTGCTACACATTGGATGAAGCTGCGGATGCAGGGGTGGAGTATTACTCTGTGGGACGGAAGGCGGTTGTTCCGTCCGGTGCAATTCAATAGTTGGAAAAGAGAAAACTGGCTGAGAGCCAGTTTTTTTCTATTCTACTAAGGTCTAAAGCGAAAAAAACAACAAAAACAGAATGTACTCTTACAACAAGAGACAGATCATCAATATCTGGCTCTTTCAAGTGTCTTTATAACTATGACTTTAGGTATTTCAAAATCATAAAATGCTTTCATAAGCTATATAACGAACAAAAACGAGATTATAGACCTACACATTGAGAGCGTTATACACCTAAATTAAGCCGTTTACCCTATTTAAGCCGCCTTCTGGCTATTTTAAAATATAATATATGGAAATAAAGTATGGAAAAGTCTATCTTCATCAGCCCCTCCATACGACTTTTTGAGTATTAAGAGGTGATTCAGATGGGTTATGAAAGTATGCTAGCGGATATCAAAAGTTCGCTCAATGGAAAAATTTCGGACGTAGAAGACAAGATCGAAAAGCTGAAAAAAGCAAAAAAGGACATAGACACATTGCAAGAAGAGGCAATTACTGAAATCAAAGAAATTGTGAAACCGGAATTGGGCAAGCACTGGACGGGAACAAAAGCGGATGATTTCGACAAGGGCAGAGAGAATGCACAATCGGAAGCATCCAAGATTGTGAATGATAAATATAACGGGTATATGGCTTCTATTAGTGGTGAAATTTTTAATCTAGAATTTAAAAAAGCCGCTTATGCAGGGGAATTGGTCATAGCAAATGGTGCAGCAGATCTCCTTAAAAAGGGAGAAGAGTTCGCGGAAGAAGTCGGAAATACAATTAGTAAACTAAAATGGTGGTGATCTTTTTTTATGTCAGAAATTAAGCTGAAGTACGACACAGTCATCAAAACATTGGATTCTGTCAAAGATGCGCTTGCTGACGTATCTATCGGCGCCGCGGGCTCCAATGGAAAAAATAGACTCGATTATACGAAAAAATATCATGAGCGTGAGGAGAACATCAAAACAATGCTCGGAGACTACAAAAAAGCGGTACAGAAAAATATTGAAGATACAAAGGATAATGTAGATTCACTCAAAGAACAGGACGAGGCGATAGCGGTAAAATAGAACAGAAAGGGCAGTGCGATGAATAAAGTATTTGAATCAAAATCTTTAATTGAAGAAGCGAAGAGCAGAAAAAAGCAATATGAGACGCTTGAAGAGCAGCTGAACACGCTGAAAAAAGCGTTTCAGGAAGTGGCGGATTTAGGCGATAATTTTAAAGGAAAAGGCGCGGACAATATTAAAGCTTTCTTTCAGGGACAGGCGGAAATCGTTGACAGCTGGCTGACGCTTGTCTCTGCTCAAATTGCGTTTTTAAATGGCATTTCAGGAGATATTAAAGATCAAGAACTGAATGATTCATATGTGGAAACTTCTTTTTTGGATCATGAGCTGCCCAATGGAGATTTGAAAGCCTCAGAAATTGTCTCCGCTCATAAAGAAGAAATCGATTCTATTTTGTCAGGCATCAGCGATATTATTAATCTCGACATGTACACACTTGACGACTATGCAGATAAGATGGGCGATGCCCAAAAAATCAGGCGTGATACGATCACAGCAGTCGATAAGCTCGATGAATCCTTGACCACTGAATATCAAAATTTGGAGTCTCTGGACAACGCAGTGCTCAGCAAATATTCTGTTCTCATGCAGGCCACCAGCAACGGAAAAAGCGCATCCCCTATGTACTATGACAAAAAAGCCTTCCACAGCAATGAAGTCTACAAAAGCGTCATTGAAGTAGAAAAACAGGGAACAACATATATCGATGCAAAAGCCCAGCAAGCAGAAGCAAGACGGCTTCAGGAAAAGGCTGAAGAAGAAGCAAATAAACCATGGTACGAGAAAACATGGGATGGAGTTTGCAACTTTACTGGAGAAGTCACTGGCTATTATGATTATAAAAGAGCAACCGAAGGCGTTGATCCGGTTACTGGAGAAAAACTCTCGGCAGCAGAACGTGTAACAGCGGGAGCTATGGCCGCAGCTGGCTTCATACCGGTCGTAGGCTGGGCAGGCCGTGCTTTCAAAGGTGGAAAAGCCATCTACAAAACCGGAAAAGCGGCTATCGCGGCCGAACACGCTTTAGACGCCTACAAAACAGGCAAATCCCTAGACATTCTCAAAATGTCAGAAATGGGCGCATACGGCCTTGTTGCGTCAAACGGATTCTCTGAAGCCGTGACAGGCAGAGATATGTTTGGAAACAAAGTGTCTGAGGAGAAGCGGAAATCGGGCGCGCTGGAAGCGGCATTGAGCTTGGTTGGAGCCGGTGCATTGGCGAAACATATTGATAAAGGCATCCCGCTCGCAACCCATTCAAAAGTCCAAAAAGCTAACAAGACACTAGAAAAAGTAAAACAATTCAAAGTCCCAACAAACGTCCGTGTATACGCAGAACGCCCAGTTACACCGGATGGTTTAACGTTCGGATTCCCAACAGTCCGTGTAGATGTGGAAAAGACGGCTGTTAAGGATCTTGGGATTGTGAAGATGGCGAGTAGTGGTAAAGGTATTAAGGGTACGGGTAAGTCATCTAATAAGAATCCATTACCGTCTTGGCTTAAAGAACGGTGGGAAGCAGGAAATAATTTTAATAAGGAAAATCGCCCTCGTTACCCTTATAATGAAGTAGAGTTAGAAGCAAAAGAAGCGGGTGGCAAAAAGTACGTAGTTGATTCATATTCTCCAAATAAGGAGATAGTTTCCAGGAAATATACTCAACTTAGTGACGTTCAAGAAAAGACAGCACTGAGTTACTTGAACGAGATTACTAAAAAATACTCTTCAGGGTCTAAAATATCAAATGGTCCTTTTAATCCAAAAGCTCTTAAAGGCGGACGACTGAAAGGTGAATTGATATTAGAAGTACCGGTTCAAAATAAAACTATTCCACAAAAAATTCTTGATGAAGCAACAAAAAATAGGATTATTATTAGGGATATAAATGGGAAGGTGTATAATTGACTATGAAAGTTTATTATTGTGATGAATGGTCGGACATCAAAAAACAACCTTGGAATATTCTTGATGATCGTACCGCATACTTGCATCATCAAAAACATGAACCATATACTGCGGTATTAACCGAAGATGAAAAACCTAAATATATTGTAAATGTAACAAATGAATGGGTTTCCGTGGGTTTTTATGATGACCTGGATCGTAAGTATCTGAATTATGATTTTGAAGTTATAAGTGACGGTAAAATTTTCTTAAGAACAGCGATGTATTGGGAATATGATGATACAACTGAGAATGAAGTAAGCAGTTTGATTTTAGGCTTTCGCGAAGATGGTCATATAGCAATGGAGAAGACAGATTTTAAGACCGGTTCAGTCGAAGAGCGTGAAACTAGCGACAGCCTAGAGAGAAATTGGGATATTTTTCCTGAATTTGGCGAATATACTCACTTGTGCAGAGAGGAAAGATAATGTGAGGCTGCTAAGGTTCTCATAGCGTTTTTGTGGAAGAATATCAGTTTTAACCCTCAAACTTAACTTCCCCTCGATTGGCACATGCCTTTCGAGGTTTTTTAAACTTTTAAATTGAAACTATTCTATAAAATAATTGGTATGATAAATATAGATGCAGGAGGCAGCCTTGCAAAAGTGAAGCTCGCACAGCTCCCAGCTCCATAATCTACATTTTTACCTGTCGGGCGTTGCACTCAAATAGTTGGTTGACCAAAGTTATCTAAAAACAGACTTTAAGAATAACTGCACTCTAGAGAGGTTCTCATGGCAAGAAAGCATATTAAATTAGATGTTCCAAAAAGCTAATATACATCCCCTAAGAATAACGCAAGGTTGGAAAGTGAATTATAATCATTTTGTTGAAGTAGATCCAAGAACATTGAGCCGAATGATGATGCTTGGTTTATGTTCACAGATAGTTTGTTGCAGCTTTATCATGAACAATCCTCAATAACGCTTGACTTAGGATGGAATCCTGACATTTCCCCTGAAGGTAACTATCTGGTTTTAATAGTTAAAAATAATGATTGGGAGGAGCCTATTAAAGAATTTTCATCAGACGACTATAAAAAAGTGATTTTATATATTGAATTTCATTTAAATCAAGTAACAACTACTTGGAAGCAGGTTTAATGATTCTTGATAAATGGATGGAATGGTTACTATTTATGGAACAGGGAATCAGATTTATTAATGAATATCCTGAAATCGGTGAACTGCCCCAACGTCTATTTATGAAAAGGGAATTAGACGAAAAGTACAAGAACAAATGCGCAGAGAAAATAAAAGTGCCTAAGAGTTTAATCAAATAAAAGGTTTGAAAAAAATTGAAGTTAGAGATTTAAACAATCCTTCAGGAGAAATTGATATCCATTTGCAAGATCTTTCTGGTGAAGTGGATTTGAGATGTAGCTGAGCAGATAAGTCTTTTTTAAGAAGTAAAGAGAGGATAACTAGTGACATGAAAATACATCAAATTCACGATTTTCATCTAAAAGATGAATCGGATTTTGTTCACACACAACAATCCCTTATACATAAAATCAACCTATCCCCCACCATCCATCCAGGCTCTATCAAAACCTGCGCAGGCGTCGACCTTGCCTATTGGGAGCAGGACGGCGAACCGTACGGGGTGTGCAGTATTATCGTGATTGACGCAGATACAAAAGAAGTTATTGAAAAAGTGCACAGCATGGGGAAAATCAGCGTACCGTATGTGTCTGGTTTCCTTGCGTTTCGCGAGTTGCCGCTGATCATCGAAGCGGCGAAAAAGCTGGAGAGGGAGCCGGATGTCTTCTTGTTTGATGGCAACGGGTATCTGCATTACAACCATATGGGCGTTGCCACTCATGCGGCTTTTTTTCTCGGTAAGCCGACAATTGGAATTGCGAAAACCTATCTCAAAATCAAAGGCTGTGATTTCGTGATGCCTGAAAATGAAGTTGGTGCATATACCGATATTATCATTGACGGCGAGGTATATGGACGTGCATTGCGGACGCGGCGGGACGTGAAGCCTATTTTCTTATCTTGCGGAAATCATATTGATTTAGAAAGCAGCTATCAGATCACGATGAGCCTGATCAATCAAGAAAGCAGGCTGCCGATCCCTGTCCGCTTGGCTGACCTTGATACACATGTTTTGCGAACGTTCTATCAGAAAAATCACGCGTAACACTTGCAGGCCAAGACCTGCAAGTGTTTTTTTATTGATTCCTGTATATTTCGCTTATATATACAGACGGGGACACTCCGGTGACCCGTTTGAACACTCTGCTGAAGTAATAAGGATTAGAAAAGCCTAATGTACTGCTGACTTCGGTTACGTTTAAGTTACTTGTTTTGAATAGATCGATTGCCTGTGCAATCAGCAGTTCATTTTTATAAGCCGTTATGCTTTTCCCTGTTTGCTTTTTGAAAAGGGAGGAAAGGTAGGCGTAATTCATTTCTAACGCGTTTTCTAAATCTCTGCTGACCAGCTTTGCATGCTTGTTGCGGTGCAGAAATTCAATGATTCGGCTGATGATTCTTGAAGAGCGTGTGCCGTCCTGACTGTCTATAGCATTGCTATACAGGTCAATGAAGAATTGGTAGGTGAGAGAACACGCTTGGAGCGCTCTGAAAGCACTTGGTGATTCAAAGGCATGAATAATGCTGCTTAGCTGTTTTTCTGTGTACTCACGATGAGAGACAGAACCGCTTTTCGGAAAGGTTAATTGCGATGAATAGATGCTGTTGAGAAGGATCGGTGAATTGTGAAATGGAGAAAACTCTTCCTCCTGATACAGGGAAGGTTCGGCATAAAAATGAATGTAGTACCATTCGGTGTGGGGTGCATAAAAATCGCCTCCCCAATGCGGTGTATTGTTCTTAAGAAAAAGATATCCCCCCGCCTGAATGCGATACTCGTTTTCGTTCTCAAATACATGGATCGCGCCTTGTTTTACGTAAAAAAATACACTGATTCCATCCATCGTCCTGTCGGGGTGCCGTAAAGTCCCTTCAATGTCCTTCATATGTCCGGCCTCGCGGATTTTAGGCAAATGATTGGCTTGGAGTTTTACTTCATACATGGCTTCACCATCTTTCTCTTGTCTTATCTCCAGTGTAACGGCTCAATCTAAAAAAAGGATATGTTTTTGATAAATATTGAATTCACATCTCTTATGATCATTTGGATAATGAAAGCATCACCATGAATTGATGAAACTTGATAGGGGGAGATCAAGATGGAAAATGTAACATTATTAAAGGGCTTGTTTTATGATTCTCAGATGAAAGGGAAGGAATATTTGCTTTTTTTGGATGTAGACCGTCTTTTGGCGCCTTGTTATGAGGCTGTATCACAGACGCCTAAAAAACCACGCTACGGCGGGTGGGAGGCAAAGGAAATTGCCGGGCATTCGATCGGTCATTGGCTATCTGCCGCATCAGCCATGTACCAGGCTTCCGGAGATGAAGAACTGAAAAGGAAAGCAGAGTACGCAGTGAATGAGCTGAGTCATATCCAGCAATTTGATGAAGAGGGATATGTAAGCGGTTTCTCTAGAGCGTGTTTTGATGAGGTGTTCAGCGGTGATTTTCGAGTAGACCACTTTAGTCTGGGAGGTTCTTGGGTGCCGTGGTACAGCATTCATAAACTGTTTGCGGGTTTAATAGATATGTATCGGCTAACCGGCAATCAGACGGCTTTACGTGTCGTCGTCAAGCTGGCTGATTGGGCAAAAAAGGGATTGGACCGTCTGACGGACGAGCAATTTCAGCGTATGCTGATATGTGAACATGGGGGAATGAATGAAGCGATGGCGGATCTTTATATGCTGACGAAAAACAGAGCATACCTTGAACTTGCAGAACGTTTCTGCCATCGTGCCATTCTTCAGCCTCTGGCAGAGGGGAAGGATGAGCTTGAAGGAAAGCATGCCAATACCCAAATTCCAAAGGTGATCGGGGCAGCCAAGCTGTACGATATTACGGGTAATGAAGCATATAGAAATGCCGCGCTCTTCTTCTGGGAACAGGTTGTATATCAGCGTTCCTACGCAATTGGCGGCAACAGTATCGGAGAGCATTTCGGAGCGGAAGGCAGCGAGGAGTTAGGGGTGACGACCGCAGAAACGTGCAATACGTATAACATGCTGAAATTGACCGGGCATTTGTTCCGGTGGTTTCACGAAGCGAGATTTATGGATTACTATGAGAATGCCCTTTATAATCACATTCTTGCATCCCAAGATCCTGATTCGGGCATGAAAACCTATTTTGTTTCTACACTGCCGGGGCATTTTAAGGTGTATTGTTCACCGGAAGATTCTTTTTGGTGCTGTACAGGCACCGGGATGGAAAACCCCGCGCGCTATACGCAGCATATTTATCATATAGATCGAGGCGATCTGTATGTGAATTTATTTATTCCTTCACAATTAAACGTCCGCGAAAAACAACTGATCATCACACAGGAAACCTCTTTTCCGGCAGCGGAAAAAACCAGGCTGGTTGTCAAAAAAGCTGGCGGTGTGCCTATGACGCTCCATATTCGTATTCCTTATTGGATGAATGGCGGCCTCAAAGCTGTGGTCAATGGGAAACGACTTCATTCGGTTAAGAAAAATGGGTACCTTGCTATTCACAAACATTGGAACACTGGAGATTGCATTGAGATTGATCTTCCGATGAAACTCCACATTTATCAAGCGAAGGACGATCCTAAAAAAAGCGTCCTGATGTATGGGCCGGTCGTATTGGCTGGAGCACTCGGGAGAGAGGACTTCCCTGAAACAGATATACTTGCTGATCATCTCGCCCTTAATAACCATCCGTTAATTGATGTCCCTGTGTTGGTTGCAGATCAGGTTCAGTTGGATCATTGGGTGACGCGGGTAGATGAAACATCACTCGTATTTCAAACGAAACCGATTGGCCAGCCGGGGAATAAAGAAATCATATTAGTGCCGTTCTACAATTTGCATCATCAGCGATACTCCGTGTACTGGTACGTGATGACCGAAAAAGAATATCTTGATTTTACAGATGAAGAAAAAGAAAAGCAGGAAATCATCAGGCGCATAACAGTTGATGCCGTTCAGCCGAATGAACAGCAGCAGGAGATAGAACATCACATGAAAAAAGAAAACTCTTACTCCGGTTACGCGAGTATCGTTCACAGAGGCTGGCGGGACAGCAGAGGAGATGGCTTTTTCAGTTATGAGATGAAAACAGAGCCGAGTCAACCCATGTATTTGCTGGTCACTTATTTTGGTAGTGATGATACCTTTCAATCAGAGGAACAAACATACGAAAGACATTTTGAGATCATGATTGATGATCAACTACTGGCCAGACAGCAGCTAAAAGCTAATCACCCAGGAAGGCTTTTTGATGTATGTTATGACATCCCTGTTGCGTATACGAAAGGAAAAGAGAGGGTGACCGTCACGTTCAAATCCAGCGAGGGAACAGCAGCCGGCGGAGTGTTTGGGGTAAGGATGATAAATGAAAAAATGGTTTTACATTGAATGTATAGCGATATGAATTGCTCGTTCAAAAACTTGCGGCCCATGGGCCGCAAGTTTTTTATTTGAATGTTCTCCTCGTCAAATCAATAAAAGCCTTTAATGGGGCAGACATCCATTTGTCCTTATGCCATGCTAATTGAGTAAAAACGGGGCATTCGTTCTGCCAATTGAGTTCTTTCATCCGTCCTGCTGCAATATCATCTTGTACTGTCATTTCAGGCAAGATTCCAATACCAAGTCCGGCCATCACGCATTGTTTGATGGCTTCTATGCTGACAAATTCTAATTTGTTAGGGTAGACACCGGCGTCATGTAAAGTGTTCTCAAAGAGCGTGCGGTACGAGCAGCCGTCTTCTGTCAGCAGAAGGGTTTCGTTTTGAAGGCCCTTCAATGTTACTGGTAAATCTGCAGGAAAGGGATGGTCGTTAGCAGCCACCATTTTGATCTCATCCTGAATTAAAGATTCCACGTGCAATGCGTCGTCCGGCCGATTTACATCCAAGATGAAGGTGATATCAAGCTGGCCCTGTAAGAGCTGTTCTTTCGCTTGCTCGTTTGAAATATACGGTTTGAATATGAGCTTTACTTGGGGAAAAGCCTGTTTAAATTCTTTTATGATAGGCGGAAGGCGATAGGTGCACTGGCTTTCCGTCGCCCCGATTTTTAAGGTTCCTGTTGTTTCTCTAACTTGATTTGCGGCCATTTTTGCCTCTTCTGTTAAAGTAATAATCTTCTCGGCATAGGATTTGAATGTTTTGCCGGCTTCTGTCAGGATGAGCCGCTTGCCGAGCCGTTCAAATAAAGGAGTCCCGATTTCTTCTTCAAGTGATTTGATCTGGGAGGTAACGCTTGATTGTGCATAATTAAGCATCTTGGCAGTAAGGGTGAAGTTTACATGTTCTGCCGCCGTAATAAAGGTGATCAGCTGCTTCAATTCCACCTGTTCTCTTCCTTTCTAAATCGGTTTTATCGATTGAATTAATCGAAATAATCATCTGTATTGATTGATGAATCCATTATATGATGAAGAAAATCTTTCGTAAACAAAGGAGCAGATGCATGATGAAAATTGTGGTTATTAATGGCGGAACACGGTCTGGCGGAAATACGGATATTCTTGTGGAGAAAACTGTACAAGGATTCGATGCCGAACATATTCATTTGCGGAAATATCAGATCCAGCCAATTGAAGATATGCGTCACGCTCAAGGGGGCTTCAGTCCTGTTCATGATGATTACGATTCTATCATTGAGCGGATATTGCCCTGCGATATTCTCATATTCGCTACTCCAATTTATTGGTTCGGCATGTCAGCGACGTTAAAGCTATTTATTGATCGCTGGTCACAAACGTTGAGAGATCCCCGATTTCCTGATTTTCAACAGCAAATGTCAGCGAAGCAGGCATATGTGACGGCAGTGGGCGGAGACAATCCAAAAATAAAGGGGCTGCCGCTAATTCAGCAATTTGAACATATTTTTGATTTTATGGAGCTGCCCTTTAAAGGCTATGTGCTGGGAGAAGGCAATCGTCCCGGCGATATTCTTCGTGATCATCAGGCGCTCTCCGCTGCGAGCCGCTTACTGAAAAGAAGCGATGCGATATGAAGTTTTTGCTGTCGGTCATTGCTGGCATGCTGGTTCTTGCATTTTTTCTATTTTGGAAGGTGAAGCCTTCTGATTGGATACAGGTTGAAACGAATTCGCCTCAGGTTCAGAAATCTGTGAGAATGGCAGGAACTACGCTGCAAATCAAGCGCATCATCAAGGATGATGAAGGCAAAGAAACAGCCGTTATATCCAACGGCATTTTGGGACCAAAATAAAAAAGCACCTGTTCAGGTGCTTTTTTCTACAAATGAGGAATCACAAGGCCGCCATACAAAAACGCCGCGATAATCAGAAATGCCGGATGCATCTTAAATTTAGTCATGGCAAGGAGAGAAATCCCCGCAATCACTATAGATTGGATCCATCCGATCGCTTTGATGCCGTCTGCGCCGATTTGCCAGGTAAGAATGAGCATCATGACAGCGATGACAGGCTGAACGGACAGCGTCATGCCTTTGATGACGGGTGATTGGCGGAAGCGCTGAATGATGCGCAGCAGGACGATCAATGCAAGCGCCGATGGGATGACAGTTGCGATCAGCGCAATCAGGAAGCCGGGCCACCCGCCTGCGCTGTAGCCGACATACGCGGCGATTTTGGTTGCGATCGGGCCCGGCAATGCGTTCGCAAGTGCGAGCATGTTTGAGAATTGGTCGTTTGAGAGCCAGCTGTATCTATTTACGACTTCTTCAAACATCAGCGGGATAGACGCAGGTCCGCCGCCATATCCGAGTAGGTTTGCGATAAAAAACGCCATAAATAAATAGATCGATATCATGAGGCCGACATTCCTTTATCTTTTGAATGTTTATTTGTGATTTTGTCTTTCAGTTTAAAATGAAACGCGCCGTACGCTAAGAAAATGATAATGACAAGGCCGGGATTGATCTGTAACGTTTGCAGTCCGATAAAAGCGATCATAAAAAACAGGATGCCGGTGACCCAGCCGAAACCTTTAAGCGCCTTTTGGCCAAATTCGTACGCCATAATGCCAAGCATTACCGCAATCACTGGCGTTACGGCACCAATCATGCCGGCAACAATTGCTGAATGGCTTAAGACATTTACAGCCGCAAACAAGCCCACCATAGCAAGACATGTAGGCAGAATATGAGCGAGAGTCGCTACAATTGCGCCTAACGTGCCTTTTAGCTTGAACCCAAGATAAGCAGCCATTTTTGTGGCAATCGGTCCGGGAAGTGCATTAGCGATCGCTAATATCTCTCCGAATTCATCATCATCAATCCATTTATATTTATTGACCGCTTCATGGCGGATCAGCGGAATCACGGAAGGTCCGCCGCCGAATCCTAATATGCCAGTGCGCACCATAGCGGCCGTCATATCCCGATAAGGATGGTTTTTCATTCGTTTCTCTCCTTTACAGCTTCATTCCCATACGGCTTTTGTATCGTTTGATCAGCATCTGGCAATCAACACTGACGACGCCTCGCAGCGGATACAGCCGTTTTGTTAAAAACTCTTCCATTTCTTGATCGTTGGCAAAGATCCCATGCATATGCAGCTTGCTCGGGCCTGTCATGTGATAAAGGCTGGTGACCGCAGGCTCCTCCTCAAGCTTGAGAGCGACCTCCTCTAAAAATTGCGGCTCTACTTCAACATTGAAAAACACGGATACATGGATGCCGATTTTAGCGGGATTGATGACAGCAGTAAACTTTTCGATAACACCTGCTTCAATGAGCTGATTGATCCGTGCCTGGACGGCAACCCGTGATAAATCGACTCTCTTGCCAAGGTCCGTATAAGAAATTCTTCCTTCTTCATGCAAAATGGTGAGAATTTGTTTGTCGATCTCATCAAGTACAAGGTTGGGGATTTGGTATTCATTGCTCATTTGCTCCACCTGCTTTCGTAAGCCTTTTAGATGTTATTTTATCACATAAGTTTCGTTTCGAACGAGAAAATTTTAATTTATTTTCATAATGAATATAAAAATGGTTTTATGTTTACGAAAAGAATAAAGTTCGTCAGCTTTTCTGCCGGATCAGTAGATGTGAAAAATCAGGCTCTCTATACTGAAGAAAATCTCTTTCAAAGGGGACTTGTGATGAACAGATCTATTATCGGTACAAAACAAATGGTCGTCAGTCCGCATTACCTCGCATCTCAAGCCGGAAACCGAATACTGAACAAGGGAGGAAACGCGTTTGACGCAGCCGTGGCTGTTAGTGCTTGTCTGGCAGTTGTGTATCCGCATATGACGGGGCTTGGCGGGGATTCCTTTTGGCTGACCTTTCACCAGGAAAGAAAGGCGGTAAGAGTCTACAATGGCAGCGGCCGTTCAGGACAAAATGTAACGAGAG
This sequence comes from Bacillus rugosus, assembly GCF_023238245.1. NCBI lineage: Bacteria > Bacillati > Bacillota > Bacilli > Caryophanales > Bacillaceae > Bacillus > Bacillus rugosus. Next base: position 3,612,736 of record NZ_CP096590.1, on the reverse strand, counting down.
ATGTATATAAGGGAAAAAGCGCGATTCCGCTGCGGGGAATCGACAGTGCCATTACCGTGCCGGGGATGGTTGATAGCTGGGATGCAGTACTGAAGGAGTATGGACGTATGTCTCTTAGGGACGTGTTGGAGCCCGCACGCGACTATGCCCAAAATGGTTTCCCAGTATCGGCTGATCAGTGCCGTCACACAGAAACGAATCTTGAACTGCTGGCCTCCACACCTTACACGGCCGATATCTTCACGAGAGGCGGCAAAGCGCCTGTCCCGGGAGAGCGGTTTGTGCAAAAAGAGCTTGCAGACAGTTTGAACATGATCGCTGAAAAAGGAAGAAGCGTATTCTATGAAGGAGATATCGCTCATCGGATTGTCTCGTATTTACAGCATAATGGCAGCTATATGACACACGATGATTTTAAAGCGCACCGGGGCGAGTGGGCGGAGCCTGTCTCAAGTGATTACCGAGGGTACAGTGTATATCAGGCACCGCCAAATTCTCAGGGATTTACAGGTTTATTAACACTGAATATTCTGGAAAACTATGATTTCACCCAAATCGAACACGGTTCATTTGAGTATTATCATGTGCTTGTGGAGGCGTTGAAAAAGAGTTTCCTAGATCGGAATGCCGTCCTGACTGATCCGGAGTTTGCGGACATCCCGCTTGAAAGGCTTTTAGACAAAAGCTATGCGAAACGATTGGCGGAAGAAATCGGCTATCTGGCAGAACCGGTAGAAAGCAGGCCGGTGGGAAGTGATACGGCATATGCGGCCGTCATCGATGCGGATGGCAACGCAGTATCTTTCATTCAAAGCCTGTACTTTGAATTTGGCTCGGCTGTCACTGCTGGTGATACAGGCATATTACTGCAAAACCGGGGGTCATTTTTCTCATTGGATAAAAATCATGTCAATTCGCTTGAGCCGAGAAAACGCAGCTTTCATACGCTTATGCCAGCTATGGCCTGCAAAGGCGGAAAACCGAAAATCCTGTACGGCACACAAGGCGGCGAAGGCCAGCCTCAGACCCAGACGGCCATCATTACCCGAATGTTGGACTACGGAATGCATCCTCAGCAGGCAATCAGCGAACCGCGCTGGGTGTGGGGAAGGACATGGGGAGAGGAATATGAAGGCCTCAGAGTCGAGGGCAGAATCTCAGAGGAAACAATTGAAAAGCTAAAAGACAGCGGACATCTCGTTGAGGTTGTCGGTGACTATGATCCGCTGATGGGACACGCAGCAGCAATTAAAGTGGATGAGGAAGGCTTTCTTCATGGCGGAGCCGACCCGCGGGGGGATGGGGCGGCTGTTGGAATTTGAGATATTAGAAGAAAATACAAATATAAATAAAAATGACTAGAGAAAGAACAGTGCTAAATAAGTAGTGTACATATTGTTTTTCTTCACGCTCATATTTCCATTCCATAAATGTGCGTAAACCATTCATCAGGTATAGAAAGAAAAAAAGCATAATCTCTGGAGGAAAGCGTAAAACAGAAAAACCTAATAAAATAAGCAAGGCGATTTCCAGCAATCCTTGAGTGCTATTTACAGGTTTATACCACCAAGGCGGTTTAGGGATGCCTAGTTTTTTTCGAGCATAAATATAAAAAGCAGTATTGATAAAAGCTGCGGCCAGTATCACAATCAAAAAATGAGTGCCTGTCAAATAAATCCCTCCTAACCTACTTGTATATACGGCGGAAATAGGGAAAATGTTTCATAAAAAAACACCCGGATTTTTCTCCGGGTGTTTTTTTAACTGTATGTTTCTTCGTGCTTTTTTGTGATTGATTTTAAGTCTTTTCGACTAGTTTCTTCTATTTAAATAGTCCTTCTGTTCAGCTGGGACGAATTAGCGTAAATTCTTCACCGAGTTTCGCGTAGTGGTTTCCCGCCAATCTTGAGGCAGGTTTTAATTCATCTGTTAAAACATACCCTTTTTCTGCATCATACACCTTTTCATCGAGGTGGAAGCAGACAACTCTTCCAATGAGCAGATCTGCTGTTGTGACGCCTTGATCATTGTCGAACGTCATATGCCGCTCTAATGTGCATTCAAAGCGAATGCGGGCTTCCTTAATGCCGGGAACTGAAACAGCTTTGCTTTCGACGGTATGAAGCGAGGTGCATGTGAGCTCGCTTTCGTCCGGCCCTAAGCTTGCCGCCGTTTCATTGATGTCTTCAATGATGGCTTCATCACTGACATGAACGACAAATTCTCCGTTCTCCATTGCGTTTCGGGCTGTATCTTTTTGGCGTCCTCCCGCCCTGTTAACAGAAATACTGAGAAGCGGAGGATCTGAGCTGACAACGTTATAAAAACTGAAAGGCGCGGCATTTACCGCTCCGCTTGAAGAAAGGGTGGTTACAAATGCAATAGGGCGGGGAATGACAGCACCCGACAATAGCTTGTATGTGTCTTTGGCACTAAGCTGATCCGCTTGAAATATGTACATAGCAACAACCGCCTTTTTCGTTAGGATACCTTAATTATAACGAAATGGTTTCAAGGAAACCAAATGATGCGGGTTGCATATGTTATGTCATGACATATAACTAATATAGGGAAATTGAAAAATAGGCTCCGTACGTTTGCCGGCAGCCTATGGATTGATGAAATTTAAGTTTATTTGTATTTCTTTTTGACTACCCAGCAATTGCCGTCTTTCCAGAATTCTTTTTTGCTGTGATAATCATCCTCTTTTTTGTAGTGATGATGGTGATGCGGTTTTTTGTAGTGTTTTTTATGAGACTTTTTCTTATGGGAACAATAAGATTTTTTGTGTGTGCGATATGACTTCTTATAGCTGCGAGATTTTTTCTTGTGAGAACAGTATGATTTTTTGTAGCTGCGAGATTTTTTCTTGTGAGAACAGTAGGACTTTTTGTAGCTGCGAGATTTTTTCTTGTGAGAACAGTAGGACTTTTTGTAGCTGCGAGATTTTTTGTGAGAGCAGTATGATTTTTTGTAGCTGCGAGATTTCTTGTGAGAGCAATATGATTTTTTGTGGCTGCGAGATTTCTTGTGAGAACAGTACGATTTTTTGTGGCTGCGAGATTTTTTGTGAGAGCAGTATGATTTTTTGTAGCTACGAGATTTTTTGTGAGAGCGATGCGATTTTTTATGGCTGCGTTTTTTTCCATGAGGCTCTTGGTATAAATAGTCTTTTAAACCTTCTTTTTTTGCGGATTTCACCGCTTCTTTGATGTCAGAATGGGAATAGTGGCCCAATTCGAAATCCTCCTTTTAAAAATGATTTTAAGGATGAAGATCCTTATTACCCTCATAGTACGCGCGGTTTTAAAAAGTGTATAAGTGTTCCGCTGAGATCTCACAAAAATAAAAGCATAAAATTTGTAAGGGGGATTATGGATGAAGACTCAATCCAATTTGCCGCTTTATCAGCTGTTTGTTCATCCAAAAGATTTGCGTGAATTAAAGAAGGATATATGGGACGATGATCCGGTGCCGGCTGTGATGAAGGTGAATCAAAAAAGGCTGGATATTGATATCGCTTACCGGGGATCACATATTAGAGACTTCAAAAAGAAGTCATACCATATTGCTTTTTATCAGCCGAAAACATTCCGCGGCGCACGAGAGATTCATTTAAATGCGGAGTATAAAGATCCTTCCATGATGAGAAACAAATTGTCGCTGGATTTTTTCTCCGAGCTTGGGACGCTGTCTCCAAAAGCAGAGTTTGTGTTCTTAAAGGTAAATGGGAAGAATGAAGGAGTTTATCTTGAACTTGAATCCGTTGATGAATATTATTTAGCGAAAAGGAAGCTGGCGGACGGGGCGGTTTTTTACGCGGTTGATGATGATGCTAATTTCTCTCTGATGAGCGATTTGGAAAGGGAAACGAAGACATCGCTTGAGCTTGGATATGAAAAGAAGACAGGGACTGAGGAAGACGATTTTTATTTGCAGGATATGATTTTTAAAATTAATACTGTCCCTAAAGCCCAGTTTAAATCAGAAGTGACAAAGCATGTAGATGTCGATAAGTATTTGCGCTGGCTCGCCGGTATTGTATTCACCTCAAACTATGACGGGTTTGTCCACAACTACTCGTTGTACAGAAGCAGTGAAACCGGATTATTTGAGGTGATTCCTTGGGATTATGATGCAACCTGGGGCAGGGATATCCATGGAGAGCGGATGGCTGCCGATTATGTAAGAATTCAAGGATTTAATACACTAACCGCCCGGATTTTGGATGAACCCGATTTCCGCAAGTCCTACAAGCAACTGTTAGAAAAAACGCTCCAAACTCTTTTTACAATAGAATATATGAAACCGAAAATAATGGCGATATATGAACAGATTAGGCCGTTTGTCCTGATGGACCCATATAAAAAGAACGATATTGAGCGTTTTGACCGTGAGCCGGATGTGATTTGCGCGTATATTATAAAAAGAGCTGATTACCTCAAAAGTGAGCTTGATCTTTTATCATGACGATAAACGGGCGGATTCCGGAGAACGGAGCGCCTTTTTTTATTTCCGTTCATTTAATGATTTGGATATCTCCACAAATTGCCTCAGTACGGGGTTTTGGCTGTCTTTTCGATATGCGATGATCCATTCTGCTTTGAGCTGAAAATGATCAACGCTGCGATATGTGACATCAAGGTTAAACAGCCGTCTGGCCGAGGAAGGGACAATTGTAATGCCGATACCCGCTGTCACCAGTCCGATCACCATTTGATATTCTGTCGCTTCTTGAACGATATTCGGCACAAAACCTGAGTCTTCACAGAGCTGTATAAAGTCGGTATATAGCGTAGGCCACGCTTCTTTGGAAAGGGTAATGATCGGTTCGTTTTCCAAATCTGTAATGTCGATTGATTCCTTTAATGCAAGCGGATGCTGCTTCGGCAATGCGAGGATACATGGACTGCTTTGGGTTGTCTCAATTTGCAGCTCCGGATGCTCTAACGGCGGATGGAGAATGCCGATATCGATATTTCCCTTGAGCAATTCTTCCTGCTGTCGGTAAGAAGCGATTTCTTTCAGTTCTATTTTCACAGAGGGGAATTTTTTACGGTATTCCCGGATGATTGGCGGCAGAAATTCATATGTGGCTGATCCGACAAAACCAATAACGAGATGCCCGTGTTCGCCGCGAGCTGTCCGCTGGGCAAGTTCAATTCCTTGACCAATTTGCATCAAAGCTGAGCGGCAGTGATTTAAAAAGATTTCGCCAGCCGCGGTAAGCTCGACAAATCGTTTTGTCCTCTTCAGAAGCGTCACCCCGACTTCTTCTTCCAGCTGTTTGATCTGCTGGCTAAGAGGAGGCTGTGTCATGTTCAGCCGCCGGGCAGCTTTTCCGAAATGAAGCTCTTCGGCTACTGCGATAAAGTATTGAAGATGGCGAAGCTCCATTCAATATGCATTCCTTTCCATAGGTTAATAATTCGTAATACATATTAATCATAAGGCGAATCGATATTGGAGGTCAATTTCCAAAGAGTGTATAGTGAAACGTATCACAAGAAATATTTAAAATTTTATGTTTAAAATGCATAATAAGGAGTGAGGGTGTTGACAAAAGCAACAAAAGAACAAAAATCCCTTGTGAAAAGCAGAGGGGCGGAGCTTGTTGTTGATTGCTTAACGGAGCAAGGTGTCACACATGTATTTGGCATTCCAGGTGCAAAAATTGATGCGGTATTTGACGCTTTACAAGATAAAGGGCCTGAAATTATCGTTGCCCGGCATGAACAAAATGCAGCATTTATGGCGCAAGCAGTCGGCCGTTTAACTGGAAAACCGGGAGTCGTGTTAGTCACATCAGGACCAGGCGCTTCTAACTTGGCAACAGGACTGCTGACAGCAAACACTGAAGGCGACCCTGTCGTTGCGCTAGCTGGGAACGTGATCCGTGCAGATCGTTTAAAACGGACACATCAATCTTTGGATAATGCGGCGCTATTCCAGCCGATTACAAAATACAGTGTAGAAGTTCAAGATGTAAAAAATATACCGGAAGCTGTTACAAATGCGTTTAGGATAGCGTCAGCAGGGCAGGCTGGGGCCGCTTTTGTGAGCTTTCCACAAGATGTTGTGAATGAAGTCACAAACACAAAAAACGTACGTGCTGTCGCAGCGCCAAAACTTGGCCCTGCAGCAGATGACGCAATCAGTGCGGCCATTGCAAAAATCCAAACAGCGAAACTTCCTGTCGTTCTAGTCGGCATGAAGGGCGGAAGACCGGAAGCGATTAAAGCGGTTCGGAAGCTATTGAAAAAGGTTCAGCTTCCATTCGTTGAAACATATCAAGCTGCCGGTACTCTTACGAGAGATTTAGAGGATCAGTATTTTGGCCGGATCGGTTTATTCCGCAACCAGCCTGGCGATCTGCTGCTTGAGCAGGCTGATGTTGTGCTGACAATCGGCTATGACCCAATTGAATATGATCCGAAATTCTGGAATGTCAATGGAGACCGGACGATCATTCATTTAGATGAGATTCTGGCTGACATTGATCATGCTTACCAGCCGGATCTTGAATTGATCGGTGATATTCCATCTACAATCAATCATATCGAACACGATGCGGTGAAAGTAGACTTTGCTGAACGTGAGCAGAAGATCCTTTCTGATTTAAAACAATATATGCATGAGGGTGAGCAGGTGCCTGAAGATTGGAAATCAGACAGAGTACATCCTCTTGAAATTGTAAAAGAATTGCGAAATGCAGTCGATGATCATGTTACAGTGACTTGCGATATCGGTTCACACGCGATTTGGATGTCACGTTATTTCCGCAGCTACGAGCCGTTAACATTAATGATCAGTAATGGTATGCAAACACTCGGCGTTGCGCTTCCTTGGGCAATCGGCGCTTCATTGGTGAAACCGGGAGAAAAAGTGGTATCAGTCTCCGGTGATGGCGGTTTCTTATTCTCAGCAATGGAATTAGAGACAGCAGTTCGCTTAAAAGCACCAATTGTACACATTGTATGGAACGACAGCACATATGACATGGTTGCATTCCAGCAATTGAAAAAATACAATCGGACATCTGCGGTCGATTTCGGAAATATCGATATCGTGAAATATGCGGAAAGCTTCGGAGCAACCGGTTTGCGCGTAGAATCACCAGACCAGCTGGCAGATGTTCTTCGTCAAGGTATGAACGCTGAGGGTCCTGTCATCATTGATGTCCCGGTTGACTACAGTGATAACATTAATTTAGCAAGTGACAAGCTTCCGAAAGAATTCGGGGAACTCATGAAAACGAAAGCTCTCTAGCACTCTGCGCATCACGACACTGTTTGATGAACAGCACTACACAAAAGGAGTGAAGGGAATTATGAAACGCGAAAGCAACATGCAAGTGCTCAGCCGCGGCCAAAAAGATCAGCCTGTGAGCCAGATTTATCAAGTATCAACAATGACTTCTCTTTTGGATGGAGTATATGACGGGGATTTTGAACTGTCAGAGATTCCGAAATACGGAGACTTCGGTATCGGAACCTTTAACAAGCTTGACGGAGAGCTGATTGGGTTTGACGGCGAATTTTACCGTCTCCGTTCAGACGGAACTGCGACACCAGTCCAAAATGGTGACCGTTCTCCGTTCTGTTCATTTACGTTCTTTACACCGGACATGACGCACAAAATTGATGCGAAAATGACACGCGAAGAGTTTGAAAATGAGATCAACAGCATTCTGCCGAGCAAAAACTTATTTTACGCTATCCGCATTGACGGATTGTTTAAAAAAGTGCAGACAAGAACGGTAGAACTGCAAGAAAAGCCTTACGTGCCGATGGTCGAAGCGGTCAAAACGCAGCCGATTTTCAACTTTGACAATGTGAGAGGAACGATCGTAGGTTTCCTGACACCGGCTTATGCAAACGGAATTGCTGTTTCCGGCTATCATCTGCACTTCATTGACGAAGGACGCAATTCAGGCGGACACGTTTTTGACTATGTGCTTGAGGATTGCACGGTTACGATTTCTCAAAAAATGAACATGAATCTCAGACTTCCGAATACAGCGGATTTCTTTAATGCGAATCTGGATAACCCTGATTTTGCCAAAGATATCGAAACAACTGAAGGAAGCCCTGAATAAAGAACAAAAGAAAGCCCTTTTGTGCAGGGCTTTCTTTTTATTTGGCTCTTTTCCTGATTTTAGATAAAATAACGTCAAAAGGGTAAAGGTGTGGTCTGATGAAAATATTGGTTTTGGCAGTTCATCCTCATATGGAAACCTCTGTTGTGAATAAGACATGGACAGAGGAATTGAGTCAACATGACAATATCACAGTACGGGATCTTTATAAGGAATACCCGGATGAAGCGATAGATGTTGCGAAGGAGCAGCAGCTGTGCGAGCAATACGATAGAATTGTCTTCCAATTTCCGTTCTATTGGTACAGCTCTCCGCCGCTCTTAAAAAAATGGCAGGATCTTGTGCTGACTTACGGCTGGGCCTTTGGTTCAAAAGGAAACGCCTTGCATGGCAAGGAGCTGATGCTGGCTGTATCAACAGGGAGTGAAGCGGAAAAATATCAAGCGGGCGGAGCAAATCATTACTCGATCAGTGAGCTTTTGAAACCATTTCAGGCCACGAGTAATCTGATCGGCATGAAATACCTGCCACCATATGTGTTCTATGGCGTGAATTATGCAACAGCAGAGGATATTTCTCTCAGTGCAAAACGGTTAGCCGAATACATCCAGAAGCCTTTCGCTTAAAAGAAAGCCCTGTCCGTCATGCGGCAGGGCTTTTTTATGATTAAAAATCCGGCAGCTCGGACAGGTTGTTTTCCTTTATGCCGTCCGGTTCACTTCGCAAAATGTCACGCCCGTATTTATGGAAGACATCAACATGAGCGAGCTTTCCTGCTTTTGCTTCTGACAGCGCAGTGGGATAGTCGAGCTCTCTTCCTGTGTTCGTTTTCACGGCGATAATATTGTCTTCCTCATTTCTTCTGACTGCAATAATTTCTTCTTTTCCAGATGGAACATCTTCCTGACCGACAGTTGTTTGCCGGGCTTTATACGATTCATATGCTGCTTCGAATTGATCCATATTTACACCTCCATTTTTTAACGTGAGCAAAAATGTCGATGATCATGTATGGTTTCGACACGTCATACGACAATATTTCCTGAGAAATATCTTGGGAATGTGACAAATCAATCCTTGATTTGCGAAGAAAAAAGGGATTCCGCATAAAAAACGGAATCCCTTTCAGTTATTTTGTTGTCATGTGTAAGTCCTTTGTTTTCATATAGCCTGTCGCACCGCCGTAGTCAACGAATACCCAATCAAAATCAAAACCGCCTTTTTTCGTTTTACTCCAGCCTAAAAAAGAAACGCTTGTGTCTGCTGGAAGGGTCTTGATGCTTTTTCCTTCAGCGGATGTATATACTTTCGTTTTTGTTTTGGTTTTTACTGTTGTAGCAGCTTTTACAATGTAATGAGTGGAGACAAAGCCTTTTTTGCCGTTTTTATAATGAACCTTTGCCCAGTCAGCGTTTGCAAAGGAAATCAGCTTTAAGCTGTCGCCCAAGTGCAGCGTATCGGCCTTCTGGCTCGATGCGTTAGCCTTCGTTCTGACATTTAGAGCCTCTGCTGACACCAAATAAGAATCAATCGGATAACTGTATAAATCATCAATGCTTACGGTTGTTTCTGGCTGTTGTGCGTGGATCGTGCTCGCGCCTACTGCAGAAGCCGCAGTCATTCCAGCTGCAAGTGCTAGAGTTGATAATGTTTTTGTTGTTTTGTTCATTTCGTTCCTCTCCTCACGTAAGAGAAATAATTCATTCTATATCCCTATTCACGTTTTCACAGATTCCTAAACATCAAAAAGGATCAGATGAAAATCTGATCCGGGGCAATTACTTTTGTGTTTCTAGTTTTAGAGGTGCAGAAATTGATTTTTTTACTTTTTTTCCGTGCAAAATATCATCTGCTGCTTCTGTAGCCAGTTTACCGATTAATTCAGGCTGCTGAGCGACGGTAGCTGAGAGCTTTCCGTCTTTAATGGAAGCGAGCGCATCTTTATTGCCGTCAAAACCGATCACTAAAATATCTTTTCCCGAGCTGTTAATTGCCTCGAGAGCACCGAGCGCCATTTCATCATTGTGAGCAAAAACTGCTTGGATATCCGGATGTCCCTGCAGCAGGTTTTCCATGACAGTCAGGCCCTTGGTGCGGTCAAAGTCAGCTGATTGTTTTGTGACAACGTCGAGCTTTTGATCAGCAATGTTATGAAATCCTGAGCCGCGTTCCCGTGTGGCAGATGCGCCGGGCACGCCTTCAAGCTCTGCCACCTTTGCACCTTTTCCCAGTTTGTCAGCAATGAATGCTGCGGCCATTTCACCGCCTTTGACATTATCGGAAGCAACGAGGGTTTCAACTTTTCCTTGTTCGGCGGAACGGTCGATTGTTACGACGGGCACACCGACTGCGTTTGCAGATTCTACTGCCGTTGAGATCGCCGAAGAATCAGTCGGGTTGATTAACAATGCATCGACACCCTGCTGAATTAAGTCTTCTACATCACTTGTCTGTTTCGATGAATCATTTTGTGCATCGACAATGATGACTTTCATTCCCCGTTTTTTAGCTTCTTTTTCGATGCCCTTTTTTAATGAGACAAAAAAGGGATTATTAAGCGTTGAGACGGACAAGCCGATGGTGAATTCCTTTTTGTTTCCCGAGTTTGTCGGCTTTGCCCATTGGGGGGGCTCAAGCGAACAGGCAGTTAATAAGAACAATGATAACGTTAAAATGACCGATACAGCCTTTTTCATGTAAAAAAACCTCCTATGCTGACTTCTTGCGGTCTAATAATACCGCAATTAAGATGACAATCCCTTTGACAACCAGCTGATAAAACGATGAGACGCCAAGCAGATTGAGCCCGTTATTAAGTGTGCCGATGATCAGCACCCCGATTAATGTACCGATAATGCGTCCGCGGCCCCCGGAAAGACTTGTTCCGCCTAAGACGACCGCCGCGATAGCATCCAGTTCGTACGATTCTCCGGCAGTCGGCTGTGCTGAATGCAGACGGGAAGTCAATATCGCGCCGGCAAGGGCGGATAAGAGCCCGGCTAAAGAATAAATCATCACTTTCACGCGCGTCACTTTAATGCCTGAAATGAGCGCGGCTTTTTCATTGCCCCCGATTGCGTAAGTTCGGCGGCCGAACGGTGTTTTATGAAGAAGCACCCAAAGGATCACAAAAGCAAGAACCATCGTAATCGCCGGTACAGGAATGCCTAAAAAGTAACCGCGTCCGAACAGCTGAAAAGCGTAGTTTGTGCCAAGTCCGGTAATCGGATTTCCGTCTGTATACACAAGCGTCAGTCCGCGAAATACAGTCATGGTCGCAAGTGTGGCGATAAAGGGCGCCATTTTTCCTTTTGTGATCAATAGTCCGTTGATCATGCCGAGTATAGCACCAATGATACAGCCGAGGATGATCGCGAGAACCGGATCGACACCGGATACAATCATCCCAGCAACTAAAGCGCTGGACAGGGCAAGAATAGCGCCGACAGAAAGATCAATGCCGCCTGTTAAAATCACAAAAGTCATGCCGAACGCGATTAATCCGTTAATGGCGACCTGACGAAGCAGGTTTAAAATATTCAGCGGTTCAAGAAAGCTGGGATTTAAAATAGATACAATGATAACGAGAATAAATAAACCGAGAAACGGGCCGAGTTTTTGCATCACTCCGTCAAAGTGAATCCGTTTTTGTTCTGTTTGCAGTTTTTCCGTTTTCATATTACCGCCCTCCCGTGGCAAGTGTCATAATTCGTTCTTGTGTTGCTTCCTGTGCATGGATTTCTCCGCTGATTCTGCCTTCATGGACAACGATAATACGATCGCTCATCCCGAGAATTTCCGGCAGCTCTGATGACACCATGATGATGGCGACACCGCGCTCAGTCAGCTCATTCATCAGTGAATAAATCTCCCGTTTCGCGCCAACATCCACACCTCTGGTCGGCTCATCCAAGATAAGCACTTTCGGTCCGATCCCGATCCACTTGGCAATCACCACTTTTTGCTGGTTGCCTCCTGATAAATGGCGTGCGTGCGTTTCTGATGATGCCGTCTTGATGGTCAGGCGTTTGATTAAAAGATCGACAAATTCAGCTTCCCGCTTGTGATCAATGAGACCCTTTGGAGAAAAGCTGGACAGATTGGGCAGCGCAATATTCTCACGAATGGAGGTGTCGAGCAGCAGTCCTTCATCTTTGCGGTTCTCTGTGATAAAGCCGAGCCCTTTTTTCACTGCATCCTGCGGGTTCTTAATGGCTGTCTTTTTTCCAGCGATCCATATCTCACCTGAGTCCAGCCTGTCAACGCCGAACAGCGCTCTCATGATTTCTGTCCGGCCGGCTCCCATCAAACCGGAGACACCGACGATTTCACCGGAACGAACGTAAAAGCTGACATCCTCAAAACTTCCTTTAACGGAGGCGTTTTTCACCTCGAATATTTTGTCGCCGAGAGAAGGAATGCGTTTCGGATATCGTTCAGTCAGCTCGCGTCCGACCATTTTTTTGACGACTTCATCAAAATCGGTTTCTGAGATGCTGGTTGTATCTACCGTTTTTCCGTCCCGCATGATGGTGATTCTGTCGCAAATCGCAAAAATTTCTTCCATACGATGTGAAATGTATACAATGGATACGCCATTCTTTTTTAACGCTGTAATGACCTCAAAAAGTTTGCTGATTTCTCGTTCCGTCAAAGCAGCGGTAGGCTCATCCATAATGATCACCTCGGCATTTGTCATGAGCGCTTTTGCAATTTCAATCATTTGCTGCTGTCCCACGGAACACTCGCCGGCTTCTTGATCAAGAGAAAGGGAGACAGAAAGTTTGTCAAATTGCTCTTTTGCTAGCGCTTTCATTTTTCTTGTTTGTAAAACGCCCAGCTTGGAGGATATTTCTTTCCCGATAAATAGATTCTCAAGAACGGTCATTTCCGGCCAGATATTTAATTCCTGATGGATAAAGGCTATTCCATGCTGTTCTGCTTCTTTCGGATTTGAAAAATATGTTTCGTTTCCATTTATGCTGATTTGCCCTTTATCCGATTTATGCAGGCCTGTCAGAATGTTCATAAGCGTTGACTTGCCGGCGCCGTTTTCTCCCATTAATGCGTGAACCTCGCCAGGCACGAGCTGAAAAGAAACGCCTGACAGCACCTGGTTTTTTCCGAATGCTTTATGAATGTCTTTCATTTCAATCTGCATGTTCCATCCTCCTTTCTAGAAAAGCACACCCGCCTGCAGGATGCAGTTGGCATATGGTGTGAATTCACCCGTTCTAATGATAGCTTTTGCTTCTTTTGTCAGCAGCTTAAACTCCTCGTGAGAAAGGTATTCAATCTTTTGTTTAGAGAAAAGATTTTCTAGAAATCTCGCATTCTCCTGATTAGATGCCTTTATTTCCGCTGCAGCAATGACTTTTTCGATTGCCATCTCGTCTGCAAGAACTGCTACTGTATCTTGGAAAGCCGGAAGACCCGGCTTCAGTGAAAGATCAATTTTCAAAACGCCGTCAGGAACGGGCAGCCCGGCATCCGCGATGACAATTTTATCAGTGTGGCCAAGGTCGGCTAAAAGCTTGGCAAGATGGCTGTTCAGTATACCGTGTTTTTTCATGACAGCAGCTCCTCTACTTCTTTTCTTGTCGGCATTCCGCCTTGGGCGCCGAAGGAACAGACGGAAAGGGAAGCTGCACGATTGGCAAACCGCAATGCGGCTTCAATGTCTTTTCCCTCAGCCAGAGCCACGGCAAAGGCTGCGTTAAACGTATCACCGGCTCCGGTTGTATCAACCGGCTCTACGGGGAAGGACGGGATAAGCAGCTCTTTGCTTCCGGCTGAATAGCGGACGCCTTGCTTTCCTTCCGTAATAAAGAGCTTCGCTGGATAAAGCGCCAAGGCTTCAGAAACGGTAAGACCAGGGAATAAGATCGACGCCTCGTGTTCATTCGGCGTGAGATAGGTGGCGTGATCAATTGTTTCTTGTTTCAGCGGGCGGGCCGGTGCCGGGTTGAGCATGATCGGGATGTCATGAGAATGACAGTATTTGCACACCTCATCAACCGTTTCTTCTGGGATTTCCTGCTGAATCAGGACCATATCGATCTTTTCAATCTGTACAAGCGCGTCTATCGCATATGATGGAGTGATATCATCGTTCGCACCTTTGACAACGACAATACTGTTATCATCTTCGGCAAGCACAATATGGGCGGTTCCGCTTTCCTTATGTGTAACCGGTTCCATATAATCGGTGCGAACGCCGTTAGCTTTTAAATTATCCAAAATGGCTGTTCCATAATGATCGTCTCCAATCTTGCCGACCATAAACACGTGGGCGCCAAGTCTGGCAGCAGCAACGGCCTGATTTGCTCCTTTACCGCCCGGCACAGTCTGAAACGACGTGCCAAGTACCGTTTCGCCGGCTTTTGGGCGTTTGTCCGAGATGACCACTAAATCCATCGAACAGCTTCCAATCACACAAATATTACACATCATGATCTTCCTTTCTTGTCGTCTTTCTTCTTATATAGGTGACAGGCATTTGAATCGCCGTTTCTGTCAGCTGCTGTTTTTTGATGATACGCAAAAGCAGTTTGGCCGCTTCTTTGCCCATATCATAGGCGGGCTGTTTAATTGTAGACAGGGGAGGGAACAGCAGCTCGCTTTGCGGAATGTCATCATAGCCGATAATTTGAATATCCTCCGGCACGCTTTTTCCGTGCCGCAATGCTTCATGTAAAACCGCAGCGGCTTGAATATCATTACTCGCAATCACACCGTCTGTCTCAGGATAAGCGGCAAACAGCTCCTTCGCCATCGATTGCGCATCCTTGAAAGAAAATGAAGCCGTCTCGATGACCTGAAAATCAACTTCAGCCTGCTGTAAGAACTCCAAAGCGCCGTGAAAGCGGTCTTGGGCGGTCGGCAGGTGAGCGGGGCCTCTCAAGAGGGTAATGTGCCGGCTTTTTCCGTGAATGATGGCCTCGGCGGCTAATTTTCCTCCTGTATAGCCGTCACTGGATACAGAAGGAGCGCCTTCAAGTGTTCTGTCCAGAAAAACGACTGGGTGATGCATGCCGCTGTATTCCTCAAGATCCGGGTAATTCGTTGCGGCAATAATGCCTGCAACATGGTTTTGCTTAAAGGTTTGAAGGTACTCAAGTTCTTTTTTTAATTCCTCGTCACTGTTGCCAAAAATAAGGCGATAGCCTTCCCGGTTCAATTCATCCTCTGCACCGCGGGCAAGCTGGGGGAAGAAAGGGTTTGTGATATCCGGGAGCAAAAGCCCGATCAGCCGGGATTCTCTCTTATAAAGAGATCTGGCGACTTCATTCGGATAATAGTTGAGCTTCTCCATCGCCGCTATGACACGCGTTCGCGTTTCTTCATGTACATAGCCGTTGTCATTCAGGACGCGGGAAACCGTCGCAACTGAAACGCCCGCCGCTCCGGCGACATCTTTAATTGTAGCCAAAACAGCTCCTCCTTGTTTATGTAACCGTTTACATAGATAGATTATCATGAGTAATCCGAAGTTGGCAATAAAAATATCGAAAGAAATCTATTGTGAATTGTATATATAATTGAAAAATTTAAGGTTTTCACTCTTTTTTTGACAAAGTCTTCACATTTCTGGATGAAGATTTCATGAACAAATATTAAGTTTTATTAAAATTGTTTCAAAGTCATGCGTTTAGACCTGTAAATGAGGAGAAACAGAAAAGACTATCCGCCCAGAAAATGTTTAATTATGTTAGAGAATTCGGACCTGTATGTTTATCGTTTTCATAGATCGCCCCATTAGTCTTTTTGGAATAGGCCTAATATTGCCTCTTCCATGCAGAAAGGATGACATTATGACCTTGTCCTTAAGAAACAGGAAAAACATATTTTGTGTTCATAAGAACCGGAAACACGCATGGTAGCAGGAAAAGCTTGATATCACGGGCTGAAAAAAAGATTGATTTGAAATACATATTAAATGCAAACACCAGGGCGTGACTATACGTCCAGAAGGATATCAGGAGAAAAATGAAAGCGCATTCCTTTTTCTTTTTTTGAAAATAGGTAAGGTGTAAGTCCTGCCATTTTCCAAAATTAGAAAACAGTTTGTAGGTACAAAATCTCTTTCAAAAGAGAAGTTTGGCTTAGTGGATTAGGGAAGATTATGTTACATAATGCCGATTGAGAATTCATAGTGATTCTATATACTGATGAATGAATTTACAACAATATAGAAGGAGATGTCGAAAAGCAATGTGGTTACTCATTATAGCCTGTGCTGTCATACTGGTCATCGGAATATTAGAAAAACGACGACATCAGAAAAACATTGATGCCCTCCCTGTGCGGGTGAATATTAACGGCATCCGAGGAAAATCGACTGTGACAAGGCTGACAACCGGAATATTAATAGAAGCCGGTTACAAAACTGTTGGAAAAACAACAGGGACAGATGCAAGAATGATCTACTGGGACACACCGGAGGAAAAGCCGATTAAACGGAAACCTCAAGGGCCGAATATCGGAGAGCAAAAAGAAGTTATGAAAGAAACAGTAGAAAGAGGGGCTAACGCTATCGTCAGTGAATGTATGGCTGTTAACCCGGATTATCAGATCATCTTTCAGGACGAACTTCTGCAAGCCAATATCGGCGTTATTGTGAATGTGTTAGAAGACCATATGGATGTCATGGGGCCGACGCTCGATGAAATTGCAGAAGCGTTTACCGCTACTATTCCTTATAATGGCCATCTTGTCATTACAGATAGTGAATATACCGAGTTCTTTAAACAAAAAGCAAAAGAACGAAACACAAAAGTCATCATTGCTGATAACTCAAAAATTACAGATGAATATTTGCGTAAATTTGAATACATGGTATTCCCTGATAACGCTTCTCTGGCACTGGGTGTGGCTCAAGCACTCGGCATTGACGAAGAAACAGCGTTTAAAGGAATGCTGAATGCGCCGCCAGATCCGGGAGCAATGAGAATTCTTCCGCTGATCAGTCCGAGCGAGCCTGGGCACTTTGTTAATGGGTTTGCCGCAAACGACGCTTCTTCTACTTTGAATATATGGAAACGTGTAAAAGAAATCGGTTATCCGACCGATGATCCAATCATCATCATGAACTGCCGCGCAGACCGTGTGGATCGGACACAGCAATTCGCAAATGACGTATTGCCTTATATTGAAGCAAGTGAACTGATCTTAATCGGTGAAACAACAGAACCGATCGTAAAAGCCTATGAAGAAGGCAAAATTCCTGCAGATAAACTGCATGATCTAGAGTACAAGTCAACAGAAGAAATTATGGAATTGTTAAAGAAAAGAATGCACAACCGTGTCATATATGGCGTCGGCAATATTCATGGTGCCGCAGAGCCTTTAATTGAAAAAATCCACGAATACAAGGTTAAGCAGCTCGTAAGCTAGGAGGAAATGCAGACATGTTCGGATCAGATTTATACATCGCACTCATTTTAGGTGTACTACTCAGTTTGATTTTTGCAGAAAAAACAGGAATCGTGCCGGCTGGACTGGTTGTACCGGGATATTTAGGACTTGTGTTTAATCAGCCGGTCTTTATTTTACTCGTATTGTTAGTAAGCTTGCTCACTTATGTCATAGTGAAATACGGTTTATCCAAATTTATGATTTTGTACGGACGCAGAAAATTCGCTGCCATGCTGATAACAGGGATTGTCCTGAAAATTGCGTTTGATTTTCTATACCCGATTGTACCATTTGAAATCGCAGAATTTCGAGGAATCGGCATCATCGTGCCAGGTTTAATTGCCAATACCATTCAGAAACAAGGTTTAACCATTACGTTCGGAAGCACGCTTCTATTGAGCGGAGCGACCTTTGCTATCATGTTTGTTTACTACTTAATTTAATGTAAGGTGTGTCAAACGATGAAAAAAGAACTGAGCTTTCATGAAAAGCTGCTGAAGCTGACAAAACAGCAAAAAAAGAAAACCAATAAGCACGTATTTATTGCCATTCCGATCGTTTTTGTCCTCATGTTCGCTTTTATGTGGGCGGGAAAAGCAGAAACGCCGAAGGTCAAAACGTATTCTGACGACGTTCTATCAGCCTCATTTGTCGGAGATATTATGATGGGGCGCTATGTTGAAAAAGTAACGGAGCAAAAAGGGGCAGACAGCATTTTTCAGTATGTTGAACCGATCTTTAAAGCCTCTGATTATGTAGCAGGAAACTTTGAAAACCCTGTAACCTATCAAAAGAATTATAAACAAGCAGATAAAGAGATTCATCTGCAGACGAATAAGGAATCAGTGAAAGTCTTGAAGGATATGAACTTCACGGTTCTCAACAGCGCAAACAACCACGCAATGGATTACGGCGTTCAAGGCATGAAAGATACTCTTGGAGAATTTGCGAAGCAAAACCTTGATATCGTTGGAGCAGGATACAGCCTAAGTGATGCGAAAAAGAATATTTCGTACCAGGAAGTCAATGGGGTAACCATCGCGACGCTCGGCTTTACCGATGTGTCTGGAAAAGGTTTCGCGGCTAAAAAGAATACGCCTGGCGTGCTGCCCGCAGATCCTGAAATCTTCATTCCAATGATTTCAGAAGCGAAAAAACATGCGGACATCGTCGTTGTGCAGTCACACTGGGGACAAGAATATGACAATGATCCAAACGACCGCCAGCGCCAGCTTGCAAGAGCCATGTCTGATGCGGGAGCTGATATCATTGTCGGCCATCACCCGCACGTCTTAGAACCGATTGAAGTATATAACGGAACCGTCATTTTCTACAGCCTCGGCAACTTTGTCTTTGATCAAGGCTGGACAAGAACGAGGGACAGTGCACTGGTTCAGTATCACTTGAAGAAAAACGGAATAGGCCGCTTTGAAGTGACGCCGATTGACATCCATGAAGCGACGCCTGCACCGGTGAAAAAAGACAGCCTCAAACAGAAAACGATTATTCGCGAACTGACGAAAGACTCTAATTTTGCATGGAAAGTAGAAGACGGAAAACTGACGTTTGATGTTGATCATAGCGACAAACTAAAATCTAAATAAACGGAGTGATAAGGATGAAATTTGTCAAAGCCATCTGGCCTTTTGTTGCCGTAGCTATCGTATTCATGTTTATGTCAGCTTTTAAATTCAATGAGCAGCTGACAGATCAGGAAAAGCAGAAGATTGATACGGAAATGCATAAAATCCAACAGCAGGAAGAACCGGCAAACACCAATAAATAATTCAAAAAGAGAGTGTCTGATGAGGCATTCTCTTTTTATTTGCCCAGCATATTCATTCTGTAAAAATATCAAAACGTCTCTTAACATATTCAAAAAAATACCGATGTTAAAACTGCATAAAGAGGAGGAGATAATAAAAGTGAAGACACTGGCAAACTGGAAGAAGTTTTTGCTTGTGGCGGTTATCATTAGTTTTTTGGGTTCAACTATCACAAAAGCGGAGATTGCGGAGGCTGATATGTCATCTGAACTGGTGATCAGCGAAGCAAAAAAACTGCTTGGGTATCAGTATAAATACGGCGGTGAAACGCCGAAAGAGGGATTCGATCCTTCGGGATTGATTCAATATGTTTTCAGTAAGGCTGATATTCATATGCCGAGATCTGTGAACGACCAGTATAAAGTCGGAACGGCCATAAAGCCGGAAGACCTGAAGCCGGGCGATATTTTGTTTTTCAGGAAAGAGGGAAGCGGCGAGACAACTCCGACACATGACGCTCTTTACATCGGAGACGGCCAAATGATTCATAGTACGCAAACAAAAGGGGTTATCATCACTAATTACACAAAAAGCAGCTATTGGAGCGGCTCTTATATCGGGGCGAGACGAATCGCAGCCGATCCGGCAACAGCTGATGTTCCTGTCGTTCAGGAGGCCGAAAAATATATCGGCATTCCATATGTGTTTGGCGGAAGCACACCGTCAGAGGGCTTTGATTGCTCCGGGCTCGTGCAATATGTGTTTCAACAGGCACTCGGCATTTATCTGCCGCGATCAGCCGAACAGCAGTGGGCAGTAGGTGAGAAGGTTGCGCCTCAAAACATAAAGCCTGGTGATGTCGTTTATTTTAGCAATACG
Organism: Bacillus rugosus; assembly: GCF_023238245.1. NCBI lineage: Bacteria > Bacillati > Bacillota > Bacilli > Caryophanales > Bacillaceae > Bacillus > Bacillus rugosus. The sequence continues at coordinate 3,592,576 of NZ_CP096590.1, read as the reverse complement.
TATAAATCGGGAATTTCACATGCAGGGATTTATGCAGGCGGAGGAAGGTTTATTCAGGCAAGCCGGTCAGAAAAAGTAACCATTTCCTACTTGTCAGAGGATTACTGGAAATCGAAGATGACAGGCATTCGCCGATTTGACAACCTGACAATCCCGAAAGAAAACCCGATTGTGTCTGAGGCAACACTTTATGTTGGCGAAGTTCCTTACAAACAAGGCGGAGTGTCTCCGGAGACAGGATTTGATACAGCTGGATTTGTCCAGTATGTATACAAGAAAGCAGCCGGTATTTCCCTGCCTCGATACGCAACAAGCCAATACAAAGCCGGAACTAAGGTTGAGAAGGCGGACCTGAAACCGGGAGACATTGTGTTCTTCCAATCAACAAGCCTAAATCCGGCCATCTATATCGGAAACGGACAAGTTGTTCATGTCACATTGTCAAACGGCGTGACCATCACCAATATGAACACAAGCACGTATTGGAAAGATAAATATGCGGGAAGTATACGGGTTCAATAATAGACAAAGACTCCAGAATCTCTGGAGTCTTTTCTTTATGCATATTGGCCGGAAAGAAGCTGATCAATAAAGTAAGCCACGCCATTTTCGTCATTGCTTTTTGTGACGAAGGTGCTTTTTTCTTTTAATTCATCAATCGCATTTTCCATGGCGATGCGGTGTCCGGCGACTTCAAACATGGATAAATCGTTCGGACTGTCGCCGATTGCATAGATATCCTGTGTTTCAATTCCGTATATGTCAGCCAGCTCTGTCAGGGCGCGTCCTTTTCCTGAAGAGGCCGGCAGGATTTCGATAATATGTTTTCCGGAAGAGGTTTGCGCCAGTTTTTTATGATGCTTCAGCTCTTCCTTCGCTTGTTTCAGCTTGTCCATATCAAAGGAGAAGCAAAGAAGTTTATAAATGTTTTCGCTGCCGTCAAAAACAGATTCGATATGAGGGATCGGCTTAATGCCAAACTGCTTGAACTGAGTCATGGCTCCTTGCCACAATTCATCCGTCTTCTCGTTTGGATTTGCGCTCTTTAGAATATCAAGCTCCGCATGCAGCTTATCTTCGCCGTCAAAAGGAGAAAGCAGATGGTCATCTGTATATACCTCAAAGTAAATGTTTTTTGACAGCAAGTAATCAGCGATCGCTTTACCAGCTTCCTGGTCCATTAATGTCCGGCTGATCAAACGGTAACCCGTATCATGGATCGTTCCGCCATTAGCTGCAATGATAGGGATGTCCAAGTCTTCCAGCAGTGCTTTTACGTCAAATGTTGCCCTTCCCGTGCAAATGGTGACGAGGATGCCAGCATCAACGGCCCGCTTGATCGCTGCTCTGTTTTCCGCAGTAATGACGCTCTCTTTATTCAGTAATGTACCGTCTAAATCAATCGCAATTAATTTCATATGTAGGGGGAACCTCCTTAAAAATGAAGCTGCTTCGTGTAGTATGTTCAGCTTTCCTGCGAAACATAATCCATGTAAATCAAGGCTAAACGTTACGTTGATCATTTTCAACAAGAAATATGCAAAAGGGATGGCGTAATCGCCATCCCTTTTATTATACACCTAAATCGTTTTGGAGCTCTTCTTTAACTTCCTGCAGTTTTTGCTGATTCAATTTTAAATAATAAACGCCGGCAGGTTCATAATCATAACCCGTCAGCTGAATAGACTCAACTGATTTCAATGATGTGAGGAACGGGAACAGGCCAATGGCATCTTTAAGAGATAAGTTCATTTTCAGATTTTTTCCCATCGTGTCCACAATATCATCATAAGCCGGGATTGAGCTCAGTGATTTTGATTTCTCTAAAATGGCGCTCAGCACTTCCATTTGTCTTTGTCCCCGCAATAGGTCACTGTCCGCTTTGCGTGTTCTTACGTAAGCTAGTGCTTCTTCTCCATCAAGCGTATGTGTTCCCTTTTGAAGAACCACTTTTCCTTTTGTATCTTTTTTGATTTGCTGAATGACTTTATCACTTTTTACCGTTACTTTGACGCCATTCAGCTGGTTGACGACGTCTTCAAAAGCTGTGAAATTACTTTCGACGACATAATCAACGGGAATATCCAGCATCTCCTCAACTGTTTTCACAGTGAGGTCAACGCCGCCGTAAGCATGAGCATGTGTAAACTTATCATAGCCGTGGCCTGGGATGTTTACATATGCGTCACGCGGAATGCTTAGCATTTTAGCTGTTTTTTCTTTCCGGTTAAATGTAACCAGCACATTCGCGTCACTTCTTGCCTGATCGACAGTCTCGCCGCTTTCCTCTCTGGCATCAATTCCTAAGAGCAATACAGAGAAAGAATCTTTTCCAGGATCAAATTCTTTAATCCGTTTTACTGATTGTTCTCCGCGTGCTAGGCTAACGTGAGCTTCTTTAGAAGCATTGTTGAGCTTTACATAAGCATAGGTGCCGACAGATCCTGCCGCAATGACCAGAAAAGCCATCAAACCGGCAACGATTTTCACCCATTTTCTAAGTCTTCTCTTTTTCTTTCTGCGGTGTGTTCGTTCTTCCATATCAATACCTCTCGTTTCTTTAATATTTGAAGAGTACCATTTATTTTGCCAAGGGGCAACTCATCAAAAGACATTTTTCGATAAATATTCCTATATTTATAAGTTCCTGTTCTTGAAAATAGTTATTTTTAATGTGCTGAATCACCTTATATTGGACGCCGCAGCAGATAAAATGTTTCGGTTACGTTGAAAAAATTGCAAGTAAATGATTGGGAATTTAGTGATCTGCAAGAATGAAAAGGTTTAATAGCCAGAAAAAGAGGCTAATAGATTTCTAAAAAAACTCCACAGACAATATCATTGCAGTTTATAGAGAAGGGGAGTCATTTTTATGAAAAAGCAGTCAAATATATGGCTTTATTTTTTCGGCGCTCTTGGAGGCGCGTTATATGGCTATGATACCGGAGTGATTTCCGGTGCTATTTTATTTATGAAAAAGGACTTAGGTTTAAATGCCTTTACGGAAGGACTTGTTGTCAGCTCTTTATTGGTTGGGGCGATATTAGGTTCAGGAGCGGCTGGCAAGCTGACTGACCGTTTCGGAAGAAAAAAAGCGATTATGGCGGCCGCGCTGCTGTTTTGTATAGGAGGCCTGGGTGTGGCGCTCGCCCCGAATACGGGAGTCATGGTTCTGTTTCGCATCATTTTGGGACTTGCAGTCGGAACATCGACAACGATCGTGCCGCTCTATTTGTCTGAACTGGCGCCAAAACAAAAACGCGGGGCGCTGTCATCTCTGAATCAGCTGATGATCACGGTCGGCATCCTTCTTTCTTACATTGTCAATTACATATTTGCCGATGCCGAAGCGTGGCGCTGGATGCTTGGATTGGCTGCTGTGCCGTCGCTGCTCTTGCTCATTGGCATTTTGTTCATGCCGGAAAGCCCGCGCTGGCTGTTTACGAATGGCGAAGAGAAAAAAGCGAAAAAGGTTCTCGAAAAATTGCGTGGCACAAAAGATATTGATCAGGAAATACATGATATTCAAGAAGCGGAAAAGCAGGATGAAGGCGGCCTGAAGGAGCTGTTCGATCCTTGGGTGCGCCCCGCGCTGATTGCCGGCTTGGGACTGGCGTTTCTGCAGCAATTTATCGGAACGAATACGATCATCTATTATGCGCCAAAGACCTTTACAAACGTAGGATTTGGAAACTCCGCATCGATTTTAGGAACGGTCGGAATCGGCACAGTTAATGTTCTCATGACGTTAGTAGCGATTAAAATCATCGACAAGATCGGAAGAAAGCCGCTATTGTTATTCGGGAATGCCGGGATGGTGATCAGCTTAATCGTTCTCGCGCTGGTGAATCTCTTTTTCGGTAACACGCCGGCTGCCTCTTGGACGACAGTCATTTGCTTAGGCGTGTTTATCGTTGTCTTTGCGGTCAGCTGGGGCCCGGTTGTCTGGGTGATGCTTCCTGAATTGTTCCCGCTTCATGTCAGAGGAATCGGTACTGGGGTATCTACTTTGATGCTGCACGTTGGGACACTGATTGTTTCACTCACCTATCCAATATTAATGGAAGCGATCGGCATCAGTTATTTATTCCTGATTTATGCCGCGATCGGTATCATGGCGTTCTTATTTGTCCGGTTTAAAGTGACAGAGACGAAGGGAAAAAGCCTTGAAGAAATTGAGCAGGATTTACGAGACAAAAACGGGCAAGGAGGATCAGCCGGAAAACAGCAGACTGTCGGAACATAAAAAAAGGGTGCGCGATCATGCGCACCCTTTTGATTGCTCACTTTCCTACTGTGCCGAAGTTAATGATTTTGAAAGAAATATCGTATTTAAAATCAGCATCAGAAAATATTTCATCCCAATGTCCTTTTACTTTATTCCAGTATTCTGGGTATCGAATCCGGATATAGTCGGAAAAAAAGACCGGATCTGTTTTATACTCATGCTGCAGTTTATCCATAACCTGCTTTACATCGTGTTCAAGCTTTTTCTCAAATATGTTCTCAAGCCTGTTCAAATAGCCTTTACTAAAGGAATTTTCATTCGGATTTTGGTCTTCTGTCAAGATACCCTTTGTTTTGACAGAAATCTGAAAGACAGGCTTTCCATTTTCAATCGCCGGCTTAATTTTCGTTTTCGACTTTTTAATCTCAAATGTAATCGGATGTCCTTTATCTGTCGTCGGCATGACGCCGCCTTGGATCGTTCCCATGACCCATGTCAGTGTCTGGGTTTCACCAGCTGAAAGAAATCCGACGAGATTATTGCTGCCGCTTTTGATTATGCCTGCTCCGTCATACTTTGCTTTTCCCTTTTGGTTTTTCACGGCTTGAATGAGAAAACTGTAGCCATTTTGGCAATAGATAGAAGCCCTGCCGATGCGAAGCGGCAACATAATTTTCCCGTTATACCCGCTGTTATTGGTTAGATCAATCAGCTTTTCAGAAGGCATCGGCAGCTGCTGTTTAGGACTTCCTTTTGTAAAAACCACTTCGGCTTGTCCTCTGGCTGCCATCAAATAGCTGCTGCGCCGCAGCTCATCATCCCGGATAAAATGGTTGAAGACCTGATCTATGTTTTGATTCCTCATCAGCTTTTCTCCCAAAAGAATCACTTTTAAATGATCGCTATAGATAGGGGGGTCTTTAATGGATACATCACTGACTGCTTCTAGAATGGTTTTCCCATGGGATGTCACATTGACAAATTCGGGTTTTCCGGATGCTTGGCTGTCTTCACTTTGGGGAAGAAGGTTTTGATACGTTAATTTATACTGATGGTCATCAGTTTCATCGATAGCAAGTCCTCTGGCGAAAGACAGTTTTTCAATATTTTTGACATCCCAGCATCCGCATAGCGTCTGCAGCATCAGAACCATTGCTGCAAGCTTCATCATTGTCTTCATTGCAGCTGATCCCTCCCCAGTTTTTTCTGTACCCAGCTTAAAAACCAGATAAGAAATGGTATTGCAATGACACCGAGAAATACATATCCGAGAAGTGTTCCGTAGTAAAACACGGCATTAAGATCTTCAGGAAACATTGACAGGAAAAATGTAACGGCCAGCAATGCAGCAAGCAGCCACGGATTGTTTTTATTTTTCAGGTGAAAGATATCTGTTAATCCAATATGCGCCCCTTTAAAGGAGCCGAGCATACATGCAAATTGCTGGGCTGTCCAAGTTAACTGTAAAAACAGGTCAAATCGTTCAATGAAAATCCCTGGGATTTCTAATGCATGAATGAGTGAAATGGTTGGCCATGTCACTGTTTTTGCCTCAGCTACACTCATACAGCCAATGACCATAAACAAAGTAATACTATAGAAAACAGTCGAGGTTGCAATACCTAAAGCGACAGCTTTTTTTACCTGCTTTGGATCTTTCATAAAGGGAACGAGATAAAAAATAATTTCAAATCCTGAAAAATATAAAAGGGTTTTAGGAAATAAAGAGAAAAAACTTTGATAACCGCCTTCAAATACAGGCCGGATAAAATCTAATTGAAATAAACGAAAGCTGAACATCAGAAGCATAAGGAAAATAATAATTGTGATAGGAAAGATATACGCATATACCTTCGCAATGGGGTAAACGCCCCCGGCCACATGATAGAGGGCAACTGCCAGAAAAATAATCACGACAACCGCCATCGGTGTGTTTTTTAAAAGAAAGAATCCGACAACCTCACCCAAAACCCGCGCTTGAAAACATACGATACCGATAAAATAAAGGGATATAAATAAATTCAAAAAGAAACCGATCAATTTTCCCGCTGCAATACTGTTGAGCTCAAAAATCGTTTTCTCCCTGTTTCGTTGAAGAAAAGGCAAAAAAAGCAGCGCGAAAATAATAAAAATAACGCCCTGCAGCAGGATCATGATCCATCCGCTCGGACTGTCGGTTTCAGCGGCTGAGCGGGGAAGGGTTAAGACACCGGCACCGATCATTGTACTGCTTACCATAATAAGCGTCTGCATAAATGTAAGCTTGTCCTCTGATTGCATCATAGCTATCACCTTTGTCTGATTTTATCTTTTGTGTCTTTACGGGTCGGCCTTCTTTTTAAAAATAGGGTAGGGATGCGAATCACAGTGTCTTTTAAATCCTGTCCGGGCTGTGCCATTATGGGAATAATGTAATCCTGGCCAAAGCTTTTCAGTCGCATTAAGTGGCCGATCACAAACAGAAAGACCATGATGACGCCATACATGCCAAGCGTTGCAGCACTTATCATTCCCGCAATGCGAATAATCCTCAGCGGAAAGTTATAGGCGTATGAAGGAACGGTAAAGGATGCCAATGCAGTAACAGATACCACAATGACCATCAGTGCGCTGACGATTTGCGCCTGTACGGCAGCCTGTCCAATGACAACGCCGCCAATAAGTCCAATCGTCTGTCCGATCGGCTTTGGCAGCCGTAAACCAGCTTCCCTGATGAGTTCTATCGTAAATATCATAATAAAGGCCTCGACAAAAGGCGGAAAGGGAACATTCAGCCTGCTGCCTGCAATTGAAATGGCCATTCTCGTTGGCAAAAGCCCCGTATGAAAGGAAACGAGAGAAATATATAAGCCGGGCAAATAAATGGTAATCAGGATGCTTGAATAACGAAGCAAACGAATAAGTGACATTGTAATCCAGCGCTGGCTGTAATCATCCGGTGAATGAATAAATTCATCAACCGTTGCCGGCACAACGAGTGCAAACGGGGTGCCGTCCACCAAAATAGAAACCCGACCTTCTAACAAAGAGCTTTCTACACGATCCGGACGTTCTGTGCTTAAGATCGTCGGAAAGATTGAAAAAGGTTCATCCTCAATGAGCTGCTCAAGTGTGCCTGATTCCGGCAAATCATCTGTCGTGATGGATTTCAGCCGTTTAAACACTTCTTTTACAACATGATCAGGGGCAATATCCTGAATATATGCGACAGCTATCTTTTTTTTTGTCCTCTTGCCTATCGTCATCTCTTTTATGACGAGATTAGGGTCACTTGACCGCTCTCGTAATAGCGCCGTGTTTGTCCGCAGTTTTTCAATAAAGCCAATCTTCGGACCGCGTTCCACGACTTCAGAGGAAGGTTCTTCAAGGCTGCGCGTCATTAATGTTTTCGTATCAAATGCAAGTCCCGCGCTGTAACCATCGGCAAGCAAGATGGTATGTCCGGAAAAAATAAGCTGCTGTATTTCTTTTATTGTAGAAACCACACTGTGATGATAGCCGAAAAAGAAAGCTGATAAATCCTCAATCATGCCTTCTTTTTGGGCTAACGATTCCTTCTGTAATGGAGAAATGACGTATTGCGCCAGAAGTTTATTTTCTGTCAAACCGTCAATATATAGTAGGCACGCCTTCTTTCTGCTGTCTCCGAAAGAAAACGTATAAAACATGATATCGTCGTTTTGCCCCATTTTTTTTTTCAATATTTCTACATTGTGCTGGAGATCAGAGTCGATTTGCAAAGTTTCTCTCCCCTTTATAAAACAGATTGACGGTTTTTCTTAATTTGTATCAATAAAGGAGAATTATTCTTCATAAGGAAAAGGTTGAAACAAACCATCTTTTGAAAGTGATATAATAAAAAGGAAGCGTTTTCTCAAAAGGGGTCATTGATACATAATGCTTTGTACATATGTTGTCATAGGAAAAAGACGGCTTATACGGCGTTTGTAAGGGGAGCGCACCGGGAAAATAATGATCAGCTATTTACAGGGGAGGGGTACAGATCATGACGCAATCACCAATTTTTCTAACGCCTGTGTGTAAAGAAAAAATCTGGGGCGGCACCGCTTTACGAGATATATTTGGATACGGTATTCCTTCAGAAACAACGGGGGAATGCTGGGCCATTTCCGCTCATCCAAAAGGACCGAGCACAGTTGCGAATGGCCCGTATAAAGGAAAGACATTGATCGAGCTTTGGGAAGAGCATCGTGAAGTATTCGGCGGCGTAGAGGGGGACCTATTTCCGCTTCTGACAAAGCTGTTGGACGTGAAGGAAGATATGTCAATTAAGGTTCACCCTGATGATTACTATGCCGGAGAAAACGAAGAGGGAGAACTCGGCAAGACGGAATGCTGGTACATTATCGACTGTAAAGAAAACGCGGAGATTATATACGGGCATACGGCCCGCTCAAAAACCGAACTTGTCACAATGATCAACAGCGGTGACTGGGAAGGCCTGCTGCGAAGAATCAAAATTAAACCGGGTGATTTCTATTATGTGCCGAGCGGAACGCTCCACGCCCTGTGCAAGGGGGCACTTGTTTTAGAGACCCAGCAAAATTCAGATGCCACATACCGGGTGTACGACTATGACCGGCTTGATAACAACGGGAGTCCGAGAGAGCTTCATTTTGCCAAAGCGGTCAATGCAGCCACGGTTCCCCATGTGGACGGGTATATTGATGAATCGACTGAATCAAGAAAAGGAATAACCATTAAAACGTTTGTCCAAGGGGAATATTTTTCGGTATATAAATGGGACATAAATGACGAGGCTGAGCTTTCTCAGGATGAATCCTTCCTGCTTTGCAGCGTAATAGAAGGAAGCGGTTTGCTGATGTATGAAGACGAAACATGTCCGCTCAAAAAAGGCAATCACTTTATTTTGCCGGCTCAAATGCCCGATTTTACGATTAAAGGAACTTGTACACTTATCGTGTCTCATATTTAAACTTAATCTCACTTCGAGATTAAGTTTTTTTTATTAAAAAATGGAAGTGATTCACCTATAAATGAAGCATACGCGTGCCGATAAATAAACTAGTTTTATATACTCATTGAATAAGAAAGAGGAGAAGGAATGAAAAAGAGATTAATCGCACCTATGCTTCTGTCCGCCGCGTCCCTTGCCTTTTTTGCCATATCCGGTTCTGCCCAGGCTGCAGCGTATACGGACTACTCGATATATGAGGTAGAGCCGTCAAAAACGTTCAGTACAGAAAGCCAAGCCTCGCAGGCTGTCGCCAAACTGGAAAAGGACACTGGCTGGGATGCTTCCTATCAGGCTTCAGGCACAACAACGACCTACCAAATTTCCGCTGAAGGCATACATAGTGAAGCAGAAGCGAAAGCAATATTGAGCGGACTCACCAAACAGACAGCGATCACAGGCACGACAAGCCCTGTCGGAAGCAAACAGCCGTTTGTCACCATCACCTCAGGGGCTATTTCCGGGGAAAAACAGGCAAATACAATCCTTGCCAAGCTTAAACAGGAGACGGGAGTGGCTGGCGCTGTAAAAGCTTCCGGAGCAGCTCAGTCCTATGTGAACGTCTCGACATCAGAAATCGCTGATGAGACAAAAGTCAAGGCGCTTATTCAGAGCCTGGCTAAGCAAACGGGGATTAAAAGCTCGTATCAGCCCATCACTCACACGGTGTCTGTCACAACTATTCAGTCAGGCACAATCGTGGGAAACAGCAAAGCTGAGCAGATCAAAAGCGCATTCCAAAAGGAATCGGGGCTGCAGGCATCATTAAAAGAAACGGTGAAAGGACAAGCCTTTTATACGTTCACTACAGCCGCCATTTCAGGTGAAGCGAATGCCAAAAACCTATTAAATCAGCTGAAACAGAGCACCGGTATTACAGGAAGCTACAAGTCAATCAATCAAAAAACAACTGCTGAGTCATACAATGTCCAATCAGCCTATTTCAAAGGGCTGAATACAGTGAAGGACGCCATCAGCCAAATCAAGAAAAACACCGGCGTATCAGGCAGTTATCAACAGGTTGGCAAAAGTACATCATATACCGTGAATATGAAGGGGTTAACGAAACAGCAACTGCAAAAAGTGGACACTTTCTTTAAAAAGAAAAAATGGCATTACACGTCATCTAGCATCAAAAAAACGACAACGTCTACAGCCTATCAAATAACGACGGCACAGATTTTAGGCGAGCAGCAAGCAAACAAAGCCGCAGCCTTCTTTTCTCAGAAGAAAGTAAAGGCAACGAAAAAAGCAACTGGAACAACTGCAGAAAACCAATATCAGCTCATTTCAGAAGAAACATCAGATCAAGCAAAAGTTACAAAGGGCTTGAACGTATTAAAGAAAAATCAGCTGAGTGCATCTGTGAAATCAGTAAATAAACAAATAGCCAACACGTTTAAAATAACTACTGAATCTCTGCTTGATTCAGCGAAAGTCAATCAGGCACTCACATTCTTTCAATCGAATCACATATCAGCAGCAAGCCAGAAAACCGGTCAGGCCGCAGCAAGCAGCTATCAAATTATAACTGAAGCCATCATCAGCCAAGATGATATTGACCGCGTGTTAGCGTTTTTCAAACAAAACAATGCCGCCGGCACAACAGCAAAAACAGGCGAGACGGCATATACACAATACAAAATTGTAACAGCCCAGCTGAGCAGCAAAACAGCATTGAACAATGGGTTAACCTATCTTAAAGCGCAAAGTTTAAGCCCAAGTTACACAACGAAAAGCAATACGCTTTATAAAATCAGCTTAAACGAACAGTTCACAGGCAATGATGCAGCTGCTGCGGCATCAGCAAAGCTAAAACAATTATACGGATGGACATCATCTTTCGTGAAAATTAAAAACGGCCCGCAAATCATGAAAACAAATTACAATCTCTCGCTTCGTGATATGGTCCAAAAACAAATGACAGTAAGCCCGCAAACAGACGGGGCAGCTTACGTATCGCTTACTTATATTAATACAGCAACATCAACCGTTACGGCTGATGTACTAAATATCCGGTCAACACCGGCAGTCAGCCCGACGAACGTAATCGGCCAATTAAAAAAAGGCGATAAGGTGAAAATCATCGGCCAGACAAACGGCTGGGCCAAAATCAATTTAGGTTGGCGAAACGCAAGCAGTGATGAAGTGGTTCAATACGTGGATCCGAATAACTTTTCCAGAGACAGCAAATACTACTTCCAATTTCTGAAGCTGTCACAGACAGCCGGACTCAGCGTTACTGAAGTCAATCAGAAGGTGCTGGCAGGCAAAGGCATCCTGACAGGAAAAGGAAAGGCATTTATCGATGCCGCCAATCAATACAACATCAACGAGCTGTATTTAATCTCACACGCTCTCCTTGAAACAGGAAACGGAACATCCGATTTAGCCAATGGCTTAACCTATAACGGAAAAACCGTATATAACATGTACGGAATTGGCGCCTACGACAGCAACCCGAATTACTACGGCGCTAAATATGCATATGAGCAAGGCTGGTTCACACCAGAAGCGGCCATTATCGGCGGAGCCAAATTCATAGGCTCTTCTTATATTCACAACACAGCTTACAATCAGGATACACTATACAAAATGAGATGGTCAGCCACAGCGACACACCAATATGCAACAGACATCGGCTGGGCGTACAAACAAGTAAACCGCATGTACAGCCTGTATTCATTGCTGGACGGTTATACACTTTACTTTGATGTTCCGGAATATCAATAAAAAAAACACCTTTTGCAGCTGCAAAAGGTGTTTTTTATTTATCTTTTAAGGACTTTATCGTCTAACGGCTCCTCTTCCTGAGGGAAGACAATCTGATCGACTACACGTTCACTTGCTTTTCCGTCAAGATCATCGAAGAAATAATGAACAAATGAATCAATTTGCTCAAAGTTGTACTTCTCTTCTTTAATGATCGAAATCATTTGATCAGACGTTTTCGCAAGCGGACCAGGAATAAAGTCAAAGTAATCATAATAGAAATCACGTTTGCGAATATAATCATCTACATCATAGCTGAAGAAGATCATCGGTTTATTTAATAAAGCATACTCAAAGCAAACAGAAGAATAATCTGTAATCAGAACATCTGTTACTAGCAATAGCTCGTTAATTTCCCTGAACGAAGAGAAATCATAAAAGAAATCGCTGTACTGGTAAGGAATATTGGCATCGTTACGTACGAATGGATGAATTTTAAATAAGAAGATATATTCATCCTTTAACTCATGATACAGACGGTCAAAATCAAGCACTTCGAAAGGATAATGAGCTGATTGCTGACCGTTTCCGCGGAAGGTTGGCGCAAAAAGAATGACCTTTTTGTCCTTCAGAAACGGATATTCTGTATATAGACGTTCTTTTACAAATGCCTTCTTCGCTTCATCAAAGAAAAAGTCAGTCCGCGGTACGCCAGTGGCGATGACGTTCTCTATATCTACCCCAAAGCCCTCTGCATAGTGTTTCCGTATATTTTCAGAGCTGACAATAACCTTCGTGTAGTTTCTATGGTTTTTCGAATGCGGCGACGGTCCTCCCGGCAGCCCAATTCGGCTGTAGCCAAATGTCTTAAAGGCGCCGACAGCATGCCATAGCTGGACAAGGTCAGCATTTTTACGGATTTTTAACGGATAAATGATCGGATAAAAATCATCAATAAAAATGATTTTGCTTGTCGCAAAATGATAAGCCATAGACATCAGTTCAGACAGGCTTTTTCTATCTCGAATGCTGCTCTTTAAGAAAAATTTGAAATCAAAGTTTTCTTCGCGCTTCAGCAGTTCTTCATAAACAAATTCGAAGTTTCCTGTCACATCAAGCCGGCTGTCAGAAGCAAAGACGATCTTATTGGACTTAATCGGCAGCAGGCGGAATACATCATAAGCAAAATGGAATAAGCTCGTATTCAGTTTGCGCAAAAAGCGGTTTGCTTCTTTTCCAGTATCCAGCTCCAAAAGGCTCGGGTCAATTTCCTGCAGTTTGTTGCAAGACAAGTTAATGGTCTTTTCGCCCTCATCATAATTAACAATCAAATTGAACTTCATCAGCTTTTTAGCAGAATGAAATTCCATCTTTGTGGCATACACATCATTAGAGAGGAAATTGCTGACGTTTCCAACCGTATGCACTTCCTGATGTTTTACATTTTGGTCATCTACAGCTTCAATTTCGAGAAACAGCTTATACTCGCCCTGCGGAAGAGGCTTGTCATTCATCAGCTTAGAGAAGTTAATTTGCTGTGAAAATCCTGCCCACTTATAGGCCCCAGGCACATTTGAAGTATCAATAGACAGCTGATCTACCGGAATATCCCGCAGAGAAACAGCTGTGAATAAAACACCGTTGTTCACCAATAATAAACGTTTTCGAACCTGATCCTCTTTTTGAAGCGGCAGGCCCTTGATATACATATAACCCGCAACTTTAAGAATTGAACCATTCCAAGAAAACTCAGAAATTTTTCTGACAGGGACTTGCTGGTTTTCTTCAATTCGCTTCGTTTTATCAAAAAGAGAAAAAACCCTGTTATCTGCCGGATGGACAATGACAGCCGTATTTTCTTTTTGTGTTTTCTTTTTTGATCTGAAAAGTCTGTTCTTAATCTTTCTGGCCAGCTTCACTTTGTACCTCACTTTCTCCTAATCGGCACCAGATGTTAAAAATGATGAAATAAAATCGGCTACCCGCTCTGAAGATTTGCCGTCTTGATGGGTAATAAACGTCTGTGAAAAAGCTTCAATCCGCTTCGTATCAGCCTCGTGATCACTCTCGATATCGTGTGCAAGCGATGGAACGTCTTTCGAAATCGGCCCGGGCACAAACGATTCAAACGGATAGTAGAAATCACGTTCTTTCAAGTAGTCTTCTAAATCCGGACAGTAAAAATACATTGGACGTTTCAGCAGGCTGTATTCGAAAATGACTGAAGAATAATCGGTTATCAGCCCATCGGAGATTGCCATCAAATCGTACAAAGAGTACGAATCGGTTAAATCCAGCACAAAATCATCCTCTTCCGTGTGCGCATGCTTGCGCATATACGGATGAAGATGGAGCATCACGACATAATCTTTATGGTTTAGCGCCGATTTTAATTGTAGCAGATCAAGCGGGGTAGCGTCACCCTCTTGATGATGTCCGCTGCCTCGAAAAGTAGGAGCATACAAAAGCTTTTTCTTATGCTTAAGTTCAGGATAAGCCCGATGGAACTCATCCAGTACAGTGCGAATATGTTCCTTATGATAAAAATAATCCGTCCTTGGAATGCCGAGCGGCAAAATCTGCTTTTGCTCCATTTGAAAAGCTTCGGCAAAATGCGGCACGGCAGCGGGTGCACTGACGATGGCATAATCATAGTTAGAATGTACAGGAACAATCTTCAGATAATCAGAAGAAGGGCCGAACGGCTTGTTCACAATGCTGTAGCCGAATTTTTTAAACGCGCCGCAAGCATGCCAAAGCTGGATGGCGACAGTTTCCTTTCGTTTTGGCACAACATACAAAGGAAAATAATAATCATCCAACAAAAGCACACGGCATGTGGCAAGGTGATATAGCGAGCTGAAAAGATGAAGCAAATATGCAGCTCGTCCGATCAGCCCCTTATCCATCTTGCGGAAAAGCAGGGTGATGCGAAGAGACGGATCTTGCTTCAGCTTTTCATAGACACCTTTAAAATTATCACTTAATTGATCCTCACGATAGGAAGCTATGACAACTTTGTTGTGCTGTACTGGTAATAAAGCGCTCAATAGTTTATAAGCAGTGCCGAATACTCCTTTTACGATTCGTGTAAGGAATGTTTTCACTGTTTAAATTTCCCATTCGATAACAGTTTTTCCCCAAGATGAAGTCAAATCTGCTTCAAACGCGTTTGTAATTTCCTCAATACTGCGCACCGGAAAGCGTCCGCCTACTAATGTTTCTAAATAATCAACGACTTCAGGGTATTGGGCTAAAAAGTCCACAGTACGGGCAAAATCCTCGCGTCCGCTGCGGCTGCTACCGATCAGCGTAATTCCTTTTTCAAGCACCATTCTCGTTTCAATTTCAACAGGGTATTCAGATACGCCTAAGAGCGCTACACATGCTTCAGGATGAACATGGGCAATGATCTGCTCAATTGCGCTTTCACTGCCGCGTCCGCCTACACATTCAAAGGCATGATCGAGTCTGACATCCTCAGGAATGTCGTTAATTTGATAAGCTGCATCAACAAAAGAAAAATGATCAAGCTTGTAAGGTGTTTTTCCGAAGATAAACACTTTGCTGTCCGGATATTTCTTCTTCAGGAGAAGCGTCATGATAAATCCGAGATTTCCGTCTCCCCAGACACCGAATGTGTCGCGCTTCTTGTGTGCCATGCGCTCAAATCGGGAAAGC
This sequence comes from Bacillus rugosus, assembly GCF_023238245.1. Lineage (NCBI taxonomy): Bacteria > Bacillati > Bacillota > Bacilli > Caryophanales > Bacillaceae > Bacillus > Bacillus rugosus. Next base: position 3,576,959 of record NZ_CP096590.1, on the reverse strand, counting down.
GCGTGAACGGCAATCGTAATAAGCTCAGTAAAGGCTGCGACATGCGGATTAATGCTGTCCGGAAGTTCAACGAGCCGATCCGGTGCCATGAACATGTAATCCTGCATAAATCCATCATAGCCGCTTGAACGGAACCTACTGGAACGCAGGTAATTCTCCGCAATGACTTCATGCTCTTCAACCGGTGTATTTGGTACCATAACAACCTGGGTTCCAACTTTAAATGTGCCTGTCGGATCAAACATGACTTTCCCGATTCCTTCATGGATCAGAGCCATCGGCAGTTTTTTATCCATCGCTTCTTTGCCGCGTGAGCCAGTATAATAACGCTGGTCGGCAGCACAGATGGATAAATGGGTAGGCCGGACGACGACCTTATCTGAATGGACAACTTTATCTTTATACGTCACTTCAAATTGTCGGGCAGAAACTAAACGATACGTTTGATTAATCATTGTGAAATTCGCTCCTGTAAAATGGCATTAGCCACTTTTAAGTCATATGGTGTCGTTACTTTAATATTAAAGACTTCACCGCGGACCAGCTTCACTTTTTCACCTGCTAACGAACAGATCTTGCAAGCGTCAGTCAGGACAGCTTTTTGTTCATCGGACAGTTTATTATAAAGCTCGACCAATTTGCTGATCCGGAAGCTTTGCGGTGTTTGCCCCTGATACATGTGATCGCGGACAGGGATATCAGAAATAAATTCCTGATCTTCTGAAGCGATAATTGTATCAATGGCTGAGATAACGGTATCGACCGCACCGTATTGAAGCACCGCATCAATGTTTTCGTCGATAATACGATGAGTCAGAAATGGACGTACAGAATCATGAGTGATGATCACGTCATCATCCTGAATGCCGAATTCTTTTTCAATATAGCGGATGCCGCTCATAATAGACTCATTACGGTCACTGCCGCCTTCAACAACAACCAGGCGATCATCCTGCCCGATGAATTTCTTTAAGATGTCTTTTGTATGGTTAATCCACTCTTTAGGTGAAACGATTAAAATCTTATCGAAACGGTCATTTAATAAAAACTTTTCAACCGTATGAATGATAATGGGGCGTTTATTTAACGGCAAAAACTGTTTTGGCATATTGACGTTCCCCATGCGGGAACCTTTTCCACCGGCTAGAATCTCAGCATAAATCATAAAATGACTCCTTCCTTACTACAACTCATAATGTTTTATAAAAGGTTTTCATATTATTTGCAATACCGACCTCTATTATATATAAAGATCAGTTTGATTTCTCATTTACATAGCTTAAAAGCTGCTTACTGGCATTTCCTCTAGAGTACTGATTCCACTCACGAGAAAAGCGCTCCACTTCAGATTGGAGTTTGTCCATATCTTTCAGCTGGTCCAAGAGCATTCCTGAATCACAGCAAGGCATCCCTGGAATCACCTCTGTATAATGTCGAATTAAACCCCGGGTTCTGTTGTAAGCCTCCATATCATACGTATAAAACAAAATGGGTTTGTCCAGCAACGCAAATTCAAATGGGACAGAAGAATAGTCTGATATTAACAGATCGCTCAATTTTAAAAGGTCTGCAAGAGGGAGATCTGATACATCTTTTATCCACGCACTATCCTCAGGTAGTTCAGCAGATTGCTTCATAACAGGATGCAGTTTTACTGCGAGTAAATATTCACCTTTTAAATCATGCTGCAAGTGTTTTTCTGAAAACGGCAGCGAAAAGCTTTCGAACTGGTAATCCCTAAAGGTTGGCGCATACAAAATAATTTTTTTCTCTGCCGGCAGATGATATTTGCTTTTAAGGTCATTGCTGTTTTCCCGCGCTTCGTAGTAAGCATCGGTTAAAGGTACACCGAAGCGAAGAAATTTATCACCTTTTATGTCGAAAAATTCCTTGAATATGTCAGCCATATGTTCAGAACCGACGACAATCCGGTCAAATGAAGCATACACTTTGCGAAAGCGTCTTACGTCAGACCGCGAACGATTCTGTGTGTTGATATCTCTCAACCCAAATCGCTTAAACGCTCCGTTTGCATGCCAAACTTGGATACACTCGATATCAGGCCTGCTGGTCAGAACGGTTGTCAAAACAAAATAGTTATCAATAATCACAGTCTTGCTTCTCAGCATAGAAAAGGCCGCTTTACAGATATGAAGCGGGTGTTTTTCGTTAATAACTGAAACAGCAAGCTCAGGAAATTCTTTTTCCAGCGACTTGGCATGCTGGGTAAGCAGCACATGAATGGGAAATGAAAATTGTCCTTTCTGGTATTCCTTTAATATTGCACGGGCATTATCAGGAAAGGAAACCAAAAGTGTTACTTGATTGCCCGGCTTGATCCAAAACAGCAATGCGCCAATAATTTTGATGAACAAATAATAAAAAAACGCAAACCAGGATTTCACTCAGTCATCAGCTCAAAACGGATGTCACAGACTGTCCGCAGGCGCAGCGAAAGATTCTTACATTTCATTACATACCATAGCTCCTTTAAGACCGATTACAGATGGCGTGATTGATCTTTGACCTGTCCTGTATATTGCGGCTTTGCTGAAGCTCGTTCATGTTTCAGCACGGCTGTAACATACTTAGGAATGCTCAGCATTCTTCTCCAGCGTGCAGGGTTGGTGATCAGCCTGTACATCCACTCAAGGTGAAAACGGATAAAAAATGAGGGCGCTCTTTTGACATTGCCGCTGAACACATCAAAACTTCCGCCTAGCCCTACAGCAACAGCCTGAGGGAATAGATGTCGGTATTTATGGATAAAGAACTCCTGATTAGGATAACCTAAAGCGACAAATACCATGTCAGGATTTGAGGCCGCAATCTTGTCCGCCACCTCACGTTGATCTTTCACATAACCGTCAGAGTAACCGGCAATTTCAATACCTGGATAATCACGTTCGATTCGCTCAATTGTTTGCGCAATCACATGCTGAGCTGCACCGTAAAAGAAAACCCGTTTTTTCTTTTGTCCAGCCATATCCAGCAGGGACGTAAACAAATCATAACCAGCAATTCTGGATTGAAGCGGCTTTCCAATTAATTTGGAAACCATCACAACACCAATGCCGTCTGGCAAAATAAAATCAGCAGACGAAAGAACCGCTTCATAACGCGGATTTTGCATCGCTTCAAATCCGATTTCAGGATTCGCTGTTACGATGAACGCACCTTTATTCTGATCCAAATATGACGTTTCTAAATGTGATACAAATGAAGTCAGTTCACTGTCTACAAAATCTAATTGATTAATGGGTTTCGTTTGCATCGTATCACCCCTCCTTTTCACCTATATGTCTATAAAAAACACGTGTCATTCGTATAGTTTGAGTAAAGCCTCTTTGCCTGAAAACATCTTACTCTATTTTACCACAAAAATCTTTAGGAACTTTTAACATTCACATTACAATTCCTTCACGTTTTGACGATGAATTAATATGAGGAGGGCGTACAGAATAAATGACGCAGCAGAAAGAAAATCGTTTCACTTAAAAACGCGACAAAAGAATCGATTTTTCCGAAAAAGAAAACTTGTTATAATGGGTATGGATGAGACATTAGGCCTGCAAAATTTATACATCAATACAACGTAGATACCAAAAAATGCTGATGATTTACATTTTTAAAGAGCCTTAACTTTTATAGGAACTTATGCTATTATTGTTCATTATTAATGGTACGTAAAAAATATGTCGAAATTATAAACAATCTGTTAAGGTTTTTGGTTTTTATCTGGTACTCTCAGTTGAAAACGGTTGGAAGGTGATGTTATCTAATGAAGAAAGTGATAACGTACGGAACATTTGATTTATTTCACTACGGACATATGAAGCTGCTGGAAAGAGCAAAAAATCTGGGTGATTACTTAATCGTAGGATTGTCTACAGATGAATTTAATCTTCAAAAACAAAAAAAATCGCATCATTCTTATGAACATCGAAAATTCATTTTAGAAACAATCGATTTTGTTAATGAAGTCATTCCCGAAAAAAATTGGGAACAAAAAATCTCAGATATTAAAAAGTACAATATAGATACATTCGTCATCGGCGATGACTGGAAAGGGAAATTTGATTTCTTAAAGGAATATTGTGAGGTCATTTACCTTCCAAGAACAGAAGGCATTTCAACTACCCAAATCAAAAAAGACATGGCTAGTTTATAGAAGTACTAACTAAAAGAGGCTTGAAGTAAATTCAGTTGCTTCTTTTTTTCTTGTTTGCTGAGAGAAGAGAAGTATTTAATTGTTTGATATTTAAGGAGTCTAAAATGAAATCAAAGATTTTAATAAGATATAGAAGCCTATTGATCAGAATATATTCAATTGTTTTTAGAATAATTGGGCTCTTGCCCAGAAACGAAAAATTAATCATCTTCGAAAGCTACTCAGGTAAACAATTTAGCTGCAACCCACGAGCGATTTTCGAGTATCTTGAGGAAAATAAAGATAAATATGACTATCAATTAATCTGGAGTATCGACAAAAGAAACAAAGATTTATTTGATAATTTAGATGTGAATTATCTAAGAAGATTCTCTCTCAAATGGTTATGGTATATGGCTACAGCTAAATACTGGGTAACAAACAGCCGCTTGCCTTTATGGATCCCAAAACCGAGAAACACCACATATGTGCAGACTTGGCACGGAACTCCCCTAAAAAAACTTGCTAATGACATGGATGAAGTACATATGCCAGGTACGACGACTGAGCAATATAAAAGAAACTTCCTGAAAGAAGCTAGTAAATGGGATTTCTTAATTTCCCCAAATGCTTACTCTACAGAGATTTTTAGAAGTGCGTTTCAGTTTAAAAAAACGTTTATTGAATGTGGCTATCCGAGAAACGATTTTTTACATAAAGAAAATAGAAAAGAAGAAATGCTAAGAATAAAAGAAAGATTAGGTATTAATAAAGAAAAGAAAATTATCTTGTATGCCCCCACTTGGAGAGATAACTCATTTTATGCTAAAGGTAAATATAAATTTAATATGGTTTTAGATTTAGAAAGTCTAAAAAATCAATTAAGTAATGAATATATTCTTATTTTAAGGATGCACTATCTTGTATCTGAGAATATTAACTTAACTAAATACAAGGAGTTTGCTTACGATTTTTCAGATCATAATGATATTAGAGAATTATATTTAATATCAGATATTTTAATAACAGACTATTCTTCAGTGTTTTTTGATTTTGCTGGTTTAAAGAGGCCGATCCTTTTTTATGTTCCCGATATTGAATTTTATAGAGATAAACTAAGAGGTTTTTATTATGATTTTGAAAAATGTGCTCCAGGACCTCTTCTTAAAACAACAGAAAAAGTAATTGAAGCCATACACAAAACAAAGAACTATAAACAGGATGAAACCATTACTTCGTTTTACGACCAATTTTGTTACTTGGAAAAAGGTGATTCATCTAAAAAAGTTGTGGAAGAACTACTCGGATAAAAAACATATTCTTTTAAAGGAGTCCTTGAGATGTTGTTTTCAATTGTAATGCCTGTTTATAATTCGGGATCATATCTAAGAGAAGCCATTGACAGTATCATTGATCAAACTATTAATTTTGAAGAAAACATAGAAATAATATTGGTTGAAAATAATAGCACTGACAATTCAAAAAACATATGTAAAGAATACGCAACAGCATTTCCGAATAACATTAAAATTATCTATCAAGATACACCAAATGTCAGTTTAGCAAGAAATAATGGATTAAAAGCTTGTGAAAATAGTGAATTTATAGGCTTTATAGATTCTGACGACAAAATTTCACTAAATGCTATTGCTAAGGTGTTAAAGTTTTTTGAAAATCATACCGATATTAATTTAGCGGTGCTGCCGTTATTTTTCTTTGACAATAAATACGGAGAGCACTCACTAAATTATAGATTTAAAAGTGAAAAAAGTATTGTAAATATAACTGATAATTACTCCGCTATTCACTACCATATTGGTGGAACATTTTTTCGAAAAAAAACAATAAAATGTATGGGTATTGCTTTTAACGAACAAATGGATTTCTGGGAAGACGTTTTATTTATTAATACCTTTTTAATGAAAGAACAAAAATATGGACTTATTCCTGATGCTAAATATTTCTATAGAAAGAGGAAAGATGAAGGATCTCTAGTAGACACTTCGTGGTCTAAAAAAAATAGGTATACGTTTTTACTTATAAATGGATATGGTGAAATGATCAAGAGATCATTAGAAGAATACGGCGAAGTTATACCTTATATTCAATGTTTAATACTTAATCATGTAAAGTTATTTATTTTTCAAAAAAACAATAATCTGGTTTATGAAGTATTAAATGAGATAGAACAGCGTGAATTTTTTAATGAATTACATCACATTTTAAAATATATAGATGAAAAGTTAATTGTAAATCAAAACATGAAAACATATTTAAAAGAGTATCTAATTTCATTTAAACGATGGGGTTATCCTGTTAACAGACTTATTGAATTAGGAAAACTTGAAAATGAAAAAATAATTATTACTTCATGGAAAGTCGATAAATTTTCAATTGAACTAACTGTTAGTTTCAGTAATGAAGAATCTGCTATTAATGATAATAATAATGTTTATGTTTCCTATGGAAGAAAATATATAGAGGCCAAGTTAATAAACGAAAAAAAACAAAAGAATATTGTTATTTGGGGAACTACCGTTAGGGATAGAAAATATTCTTCTTATCAATTAAAACTTCCTTTAGGAGTTATTTTTTTTAGGTTTATTGTTAAAAAAGATAATGATTATATTCATCTTCAAAAAGTTAACGTTTTAACTAGATTATTTAAAAAGTTAATTAAAATCTAATACTTTTCAATAGAACAAATAATTAAAAGGAGAATGGAAACTTGGAACAAAAGAATTTTTTCTTTTCTATTATAATGGCAATTTACAATGTTGAAGAATTTTTAGAAGAAGCAATAACAAGCATAATTGATCAGTCGCTTGATTTTGAGCATCATATACAGTTGATTTTAGTGAATGACGGAAGTGTTGATGCGTCAAGTGAAATTTGCTTAAAGTTTAAAGAAAAGTATCCAGAAAATATAGTTTATATCGATAAGGAGAATGGCGGAGCGAGTAGTGCGCGTAATGAAGGTTTAAGATGTGCCAAAGGGAAATATATTAATTTTCTAGATCCAGATGATACATTATCTCCTTCAACTCTTTTAAAAGTATATGATTTTTTCGAAAAGAACTATTCTAAAGTTGATGTAGTTTCCATTCCAATGATGATGTTTGGAAAAACAAGTGGTCCACATTTATTAAATTATAAATTTGACAAAACTAGGCTAGTTCATACCTTGAAAGAACATACGGGGATTCAATTATCAGCACCTAGTTCATTTGTAAAAAAAGAAGTAGTTAAAAATCATTTTTTTAATGAAGATATGGCCTACGCTGAAGATAGTGAATGGCTGACTAAAATCATTATGAAACGTCAAGTATACGGAATTGTAATAGAGGGGCAATACAATTATCGGCGAAGGGAGGATGCATCGTCCGCAACTCAAACAGGAAAAAACGACAAAAAATGGTACACGGATTATTTGAAGAATTTCTGTCGAGAATTAATTAATTATACTATTACAACATTAGGGTACGTTCCAAGATATATTCAGTATATGATTGCCTATGACTTGCAGTGGAGAATAAATATAGAAGACAGAACTGATGTATTAACTGATAAGGAAGTTGAAGAGTTTTTTGACATGTTAGAAAGGATACTCGCATTTATAGACGACGACATAATTTTCGAACAAAAGTCTATTAACTTGCATAGAAAATACTTTTTAATCAAATTGAAATACAAAAATCAAAAAAATGTATTCAAAAAGATCTTTTTGAATCGTAATGTGAATTTATACTTTAAAGAGAAATTAATTAATTCTATGAGATATGAAGCTTTAACAATGGAGCTATTAAACATAGAAAAGGGGATTTTAACCCTCGAAGGTAATTTCGGTTCATTATTTGATGCTACCGAATTAGAAGTCAAAGCATGTGTTAATGACAAAATGTATCATGCTGAAAAAATTGATAGAACAGTGCACAATTTATATTGCTTAAATAAGCCAGTTAAAGAGTACTTAGGCTTTAAAGTTGATATCCCTGTTGATGATCTTGAAAACAACTCAAATATTGAAATGATGATTTCATCAAATGGCAAACTAATAAAAGTAAAAATCAACTTTGGACGGTTATTCCCGCTGGATAAACATATAGTCGATTTCTATACCAAAAATGGTATAGGGATTTATTTCGATCATGAATATAATAATTTAGTAGTCTTAAAAGATAAAAATCAAATTATTAGAGCGAAAGAAAAACGGGCACAAAGACGTTTTAAGACTTTTAATAAAGTAGGCGCTGAAAAAGCATCAAATGTAAGAAAGATTATGGAACACCTCTATAAAATAAAGAAAAATAAAAGAGTATGGCTATTTATGGATAGGATCAACAAAGCAGATGATAATGCTGAAGCATTATTTGAATATGCAATGCAGCAGAAAGACGATATCAAAAAATATTTTATTATCAGTAAAGATAGTCCGGATTATAATAGGCTGAAAAAAATAGGACCAGTTGTTGCATATGGTTCACCTAAACATAAGTTTTTGCATTTACTTGCTGATGAAATAATATCTTCCCATGCAGATGATTATGTAGTAAATCCATTTGTTAATATGAGGAAATATTATAAAGATTTATTTAAATTCAACTTTATATTTCTTCAGCATGGAATTACGAAAGATGATATATCCGGATGGCTTAATAAGTATAAGAAAAATATAAGACTATTTATTACTGCCGCTCAACCCGAGTATGAGTCTATAGTTAACGGTCATTATAATTATTCAAAGAGGGAAGTAGTTCTAACTGGATTTCCTAGGTTCGATAAGCTTGTTAATCATAATCACAAAAAGATATTAATTATGCCAACATGGAGAAATCACTTAGTGGGAAAAATAAATCCGCAAACAGGGAAAAGAGATTATTCACCACTCTTTAAAAACTCAGTTTATTTTAATGAACTTAATAATCTATTAAATGATGCTAAACTTATTAAGGAAGCTAATGAAAAAGGATACGAGATCGTATTCTTCCCGCATCCAAATATTGTTCAGCAGTTGAAAGATTTCAACAAAAATAGTTCAGTGAGAATTGCGGATATTAATGAAAGTTATCGAGATCATTTCAATAATAGTGCGATTTTAGTTACAGATTATTCATCTGTTGCATTTGACTTTGCTTATCTTAAAAAACCTGTTTTTTACTTCCAATACGAAAAAAATCATTTGGAAAAGGGTTATTTTGATTACAATTCTATGGGCTTTGGAGATGTAGTTACTGATAAAGATACATTAGTTGATAAGTTGATAAACTGTATGGAGAACAATTGTCTAATGGATGCCAAATATATTGATAGAGTAAATCAATTTTATAAATATACGGATAAAGAAAACTGTAAACGTGTTTATCAACAAATTGTTAGTCTGGAAACAAATATTAAAGAGGGAATTAAGAAATGAAAAAAGTAGCTGTTTATGGTAGTTGTGTTACACGCGATAACTTTAACTCTCAATTTAATGCTGATTACAAACGTTATTTCGATTGTGTATTAACACAAAACCAAACGTCCATTATTTCAACAATGAGTAAACCTAACTACCTCGTTTTTGAAAACGAGAACATGTCGACTCATGAAATAAACACCTTAAAGACTGATTTTGAGAATAGCTTTTTAAATGAAATTAAATCTGTCCAGCCAGACATATTGATTTTGGACTTTTTTGCAGATGTGCATTTTGGCTACGTAGAAATTTCAGATAACCAGTTTGTTACAAATAATAGATGGACCCTCCCTAAAACGAATTATTATAAACTTACAATTCAAAATAAAAAACAAAGTTTTAATATAGAAGATCATTTTGAAAATTATTTTGCACTATGGAAACAAAAATTTAATCTTTTCTATAACTACGTTAGATTAAATTGTCCTAAAACCAAAATTATCTTAAATAGTGCAAGAAACGTTCATCACTTTTTTGATAAAGAAGACCAGAAAAAATTGCTTATAAATGGAGGAAACATCAAGGTAATTGATGTTGATTATTATAATAAGATTTGGAATAAATTTGACGCATATGTATTAGAAAGCTTCAATGACATTGAGGCGATAGATTTATTCAAAAATAAAAGCTATAATTCCTTTGAAAACCATCCATGGGGTAAATTTTATGTGCATTATACAATGGATTATTACACTGATTTTATCGACCAGTTAAAAAAAATAAGTCTGTAGAGTAACTCGTCAACGGGGGAACAAACGTGAAAATTGAGATAATGAACATTTCTGCAAATTCTAAAAATGATGGATGGATGATATTTGGGCATGCCGACAGAATAGAGGAATTTGAGGGCCTGGCTCTTAAATTAAAGACTAATAATATAGCTTTTGAACAGCCTATTGAGTTAAATCTACCTTATTCTTATATGCATGAGGATGGTTATTTCTTATGTGAAGTGAAATTTGCTCAAATCATAAAAACGAAAAAACTCTCCTTCTCTAATAATTGGGAATTGAAAGTATTGAACGAAGATGCTCAAATACTAATTAGCTGTCCCGATAGTCAATATAAACTAAGAATAAAGCGACCAGATTCTTTGTATTTTGGGACCTTGTCTTTTGTAAATAATAAGTTAGTTATTACAGTACAGCCTGAAGATATAAAACTTAGTATATACAGTATTGAAAAGGGAAATTCACCTGAGAAGTTTATATTAAAATTTGGAATAAATGGAGAGAAGCGCAAATTATTTGAAACTAAGGATTTATTATTTGTTCTTTCACGCAGACCTCATGGAACCCTTTATCAGTTTCATGAAGAACAAATAGAAATCGGAAAACTGGCACAAGTTGATGACCACTTTGAGGTTGATCTTGATTTATATAATCTACCGGCTAATATCATCGTTGACGATTCAAACATTTGGGATTTTTATATCAAGTTAGACAATAATTATTCTGAATCTATTTTGATTTCTTGTTTAGTTGATATAGATTTACCCAATTTTCTTGATAAATTAAGTGCATTGAGAAATCACTCATTTCATTATGTCAAATTAAATAAAACAGGAAGCAATAGCTTATCTCTTCACACGTACCGAAAAGATACAAATATTGCTCAATTAACCTCATTTGAAGAAAATGACAAGCACGTAAAACTTTATATTAAGATAAATACTCAGTTAAAATCACAATGTAAAGTAGTCTTTAGAAAAAGAGAAAAAAAAGGAAAAGGCTTTGAATATTATTTTTCTCAAGAATTCAGTCTTTTAAATAACGGTGATCATTTTATTTGTGACATAGACAAAGAGAATTTGTTACATTTCCTAAGAAAAGATCATGCGAGTGTATGGGATGTTTTTATTTTAATTGATAGTAAAGATTATGTTTATATTAGCTGCAATGAAAATATTGAAACCGATTATTTTAATATAGCAGATGGATATAAAGTAAAGTTTTTTAAAAATGGTGGGAATAGATTATCTGCGTATATACTTTTTGATTCACACAAAGAAGCAGATACGCTTAATATAGCTGTTTTAGGTACTTGTTTTAGCAGAAATGCATTCAATTCCTCAGCATTTTTTAACCCTGATTACAAAAAATTTTATAAATGTTGCTATACACAATTCCATTCATCAGTCATTAGCTTGATGTCTGATCCTGTAGATGTAGATTTTAATCAGTTTAATGATGTTAAAGAAAGTGATCGGTCATGGGTGGAAACGGATTTTAAAAAAGACTTTTTTGAAAAGTTGAAAGAAGCAAAACCGGATTACATTATTATTGACCTTTATTGCGATGCGAGTAAGCCGGTTATTAGAACTCAAGAAAATAATTATGTGACTTGCAACTATTTTATAGAAGCTAGTAAGTTTTTATCAAATTGGAGTGATGTACATATTATAAATCATCATGAAAATCATAAGTATTTTGAACTTTGGAAAGAAAATGTTGGTAAATTTCTCGATAAACTAAGAACTATTATTCCTGAGGATAAAATTATATTGAATAAGGGAAGGTTTACTGAAACATATTATGGATTAGATGGTAAACTAAAAACATTTGATGATATTCCAATGATAAGGAGAAATAATTATTTTTGGGATAAATTAGATAATCATTTCCTGTCTATTGCTCCTTCAGCAAAAGTTATAGATTTGACTGATACAAAGTTTATAGGGGATGAAAGATATCCTTATGGTTTATCTTATTCTCATTATGAGTCAGGTTATTATAAAGAATTTTTAAACAGATTATTAAAAATTACATCTGAAGATCAAATAAAAAATTAATTTCATGAATAGTTCTAAAATAAGGTTGTTGTTGTTTTTATCTTTTTTAGAACTATTCTTTTTATATTGGCTGAATCTTGGATTTTTCTAAGTTAACTACTGGCTCTGCCGACTATTACATGAAAAATGATTGAATATCTGTTACAATATTCACCGGTGCTTTCAAATTTCTTTAACCGAAAGATCCAAAAAATCATTTAAGTCTAAGGAAGATAAACAATGAATGCATTAGTAAGAATCGTAAAAGAGCAAGTGACATCGTTTCCTTTAATTTTGCGCTTGGCTTCGTATGAGACAAAGTCTCAGTATCAGATGAATTATCTTGGTGTGTTATGGCAGTTTTTAAATCCTCTCATACAAATGCTGGCGTACTGGTTTGTATTTGGTATGGGGATTCGCAACAGTCAGCCGGTCATAACGGGTGTCGGAGAAGTGCCTTTTATTGTTTGGATGCTGGCTGGTTTGATCCCATGGTTTTTTATTAGCCCAACGATTCTTGATGGATCAAACAGTGTATTTAAGCGGATCAATATGGTCGCGAAAATGAATTTTCCGATCAGTTCGCTGCCTTCTGTCGTAATTGCTTCAAATTTATTTAGTTATTTTGTAATGATGGGCATTTATGTCATTGTCCTTTTAGCGAGCGGTGTTTACCCTAGCTTGCATTGGATACAATATATTTACTATTTAATCTGCATGATTGTGTTTATGTTTTCATTTAGCTTGTTTAACTCTACAATCAGTGTGCTTGTCAGAGATTATCAATTTCTGCTGCAGGCCGTAACCAGATTATTGTTCTTTTTACTTCCGATTTTTTGGAATATCTCAGAGCAGCTCGGGAAAAATCACCCGAACCTTCTGCCTGTGCTTAAACTGAATCCGATTTTTTATCTGATAGAAGGATTCCGGAACAGCTTCTTAGACGGCAAATGGTTTTTCCAAGACATGAAGTACACGCTGTATTTCTGGCTGTTCACATTCCTTTTATTGTTAGTAGGTTCTATCCTGCACATGAAATTCAGAGACAAGTTTGTTGACTTTCTTTAATACGTAAGGAGATTGTACGATGAAACTAAAAGTTTCGTTTCGAAATGTTTCAAAGCAGTATCATTTGTATAAAAAACAATCGGACAAGATTAAAGGATTGTTTTTTCCGGCTAAGGATAATGGTTTTTTTGCTGTGCGGAATGTCTCCTTTGACGTGTATGAGGGAGAGACAATCGGCTTTGTAGGGATAAATGGGTCAGGGAAATCAACCATGTCTAACCTGCTGGCTAAAATTATCCCGCCGACCAGCGGTGAAATTGAAATGAACGGACAGCCGTCGCTGATTGCGATTGCTGCCGGTTTAAATAACCAATTGACGGGCCGGGACAATGTCCGGCTCAAGTGTTTAATGATGGGGTTAACCAATAAAGAAATTGATGATATGTATGACAGCATCGTGGAATTTGCCGAGATTGGCGATTTTATTAATCAGCCGGTTAAAAACTATTCCAGCGGTATGAAATCGCGACTCGGTTTCGCGATTTCCGTGCATATTGACCCTGACATTTTAATTATTGACGAAGCGCTCTCCGTAGGGGACCAAACGTTTTATCAGAAGTGTGTAGACAGAATAAATGAGTTTAAAAAGCAAGGAAAAACCATTTTCTTTGTCAGCCACTCCATCGGCCAGATTGAAAAGATGTGTGACCGCGTCGCTTGGATGCACTACGGCGAGCTTCGTATGTTTGATGAGACAAAAACGGTTGTTAAAGAGTACAAAGCGTTTATTGACTGGTTTAATAAGTTGTCGAAAAAAGAAAAAGAGACATATAAAAAAGAGCAAACGGAAGAGCGGAAGAAAGAAGATCCTGAAGCGTTTGCCCGTTTCCGCAAAAAGAAGAAAAAGCCGAAATCACTGGCTACTGCAGTTCAGATTGCTGTTTTGTCAATCCTGACAGTTTTTACTGCGGGAACAATGTTCTTTAATGCCCCGCTTCGTACAATTGCTTCGTTTGGCGCGATTCCGCAAAATGAAGTGAAGAAGCATGATGGCGATGCAAAAGGCCAGGCAGAGAAACGCTTAACAGCAGTCAATAAGCAAGGGTTTATAGCAGATGAAAAAGTGTCTGCTTATAAGGATCAAGATTTAAAACAGAAAGCTGACGTTACACTGCTATTCGGTACCGAAGTGACGGTAGCTGCAAAAGGCAAACAAGCAGCGAAAATAAAGTTTGACGGGCAGTCTTATTTTGTGAAAGTAGGCGCTGTTACAACAAACGTAAAACATGCTGAACTGCGGGCAGCTGCCTTTACGCCTTATGTCTCGCAAAATGCAGCTGCTTCCTATGAATACTTTCTGAAATTCCTGGGAGACAGCAGCAGCAGCATCCAATCGAAATTAAATGGATATACTGAAGGAGATACAGCTGACGGCAAAAAAACGCTGGATTTTGATTATGAAAAAATCAGTTATGTGCTGGAGAATGATAGAGCTTCTGAGCTTATCTTCCACAACATCTCTCCTGTTACCCCGGCGTCACTATCTTTAAGTGACAGTGATGTATTGTATGACAGCAGTAAGGGTCGTTTTCTTGTGAATACAGCTGATCAGGTTTTTGCAGTTGATAATAAAGAGCATACACTGACCTTGATGTCGAAATAAGAAAAGGCTATTGGATGAATGTCCAATAGCCTTTTTGTTTAGATTTCTTCTTTGTTTAGTAAACCTTCCATAAATGGAACGAGCTGATCGCGTAGCTCTTTATCTTGCATCGCAAACTCAAGAGTTGTTGTGATAAAGCCCAGTTTTTCACCAACGTCATAACGCTTGCCTTCAAAGTCGTAAGCAAACACTCTTTGAATTTCATTTAGCTTTTGAATGGCGTCTGTCAGCTGAATCTCTCCGCCGGCTCCAACCTGCTGCTCCTCTAAGTACATGAAGATCTCAGGTGTAAATACGTAACGGCCTAAGATGGCAAGGTTAGAAGGTGCAGTGCCTTTAGGCGGCTTCTCAACGAAGTTTTTCACCTGGTAACGGCGGCCCTCACTTGTCAGCGGGTCGATAATGCCGTAGCGGTGTGTTTCTTCGTCAGGCACTTGCTGAACACCGATAATAGAAGAAAGTGTTCTTTCATACTCATCCATTAATTGACGCAATCCTGGTGTTTCTGCCTGAACAATATCGTCTCCAAGCAGGACCGCAAACGGCTCATCGCCAATAAAGTTGCGTGCGCACCAGACAGCGTGTCCGAGTCCTTTAGGCTCTTTTTGGCGGATATAGTGAATGTCAGCCAGGTTAGAAGCTTTTTTCACTTTTTCAAGAAGTTCTGTTTTTCCTTTTTCTTCTAGGTTTCTTTCAAGCTCAGGAGAGTAATCAAAGTGATCCTCAATCGCACGCTTGCTTTTTCCTGTTACGATAATAATATCCTCAATACCTGCTTCAACAGCTTCTTCAATTATGTATTGAATGGTAGGCTTATCAACAATAGGAAGCATTTCTTTCGGCATTGCTTTCGTAGCCGGCAAGAATCTTGTTCCGAGACCTGCGGCAGGGATTATGGCTTTACGTACTTTTTTCAATTTCAAAGCACCTTCCTTAAGAACAGATTTAGGGTTCAGCTTTATTGAATGCTGAGTATTTAAAATGTTTAAGTTTCTTTTCACATCAATACCCTATTTTCATTCTGTTAAACACATTTAATCATATAAGAAAAACCAATATTAAACAAGAGTCAATTAGTAACTTTGAGTTCATGGAAATACTAAAAAATAACACAAATTGATAGAGAAACCAGTTTACTTTGAACTGAAAACTTCCATCGGTGTAACTGCTTTTTCATCTCTAGAGCCAGCTCAGCAAAAATGATATAATGTAGTTCTGAAAAAGTGACTGTACGAATTTTATCCGAAAGGTAATAAATAGATGATGACGATTAAGGTTTCTACCCCAAAATTAGCATATGTTTGTTCAGGGCTGCAGGCTGCAAAAAAGTTTAGTATTAATACAATTGATTGGAATTATCCAATGGAGATTATCACTTTAAATCATGAGCCTAATGGGCCTTCTTCTTTTAAAGATGCTCTTGTTATCAATATGTACAACTACTTTAAAGGATCTGAACCGCAGAAAGATAAAATCGAGCATCCGATTGAACAAGAAGGTTTAACATATATTCAAGAACCGAACAAGCCAGTTTACCGTTACTACCATAATGGACGTTATATCAAATATCAAAGGTTTACAGCATCAGGAGAACTTGCTGTCATTGATTATTTTAATGAAAACAGGCAAAGGTTTAAAAGAGAAGAATACGATTCATCCGGCTATGTACACAGTTTAATGTACATGGATCTGGAGACTAACAAACCGAAACAGCATCTTTATTTAAGAGCAGATGGCACCTGTTATATGACCAAATGGTATAAGAATGATGGAACAACTGAAAAAATTGTCATTTTTGACGAAAAAGAGAATATAGTCAATGTATCGTGTTCAGAAAATGAACTTTCCTATTTTTTTCTGAGCCGCTTGATAAATAAGACGAAATATTTATTTTTAACATCAGAAAACGAGATATATACAACACTGAAGTCTCTTTCGGTTAAATATTCATCCATGTACTTAGGTTTTATAGAGACGAATGAGATGTTGGACAGCCCTGAAAAGGAAATAGACCACCTTGATGCGTTCGTGGTTCCTTCTTTGAAGAGATATCATGACACGGTTCAAAAAGCGGGGCCTCGCACAAATATTTATTATGTTTCTGATGAGCCATTTACCCGCAAACGTTTTGCGGACAAACTAATTGATCAGGTGCCTTTTAATAATCAATTAAAAAATATGGATGTTGAGCTGTTAACGTCAGAATGGCAATCAAAATCCGACTTGTATTTGTCAGCCAAGGTCGAATTTAAAGGCGACATTTCGGCCCATTCTGTTGGCCGTCATAAAATGTATTGGAAATTAAAAAATCAAAAGAGCGGCACTGAAAGTATATTTAATGCAAACGTAAGCAGTGAGGAAGCGCTGATGTTTACTGTAAGCGGTACGCTCCGTGTTCATTCTGTATTAGATCAGCTGTCCACGATTGAATTGTATCTCTGTTGTGAGTGGGATAATCGCTTCTTTGCATCGAGTGTGCGAGTAAACGATCCAAAGGAAATTCCATCATTAGAACGTAGTATTTCAGGCTGGCAAATTACTTTGGCGGAAGAAAATAATCATTTGCGTGTTCATACAGCTGAGGGATTTCGGAGAAAATTAATGAAACGGCTGTTTGTGAAAAAATAGAAGAAAAAGCTTTACCAGAAGAAGGAGCTTGAAGATGAGAAGGATCTTTTCACTAATATATGAAATAGACATTGAAAAAGGCGGCATTACAAGCTCGATGATGTCAAGATCTTTTACATTTGCGGAGCGCGGTCATAAAATCGATTTGGTCACACTTGATTATAAAGAGAATTATGATCAGATAGAGAAAGAGCTGAAGAACGCAGGAAGACTGCATGCTGATGTAAATATCCTTAATATTTATGATTACTATAAAAATCAGCAGCGGCATATAAAAGTCGGGAATGCACAACAAAGTTATTATGAGCAAAATCGTAATCGCTTTGAAGAACCATATGCCGTTTTTCATAATGAAGAAAAATTAGAAACGGAATACTTCAAGAATGGTTTATATATAAAAAAGAAAAAATGGGATGAGTCGAATAACCTTTTATATGTGGACCATTTCAATGAAAATATGCAAAAGACAAAGCGGGAATTCTTTCACGGTGCTTATGTAAATAAAACTGTTTTTTTCGATACGAGAAGCGGAAAAATTAATCAAATTCACTATACAGCACCGGACGGCTTTTGTTATTTAACGGAATGGCACCATTTCAATACGGGAGCCAGTCAGGGAGTTATGCTGTTTGAACGAGATCAAAAGGAAGCTTATTTTTTCAAAAACAAGCACGCATTTCATACCCATTGGCTTGAGAAGATATGTGAAAAAGAAAAAGACCCTATTATCATCTGTGATGGAGTCGGAAGTGCTTCAAAAGTAAATGAAATGCGTGAGGGATTGGCAAAACGGTATTATTGTGTTCACTCAAATCATTTAGATTATCCTTATACGTTAGGCAGCAAAGTTCGGAAAAATCATCAATACGCGATGGAACATATTAAAGATTATGACGGGCTGATCGTATTAACGAATGAACAAAAAGAAGATATTATGAAGGATTTTGAATCGAACAATAATATTTTTGTTATTCCCCATGCTCCAAGAAGGCTTGAAAAATTACAAACGTATGAAAAAAAGAAAAACGAATTTGTCATGGTGGCCAGATATCATGAAGAAAAAGGGATCGATAAGGTCATAAAAGCAATGGAAATCGTAAAAAGATCCCGGCCTGATATTGTCCTTAATATTTATGGCAGCGGTCCTGGCCACGAGCAATATCAGCGATTGATCGATGATCTCCAGTTAGATAATGTGCATTTAAAAGGGTATATCGCAAATCCTGCTCCATTTTATCAGCAGGCGCTTGCTACATTGTTAACATCTAAATTTGAGGGGTTCAGTCTTGCCATTTGTGAATCGTTTTCGTGCGCCACTCCGGTCATCAGTTTTGATGTGAAATACAGCCCAAGAGAGCTCATAAAAGAACACGAAACGGGAATGCTTGTAGAACCTGATCATATTGAAATGCTTGCTGATAGTATCATTTATTTGTACGACAACCCTGAGAAAGCCATTCAATATGGAAAAAATGCAAAGAATTTAATGGATACAGAATATAGTGAAGACCGATTAATTGAAAGATGGGAAGAAGTATTTGAAATGACGAAATAGTGCATTTCTAGACCATTTTTGTTCATTATATGAGCTTTTGTGAAGAAATAGAAGCGGATAAGAATAGAGGTGTAATGTTGAAAATTACTGCAGCAGTACCCACATACAACTCAGAACATTTTATCTCCCGCTGCCTGGATAGTCTGGTTCAACAAACCATGCCGAATAATGAGTATGAAATTATTTGTGTAGATGATTGTTCTCAGGATGGCACGGTTTCAATATTGAAAAAATACAGTGAACAGTATTCTAATATAACGGTTATTGAACGAAAGGAAAACTCGGGAGGGCCGGGAGAGCCAAGAAACCAAGCCATACGTGCTGCGAATGGTGAATACATCTTTTTTATTGATTCCGATGATTATTTGGGAATTGAAGCGTTTGAGAGAATGTATCAATTTGCACAACAGCACGATTCAGATATTGTGCTTGGAAAAATGGTCGGTATAAACGGCAGAGCGGTCCCGCAAGCTATTTTTAAAGAAACAAAACCTGAGGCGGATCTTGTTAAATCTCCGCTTGTCTACTCAATTGGTCCGACAAAACTTTTTAAAGTTTCACTGCTTAGAAAGCATGACATATATTTCCCATCTAATATACAGGCCACAGAGGATCAGGTATTTGTCATAAAAGCTTATTTAGAAGCGGACAAAATTTCTGTCTTGGCTGACTATGATTATTACTACGCTGTACAGCATGACGGCGAGCATATGACATTTGCATATGTTGCGCCTCAAAGCTACTACGGCGCAATGAAGGTAATCGTAGATATGATTTGTGAGTGCCGTCTTTCTCATACCCGCAAAATGAAGTTTATGGCGAAGTTTATAAATCGCCATTTTGACTTTTCAAGAACCACGGATTTTACCGTAACGATCGAAGATGAGCGGGAACAGCAAACATGGATGACAGAGCTGCATCATTTTGTTGAACAAAATATTCCACGGGAAATTGACCAGCTTGTCCATTCTCATACGCGGTTAAAATTATTTTTTGTGCGGCAGAATGACTTAAAGGGTTTGAAGCAGTTTGAAGCTGATAAAGAAAATATGACTCAATTTACGTCTGTTAAAAATGGTCATATCATAGCAAACTATCCCAGCCTTACGCCGTATCAGTTAACAGAGAATGAACGGATTATTGATGACAGAAACAAAATCAGTCATTACGTGAGCAAATTTCAAATGAAGAACAATACTTTTTCATTAAGAGGGTCGATTACCCACACGGCTTTACAACCAGAGCAACAAGCTATGCAAACTTTATTAGGCATTTGGGTGCATCGTGAAAGAAAAACTGAAAAAATCATTTTTCCGGTGTATGCTAAGGACGGGGAATTTGAATTTCTCACGAAGTTTACTGATTTGGCCGTTAATGAAGAAGATATTGGAGTTTGGGACTTCTTTATTGAATCAGAGATTGACGGTTATAAAAAACGCGCGCGAATTGGCAGCAGCAGAGAATCGTATCCTTATTCAAAACATGCTAAATATATTGGAAATAATGGGAAATACGCTTTTAGCGCAAGACCGTACTTTACAAAAACATACGATAATTTGTCTGTGGATATAAGAAAGCAAGAAGTTTTGAAAGTGGAATTCAGAAAAAATGATTCGGATTTAACGTTCGTATTCCCTGGAAGCCAATTGTTCTTTCCGCAGCAATCCTTATTATTGCTGGAATGCAATAATCAAGAGTTTTTAATTCCAATAAAAAATCAAATCAGTTCAGCTGATGGGACAGTAATACAGGTTGACCGGAATCTAGTTGAACAAAAATTTGCCCCGTCTCACATAAAAAACATGAATATCGTTTTATCAATAAATTCATACAAAACGATATTGGTTCCAAAAAAGGATGTCAGCGTGTACTTTTGCAGTAAAAATATTGAAAAAAAGCTATGGTGCTTTAAAATAAAGAAGAAAGTAGACCTATTTATACAATCAGACCAATCAAGATTCTATCTAACAGCCCGTTAAACAAAGAAACCAGGTGACAATATGAAAAAACTAAAAGTCATGACCGTCTTCGGGACCAGGCCTGAAGCAATCAAGATGGCACCGCTTGTGCTGGAATTGAAAAAATATCCCGAAATAGATTCCTATGTGACAGTCACTGCCCAGCACAGACAAATGCTAGACCAGGTTCTAGATGCGTTTCACATCAAGCCTGATTTCGATTTGAACATTATGAAGGAACGGCAGACGCTGGCTGAGATTACGTCCAACGCCCTTGTGAAATTGGATGAGCTGTTTAAAGATATCAAACCCGATATTGTGCTGGTCCATGGGGATACGACGACGACGTTTGCAGGAAGCCTAGCCGCTTTTTATCACCAAATTGCTGTCGGGCATGTGGAGGCCGGCCTTCGTACAGGGAATAAGTATTCCCCTTTTCCGGAAGAGCTCAACCGCCAGATGACCGGGGCGATTGCTGATTTGCATTTTGCGCCGACAGACCAGGCGAAAGACAATTTATTAAAAGAAAATAAGAAGGCTGACTCTATTTTTGTGACAGGAAATACTGCGATTGATGCACTCCGCACAACGGTGAGGGACGGCTATTCACATCCTGTCCTCAATCAGGTGGGCGAGGATAAAATGATTCTGCTGACCGCGCACCGCCGGGAAAATCTGGGTGAGCCAATGGAAAACATGTTCAAGGCTATCCGAAGAATTGTTGAGGAGTTTAACGATGTACAGGTCGTTTACCCTGTGCACCTGAATCCTATTGTCCGGGAAGCGGCTCAGAAGCATTTTGGCGACTCTGACAGAGTGCATCTGATCGAACCTTTAGAGGTGATTGATTTCCATAACTTTGCGGCAAAATCGCATTTTATTTTAACAGATTCGGGCGGCGTGCAGGAGGAAGCACCTTCTCTCGGAAAACCGGTGCTTGTGCTGCGCGATACGACGGAACGCCCTGAAGGAGTGGAAGCCGGAACGCTAAAACTTGCAGGGACGGATGAGGAAAACATTTATCAGTTGGCAAAACAGCTGTTAACTGATGATGATGAGTACAAGAAAATGTCTTACGCCTCTAATCCGTATGGCGATGGAGAGGCTTCCAGACGGATTGTGGAAGAATTGCTGTTTCATTATGGGTTTCGGAAAGAACATCCGGAATCATTTACAGGCACATAAAAAAGAAGCTTTGCACACTGTGCGAAGCTTCTTTTTGTTTTAATTTTCGAGGCTTTCCTTCAGCTCTTTTGTAATATCGGAAAGGGCGTTTTTATCTGCTTGATAGTAGTAAATTCCGTTGATTTTCGTGCCAGTGCCTTTCAGTTCATGCTGTTTAATATTTTTACGCGCGCCTTTGTAGTCGGATTGGATATCCCACATGTTATCGAAGGTTAAATTCGTTTTCACATTATCTTCAACGACTTTAAACATATCTCCGAACTTCGTGATGGAAGAAATATTTGCGCCTTTATTAATGATTCCTTCAATCACTTGGCGCTGGCGGTCTTGACGGCCAAAATCGCCTCTCGGATCTTCTTTTCTCATCCGGGTATAGGCGAGTGCCTCTTTTCCGTTTAGCGTGATTTTTCCTTTGCCGAACGAATAACCGTCATAGCTGAACGCGAATGTGCTGTTTACTGTGACACCGCCAAGTGTATCAACAACGTCTCTAAAGCTTTCCATGTTCACTTTTACAAAATAATCAACCGGAACATCGAGGAAGTTCTCAACAGTGTCTACCGTCATCTGCGTGCCGCCAAAAGCGTATGAATGGTTGATTTTATCCATTGTGCCTTTTCCGATAATTTTTGTATAAGTGTCACGCGGAATGCTGACCATGTCGGTTGTATTCGTTTTTGGGTTAACGGTCATATAAATGAGCGTATCGGCACGGCCCTTATCGCCGTCGCGTTCATCCACACCCATGATTAAGACAGAAAACGGGTCTTTTTTATTGATGTTGACTTCAGTATCCCTTTTTTTAGATTTATCAATACTCTCATGAATACTTGCCACAGTTGAAGCTGCTTTATGCCATAAGTAGTATGCATAGCCGCCTGTTCCGAGCACAAATACGGCCACAATGGCTAAAATGACAAGTAACGCTTTTCTTTTTTTCTTTCTTTTTTCAGCTCTCATAATAAAGTCCTCGCTTTTTTGTAATCTAGTACGATTATAAGTTTCTTAATATTTGAAAACAACTAAAATTTGTCTGATTCTTTACAATAGACGGCCGCTTGTAACAAATGTTTCGGTATTTTAAGAAAATCCGCAAAAATTTTTCGTTGTTTTGAAAGAAATCTTAAAATAAGCTTAAAATTGTCGATAAAAAGTGGAGAGGTGATATAGGAATGAAAAAACTTGCTATTTTAATGTTCTCAATGCTGCTTCTTTTGTCTGCATGCGGCACAGCTGAGAAATCATCAGGTTCAGAAACAAATTCAGGTAGCCAGGATGCGGCTGCTGAAGAGACTGTAACGAAGGAAGGCACATTTGCCGGTTTGGCGGACAGCCATACGATTGCAGTCACTATTGATGGTAAAGAGACATCGATTCAGGTTGGTTCAGACCTTCAGGACAAAATGAACAGCATTTCAGAAGGACAAAAAGTTGAGGTCAAATATACAAAAGATTCAAATGGCGTATTATTGCTTAAGGATCTTGAGACAAAGGAATAAAAACTTCTTAGGGGGTTCCATGTTTTGAAAAAAATGAAGCTCTTGCTTCTATCATCAGTCACTGTGGCGGCCTTAGCATGTCCATCGTTTATGCAGTCTGCGAAAGCCGCTGATAAAACCATTTCTGTTAAGCTGAGTAATTATGTAGGCAGCAAATCAAGCTTGGATGTCGATATCACAGGCGGTTATGAAATTCCCGGCTCAAGAATTGCGGATACAGAGCGATATGGTGGAGCAACCCGTTTTGATGTTGCCAATAATGTAGCTTCAGCCGGATGGACAAATCCAACGACTGTGGTCATTGTGAATCGAGACGCTTTTGCCGATGCGCTCTCAGCAACACCGCTTGCCAAAAAATACGATGCGCCGATTCTATTAACAGACGCGGATTCGCTAACACCAAAAACAGAAAGTGAAATTGCAAAACTAAATCCTGACAATATTCTCATCATTGGCGGGACAATCAGTGTTTCTAAAAATGTAGAAAATACATTAAAAAAATATGGTTCTATCGACCGTATTGGCGGAGCAACCCGTTACGAGGTTTCTAAAAACATAGCGGATCGAATGGGAAATTACAGCCAGGCAGTAGTGGCTACAGGCATGGTCTTTACAGATGCCCTGTCAATCGCGCCATATGCTGCAATGAACGGTTATCCGATATTACTTGCTGGAGACAATAACATCCGCAGCGATTACAAAATTCCGAGCAACGTAACAATAGTCGGCGGTCCGTTGAGTGTCAGCACTGGCGTGGAAGCCACATTAAAAAAGCAGGCGACTGTGAAACGGATTGGCGGGGTTTCCCGGTATGAGGTATCTGCCAATATCGTAAAAGAATTAAATATGAAAGCAACAAAGGTATTCATGTCAAATGGTCAAACATTTGCGGACGCATTAACGGGGTCTGTGCTTGCAGCGAAGCAGGGAAGTCCTTTACTGCTGGTTGAATCCGGCAGCCTGCCGTCACCAGTCGCTGATGTAGTGGCATCAAAAGGAACTCAGTCATTTGCGCTGCTTGGAGGAAGCATCTCCATCAGTGATACGCTAAAGAACAAACTGGCAGATACTTTTGCAGGAACTGGCTATACAGTCAAGTTATCCGGCGGAAATCTGGCGCTTTATAAAAACAACACTGCCATTAAGACGTTTGGAACTTCTTTCACAGTAAATCCTAAAAAATATGCAACGACAAATTCTATCAGTCTGAATGGAACGCCATATCTCGGAAACATGAAATTTACGATTGAGTCAGGCAAATACGTTCGTCCGATCAATGTAGATATCCCTTTTGAAGATTATTTAAAGGGTGTTGTACCTCATGAGATGCCGGCGAGCTGGCAAAAAGAAGCGCTTAAAGCTCAAGCTGTCGCTGCCAGAACTTATTCCATCAGCTCGGCAGGAAAAGAAGTACAAGACACCACCGCTTTTCAGGTATATGGAGGATATGACTGGAATTCAAAAACATCAGAAGTGGTAGAAGCTACAAAAGGAAAAGTTCTGAAATACAATGGCAATTTGATTTCAGCTACGTATTCCTCAAGTAATGGCGGCTACACAGAAGCGAGCGGCGAGGTGTGGAGCAATCAGCTTCCTTATTTGATCGCCAAAAAAGATACGTACGACCCGCAAATCAGCTGGTCTCTGTCTTTAAACAAAACCCAGCTTGATAAAAACAGTCTGAATCTGAAAAGCCCGGGATCTTGGTGGAGCACAAAAAATGAAACGAACTCAGCATATTTGAGCGGTTTGAAAAGCTGGTTTATTAAAAATAAATACAGCAATGCCGAGTCTATCAAAATCACAAAAATATCCAGTGTGAAATTCAGCACGGAGAAAACTGCCGGTCAGCGGCCGGAAACAGCAAGTGTAACATTCTCATACTTCGTGAAAGAAAAATCAAATGGCTACATTCTTTCTAATGGTAGCCTGAGTGAAAAAACAGCAACAATTTCTGTACCGACAACAGAGCTGAGAACAATGCTTGGAGCTTCAAACATGAAGAGTACATATGCGTCTGTCTCAAGCAATACAAACGCCTTTATCATCAGCGGTAAAGGATACGGACACGGCATAGGCATGAGCCAGTACGGAGCCAATGCCAGAGCTGCTGCCGGACAATCCTATACAACGATCTTAAGTTTTTACTATCCAGGAACGACTCTATCAAGCTATTAAAAGATTGATAGAAGTCCAGGGAGGCGCATGCCTCCTTCGTTCGTTATTTGATGTACGAATCATTATCAATCTTTGGAGGGACTATTTTTGCGGATCTTTCTTAAAAGCATACCGATGCTGATATTAGGAGTCGTTTTATTTGTACCAAATGTGTTTGCGGCCAACTCTGTTACAAGGCTGGATGGAGCAAGCAGATATGAGGTTGCTGTAAATGTTTCAAAACAAGGCTGGAGCAGTGCGAGCACGGTTGTTGTGGCGAACGGAACAGCATATGCCGATGTATTAACGGCTGCTCCTCTGGCTTATAAATACAATGCTCCAATTCTATTAACGGAATCATCTAAACTGACTACACCGACGAAAAACAGAATCAGCCAGCTTAAACCGAGCAAGGTCATCGTCATTGGCGGAACGATCAGTGTTTCTAACAACGTTGTAAGTGAAATTAAAAATTTGGGTGTTTCCACAGTGGAACGGATCGGCGGAAGAAGCCGTTACGAAGTTGCCCAAAATATTTCTAAAAAAATGTCTTCAAATTCAAAAGCAGTAATCGCAAATGGAACGGCATATGCTGACAGTCTGGCAATCGGTTCTTATGCTGCACGCAACGGCATTCCAATTCTTCTGACTACTGCAAGCTCCATTCCAGAACCAACGAAAAATGCGATGAGCAGCAAAGGAACAACATCGACTATAGTGGTCGGGGGAGAAATCAGTGTCTCAAAAAGTGTTTACAGCCAGCTTCCTTCACCAACAAGAATCGGCGGAAACAGCCGTTTCGAAGTGGCTGCAAACATAGCAAAAAAATATTATTCTTCATCAAAAGCCGCATTTGTCAGCAATGGCTATCAATATGCGGATGCTTTAGCGGGTTCCGTTCTGGCGGCTAAACAAAATCGTCCAATGTTATTTACGGATGCCGGCTCCCTGCCGACTGCGACAAGAGCAGTCATCGGTTCAAACAGCAAGAATACATTCACTGTACTCGGGGGTACTATTTCCGTTACAACGAATGTTGTCAACCAGCTGAAAAATGTAATTGTAGGAAAAAAGGTATTTGTGGATGCCGGACACGGGGGTTATGACAGCGGAGCGGTTGGTAACAGATTAAAGGAGAAAGACGTTAACCTTGCCGTTGCAAAGCTTGTAAACAGCAAACTCTCTGCTGGCGGAGCGATTCCGGTTATGGCCAGATCTACAGATGTTTTTTTAGAGCTTTCTGAACGGGTTGCCAAAGCTAAAAGCAATAATGCAAACCTGTTTGTGAGTATTCACGCCAATTCAGCGAGTCCTGCTGCAACCGGTACTGAAACTTACTATTATACAAAGTATGAGGCAGACAACAGCAAACGGCTTGCGACAGAAATACAAAACAGACTTTATAAAGCACTCAATACTCAAAACCGAGGCGTGAAACTCGGGAATTTCCATGTTATCAGAGAATCAACAATGCCGAGCAGTTTAGTGGAGCTGGCATTCATATCAAATGTGAACGACGCAAGTAAACTAAAGAGTGCTTTGTACCAAGAAAAAGCAGCTCAAGCAATATATGAAGGAATCATCGGTTATTATTAGGAAGAAATTTGTATACATTGATAGCGGCTTGCCGGCAGAACCCATCAGGAATTGCAGGCAAGCTTTTTTATACGATAAAATAAGAAAAATTTTAAAGTATACATGCTATGTAAAAGTTTAACAAAATTTAAGGTTAGGCCTATTCTTATTGACAGATGTATTTGATATAATTATCAAGCAAAAATATAACCGATCCATTAGGGTAGTGAGGTAATCGATGAAGATAAGCATTGTTATCCCTGTATATAATTCAGAAGATCTTATTTCCGAATGTCTTGACAGCTTAGTTAATCAAACGATGCCAAAAGAGGATTATGAGATTATATGTGTTGATGATAAATCTACGGATTCATCTTTAGACATTTTGAATCAATATAAAAAGAAATATGACAATATTGTTGTTGTTGAAAGAACGGTAAATTCAGGCGGCCCAGGTGCCCCGCGGAATGATGCAATAAAAATTGCCAAGGGTGAATACATCCTGTTTGTTGATTCCGATGACTATCTAGGCAATGAAGCATTGTTAAGGTGGTACAATTTCTCAAAAGAGAATGAATCAGATATTACTTTAGGGAAGTTAAAAGGGATAAACGGCCGAGGTGTTCCCAAATCAATGTTTAAGGAAACGAATCCGGATGTTGATTTGGTTGATTCCAAAATTGTTTTCACATTGGGACCTCAAAAACTGTTTAAAGCCTCACTTTTAAAAGAAAATCAAATCACCTTCCCTACTCACATAAAAGCAGCGGAAGATCAAGTATTCACAATGAACGCTTATTTAAAAGCAAAGAAGATTTCTGTTTCAGCTGACTATGATTATTACTATCTGGTCAAAAGAGACGGCGAACATATGAGTGTTGCTTATGTTCCTCCAGAGAACTTTTATGGAGCAATGGAAGATATTATCTCTGCTATCAAGGCAAGTGACCTGGAAGAAGCCAGAAAAATTAAGCTGATGGCAGTATTTTTAAACAGGCATTTTGATTTTTCCCGGACAAAAAATGTCACGATTAAAATGAAAACAGATGAAGAAAGAGCTGAATGGTTTAAATATTTGTCAGCATTTATTCATGCAGTGCCTGAAGAGGCTGATCAATTTGTGCTTCCGCATATCAAATTGCGGTTGCTGTTTATTCGGAATAATGATTTGCAAGGATTAACCCAGTATGAGCGGGAAGAACAAGACATTAAAAAGTTCTGTACTGTTAATAACGGGGAGTTAATTGCACGTTATCCAAGCTTAGAACGGTATCCAATCTCTGAAGAGCTATTAAAAGTAAATTATAAAAATAAGCTTGAACATTTTCTGCAGAATATTGAATTTAGCGATCATAGCCTTAGTATTCAAGGAACCATTAAACACAAATTGTTGGATGATGAAACGAATAAAAATCAATCTCTGACAGGAGTATTTGTTCATCGCGATACAAAGGCGGAAAAATACATTGTGCCGGCTTCATATGAAAATTCAACTTTTACATTTGAGTGCAAGTTTGATGAACTGGCTTCTGCTGAAGAAGATTTAGGCGTTTGGGATTTCTTTATTGAATCATCAATAGACGGCTACAAATTAAGGGCAAGAATAGGAAACAAACGTGCCGCGTACAAGTATTCCACAAAAACGATGTATTTAGGGCATAACGCTTTGTTTGTCTACAGCGCCAGACCCTACTTCACAATGAACTATGATAATCTCTCGATTGATATAAAGAAACATGCATACACAGAAGCTGAACTTTCTTATGAAACAGAATCAAAAGATTTATCATTTATTTTTAAAGATAAGCAAATCTGTTTGCCAAATCATTCAAAAATCATTGTGAATACTGGACAGTCTGAAATTTCATTACCAGTAAAACGTATTGATTTAGAGCCTAATTGCACAAAATTGACAGTAAACGTGCAGAGTTTGCTTGAACAGCTAGCTCATGTAAAGAAAGAGCGATTAATTGAATTTGCGATAAACACTTCTCAAAATAAAATCAGTGCAAAAGTGGATAACCAAGCAATTATCCTGGACACAAAAAGCCTGGAACGAAAATCTATGTTATTCTTCAATAAAATGGTTGAAGTTCAGTACAAGCTGTTAACCTCTAAATCAAAATTTTATTTTCAATATTAAATGCTTCGCAGCGAAAAGAGACAAATCTGTAAAATGGTTTGTCTCTTTTTTTATACAATATGCTTAATTTTTAAAAAAAGTGTCTAAAACAATAAAAAGTTTACGATTAAATGTCAGAAAAAATAACAAATTCACACTTCTTAACATACCATTTACATCCAATTAACATCTGTCTGCTAAACTGACTGGCATAGGTCATCATAACATCCCAAACAAATCGTGAGGTGTGTGTCAGTGAGTGCAGAGAAAAGCATGAATGTGAGTCGTGAATTCTCAGTTCAGCAAATACATTCTTTTACATTATCTGAAAAGACGGCTCGTTATTTGGCAGTAAAACGCGTAATGGATATTTGGTTTGCGCTCATTGGATTGGCGATTGCGCTGCCAATGATTGCGGTATTTTCAATATTGATTTGTTTGGAAACGCCGGGGCCTGCCATATATACACAGGAACGCGTAGGGAAAGGCGGGAAACCATTTAAGCTTTATAAGCTTCGTTCCATGAAAATAGATGCCGAGAAGTCCGGGGCTGTTTGGGCGCAGAAGCAAGATCCGCGGGTAACAAGGATCGGAGCTTTTATCAGAAGAACGAGAATTGACGAGCTTCCTCAGCTATTTAATGTGCTGAAAGGCGATATGAGTATGATTGGCCCTCGTCCGGAACGTCCAGTGTTTACGGAAAAATTCCAGAATGAGATTCCAGGCTTTACACAGCGTCTGGCTGTTAAACCGGGATTGAGCGGCTGGGCTCAGGTGAATGGCGGTTACGATATGACGCCTAAGGAAAAGCTGATATTTGATTTATATTATATTCGCAATCTGACTTTCACTTTGGAATTAAAAATTATGTTAAAAACTTGTAAAGTAGTCTGGACAGGTGATGGTGCAAGATAAAACTGAATGCCTGCATTCACCATCAATCTGAGCTTAAAAAGAAGTAGGGAATATGATGCCAAGTATTACAAAACAAATCATGAGCGGCGCAAAATGGACAAGTATTTCAACCATGTGTATTACAATCATACAAATCGTTCAGTTTGCTCTGCTAGGAAATATGATGACCTTAACGGAATTCGGACTCGTCGGCATGATCACAACGGTTACAGTTTTCGCCCAGATTGTGCTTGATATGGGGTTTGGCGCAGCGTTAATTCAGCGGGATGATGCAACAGAGCGCCAGCTGTCAACATTATATTGGCTTAACATTATGACCGGCGTCTTGCTGTTTGTTCTTTTATATGTGAGCAGTCCCGTCATTGCGGGATTTTATCAAAGGGAAGAGCTGGTGTTTCTGATTCGGATTTTAGCGATTATGTTTTTGGTTGCCCCAATCGGACAGCAGTATCAGTATATGCTGCAAAAGCAGCTGCATT
The DNA here is from genome assembly GCF_023238245.1 of Bacillus rugosus. Lineage (NCBI taxonomy): Bacteria > Bacillati > Bacillota > Bacilli > Caryophanales > Bacillaceae > Bacillus > Bacillus rugosus. The sequence continues at coordinate 3,545,840 of NZ_CP096590.1, read as the reverse complement.
TTAATACCTTAAGCAAAATTGAGATTTTTTCTAATGTATTGTCATTCGGATATTTAGCGGCAGCGGTTTTTATGATGGATGCAATTTTGGCGTACGTCATTTCCCAAGTGCTGCTGCAGTCCAGTAAGGGGATTTTATATTGGGCTGTATACCGGAAAAAATGGCACCCCGCTTTTGTTTTTGACTTGAGGGGAATGAAGGAGTTCTTTTCCTTTGGAGCCTTTCAGCTTTCATCCCGCCTTGTGAACAGGCTGGGGGCGAATATCGATATGATTTTGATCGGTCGGTTTATCGGTGCTGAAGCATTGGGGATTTATAACCTTGCTTACCAGATTGTCACCATTCCGGTTTTGAAGATCAATCCAATCGTGACACGGGTGGCATTCCCTGTTTTTGCAAAAAACAAATATGAAAACAGCGTGATCAGAGAAGGCTTTCTAAATATGACAAAAATGCTTGCACTTGTTTCGTTTCCGCTGTTAATCGGGCTCGTGTCTGTGTCAGATGCTTTTATCGCAGCGGTTTTCGGAGAAAAATGGCTTGCAGCTGTTCCAGTCCTAAATGTTCTGGCCATTGTCGGGATACTCAGAGTGCTTATGAATCCAAATGGATCTGTGCTTCTAGCTAAAGGAAGAGCGGACTTAGCGTTTTATTGGGATTCCGGCGTGCTGCTGCTGTACGGATTGTCACTGTTTGCAGCCGTTCAGACGGGAAGTCTGCTGACAGTCGCATGGGTATATGCCATCATTAGCGTTTTCAATTTTCTGATCGGGCGCTGGCTTCTGGCATATGTCATCAAGCTTAATCTTTCGGCTTATTTCCAGTCGATTATGAAGCCGTTTCTGCTCACAGCCGTGATGGCCATCATCGCATTTGCTGTAAGCCTAGGTACAGAACACTTCAGTCTGCAGGCAGAAATGAGGCTGGCCATTTCAGTGGCGGCGGGGGCGCTGTGCTATCTCTTTCTTTTAGTAAAAGCGTACCCTCAAACGAAAAGCAAACTACTAAGAAAAGGACGTTTGTCATGAAGATTTTGTGGATCACAAGCGTATATCCGAGCAGCCTGAAACCCGGTGAGGGTGTGTTTCATGAGACACAGGTGCAAGAGCTGCAAAAACTCGGGCTTGATATTACCGTCATATGCCCAAGGCCTTTTCATTCCGCGCCTGCCCGCATGCTGAAAAAGGCATATCGAAAAAAAGATGCCAGACCTGAGTATGAGATGAGGAAGGGGATACCGGTTTACCGGCCTTTCTATCGAGCAATTCCTGGCCAGCTGAAGTGGGCGCAGCCTCACCGGAGAATCGCATCATCTGTCTTAAAAACGATGAAACAGCACGACTTACATCCGGATCTGATCCATGCGCATTTTGCTATGCCATCGGGCGGGGCTGCTGCAGTTGTGTCGGAGTCAGAGCGAATTCCTTATGTCCTGACCTTGCACGGCAGTGATGTGAATGTCTATCCGCATTACAGCAAAGGGGCGTTTAAAGCATTCAAGCACGCAGTAGGTTCCGCATCAGCTGTTTTAACTGTTAGCCACAAGCTCCAGGAAGAAACCAAAAAGCTTGCCGGCTTTGACAGCTCGGTTTTGCCGATCGGCATACAGCTCAGCCGCTTTCAGGAGAATGAGCAGACAAAAGAAGAAATCAGAAAAAAACTCGGGCTCCCGCTCGAGCAGCGTCTGGCCGTCTATGTGGGCCGGCTCGTTAGAGAGAAAGGCATTTTTGAACTGTCTGAAGCCATCGAATCGTTGAAGGAACCTCCTAAGGCAGTCTTCGTCGGGGATGGTCCTGCAAAATCAATGCTGACCCAGAAAGGACATATCGTCACAGGCCAAGTGCCGAATCATAAGGTAAGAGACTATTTGTTTGCGGCAGACATGTTCGTGCTTCCTTCTTACAGTGAGGGGATGCCGACTGTTGTGATTGAGGCGCTGGCGCTAAGGGTTCCTGTCATCTGTACAGATGTTGGCGGTGTGTCATCGTTATTCGGAAAGCATCGGCATCTGCTGATTAAACCGAAATCTGCTCAAGCCTTGGCGGAGGCGATCGCTCTGTACGAACATGAGCAAATATGGAAACCGGAAGTAGCAGATGATTTGTATGAAATCGTGCAAGCCCAATTTGACGCCGGAAAAAATGCCAAGGCCTTGCATTATCAGTATCAGACGGTCATGAAAACGTCCGTTTAATCGTAAGAAACTGCGACCAATATAAATAGGAAGGTATTTTACAGGAGAGGGATGAGCGCTGTGAAAAAAATAGCTGTCATTGGAACAGGTTATGTAGGACTCGTGTCAGGCACGTGCTTTGCGGAAATCGGCAATAAAGTTGTTTGCTGTGATATCGATGAATCAAAAATCAGAAGTCTGAGAAATGGAGTAATCCCGATCTATGAGCCAGGGCTTGCAGATTTAGTTGAAAAAAATGTAATGAATCAGCGCCTGTCTTTTACTAACGATATCCCGTCCGCCATTCGGACGTCAGACATTATTTATATTGCAGTCGGAACGCCGATGTCCAAAACAGGTGAAGCTGATTTAACATACGTAAAAGCGGCGGCGAAAACAATCGGTGAGCACCTCAACGGCTATAAAGTGATCGTAAATAAAAGCACAGTCCCGGTCGGAACAGGAAAACTGGTTCAATCTATCGTTCAAAAAGCTTCAAAAGGAAGATTCTCATTTGATGTTGTATCTAACCCTGAATTCCTTCGGGAGGGCTCAGCGATTCATGACACGATGAATATGGAGCGTGCCGTGATTGGCTCAACAAGTCATAAAGCCGCTGCCATTATTGAGGATCTGCACCAACCTTTCCACGCTCCTGTGATTAAAACAAACTTAGAAAGTGCAGAAATGATTAAATACGCCGCGAATGCGTTTCTGGCGACAAAGATTTCCTTTATTAACGATATCGCAAACATTTGTGAGCGAGTCGGTGCAGACGTTTCAAAAGTTGCTGATGGCGTGGGACTTGACAGCCGTATCGGCAGAAAGTTTTTAAAAGCGGGTATTGGGTTCGGCGGCTCTTGTTTTCCTAAGGATACAACCGCACTGCTCCAAATCGCAAAATCGGCCGGCTATCCATTTAAGCTCATCGAAGCTGTCATTGAAACGAACGAAAAGCAGCGCGTTCATATTGTAGATAAACTCTTAACTGTCATGGGAAGCATCAAAGGAAGAACCATTTCAGTCCTCGGATTGGCCTTCAAGCCGAATACAAACGATGTGAGATCTGCTCCCGCTCTTGATATTATTCCGATGCTTCAGCAGCTGGGCGCGCATGTAAAAGCATACGATCCGATCGCTATTCCTGAAGCTTCAGCCATTCTTGGTGAACAGGTCGAGTATTACACAGATGTGTATGATGCGATTGAGGACACAGATGCATGCCTGATCTTAACAGATTGGCCGGAAGTAAAAGAAATGGAGCTTGTAAAAGTGAAAACCCTCTTAAAACAGCCGATCATCATCGATGGCAGAAATTTATTTTCACTTGAAGAGATGCAGGCAGCCGGATACATTTACCACTCTATCGGCCGCCCTGCCGTTCGGGGAACGGAACCTTCTGACAAGTATTTTCCGGGCTTGCCGCTCGAGGAATTGGCTAAAGACTTGGGGAGCGTCAATTTATAAAAAGAAAAAGTGTTACTTGGTTGAAGCTGCCGGATGCTAGGCTCGGCCGCCGGCTCCTGAAACATCAGGAAAGGGGTTAAACATGTGAGTATCAAACGTTCAGCGGTCCATACGCTTGCGTTACTGGCCGCTGCCATATTTGGAGTTGTCCTATTGCTGGGAGCCATCCAGAAAGATATAGGTTTCATGCAGATGGCTGCCCTGCTTGCGGTGTTGGTGATCAGTCTGTTTGCGCTGACGCTTGCAACCGCATTTACAACAAAAGAACGGCTCTTCATGGCTGTCATCTATATTTTGATCGCCTGCACTTTTTTAAATAATGCATTTTTCGCGATTCATCTTGGATTTTTCAGTTTGTTCCTTTACAGGCTTCTGCTCATTGCTGCGGGGTGCCTACATGTGATCGGGATGGTTCGGAATCGAACACATATTGAAAGATGGAACGGGCTGCAAGTGAAAGGAATATTGCTCTTTTTCGCCTTTTGGTTTATATACGGCCTTGTTTCTCTACTGTGGGCTAAGTCGGTCACAGCCGGCATCAAATATTTGGCCTTATTGGCAATGGGGATTTTCTTCATTTACCTCATTGTCATGTATGTGCAAAAAATGGAGCGGCTGATGATGGTTTATACCATTTGGCTGGTGATGACAGTATTCCTGATGATCATTGGTTTTTACAATCATATCACCCATCATCATCTCCCGAGTTCAACGTTGTACAACGGACCGGAGTATAAGCAGCATTATCCGACCTCGGTATTTTTTAATCAAAATGACTTTGCGACCTTTTTATCAATCAGCTTCTTTTTTTACATCACTTTGATGAAAAACATAAAAAATGGATATATCAAGGCGATTGGCCTTGTGCTCTCGATCTGTGCGTTGTATTTAATTTTTGCTACCGGTTCAAGAGCCAGCCTTCTGGGGATTTTTGCAGGCATTGCTGTCTATATCTTCATTGTATTGCCGCCTGTTCTAAAGAAAATGGCCATATGGCTGTCAGCGGCGGGAATTGCCATTTTTGCAGTTCTTTTCGCCAGCCGATTGTATTCAAAGTTTTGGGAGCTGTTTCTGGCCCCGCAGGCGCTGCATTCATTTCATGACAGGCTTCCATCAAATGTGGCTCGGGCTAATCTGCTGAAAAACGCATGGCACTTTTTCCTTGATTCATACGGATTCGGAGTTGGAGCAGGGAATGTATCCTATTATCTTGAGCACAAAGCTTTATATGATACTGACAATGTGGCAGAGGTGCACAACTGGCTCGTTGAAATCCTTACTAACTTTGGCTTGTTCATCATGCTGGGATATTTGGCCGTTTATGCCTACCTCATATGGGTGCTTTACAAATTTTATGAAAGAAAATTAGAAAATCAGTCAAAACTGATCACAGAAGGGCTTATTACTGCTCTGGTCAGTTTTCTGGTATCTAGTATCAGCCCAAGCTCTGTTTCAAATTTATTTTTCCATTGGGTGTTTCTGGCACTCGTCATCGCCGCCGTCAATGTGTTAAGGCGATCCAGACAGATGCCTGAACCGATGTACAGATAAACAGACTACAAAAAGCAGGGAGACTTATATGAACGATATATTGATAAGAATAGCCCGTCGCATTAAAAAAAATATCATTTGGATAATAGCAGTGCCAATTATATTAGGCGCGGCGGGGTATATCCTGCCGTCACAGATCGCTGATCAAAAGAGCTATACAGCTGAGGACACTTTAGCTGTGGGGAGATATGATCATCCGGTTTATAACAGCATAGAAGAGATTCCCCTTTTGCTTAAGAGCGACTCTTTTTTGAAGGAAGCGCTTCCTGATGAAAAGGATGAAGATTTGGCAGAGATCAAAGAGAAGCTTACCATCAAAACGGAATCTAAATCTTTGCTGACATTGAGCTATAGCGACGAGGATAAGGATAGAACAGAATCTGTCTTAAACGCTATTTCCTCTGCTTTTCTCAAAGACGATCAAAAACTGTATGCAGAAAGAGAAGCCGTCATCCGCCGCAGCATAGACGCGCTTGAAGGCGAGTCGGTGAGCGAGGATTCCAAAGTGGATAAAGAGAGATTTTTGTATGAGCTGAAAAACACGCAGCTTAATTTAAAAGCGGCCAGTGTCACTGATTCTGAAACTGTAAGTGAGACAGCAGGCGGCGGAATGTCTCCGAAAAAGAAAGCGGTTCTCGGCGTTATGATCGGCCTCACGATTGCCTTTATGTTCGTTGTCATTCCTGAATTTTTCAGGGAATCCTTTTAAAATCATACGATGGAGATGTGATCATGACCAATTGGAAACCTCTCGTATCTGTTATTACGCCTTCCTTTAATGCGCGTGACTATATTGAAGACACGATTCATTCTGTCTTAGATCAGAGCCACTCTCAATGGGAAATGATTATCGTGGATGATTGCTCTACGGATGGCACACGCGACATTTTACAGCAGTATGAAAAGATAGATGAACGAATTCAGGTGGTGTATCTGGAGGAGAACAGCGGAGCCGCGGTTGCTCGCAACAAAGCATTGGAGCGCGCTCAAGGACGTTACGTAGCATTTCTTGATAGTGATGACAAATGGAAAGAAGACAAACTGGAAAAGCAGCTTGAGTTTATGATGGAACGTTCCTGTGCGTTTTCTTTCACAGGCTACAGCCTAATGGCACAGGACGGGACCCCGCTCGATAAATTTATTCATGCCCCGGAAAGCCTGACGTACGATGATGCTTTGAAAAATACGATTATCGGCTGCTTGACGGTGATGATTGACAGGGAGCAAACGGGACAGATCCAAATGCCGAATATCAGAACGAGGCAGGACTTGGCCACATGGCTGTCTCTTTTGAAAAAAGGATTTACCGCCTATGGAATGAATGAATGTCTGGCTGAATATCGGCTTGTCAATAACTCGATATCCAGCAACAAATGGAAGGCAGCGAAAAAAACGTGGTTTGTCTACAGGGAGATCGAACGGCTGCATTTAATGAAAGCAACATGGTGTTTTGTTCAATATGCAAAAAATGCGGTGAAAAAGAGATTATAGCCGCAAACAGAGAGAAAAGGTGATGAAGGTGGAAACAAAAGAAGCAATCATTCATGTCGTCGTTGCCACTGCTGAATGGGGAAAAGACCAATTGAGATATAGAAGGCACCGGCTGGCAGAATTTTTAGCTGATCAGGAGGAAACGAAGGAAGTCATTTGGGTGTGTCCGGCTCCGCGCCCCCAGGGAAATGAATTTCAGCAAGTTCATTCAGGCATCAGGCAATTCGCTGTCAAAGACTTGCTGCAGAAAAAAATGTTTCGTTTCGGACGATACACAGATGTCTTTTACAGACATAAGCTCTCACCATTACTTGATGAACTGACAGCTGCCACTGCAAACGGAGAACGCTGCTGTTTATGGTATACGTTTCCCGGGTTCCCGCTGCTGTCTTCGCTGTACCCCTGGGATCATGTCATTTATGATTGCAGTGATTTATGGGCCGCGCCGATCAGCGGCCGTTCAAATTTGCTGTCTGGATTCCGGCGAAAAGTCATTAAATCGGCGGAGCTAAGAATTATACATCGTGCTGATTCCATTACCTGTTCATCGGATTATCTTCACAAAGAAGTAGATAAAAAACTGACTGAAGGGCGAGATAAGGTTCATACTGTTGAAAACGGTGTTGAATATGAGCTGTTCTCTGCAAATAAAACGGCTCCCGATCGCAGCATATTACAGGGAAGAGAAGGAGCAGTATTAGGCTTTATCGGCGGAATTAAACCGAAGCTCGATTTTAAAATGATTGAAGAAGCCGCGTTGCAAAAGCCTGGTTGGACATTTTTATGGGTTGGCCCGGATGCCACCAATGGCGATGTCTCGTTTCAAGAGCTTCTGAGGCTTCCCAATGTCATATGGACCGGCCCGGCAGATCCAAAAGAAGTTCCGCATTATATGGAGCTTATCGATATCGGCATTATGCCATATAAAAATTCATCTTATAATCAAGCTGTGTTTCCGCTGAAACTATTTGAATTTTTAGCGGCGGGAAAGCCTGTCGTCGGCTCTAATCTTCCGTCAACCTCAAAAATGCAAAAGCCGTATGTATACGAATATGTAGAAGGCGATCATCCGCTTGATTTTATAGCCGCTTGTGAAAAAGTAATCGGCCAAAACGGAGATGAAACATATATAGAAATGCGCCGAAACATCGCTCAAGCAAAGGATTGGACCAGTTTATTTAAACAAATTATGAAATATACAGGGATTCAAAAACATGCGTAGTCCTATAATTTGGGATGCGCGTTTTTTGATTATACGTGTTTCTTTTTGATGAAGCTTGTTATAATAACTAAGGAGAAGGTATAATGGAAGGAACGGTTCTCTATATAAATAAAGACTTCATTTAATTCCAAAGGAGACTTCTTTATGCTTGACGAACGCATGATTCGCATTGTTGTTGCGTTTATTGTCTCGCTGCTGACGGTTTTAATCATAACCCCAATCGTAAAAAGGATTGCGATTAAAATAGGTGCAGTTGACCAGCCCAGCAATCGAAAAGTACACGACAAAATAATGCCCCGGATGGGCGGGCTGGCCATATTTATCGGGGTGGTTGCAGGCGTGCTTGCATCCGGTATTTACACAGAGACAAGAATGACGGCTATTACAGTCGGAGCATTCATCATTATTGTGTTAGGTATTCTTGACGATAAATATCAATTAAGTGCAAAAGTTAAGTTTTTGATTCAATTAGGTGTAGCCATCATGATTGTAAGCACTGGCTTAAAAATGGATTTTTTCTCAGTACCTTTTTTAACAGAACGATTTGAGTTAGGATGGATGGCTTATCCGCTGACAGTATTATGGATCGTCGGCATCACGAACGCAATTAACCTGATTGATGGATTGGATGGCCTTGCTGCCGGTCTCTCTGTTATCGGTCTGTCAACAATCGCCGTTATGGCGCTATCCGGCGGAAAAGTACTGATTCTGTCACTCTCATTGGTTGTGATCGCCAGCACGCTTGGATTTTTGTTTTACAACTTTCATCCGGCAAAAATTTTTATGGGTGATACAGGATCACTTTTTTTAGGGTATTGTATTTCGATTCTTTCATTATTAGGCCTGTATAAAAGTGTAACATTGTTCAGTATCGTTATCCCGGTTATTATACTAGGCGTACCGATTTTTGATACAACGTTTGCTATTATCAGGAGAATATTAAACAAACAGCCGATTTCGGCACCCGATAAGTCGCATATCCACCATAGACTGATGGCCTTTGGCCTTTCACATCGGATGTCGGTCATTGTTATTTATCTGATTGGATTTATTTTCAGTATAAGTGCAATTGTGCTCAAAAGTGCCACGATTTGGCTTTCTTTGTTTATTATCTTCATTTTAATTATTTTTATGCAGATTATTGCAGAAGTGACAGGACTTGTGAATGAAAAATTCAAGCCGTTTACGAAATTTTATAAACGACTGGTGAAAAGGAATTAAAAACTCCGGCTAATGTGCCGGAGTTTTTTTCTGTGCAAAAATGCCCGATCCTCTAAAGGACCGGGCATTTTTTTAATAAGATGAATCAGTTGTTGAATTTGTTGTACCGTTTGAGCTTGTGCTGCTGTCATTCGAATAGCTGCTTCCGCTTGTTGTACCGTCAGTTGTTGTGCTTTCATCTGTGCCAGTGCTGCTTGTATCTGGAGTATAATCTAAATGCTCTTGGAGCGTTTTTCTGACTTTTTCCAGATTTGTGGCATCAGGTTCAAAATAATACGTGTTGTTAGGCCCTAAATACAAATCAGATCCTGTAATGCTCAACGTGTCGATTTTCTTGCTGGTAAAGCCGCTGTAAATCTGCTGCAGCGCTAAACCTTCAGTAATGCGAATATTGGTTTCAACGTTTTCACTGGCTTTTTCTGCGATTTTATCAATCTTAGCAATGTTGCTTGCACTTGACATTCGGTCAATCAGTGCATTTAAAATTTGTTTCTGCCTGTCATTACGGCCAAAGTCTCCGCGTTTATCCTGTTTTCTCATACGGGCATACGCCAAGGCTTCTTCGCCGTTTAAGTGCATCTCGCCTTTTTTAAAGTAAATCCGTTTGCTTTCGTCTACGTCACTTTTTTCATCGAAATCGAAAGGTACATCTACATCAATACCGCCAACTTCATTAATTACATCTTTAAATCCGTCAAAATCAACTGTGACATATTTATCGATCGGGATTTGCAAGAAGTTTTCAACAGTTTCAACGGTCTCATCTTTTCCGCCTTTACTGTAAGCGGCATTAATCTTTGTTTTGCTTCCGGTTGTGTCACTGGCTAATTGCACCCGTGTATCACGCGGAATGCTCAGCATTTTCATGGTTTTATTTTTGGGATCAAGGGTAACTACAATAAGAGAGTCGGATCTCCCTTTTTGTCCTTTGGTCGCGTAGTCCTCTATTCCCATAAATAAAATAGAAAATGGTTTTTTCTTCATGTCTACAACTTCGCTGCGAAGATTTGATTTATTTCCGCGGGAAAGGGCATCGTATGAATCGTCCGCAGCGTTAATGGTTTTGTAAAGTTTATATCCACCTAGCCCTACGACTACCAATAATGCAAGGGCAAACAATAACACAATTCTTTTTAAAATTTTCCTGCGTTTGCTCTTTTTCTTTTTTCGCACACGCACTCTAACGCGTTCAGCCATTATTCAGTCTCCTTTATGTGATTGACGGCTTTTTCAAGATACGTCAACTCTCCCTCTTTAATATCACTCTTTCCATTTGTCAGTTCTGTCATCCACTCAGAAAATGTGTTTGTTTCTGTTTCTTCCACGTATGTTTCGAATTCAACATTTTCGGCATAATGGATTTCCTTTAACAGAAATTGTGATTCCCTTAATTCATTTTCAATCTTGCCAAGCCAAGTGTAATCTGCGGAAGTATGCATGACCCGCATAAGCTTCCGTTCTACAACACCTATATGATTTAATCCTTCAGACACTGATTTCCCATAAGCGCGAATTAATCCGCCGGCTCCAAGTTTAATGCCTCCGAAGTATCGTGTAACGACGGCGCAAGTATCTTTAAGTCCGCGTTTTTTTAATACCTCAAGCATCGGCACTCCCGCTGTACCACTTGGTTCTCCATCATCATTGGCTTTTTGTATATGATCGTTCTCGCCAATTACGTAAGCCGAGCAATTATGAGTCGCATTCCAGTGCTGTTTCTTTATTTTCTGTATAAATTCCTGTGCCTCTTGTTCGGTAGAAACACGGCTTAAATGACAGATAAAACGCGATTTTTCTATAACAATTTCGTGTTCTCCTGTTTCTTTCACAGTAAAATAGCTGTGCAGCATGCTTGCTGACCCCCTGCTAAGCATAAAAGACTGCCTATAGAAATTCGTACAGTCTTTAGAATTTTTGTGCGTATTTTGGTATCATAAAGAGTAGAAGGTATATAAAATTGTTTTTTTCTAGAATATACGCATTCTTTCATTATAATTCGACATAATTTGCAGATCAATTACATTTATAATAAAAATATATGACAACGCCGTGACGGAGGGAAATTATGAATAAAACAAAGATGGATTCCAAAGTTCTGGATTCTATTTTGATGAAGATGCTGAAAACCGTTGACGGGAGCAAGGACGAGGTTTTTCAAATCGGGGAACAGTCACGCCAGCAGTATGAACAGCTGGTTGAAGAACTGAAACAAATTAAACAGCAGGTGTATGAAGTTATCGAGCTTGGCGATAAACTTGAAGTGCAAACCCGCCATGCGAGAAACCGTTTATCCGAGGTCAGCCGCAATTTTCATAGGTTCAGTGAAGAAGAAATCCGCAATGCTTACGAAAAAGCCCATAAGCTGCAGGTAGAATTGACGATGATCCAGCAGCGTGAGAAACAGCTGCGCGAACGCCGGGATGATTTAGAGCGAAGATTGTTAGGCCTTCAGGAAATCATTGAGCGGTCTGAATCATTGGTAAGCCAAATAACAGTTGTGCTCAACTATTTGAATCAGGATTTGCGCGAGGTCGGATTGCTTCTGGCTGATGCTCAGGCAAAACAGGATTTCGGCTTAAGAATTATTGAGGCACAGGAAGAAGAGCGAAAAAGAGTATCCAGAGAAATTCATGACGGACCTGCTCAAATGCTGGCGAATGTTATGATGAGATCGGAATTAATCGAGCGGATTTTCCGTGACCGGGGTGCTGAGGACGGATTCCAAGAAATTAAAAATCTCCGTCAAAATGTGCGGAATGCCCTTTACGAAGTGAGAAGGATTATATATGATTTAAGACCGATGGCCCTTGATGACCTAGGCCTGATTCCAACTTTAAGAAAATATCTATATACAACCGAGGAATATAACGGGAAGGTCAAAATACATTTTCAGTGCATTGGTGAAACAGAGGATAGGCGGCTTGCGCCTCAGTTTGAAGTTGCGCTCTTCAGGCTCGCACAGGAAGCTGTGTCTAATGCGCTAAAGCATTCTGAATCTGAAGAAATTACAGTCAAAGTTGAGATCACAAAGGATTTTGTGATTTTAATGATAAAAGATAACGGCAAAGGGTTCGACCTGAAGGAAGCGAAAGAGAAGAAAAACAAGTCATTCGGCTTGCTGGGCATGAAAGAAAGAGTAGATCTATTGGAAGGAACCATGACAATAGATTCCAAAATAGGTCTTGGGACATTTATTATGATTAAGGTTCCGTTATCTCTTTGACTATGATTTGTAAAATAGAGCCAAAAGGCATATTGACCGAATGCTAGAGTATATAGAACAATAATACAAGGAGGCGTGGCTTGTGACTAAAGTAAACATTGTTATTATCGACGACCATCAGTTATTTCGTGAAGGTGTTAAACGGATATTGGATTTTGAACCTACCTTTGAAGTGGTAGCCGAAGGCGACGACGGAGACGAAGCGGCTCGTATTGTAGAGCACTATCATCCTGATGTTGTGATCATGGATATCAATATGCCAAACGTAAATGGTGTGGAAGCTACAAAACAGCTTGTAGAGCTGTATCCTGAATCAAAAGTAATTATTCTATCAATTCACGATGACGAAAATTATGTAACACATGCTCTGAAAACAGGAGCAAGAGGTTATCTGCTGAAAGAGATGGATGCTGATACATTAATTGAAGCGGTTAAAGTAGTTGCCGAGGGAGGTTCTTACCTTCATCCGAAGGTTACTCACAATCTCGTTAACGAATTCCGCCGTCTTGCAACAAGCGGAGTTTCTGCACACCCTCAGCACGAGGTCTACCCTGAAATCCGCAGACCATTACATATTTTAACTAGACGGGAATGTGAAGTGCTGCAGATGCTTGCAGACGGAAAAAGCAACCGCGGTATTGGTGAATCATTGTTTATCAGTGAGAAAACCGTCAAAAACCATGTGAGCAATATTTTGCAAAAAATGAATGTAAACGACCGGACGCAAGCTGTTGTGGTCGCCATTAAAAATGGCTGGGTAGAAATGAGATAGTTATAATACGAGACTTGCCTTTTATCAGGCAGGTCTTTTTTTAGGCTGCCGTTTCGCTTACAATAGAGTTATAAAGCAATAAGGCAGGTATCGAAGCTATGAATATTGCAGTCGTAACAGACAGCACAGCATATATCCCGAAAGAAATGCGTGAACAACATCAAATACATATGATCCCTCTCCAGGTTGTTTTTGGGGAAGAAACTTATCGTGAAGAAATCGAACTAGACTGGAAAAGCTTTTACGATGAAGTAAAAAAACATACCGAGCTTCCGACGACTTCTCAGCCGTCAATCGGCGAGCTGGTTGCTTTGTATGAAGAGCTTGGCCAGTCTTATGATGCGGTTATCAGTATCCACCTTTCCAGTGGGATCAGCGGAACGTTCAGCAGTGCAGCAACTGCTAACACAATGGTCGACAATATTGAAGTGTATCCATTTGACTCAGAGATCAGCTGTCTGGCTCAAGGCTTTTATGCTCTTAAAGCTGCTGAATTAATCAGAAATGGAGCATCATCACCTGCAGATATTATAGATGAACTGGAGGAAATGAAAAAAACAGTTCGGGCGTATTTTATGGTAGATGATTTAGCACATCTTCAGCGGGGCGGACGATTAAGCAGCGCCCAAGCCTTTATTGGGAGTCTTCTAAAGGTAAAGCCTATTCTTCATTTTGACAATAAGGTAATTGTGCCTTTTGAGAAGATTCGTACACGTAAAAAAGCAATTTCGCGAATTTATGAGCTTTTAGACGAAGATGCGAATAAAGGATTGCCTATGCGAGCTGCTGTTATCCATGCAAATCGAGAAGAAGAAGCAGCGAAAATCATTGAAGAACTTTCTGCAAAATATCCTCACGTTGAATTTTATAACAGTTATTTTGGCGCGGTCATCGGCACTCATTTGGGTGAGGGTGCGCTAGGAATTTGCTGGTGTTTTAAATAACGTAAAATCTCCGTTTTAGTAGCGGAGATTTTTTTATATTTTTATTTTGATTGCTGGACAGAAAATATTGACTGAGGCATACTGTCTCAAAAGGAGGCGGTGCTATGCTGATTATGCCAGCTGAAAAGAACATTTCTTTTTCGAAAGAATTGCAGCAGACGCTTCAAAGCCGTCATTTGCTAAGAACTGAACTCCCATTTTCCGATGAGTTGATTGAATGGCATATCGAGAATGGATATATTGCCGCTCAAAACTCTATATCCATAAATAAACTGGGGTATAAATGTAATAGGTGCGGCCAAAATGATCAGCGGTATTTTTCTTTTTATTACTTCTCTGGAAAGAATCAGATGTATTGCCGTTCCTGTGTCATGATGGGCAGAGTGAGTGAGGATGTGCCTTTATATTCGTGGATAGAGGAAGATGAACCAAACTGGCAGCCTATAAAGCTGAAATGGGATGGCAAGCTCTCAAGCGGACAGCAAAAAGCCGCTAATGTCTTAATTGATGCAATATCAAAAAAAGAAGAGCTCCTCATCTGGGCAGTTTGCGGCGCTGGCAAAACAGAGATGTTATTCCCCGGTATAGAATCCGCGTTAAATCAAGGGTTGCGTGTATGTATTGCGACACCACGCACCGATGTTGTATTAGAGCTTGCTCCGAGACTCAAGGCTGCCTTTCAGGGCGCAGACATTTCAGCACTTTACGGAGGAAGCGATGACAAAGGGCGTTTATCTCCGCTTATGATTTCCACCACACATCAGCTTTTGCGATATAAAGACGCATTCGACGTTATGATTATTGACGAAGTTGATGCTTTTCCGTATTCTGCTGATCAAACTCTTCAATTCGGTGTTCAAAAAGCAAGAAAGAAGAACAGCACCCTTGTTTATTTAAGTGCAACACCTCCTAAAGAATTAAAAAGAAAAACACTGAACGGACAGTTACATTCAGTTCGCATTCCAGCAAGACACCACCGGAAACCTTTGCCTGAACCGCGCTTTCTATGGTGCGGAAACTGGAAAAAGAATTTATATCGAAATAAAATCCCGCCAGCGGTAAAAAGATGGATAGAGTTTCATGTGAAAGAAGGGAGGCCGGTTTTTTTGTTTGTTCCCTCCGTTACTGTTCTGGAAAGGGCAGTTGCATGCTTTAAAGATGTTAATTGCCGAACAGCGTCAGTGCATGCGGAAGATAAACAAAGGAAAGAGAAAGTACAGCAATTCAGAGACGGTCAGCTTGATCTCTTAATCACAACAACAATATTAGAAAGAGGCGTCACGGTTCCAAAGGTGCAAACAGGTGTATTAGGGGCAGAATCGCCTATCTTTACGGAAAGCGCACTTGTTCAAATCGCAGGAAGAACCGGGCGGCATAAAGAGCATGCGGACGGTGATGTCGTTTTCTTTCACTACGGAAAAACAAAGAGTATGCTAGATGCAAGAAAGCATATAAAGGAAATGAATGACTTGGCAGCAAAAAGTAATTGAACAGACTAGCCATTATTTGAAAACGTGGTACAGTATACTCATATAACCGACGATGAGGAGCTGTAAAAATGCTTGTCAATTCAAAAGAAATCGTAATGAAAGAACTGCTCGACCGATATATGGACCAACTTCATATGACCTGCACTTGCCAAGTATGCAAAAACGATGTATTGGCACTTTCTTTAAACAAAGTGAGGCCATCCTACGTCACTGATCTTAAAAAGATCGCATATACGAAAGCTGAGCTGGTAGATAAACAAAAAAACACGGCTATGCTTGTCATTTTGGCTGAATCTGCTGCTATGGTGTCAGAGAGTCCAAGCGATTTATGCCAAACGAAGCAGGAGGAGGCATTTATAAACTGATTTGTCTATTATGCGGTTCGCCATTTTCTCAAGCTGCTACATGGAGAGCACTTTTTTTATTAAAGCCTGAAGAAAAGGTCTGTCATTCCTGCAGAAGAAAATTAAAGAAAATCACAGGACATATCTGCACCATGTGTGGCAGACCTCAATCAGTTCATGCGGTATGCAGGGATTGCGAGGCGTGGAAATCAAGGGTCAGTGACAGTTTGCTGCTGCGCCAAAACCGTTCAGTTTACACATATAATGATATGATGAAAGAAACGCTCTCCCGTTTTAAATTTAGAGGAGATGCAGAAATCATAAATGCTTTTAAAAGTGATTTTTCTTCAACTTTCTCACAGGTTTATCCCGATAAGCATTATGTTCTCGTTCCTATTCCGCTGAGCAAGGAACGGGAAGAAGAGCGCGGATTTAACCAGGCACAGCTCCTGGCAGAATGTTTAGACCGCCCTATTCACCACCCCCTCATCCGCCTGAATAATGAGAAACAGTCTAAGAAAAAGAAAAGAGAACGCCTGCTTTCAGCGCGTATTTTTGATACAAAAAACAAGTCAGCTGAAGGTATGAATATCATTTTAATAGACGATCTTTATACAACAGGCGCCACTTTGCATTTTGCAGCCCGCTGTTTATTAGAGAAAGGAAAAGCCGCTTCAGTGGCATCTTTTACCTTGATCAGAAGCTAAATGATTCTGTTTTTATGCCGATATAATCACTAGAAATTAACACAGGCATATTATCGAATAAGGAGAAAAAAGATGGGAGAACTGGCGAATTGTCCGAAATGCAATGCTTTATTTTTAAAAACAAAGCTGCAAACCGTATGTCAGGCGTGTATTAAGGAAGAAGAAAAATCATTTGAGATCGTATATAAGTTTTTAAGGAAACAGGAAAACCGGCAATCGACTTTGAGCCGGATAACCGAGGAAACAGGTGTAGAAGAAGAGCTGATATTGAAATTCATCAGGCAGAAACGCATTCAAATCACTCATTTTCCTAATTTGGCATACC
This sequence comes from Bacillus rugosus, assembly GCF_023238245.1. NCBI lineage: Bacteria > Bacillati > Bacillota > Bacilli > Caryophanales > Bacillaceae > Bacillus > Bacillus rugosus. The sequence goes on along the minus strand of NZ_CP096590.1, from coordinate 3,528,910 downwards.
CTTGTGAAAGATGCGGGACATCGATTCGGGAAGGCAAGTTTTGCAAGGCTTGCCAGTCCGATTTAAAGGCTCAAATGGATCATTTGGACCACGAGGACACACTGAAAACAGAGAGGGAAAATAGTAGAAAAGACACATACTATGCCTATAATACCAAAAACAGCTGATTCCCTAAACTAACTGAAAACGCAGTCGATAAAAGGGTTAAGATTGTTTAAAGACTGCAACGGAAAGCGAGAGGAATCCTATGAAAATCAATCAATTTGGAACACAATCCGTTAATCCATACCAAAAAAATTATGAAAAGCAAGCGGTGCAAAAAACTGCTGCACAGCCTCAAGATAAAATTGAAATTTCATCACAGGCTAAAGAAATGCAAAATGCATCCGACGCAGTCGCTGGTTCACGCCAGGAAAAAATTGCGCAGCTTAAAGCGCAAATTGAAAACGGGTCATACAAAGTAGACGCAAATCATATAGCGAAAAATATGATTAATTTTTATAAAAAGCAATAAAAAAGGAGAAAGCCCATGTCAGCAAAGCCAATTATTGACCAATTGAAGCGACTTTGCGTTCTGCATGAGCACCTGCTCACGCTTTCTGAGGAAAAGACGGAAGCGCTCAAAGCCGGCAAAACAAAAGAGCTTTCTAACATTTTGACAAAAGAACAAAAGTATATTCAAGCAATCGGGCAGACAGAAGATGACCGGACCAAAGCGACTTCCGCCTTTCTCGGATACAGCGAAAATAACACCATTTCCGCATGTATCGCCAAAACCTCAGGCCGTGAAAAGGAAGAGCTGGAACAACTATATGAAGCTCTTTCTAACGTTCTCGGACAGCTGAAAGAAGTGAATGAGATGAATAGGCAGCTGACGAGGGACGCGCTGCAATTCATCTCTATTTCGTACGATATGCTGGTTCCTAAGGAAAATAATTTCAATTACAGCAAATCGATTAAAGCTGAGCTTCCAAAGAGCAGCCGAATGAAACTTTTTGATTCAAAAGCTTAGCAGAAAGGAATTCAGAATATGACATCTACCTTTATGGGGCTTGAAACTGCAAGGCGGGCGTTAAGCGCTCAGCAGGCAGCGTTAAGCACTACTGCAAATAACGTGGCAAATGCCAATACTGATGGTTATACAAGACAGCGAGTCTCATTAGAGGCAACTGACTATTTTCCTGCTGTATCAAAAAACGCAGAAAAAACTGCGGGACAAATGGGAACGGGAGTTCAAGGGAAGTCAGTTGAGAGAATAAGAGATATCTTTCTTGACTACCAATACCGTCTTCAAAACAACAGTGCCGGATACTATGACACGAAAGCCAAAGCACTGTCCCAAATGGAAGGCGTTTTAAATGAGACGGATGACAGCGGCTTGAACAGTGTGCTCAATTCATTTTGGAATTCCCTGCAGGAATTATCGAATAATACAAACGAAGACAGTGCGCGTTCTGTTGTTACGCGAAAAGGACAAGCTGTAGCTGAAACGTTTAATTATATTTCTGAATCACTTACAAATGTTCAATCGAACTTAAAAGCAGAGCTAAATACAACTGTGTTGGATGTCAATTCTCTGCTTTCTCAATTAAACAGTTTAAATAAGCAAATTGCACAAGTAGAACCAGTCGGGCTTCTTCCGAATGGTTTATATGACCAGCGAGATTTGCTGATAGATAAATTATCCTCAATGGTTGATATCAAAGTCAGCTACAACAAATCAGGAGGGAATGCACTTTCTTCTGCTGAAGGAACTGTATCAATTGAAATCCTTGATAAAAATAAACAGTCGCTGGGAACTGTTTTGGACGGTAAAAATTATGAGGTTTCAGAACTTGCAGCCAACTATGATAATGAAACTGGGTTAGTATCAAGTATTTCAATCGGAGATACAGCTGTACAGGTGGAATCATTCAGCAGTAAGGGATCCCTTTTAGGATTTGTAGAGTCTTACGGGTATGTAACAGCAGACGGCGAAGAAAAGGGCATATATCCGGAAATGCTTTCTGATCTTGACAATATGGCACTTGAATTCGCGAAAGCTTTCAATGAAGTGCACAGAAATGGTTTGACCAAGAGCGGTGAACAAGGCGGGGACTTTTTTGATTTTACTGGCGGTGAAACTGAGCCTGCAAAGGGAGCGGCGGGCAAAATTAAAGTTGCTGACAGCATAATAGATTCAAAAGGCGCAAACATTGCTTTCTCACTGACTGGTGCAGCCAACGATAATGCAAATGCTACAAAATTAGCGAATGTTTTAACCGGTAAAATAACCATTAATGGTAAAGAAACTAGTGTGTTAGATTATTATGCGGGTCTGATTGGCGAGCTGGGGATCAAAGCTCAAGAGGCGAATCGCCTGGCGTCTAATACAGAAACACAGCTGAATGATGCTGACATAAACCGTCAGCAAATGAGCGCGGTCTCTTTAGACGAAGAAATGACCAATATGATTCAATTTCAACACGCATACAATGCCGCTGCAAGAATGGTGACGTTACAAGACGAATTGCTTGATAAAGTAATCAACGGCATGGGTGTTGGAGGAAGGTAGGTAGAGTCAAATGAGAGTAACACAAGGGATGATTCAGCAAAACTCACTGAGATATATCGGTTCAAGCTACTCGAAGCTTGATAAACTTCAATCGCAGATTTCGTCAGGGAAAAAAATCTCAAAAGCTTCCGACGATCCTGTAGTAGCGATGAAAAGCTTAAAGTATACGTCACAACTGTCTCAAGTGCAGCAATATAAAAGTAATGCTTCTCAGGCCTTTACCTGGCTCGAAAATACAGAAACTAACATTACTGAAGGAGTTGACATCCTATCAAAGGTCAGAGAATTAGCTGTTCAAGCTCAAAATGATACAAACGGCGAAGCGGAGCGGCAAGCGATTGGCGTAGAAGTGAAGCAGTTAAAGGAACAGCTTTTAAATATTGCGAATACACAAGTGAACGGCAGATATATCTTTAATGGCACAAATTCAGACAAGCCTCCGGTTACAGATAACGGAGACGGTACTTATACGATTTCTGATACCGCTGATGTTGTTGTCAATATATCAAATAATATGACGTTGAAAGTAAATTCAGATCCAAAGTCAGCTTTTGGGGGCACTTCTGAAAGCGGACAGAATGTATTTGAAATGCTTGACTCATTTGAGAAAGCACTTAGTTCAGGTTCACTAGATGGCATGGACAGTGTTTTAGATGATATTGATCAATTTTCTGATGGCATGAGCGCTGAACGCTCTGATCTTGGAGCAAGATACAATCGTCTTGAACTGGTTAATACACGACTTTCAGCTCAAGAAGAAACAGCTACAAAAGTGTTGTCAGACAATGAAGATGTGGAACTGGAAGAAATAATAACAGAGTTTATTGCGCAGCAAAGCGTGCATAGGGCTACTCTGGCTGTAAATGCACAAATTGTTCAGCCTACATTAATTGACTTTTTAAAGTAAGCGGCTCTCAGGAGTTCGCTTTTTTTATAGTTCAGGAGGTAGAGTGATGCAAATTCCCAGATTGATTATGCATAGTGTTCAAGGGAAAATTGGTTTAACAACAACGCCCGCCAGTTTAAAAATGGAGCAGCCGCAAGCTGATCTAGAGATTGAACAGCCTAGCGCGGAAATAGAAATATCGGTGACACCAGGAAAACTTACGATTGACCAAACACAAGCATGGGAAGAATTAGACAGAAAACATGTATTCAAAAGAATCGAAGAAGCCGCGCAGCAAGGGCATGAGGATGTAACGGAAGGAATAGCCCGTACTGCAGAAGAAGGCGCAGAGCTTATGAGAATTGAAAATAAGGGGAACCCAATCGCTTCACAAGCAAAGAGGAACTCTGAGATGCATCAAATTCAATTAGGCGAACATTATGCTCCTTCTCTTTCAAGGGTGAAAATACAATATGCCCCGTCAGAGCTTGATATTCGGATTACGCCGCGAAAGCCTGTTATTCAGGCTGAACCGCGTAAACCAGTTGTTGAATATACGCCGGGAAACGTTAAGGTTGACATGCTTCAATACCCTGATTTAAATATAGATGTAGAATACCCGAAAGAATCACACAACGAAAAGTAAACAGAAAAGGATCGTGAACAATGATCATTCATACAAAGTACCATGGCCAAATGAACGTAAAAGAAGAACAAATCATTCTTTTTGAAAACGGGATTCCAGGCTTTTTAGAAGAAAAACAGTTCGTCATTCTTCCGCTTTCGGAAGACTCTCCCTTCGTGGCGCTGCAGTCCGTCACTTCAGAAAATCTTGCGTTCATCGTTGTAAGTCCGTTCATCTTTTTTAAGAATTATGAATTTGACCTTGATGAATCGACTGTTGAACTTTTGGATATCGATAATATTGAAGAGATAGAAGTCATAACAATATTGACCATGGCAGAGCCATTCGAAAAATCTACTGCAAATTTATTGGCTCCCATTATTGTGAATCGCAAGAACATGATGGCTAAGCAAGTCGTTTTACACGACTCCTCATATACGACAAAGCATCCGATTGGAGGAGAATCATGCTAGTTTTATCGCGGAAAATAAACGAAGCGATTCAAATAGGTGTCGATATTGAAGTAAAAGTCATTGCGGTTGAGGGTGATCAAGTGAAACTTGGAATTGACGCCCCAAAGAATATTGATATTCACAGGAAAGAAATATATTTGACCATTCAGGAAGAAAATAACCGAGCAGCAGCGTTATCCAGCGATGTGATCTCTGCATTATCCTCACAAAAAAAGTGAGGATTTTTTCATTTTTGTATTAACAAAATCAGAGACAATCCGATATTAATGATGTAGCCGGGAGGAGACGCAAAAGACTCCGCCAGTTATAAAAAATGAGGCACAAGGACGTGCCTAAAAACACATTCAGGGAGGAACAAAACAATGAGAATTAACCACAATATCGCAGCACTTAACACACTGAACCGCTTGTCTTCAAACAACGGTGCTAGCCAAAAGAACATGGAGAAGCTTTCTTCAGGTCTTCGTATCAACCGTGCTGGAGATGACGCAGCAGGTCTTGCGATCTCTGAAAAAATGAGAGGACAAATCAGAGGTCTTGAAATGGCTTCTAAAAACTCTCAAGACGGAATCTCTCTTATCCAAACAGCTGAAGGTGCATTGACTGAAACTCACTCAATCCTTCAACGTGTTCGTGAGCTTGCAGTACAAGCAAACAATACTGGTACTCAAGACGGTACTGACTTAGGTGCTATCCAAGAAGAGATCAAATCTCTACTTGAAGAAGTTGGTGGTATGACAGGTGGAAGTAAAGGTATCTCTGACAGAACTGAATTTAACGGTAAGAAGCTTCTTAATGGCGACTTTGCAACTAACAAATTAACATTCCAAATTGGTGCAAACGCAGGACAACAACTTTCAGTTAATATCGGTGATATGAGTGCAACTGGACTAGGAATTGACGGTATCGATGTTACTGCATTCGAAACTGATGCAACTGCATTTGATACACAACTTGGTTTAATTGATACTGCTATTAACAATGTTTCAACACAACGTTCAAAACTTGGTGCGGTACAAAACCGTCTAGAGCATACAATCAACAACTTAGGCGCTTCTGGTGAAAACCTGACAGCTGCTGAGTCTCGTATCCGTGACGTTGACATGGCTAAAGAGATGAGCGAGTTCACAAAGAACAACATTCTTTCTCAAGCTTCTCAAGCGATGCTTGCTCAAGCAAACCAACAGCCGCAAAACGTACTTCAATTGTTACGTTAATTTTGAAAAAGACCTTGGCGATTGCCGGGGTCTTTTTTTATATTCCTAACTCCAAATCTTTCCCCCTGCTGTCTATAACTCGTGATATAATAATCGGATTCTCCACCTGCTTTATAAATGTATTTCCAAACAAGAAATCTAAAACAGATGAGTTTTTTTCCAAAAATATGTGTAATCTTATCTCGACTTAGTCGATATAAACGATAGATTGGGACATAGGGGATGATCAATTGAATATTGAAAGGCTCACTACGTTACAACCTGTTTGGGATCGTTATGATACTCAAATACATAATCAGAAAGATCATGAGAGTGAGGTTCCTGTTCATCAAGTTACATATACCAATCTTGCTGAAATGGTAGGGGAAATGAACAAGCTTTTGGAACCTTCGCAAGTTCACCTGAAGTTTGAGCTCCATGAGAAGTTAAATGAATACTATGTACAAGTAATAGAGGACTCTACAAATGAAGTCATCCGCGAAATTCCGCCGAAACGGTGGCTTGATTTTTATGCGGCTATGACTGAATTTCTTGGGTTATTTGTAGATGAGAAAAAGTAGATTAGGAGTGGTTTGGAATGGTCACGAGAATAACAGGTCTGGCGTCAGGAATGGATATAGATGATATCGTATCAAAGCTGATGCAGACAGAAAGAGCGCCACTGGATAAGCTGACACAAAAAAAACAGACTCTTGAATGGCAGCGTGACAGCTACCGTGAAGTAAACTCAAAAATAAAAGAACTGCAAGATTATATGTCTAAAAATACGTTGACATATCCGAGTACGTATCAGAGCAAAACTGTTACCAGCTCCAATGAGTCTGTGTTAACTGCTACAGGAAGCGCAAGTGCGCCAAACTCTTCTTCTACTGTTGAAGTAGCGAGCTTGGCAACCGCAGCGACTTATAAGGCAAATAATTATACGGGATACACACAAGGCGATTATAATTTGGCATTTAACGTTGTTGCGCCTGGCGAGACAACAGCAAAAACAGTAAACATCAGTGTGACGAGCGCAGATACGATTGATAATGTGATTTCTAAACTTAACAGCTCAGATCTAGGCGTATCAGCATTTAAAGATAAAATTTGGAATGGTACAGAGTATGTAGAAACGATTGCGTTTTCTTCTAAAGCAACAGGTGCAGGAGGCAGCATACAGGCAGCAGACTCTGCTACAGCCGACTTTATGTCCGGACAGCTTGGTTTTTCTTTAGACGCTGATAATAAGCTAACTGCTTACAAAGAAGGAACAAATGCAAAAGTCACAATTAATGGCTTTGAAATGGAGAAGCTGACAAACAACTTTACGGTTAATGGCGTTACCTACTCGATCAAAAACACAACTGCAGCCACAGGCCCTGTTACCACATCTGTTTCTACTGATGTTGACGGGATTTATAATCAAATTAAAGAGTTTGTAGATAAATACAATGAATTGGTTGACAGCCTGAATGAAAAGCTTAAGGAAGAAAAATACAGAGATTATACGCCGCTGACGAGTGAACAAAAAGAAGCAATGTCCGATAAAGAGGTAGAACTCTGGGAAGAGAAAGCGAAAAGCGGTTTGCTAAGAAATGATACCAGCATAAGCACTGGTACGAACCAAATGCGTACGGATTTTTATACTCAAGTAAATGCGAATGGAAAAAGCTATCAATTAACTGAATTTGGCATCACAACCTCAAGTGCGTACCAATTACGAGGACATTTGGAGATTAATGAAGACAAATTGAAAGCCAAAATACAAGAAGATCCGCAAAGTGTTGCCGCCTTATTTACAAGCGGAACGAACAGCAGTGACTATAGTGATAAAGGAATTATGAAACGCATCGGTGATACACTGAAAAGCACAGTGAAAAGCATTGAAGCAAAAGCCGGCAACTCGACAATGGGCGCCGATAACTACTCAATCGGTAAAAATTTAAACACGATCAGCACGGATATTATCAAAATGCAGGACCGATTGAACACGATAGAAAACCGTTATTATAAAAAATTCAGTGCAATGGATTCTGCGATTCAAAAAATGAACGAACAAGCGTCCTATTTATCACAGCTTCTTGTACAATAAATGTAATTTGGAGGATGACACATGGCGATCCAAAATCCTTATACAGCCTATCAGCAAAATTCAGTGAATACTGCTACACCAGGTGAACTGACACTTATGCTGTATAATGGCTGTTTGAAATTTATAAGACTCGCATCTCAGGCCATTGAGAATGATGATATGGAACGTAAAAATGAAAATCTGATTAAAGCGCAAAATATCATTCAGGAATTAAATTTTACGCTGAACCGCAACATAGAGCTTTCCGCTTCCATGGGTGCGATGTACGATTATATGTATCGAAGATTGGTACAGGCAAACATCAAAAATGATACGAGCATGCTGGCTGAGGTCGAAGGATATGTAACAGATTTTCGTGATGCATGGAAACAAGCCATTCAAAGTGAACGGAAGGACCGACACGGATCAGGCGGGATCGCATGAATAACATAGATCAACTATATACTGAGACGCAGAGTATGCTGTCGCATATACAAGATACACCGGAAAGCGATGAACTTTTAAAGCAAATTGAAGACTTTGTGGCTAAACGGTCTGAACTTATTCAGGAGATATCTCTGCCGCTTTCAGAAGAAGAAAAAAAGCAGATGAAGCTTGTCCTGACATGGGATCAGCTTATTGTGAAGGAAATGAAAAGATTAAAGCAGTCAATCGCAGCAGAACTTCAGCAGGTAAAAAGAAAACGTGCGATGCATACGACGTATTTAAATCCTTATAACAACATCACGATTGACGGCAGATATTATGACAAGCGTAAATAGGTGAGTGCCTTGAAGAGCATTGAAGATTATACGCTTTTATCAGCTTATTATCATCTTCTTTTTACGATTGAGGAAGGGCTATGTTATTTGATAGAAGCTGAACAGAATTTATCAAAAACAGAAGGGGATCGGATCTACCAAGATCTGATCCAAGCCTTTTTTTATTTGGATTCAACACATTCAACACTTCTTTTTATTTTGGATACGCGGTGTGCTGAAATTTGCATTAAAGCATTTGACCAAATTTTTGCAGAGTTTGATCAATTGGTTTCTTTCTCTTTTCCCTCACATGAGTTCTGCGAGTATTTAAAAGAGCATTTTCTGATTCATTATAGAAAATGGATGCTGTCTATTCATCGATGTATGGAACCCTTTGTTATCAATTAGGCGAGTGTGAGGTATTTGTTTTTTTCAATCAGCATATACATATACCTCCGAACCGCATACAGCAGGAATACAAACACAATTCGACAAAGTTCACTGAATTTTCACAAAAAAATTACGTTTCAGCAGGAATTGTGAAGGGTAAAGAAGAAATAGATACATATCCTTAATAAAAGGGAGGCGTTCTTTGATGAACTATAACATCAGAGGAGAAAATATTGAAGTGACACCCGCGTTAAAGGATCATGTCGAGAAGAAGATCGGCAAGCTGGAGCGTTATTTTGACCATAGCGTGAATGCCGATGTGAACGTCAACTTGAAGTTTTACAATGACAAGGAGTCTAAAGTTGAGGTTACGATTCCGATGACAGATCTGGAGCTTCGATCCGAGGTGCATAACGAGGATATGTACAACGCAATTGATCTCGCAACAAACAAACTGGAACGTCAAATCCGTAAGCACAAAACGAAAGTAAACCGTAAATTCCGTGAGCAGGGCTCTCCAAAATATTTATTGGCAAACGGCCTTGGCTCTGATACAGATATTGCGGTTCAGGATGAAATAGAAGATGAGGAGAGCTTGGACATTGTCCGTCAGAAACGCTTTAATCTAAAGCCAATGGACAGTGAAGAAGCGATCTTGCAAATGAATATGCTCGGCCATAATTTCTTTGTTTTCACAAATGCGGAAACAAACCTAACAAATGTCGTGTACCGCAGAAATGATGGGAAATATGGCTTGATTGAACCGACTGAATAATGAAGAGAAACCTTCCGCGATAACCGCGGAAGGTTTTTGTTTTTCTTATTTGCAAATTCTTTGGAAATAACAGAAGGTATGATATGATAATGAGAGGTATACATGGACTAGTAAATTATTTATACATGTCTGCAAATCAGGCATGTGATGATAGAGGAGCGTTATAAATGCTTGGAATTTTAAATAAAATGTTTGATCCAACAAAACGTACGCTGAATAGATACGAAAAAATAGCTAACGATATTGATGCTGTTCGCGGAGACTATGAAAATCTCTCTGACGACGCGCTGAAACATAAAACGATTGAATTTAAAGAGCGCCTTGAAAAAGGGGCGACAACTGATGATCTTCTTGTTGAAGCATTCGCTGTTGTTCGGGAAGCTTCGCGCCGAGTAACCGGCATGTTTCCGTTCAAAGTCCAGCTCATGGGGGGCGTAGCGCTTCATGACGGAAATATCGCGGAAATGAAAACAGGGGAAGGGAAAACGTTAACGTCTACTCTGCCTGTTTATTTAAATGCGTTAACAGGTAAAGGCGTACACATCGTGACTGTCAACGAATACTTGGCAAGCCGTGACGCTGAGCAGATGGGGAAAATTTTCGAGTTTCTCGGTATGACTGTCGGTTTGAATTTAAACTCAATGTCAAAAGATGAAAAACGGGAAGCTTATGCAGCTGACATTACTTACTCCACAAACAACGAACTTGGTTTCGACTATTTGCGTGACAATATGGTTCTTTATAAAGAGCAGATGGTTCAGCGCCCGCTTCATTTTGCGGTAATAGATGAAGTTGACTCTATTTTAATTGATGAAGCGAGAACACCGCTTATTATTTCTGGACAAGCTGCAAAATCCACTAAGCTGTACGTACAGGCAAATGCTTTTGTCCGCACGTTAAAAGCGGAGAAGGATTATACGTATGATATCAAAACAAAAGGTGTACAGTTGACTGAGGAAGGAATGACGAAGGCGGAAAAAGCGTTCGGCATTGATAACCTGTTTGATGTGAAACATGTCGCGCTCAACCACCATATCAATCAGTCCTTAAAAGCACACGCTGCGATGCAGAAGGACGTTGACTATGTAGTGGAAGACGGCCAGGTAGTCATTGTTGATTCCTTCACGGGACGTCTGATGAAAGGACGCCGCTACAGCGAGGGACTTCACCAGGCGATTGAAGCAAAGGAAGGGCTTGAAATTCAAAATGAAAGCATGACCTTGGCGACCATTACGTTCCAAAACTACTTCCGGATGTACGAAAAACTTGCCGGTATGACTGGTACGGCTAAGACAGAGGAAGAAGAATTCCGCAACATCTATAACATGCAGGTTGTCACGATTCCTACTAACAAGCCTGTTGTCCGTGACGACCGTCCGGATTTAATTTACCGTACGATGGAAGGTAAGTTTAAGGCGGTTGCGGAGGATGTCGCACAGCGTTACATGACCGGACAGCCTGTTCTTGTCGGTACAGTTGCGGTTGAAACATCTGAATTGATTTCTAAGCTGCTTAAAAACAAAGGGATCCCGCATCAAGTGTTAAACGCCAAAAACCATGAGCGTGAAGCGCAGATCATTGAAGAGGCTGGCCAAAAAGGCGCAGTTACAATTGCGACAAACATGGCGGGGCGCGGAACGGACATTAAGCTTGGCGAAGGTGTAAAAGAGCTTGGCGGCCTCGCAGTTGTCGGAACGGAACGCCATGAATCACGCAGGATTGACAATCAGCTCCGTGGACGTTCTGGACGTCAGGGAGACCCGGGGATCACCCAATTTTATCTTTCTATGGAAGATGAATTGATGCGCAGATTTGGAGCTGAGCGGACAATGGCGATGCTTGACCGCTTCGGCATGGATGACTCTACTCCAATCCAAAGCAAAATGGTATCCCGCGCGGTTGAATCGTCTCAAAAACGCGTCGAAGGCAACAACTTCGATTCACGTAAACAGCTTCTGCAATACGATGACGTCCTCCGCCAGCAGCGTGAGGTCATTTATAAGCAGCGCTTTGAAGTCATTGACTCTGAAAACTTGCGCGAAATCGTTGAAAATATGATCAAGTCTTCTCTCGAACGGGCAATTGCAGCCTATACGCCAAGAGAAGAGCTTCCTGAAGAGTGGAAGCTTGACGGTCTTGTTGAGCTTGTCAACACGACTTATCTTGATGAAGGTGCGCTTGAGAAGAGCGATATCTTCGGCAAAGAGCCGGATGAAATGCATGAACTCATTATGGATCGCATCATGACGAAGTATAATGAAAAAGAAGAGAAATTCGGCGAAGAGCAAATGCGTGAATTCGAAAAAGTCATCGTCCTTCGAGCCGTTGATTCAAAATGGATGGATCACATCGATGCAATGGATCAGCTTCGCCAAGGGATTCACCTTCGAGCTTACGCGCAGACGAATCCGCTTCGTGAGTATCAAATGGAAGGCTTTGCGATGTTTGAGAATATGATTGAATCGATCGAGGACGAGGTTGCAAAATTTGTGATGAAAGCTGAGATTGAAAACAATCTGGAGCGTGAAGAGGTTGTACAGGGCCAGACAACGGCTCATCAGCAGCAAGAAGGCGACGATAACAAAAAAGCAAAGAAAGCACCGGTTCGCAAAGTGGTTGATATTGGACGAAATGCCCCATGCCACTGCGGAAGCGGAAAAAAATATAAAAATTGCTGCGGACGGACTGAATAGTTCGCTCAGGCAAGGTTGCTGACCGCGGCGCTTTGAGCGCCCGCGGATCTTTTAATGAGGTGAATGGAATGGAATTATCAGAAATCAGAGTAGAGCTCGAAAATATGGCTTCTCGTTTAGCGGACTTTAGGGGGTCTCTTTGACCTCGAATCAAAGGAGGCCCGCATCGCTGAGCTAGATGAACAAATGTCTGATCCGGAATTCTGGAATGATCAGCAAAAAGCTCAAACGGTTATAAATGAAGCAAACGGCATAAAGGATTATGTCAATTCGTATAAAAAATTGAATGAATCCCACGAAGAATTGCAAATGACTCATGATCTTTTGAAGGAAGAGCCGGACTCTGACCTCCAGCTTGAGCTTGAAAAAGAACTAAAATCATTAACAAAAGAGTTCAATGAGTTTGAGCTTCAGCTTCTTCTCAGTGAGCCATATGATAAAAATAATGCGATTTTAGAACTGCACCCTGGTGCTGGCGGTACAGAGTCACAGGACTGGGGCTCTATGCTTCTTAGAATGTATACCAGATGGGGAGAACGCCGCGGCTTTAAGGTGGAAACGCTCGATTACCTTCCGGGTGATGAGGCGGGAATCAAGTCAGTCACATTGCTGATCAAAGGACACAACGCTTACGGTTATCTCAAAGCAGAAAAAGGTGTCCATCGTCTCGTGCGGATTTCACCGTTTGATTCATCAGGCCGCCGCCACACGTCTTTCGTTTCATGTGAAGTCATGCCTGAATTTAACGATGAGATCGATATAGATATCCGTACGGAGGATATTAAAGTTGATACGTACCGTGCAAGCGGAGCGGGCGGACAGCACGTCAATACGACAGATTCAGCCGTTCGGATTACTCACTTGCCGACGAATGTGGTTGTGACGTGCCAAACGGAACGCTCACAAATTAAAAACCGTGAAAGAGCCATGAAAATGCTGAAGGCCAAGCTGTATCAGCGCAGAATTGAAGAACAGCAGGCAGAGCTGGATGAAATTCGCGGTGAACAAAAAGAGATCGGCTGGGGCAGCCAAATCCGTTCTTACGTATTCCATCCGTATTCCATGGTAAAAGACCATCGAACTAATACAGAAATGGGGAACGTTCAAGCGGTAATGGATGGAGACATTGATACATTTATTGATGCCTACCTTCGTTCTAAGCTATCATAAGCAGAAAAACACACCTGATATATGCAGGTGTGTTTTTTAATTCCTTCATATCCTTGATTTCACTGCTGCTTTAGCATATTACCACTGTATTTGGGTGTTATTTACATCTGATCAGGGAAGGATTAAAATGCTATCGGAGAGCATTGGAAGAAACGGAGGATATATAATGGACGTACGGAATAAAACATATCGAATTATAAAGGATTATGTATACATACTGATAGGAGCAGCGATTACAGGTGTGTCCTTTAATGTATTTTTGCTTCCAAACAAGATTGCTGCCGGCGGTGTCAGCGGAATCAGTACGATTTTGCAGTCATATGGTTTTGAAGCAGCGTATGTACAGTGGATTTTTAATATTCCTTTATTTATTGCCGGTGTCATTTTGCTCGGCGGAAAATTTGGACTTAAGACGCTTGCAGGTTCTGTTTTTTTACCGCTTGTGGTGTTTTTGACAAGAGATATTCAGCCTGCCACCCATCATGAGCTCTTAGCGGCGATTTTTGGCGGCGTCGGAATCGGTGTCGGAATCGGCATTGTATACTTAGGGAAAGGCTCGACGGGAGGAACGGCCTTGGCTGCACAGATCATTCATAAGTACTCCGGTCTGTCATTAGGGACGTGTCTCGCCCTCATTGACGGATTAATTGTCGTTACAGCTATGATCGTATTTAATATTGAGCAAGGTTTATATGCCATGCTTGGTGTCTATGTGTCCAGCAAAACGATTGATGTCGTTCAAGTCGGCTTCAACCGTTCAAAAATGGCGCTCATCATTACAAAGCATGAGCAGGCTGTCAAGGAAGCCGTTTTACAGAAGATTGACAGAGGCGTGACGAAAATTTCCGCGGTCGGCGGATATACTGACGATGACCGTCCGATTTTAATGTGTGTGGTTGGGCAAACTGAATTCACCAAATTGAAACAAATCGTTAAACAGATTGATGAGTCAGCTTTTGTGATTGTGGCAGATGCGAGTGAGGTGCTGGGCGAGGGTTTCAAACGCGCTTAAACGAGGTTATAATATGGAAGAGATCGTAAAGGAGTTGTGCTACTCAACATGAAATCAAAGTTATTGATACTAATGCTTGTATTTGCGCTTTCTGTTCTATTGGCTGCTTGCGGTTCAAACGATGCAAAAGAAGAGAAGACAGACACCGGCAGCAAGACTGAAGCCTCTGCATCTGAGGGGGAAGAATTATATCAGCAAAGCTGCGTAGGCTGCCACGGCAAGGATTTAGAAGGTATGTCAGGGCCTAATCTCCAAGAGGTCGGAGGCAAATACGACGAAGATAAAATTGAAAGTATCATTAAAAACGGCCGCGGCAATATGCCGAAGGGACTTGTAGATGATAAGGAAGCCGCTGTTATTGCCAAATGGCTGTCAGAAAAAAAGTAAGGTGAAAAAATCTTTGCCGCAGCAGGCAAGGATTTTTTTATGCCATAACAATATGAATGAAAAGAAACTGTAATAGTATTATGTCTAAATTTGACGTATAATGAAGTGTGTTGAAAAATGAAACTTTCAGATTTTTCATCTTTTTACAAATGAGTGGGTCATAAATTGTCGAATGTATTCGAAGACTATGACCGTGTGATAGATAAAATGATATAAAAGATTAGGTGATTTCATGATAGAGATGAAAGAAGTATATAAAGCCTATCCGAACGGCGTAAAAGCGCTCAATGGGATTTCTGTTACCATTCATCCCGGCGAGTTTGTTTATGTTGTTGGTCCGAGCGGAGCGGGTAAATCTACTTTTATTAAAATGATATACAGAGAAGAAAAACCGACAAAAGGACAAATTTTAATTAATCATAAAGATCTCGCTACAATTAAAGAAAAAGAGATTCCATTCGTGCGCCGTAAAATAGGTGTTGTCTTCCAGGATTTTAAGCTTCTGCCGAAACTTACTGTTTTTGAAAATGTGGCGTTTGCCCTTGAAGTAATTGGAGAACAGCCGTCTGTCATTAAAAAACGTGTGCTTGAAGTGCTTGATCTCGTGCAGCTGAAGCATAAAGCAAGACAATTTCCTGACACGCTTTCAGGCGGGGAACAACAGCGTGTATCTATTGCCAGATCAATTGTGAACAACCCTGATGTTGTCATTGCTGATGAACCTACAGGAAACCTTGATCCAGATACGTCCTGGGAAGTCATGAAGACACTGGAGGAAATCAATAACCGCGGGACAACAGTCGTGATGGCGACACATAACAAAGAAATCGTAAACACCATTAAGAAACGTGTCATTGCAATCGAAGATGGTATCATTGTGCGTGATGAGTCAAGAGGGGAGTATGGTTCATATGATTAAAATTCTCGGGCGCCACTTGCGTGAGAGTTTTAAATCTCTCGGGAGAAACACATGGATGACGTTTGCATCCATTAGTGCTGTAACCGTTACGCTGATTTTAGTCGGCGTGTTTTTAGTGATTATGCTGAATTTGAATAACATGGCTTCGAATGCTGAAAAGCAAGTCGAAATCAAAGTGTTGATTGATCTGACTGCAGACCAGAAGGCACAGGATAAGCTGCAGAACGATATTAAGGATCTGAAGGGCATTCAAAGTGTCACTTTTTCATCTAAAGAAAAAGAGCTTGACCAGCTGGTTGACAGTTTTGGGGACAGCGGAAAATCCCTGACGATGAAGGATCAGGAAAACCCGCTTAATGACGCGTTTGTCGTAAAAACGACAGATCCGCATGATACGCCGAACGTGGCGAAAAAGATTGAAAAAATGGATCATGTCTATAAAGTTACTTACGGAAAAGAAGAGGTCAGCCGTTTGTTTAAAGTGGTCGGCGTTTCCCGCAACATCGGAATCGCGTTAATTATCGGCCTGGTATTTACGGCGATGTTCTTAATTTCCAACACCATTAAAATTACAATTTTCGCAAGAAGAAAAGAAATTGAAATCATGAAGCTTGTCGGCGCGACGAACTGGTTTATCCGCTGGCCGTTTTTCCTTGAAGGATTGCTGCTTGGCGTATTCGGTTCAGTGATTCCGATTGCACTGGTGCTGAGCACTTACCAATATGTCATTGGATGGGTCGTTCCGAAGGTTCAAGGATCATTTGTCTCTCTTCTTCCTTATAATCCATTTGTATTCCAAATTTCGTTAGTGCTTGTTGCAATCGGCGCAGTGATTGGAGTATGGGGAAGTCTGACTTCCATCCGCAAGTTTTTGCGAGTATAAAGAGAAAAAACAGTCCCGCTCTAGGGGCAGTTCCAGAATGTTGACAGAATCCTAAAACGGTTTATCGTTTTGGGATTTTGTCATTTTTCAGTGTGATTGATAACCCTTGAAGTCTAGGAACAAGCGAGCATCGCAGCACAGTGAATGGTGAAATTCGTGAGCACCAAAGCACACACTTGACAACAAATGCGAGGGTTTGTCGACACACTGAAGCCGTCCTGCTTTCGGGACGGCTTTTCTTTTGCCTTCTTTTTCTTCTATGATTACATGAAATCTCCATCCTTTACATATACTATCTCTAGGTTTTGATAAAGACAGTCTGGCATACAGGAGGAGTAAAGGATGAATCAAAAAATAATGGCTGTAATAGCAGCGGGGAGCATGCTGTTCGGAGGCGCCGGTGTATATGCGGGAATGAACCTGCTTGAGATGGATAAGCCCCAGACTGCAGCAGTTCCCGCGACGGCACAAGCTGACTCTGAACGGGATAAGGCTATGGACAAAATCGAAAAAGCGTATGAGTTAATTTCGAATGAGTACGTAGAAAAAGTTGATAGAGAAAAGCTGCTCGAGGGAGCCATCCAGGGAATGCTGTCTACGCTAAATGATCCTTATTCTGTCTATATGGACAAGCAGACGGCTAAGCAATTTTCTGATTCTCTTGATTCCTCATTTGAAGGCATCGGGGCTGAGGTTGGAATGGAAGACGGCAAAATTATTATTGTTTCCCCATTTAAGAAATCACCAGCGGAAAAAGCCGGACTCAAGCCTAATGATGAAATTATCAGCATCAACGGAGAATCGATGGCCGGCAAGGATTTAAACCACGCTGTGTTAAAAATAAGAGGAAAGAAAGGGTCCAGCGTTTCAATGAAGATTCAGCGGCCTGGGACAAAGAAGCAGCTGTCATTCCGGATCAAGAGAGCAGAGATTCCGCTCGAAACGGTTTTTGCTTCAGAGAAAAAAGTACAGGGGCGTAATGTCGGATATATCGCAATCTCTACTTTTTCTGAGCATACCGCGGAGGATTTTGCAAAAGCGCTGGGGGACCTTGAGAAAAAAGGAATAGATGGCCTCGTCATTGATGTACGCGGCAACCCGGGCGGATATCTTCAAAGTGTGGAAGAAATTCTTAAGCACTTCGTTACAAAGGATCAGCCGTATATTCAAATTGCTGAACGTAATGGAGATAAAAAACGTTATTTTTCAACATTGGCCCATAAAAAAGCGTACCCTGTCAATGTGATCACGGATAAAGGAAGTGCCTCCGCATCAGAAATTCTTGCCGGGGCATTAAAAGAAGCAGGGCATTATGATGTTGTAGGTGATACGTCTTTTGGTAAGGGAACGGTTCAACAGGCTGTTCCGATGGGAGACGGCAGCAACATCAAATTGACGCTTTACAAGTGGCTGACGCCAAATGGGAATTGGATTCATAAGAAAGGAATTGAGCCGACCATTGCGATTAAGCAGCCTGATTATTTTTCCGCCGGACCCTTGCAGCTGAAAGAGCCGCTTAAAGTGGATATGAACAATGAAGATGTCAAGCATGCACAGGTATTATTAAAAGGCCTAAGCTTTGATCCGGGCCGTGACGATGGCTATTTCAGCAAAGACATGAAAAAAGCGGTTATGGCCTTTCAGGATCAAAACAAGCTGGATAAAACAGGTGTAATCGACACTCGCACTGCAGAAGCATTAAATCAGCTGGTGGAAAAGAAAAAATCCGATGAAAAAAATGACTTGCAGCTCCAAACAGCGCTTAAATCATTATTTGTCAATTAAAGGAGATGGTGTTCCATCTCCTATTTCTTTATACTTAACGAGAAAATGAACCATAAGTCACATAAAAATTGAGTTTTTGACAAGAAATTAAAAAAATTTTCACAAATAAACATTTATAAAGGACTGTGATTACCCGATATCAATATATGAGAGAGACTTTCTAACGAGATAATATGCATTTAAAATGAAACTTTTGCAAGTTGCCTAGTCTTTGTTTACTTCATACAATATAAGAAGGTTCTAAAAAGAACAGTAATCAGGTTTATGGCAGCTGAACGACAGGTATTTATAGAGTAACGTTAGCGAGAATGCTTGTTAGCACTCCAGTACTGCTGCTTATACTGGCCCGTGCTTATCTGTATAAAGAAAATGGGGGTTCACAATTGAAGAGGGCAAGTATTGTGCGTGAAAAAAAATATTATGAATTAGTTGAACAATTAAAAGACCGAACACAAGACGTAACATTTTCGGCTACAAAAGCACTAAGTCTTCTTATGCTGTTCAGCAGGTATTTGGTCAATTACACCAATGTCGAATCAGTAAATGACATCAATGAAGAATGTGCCAAACATTATTTTAATTACTTAATGAAAAACCATAAGCGATTAGGAATCAATCTGACAGATATAAAGAGGTCGATGCATCTGATCAGCGGGTTATTGGATGTGGATGTAAACCATTATTTAAAGGATTTTTCACTATCGAATGTCACGCTGTGGATGACGCAAGAGAGATAAACCCTCCTGAGGATATCCAAGCCATTTAATATTTGATAGAATATGAGTAACATGTTTGGCTTGAGGCGGTGAAAGATAGTGTCTGTTCAATGGGGAATTGAACTGTTAAAAAGTGCGGGCCTGTTCTTCTTACACCCGCTTTTCTGGTTTTTTATCATCATAAGCCTGGCTTTCGGCTATGTAAGAATCAAACGGGAACGGAAAACCTTTCATACAAGAATAGCAGATATTTATGATGATCTGAAATTTACTTATACAAAGGGACTGATCCCTGGTCTCCTTTTGTCAGTTGTTTTAGGCGTACTGGGAATCTCGATTCCTCTCGGTTTACTTGCGATTATGGCCGTTATCACTGCAGCGGCAGCGCTCACTCTTCGCGCAAACTGGATGTCTGCTGCATATATCGTCAGCGTGAGTATGCTGATAGGTTTTGGACTGCAAATGTATCAGGCGGAGCCTTTTCTGGAGAGATTTCCGCAAGGGTTTGCAGTCGTTTGGCCGGCTATGGCTGTGTTTTTAGGCTTGCTGATTATCATTGAAGGAGCGGTTGCTTATCGCTCTGCACATGTGAGAACATCACCGGCACTTGTCGTAAGCAGCCGCGGTTTGCCGATCGGACAGCAGCTGGCAAACCGGGTATGGCTTTTGCCGCTGTTCCTTCTCGTACCCGGTAACGGATTAGAATCGTACCTCAGCTGGTGGCCTGTCTTTACTGTTCCCGGCGGGTCATTCCATTTTCTGTGGATTCCTTACTTTGTCGGATTCGGGCAAAGGGTGCAGGGGTCGCTCCCTGAAACGAGCATAAGGATCACAGCGAAACGCGTTTTTATTCTCGGCCTTGCCGTCACAGTTCTCGGTGCAGCGAGCTTACTGTGGACACCGCTTGCGGGTGCAGCCGTCTGTGTGGCTGTTTTAGGACGTATTTTTCTGTCCATTAAGCAAAGGGTGAATGATAACGCGGCTCCGTTTTATTTCTCAAAACGTGATCAGGGCTTAATGGTGCTTGGGATTATACCAAACACACCGGCTGAGGATCTGGAATTGAAAATCGGGGAAATTATTACGAAAGTCAATGGTATACCCGTGAAGAATGTTTCTGATTTTTATGAAGCGCTTCAGCATAACCGTGCATATGTGAAGCTTGAAATTATCGGTTTGAATGGAGAAATTCGTTTTGATCAGCGGGCTTCTTATGAGGGAGAACATCATGAATTAGGTATCCTTTTCGTAAAGGATGACCATGAAGACAAAGCACCCGCTCTGTCCGGATCATAAAAAAACAGCCCGGCACCGCAAGAAGATGTGGTGCCGGGCTGTTTTGTGTTATGCTGAGTTTTTTTCCATCCGTGCCGTTTCATCAGATTTGATGCCTAATGAAACAAAAACGCCAATGATGGATACAGCAAAGAGAATCATAAATAGGGTGTGATATCCCGAAATCAGGCCGATTAAGGCTGAGGAGATGATGCTTCCGAAATAACGGAAGGTCGAGAAAATCCCGGACGCCACTCCTGACATGCCGGGGTCTACTGTGGCAAGGGATGACACCTGCATGCTGGTCAGACCGACTCCGGACGCAAGCCCGCCCAGGATAAGAGAGACCATAAGGAACGAGACGGAATGTGAGCTGCTTAATAGCAAAAATAATAGATTTGCTCCAGCCATCATGGCAAATGAAAGAAAAATGATTTTTTTTGCTCCCCATTTGTGATGGAGTTGGGCACCGACCCAGTTACTGGCTGACATGAAGATTGAAAATACAGAGAGCGCCATGCCGCTGTTAGACGTATTAAGCCCAAATTGGTTTGTCATGAATAACGGCATGATTAATAAGACGGCATACATCATCAGATTGCTTAATAAGACTGATAGATTGGCATTTGTAAAGGTTGAGCTTTTAAACAGTGTAAAATCAATGATCGGGTGCTGTGTACGCTTTTCTCTTCTGAAAAAAAGCGGGACAAAAAGAAGTATCAATACACTGTATACTGGATAGCCCCATGAAGCCTCATTTTTCGTCAGCAGGATAATCGAAACGATGCTGCCTGCAAGCAAGACAGAGCCGATAATATCCAGAGGCGCGTCAGATTTATTTTCTTTATATTGAGGGAACATGGTTAATGCCGTAAATAAAGCAATGGCGAGAAATGGGATGTTGACCCAAAAAATCGAATGCCAGCTGAAGCTGTCAATCAGTATAGAGCCGATAAAAGGCCCGAGTGCTGCCCCAAGTCCTGCCCCAAGTCCGAAAAATCCAAACACTTTTGGAAGGCGTTTTTCAGAAACAACGTGACGGATAATGGCAATGCTGTTTGGCGTAAGCAGTGCGCCGCCGACAGCCTGCAATGCCCGAAAGACAATCAACAGCAACAGGTTCGGTGAGAGTGCGCAGCCTAAGGACGCGACTAAAAAAAGGCCGACGCCCCATAAGTACATTGTTTTATTGCCGTACATGTCACCGAGTTTTCCAGCAATCGGCTGTGTGACTGCCATCACGATTAAATAAACGGTAACCACCCAAGTGATGCTGGCAATGGACTCGTTATACGTATGGGATATAGATGAGAGCGCGACCGCGATCATCGTTGAGTTAATGGGAACCAGGATGGCCCCTAATAATAGCGAGACGATCAGCGCCCATTCTTTTCTTGAACTCATTGGGATCCTCCTTTTTGTTATGCCAAGGAGTTCATCAAGAAATTCCTTTGACAAATAGAGCTGTGCTATGCTCCAGCATTTTTTCCTGGGGCATTGAAATCACCCGGTCTCCTAAATGGAGACGGTGAATAAAATAACCGAAAATAATCGACATGAACACGTCGGCATGCTCCGCTTCATCTCCTGTCTGAATAACCCCTTTTTCACCCATTTTTTTGAGATAATCAACCAATAGCTGTTTCATAGACTGGGGATATTCTGTTACGTGGTTGATGACATCCTGAAAGAGAGCCGGTTCACGAAAGCTGATTTTAATGAGATCTTTTCTTTGTTCGAGCTCCTCCAAGAGACAGGTTCCAATATGGAGCAGGTCTTTGTACAAATCGCCTTCAGTTTGTTCCAAAATGCTGCTTCTGTTTGGAGAATGCTGAGAAAGCAAAGCCTCGACTAGTCCCTGTTTGTTTTTAAAATTCCTGAAAATCGTCGCTTCACTTACATTTGCTTTTTCTGCGATTTCTTTTGTCGTCGTTGCGCGATATCCTTTTTTCACGAGCAGCTGCATGGCAGCGTCAAGGATTCTCTTGTTTGTCGGTCTCAATACGTTTCACCTCACGAATATACTGGCAGGACAAGTATACACCTGCCTCGCTTGTATAAGAAAGAGGGGGGCACGCATCAGGCTCGGCTGACGACTGTGATTTTGCCGCTGCTTCCGTCGACAGTGATGATGTCTCCGTCTTGTAGTCTTTCTGTTGCTGTACGTGTCCCGAGAACGGCGGGAATGCCGTATTCGCGAGCAATGATCGCAGCGTGAGACAAAATGCCGCCTGTATCTGTAATAATCGCTTTGGCATCTTGAAACAGGCTGGTCCACAGCGGTGTGGTCATTTTGCAAACGAGCACTTCCCCAGATTCGAATTGAGAAAATTCACTGGCGTCCCGAATGATTTTCACCGGACCTGTTGCAATGCCGCTTGATGCCGCAATGCCAAAAATATGATTCTCCGTGTTTTTTTCATCCTCTATCACAGCGCCGACAATGTCTTCAGCAGCTTTTAGCTGTTCTTTTGTCGGAGTGCCGAGATAGGCAGGAGCTTGTGCAAGTTCATACTCATGAAAGGTCTGTCTGCGTTTTTCAGCCTTTTCTTGCAAGGATACAGGGTGAAGAAGCGCATTTTCCACTTCATCATCATATAAGAACCAAAGGTCTTCCCGATCTTGAATGACACCGTTTTCCGCCAGCAATTCCCCTACCTTCAGCAAAAAGACTCTCGCCTTGGCATCCAGCATGGCGTCAATATAAAAGTGGTGATCATCCTTTATATTTGCAGAGTTCAGCGTCCACTGATAATAACGGTCAAATTCTTTACGCAAATCGGGGTCTTCTATGTTTTCTAAGAATTCATTGTATAATTTCTCTCGTTTTTCTTTTGTTTTCTGAAATTCATTGTCAAAATGATAGCCATTGCGGACATAATTTTGAATATTGGCCAGGGCAAAATACGGATTCTCTGCCCAAATCTGTTCAATCAGATCATGGCTTTTTACAGATCTCCACCCGTATTCCTGTAAAAATCCATGGATGTTCTTCAGGAATTGTTTTCCATCATCTATTTGTTCCAATTTTTCCTGCAGCTGTTCCGTCTTGGTGTTCTCAAAAATGGACAGCAAATTCGGGTTTTCCTGAACTTTAACGGAAAATAGCCACAGGTGGCGGTCTGTTTCCAGTGATTTGTTCATTTTTCCTGTCAGCATCTCGTAAAAATGAGCGTTTTCGGATTCTCCTTGAATATGTTGATACATTGCTTGCAGTTTGTTTGTTAGAAGAACTTGTGGAAAAACGATATTGAAGTGCTCCTCATAAGCCGTGAGATAAAAGGCCTTCAGTTTTTGAAAAGCATCTAGTGCGCTTTCTGCGGTATGCTCAGTTTGTGCGAGCTGGTCAAGCGTTCGGTAAAATGGGAGGTATGTGTCATTGATGATGTCATACATACGCTCCGATAATATCGGAAAAAGCTCTTTGCCTAAGTCTTCAGTCGGAGGCTGTTGTCCGCCTTGGCTTTTGGAATAAACATGTCCGCGATAAAGCTTTACTTCTTCAACAACTACACCAATCGGGAACTTTTGCATGCTCTTCTTCAAGCCGTATTCCAGTGCCGGTACAATGAACGAAGAAAATAACGGACTCACCGGACCTTCAATATTTGACTCCATGTTGAGCCAGAAATCATTCATATCAACGTCTGTCATCATGAAGCTGCGTTCTTCTTCTGCCGCTTTTTTGTCCTGTTCAATGGTTGTAATCGGGCGGGCCTGCAGAAGGTATACTTGATGATCAGCGATTCCGAATTCTATATCGACTGGATATCCGTACAGGTCTTCGGTTTTTTTCGTGATTTCAGTCAGTTCGATCACTTGTTCATCTGCAAGGCAAAAACGGCTGCGCATATCTTCACTCGTTTCTTTTTCTGTGATTCCTTCTGCTGCAGACTCCATGTAGATTTCCTTTGCACCTATTTCTTTCTGAATCTCAAACGAAGACTTATTGACTATAAATGTGTCTGGGGTGACACTTCCTGAAACGACAGCTTCCCCCAAACCATAGCTGGCGCTGATTAATAGCTCTCTATCATCATGGGTAACAGGATTGCGGCTGAAAATAACACCTGACACTTCTGAATCGATCAGCCCCTGAACGACAACTCCCATTAACGGCTCTGTGATTTGGTTATTCATTTTTTTCTTATAGCTGCTGACTCGGCCTGAGAAAAATGAAGCCCAGCATTCTTTCACTTTAGCTAGAAATTCTTCCTCTGTTTTAATATTTAAGTAGGTTTCATATTGACCCGCGAATGAAGCGCCTTCTAAATCTTCCGAGGCAGATGAAGAACGCACGGCAACGGATCGGTATGATTCTCTCAGCTTGTAAAAGGAACTTGTCAGCTCATGTTTCAGTTCCTCAGAAAATGCTCCGGCGATGATCCTGCTTTCGATGTTTTCGCTAGTCTCATGAAGCTGGTTATCCTCCATAAAACGGGTGAGCGCATTCGTTTGAATAATAAACCCGTCGGGAACAGGGAGACCGTGTTTGGTCAGTTTAATCAAGTTCATGCCTTTTGCTCCAGCAAGCTGGCTGGATTCTTCTGCATGGCGAAATATTATAGAGTACATATTTGAAACCCCTCTTTCCTTCATTTTGTTTTTCTCTCTAGTCTTTTATGACGGAGCCTGTGTTCGGAAAAATGATAGTGAACACTATCACTCAATTGTAGGTTTTCAGGAAAATGCTGTCAAACGCAGAAAGCCCTAAATAAAATGAATAGTTAAGTTAGTTAGATTATCATGAAAATGCGGCTTAACTGGTGCAGTATACCTATTTTTCTTTTATTCTCGGAATTTGGAAGCGGACTTGAATATGCAGATGAGGTTCATAAATTCATAAAAAAGTGCCGCTGATTGGGACAGTGGCAAAATGAAATAAGTGAAATAGAGTTGCTTGTTGTGCTGTTATCGGCACCAAAGTGCAAATAGGTGATTGATTTTAGGTGAAAAAGGGTATGGTGTAGATAGAGGGAACGATTGCACGATTGTCCGATTCTTCATTTTTTACTATAATCAGATCAGATGAAGAATCCCTGAGGAGGGTTTTTGTTGATTACAAAAGCCGTTTTTGCATTGTTTTTCCCTTTTATGCTCGTTGTTCTTTTTACAAGAGTCACCTTTAATCATTATGTGGCGATCGCTCTAACAGCTGCATTGCTGTTTGCCTCTTATTTAAAAGGCTATACAGAAACGTATTTTATTGTAGGATTGGATGTTGTGTCTCTTGTGGCTGGCGGACTGTATATGGCTAAAAAAGCTGCTGAGAAAAAAGAAGAATAAATCGGACATAATGAATATAAAGACTGAATTCCTGCTTTTACGTTTTAAAAGCAGGTTTTTTATACACGAAAACAGCTGGAAATAAAAAACCACCGAACTTTAGTTCGTATTTTTAGTGATTTTACATTCCATTGTGTTACTATATCTATAGGAAGATTTCGTTAAAGAAACGGAGGCTTATTTTTGTGAAAGATCGCTTTGAGTTAGTCTCGAAATATCAGCCCCAAGGAGATCAGCCGAAAGCCATTGAAAAACTTGTAAAAGGAATTCAGGAGGGCAAGAAGCATCAGACTCTGCTGGGTGCGACAGGAACGGGGAAAACATTTACGGTGTCCAATTTGATTAAAGAAGTCAATAAGCCGACGCTCGTGATTGCCCATAACAAAACCCTTGCTGGACAGCTTTACAGTGAGTTCAAGGAATTTTTTCCGAACAATGCTGTCGAGTATTTTGTCAGCTACTATGATTATTATCAGCCGGAGGCGTATGTGCCTCAAACGGATACGTTTATAGAGAAAGACGCTAGTATTAATGATGAAATTGATAAATTGAGACACTCCGCTACATCGTCTCTGTTTGAGCGGAGAGATGTCATTATTATTGCGAGTGTGTCTTGTATATACGGCCTCGGTTCCCCTGAAGAATACAGGGAAATGGTCGTGTCACTGCGGACGGAAATGGAAATAGAGCGCAACGAGCTGCTCAGAAAACTTGTAGACATCCAATATGCCCGCAACGATATCGACTTTCAGCGCGGTACATTTCGTGTGCGCGGGGATGTAGTGGAAATCTTTCCGGCATCTCGTGATGAACACTGTATCAGAGTTGAGTTTTTCGGTGACGAAATCGAACGAATTCGGGAAGTAGATGCGCTGACAGGAGAAATTCTCGGCGACCGTGACCATGTTGCGATTTTCCCGGCCTCCCACTTCGTCACGCGGGCCGAGAAAATGGAAAAAGCGATTCAAAATATCGAGAAGGAGCTTGAGGAGCAGCTGAAAGTCATGCATGAAAACGGCAAGCTGCTTGAAGCGCAGCGTTTAGAGCAGAGGACAAGGTATGATCTTGAAATGATGCGGGAAATGGGATTCTGCTCTGGCATTGAGAACTATTCAAGACATTTGACGCTTCGGCCTCCAGGTTCAACGCCGTATACGCTTCTTGATTATTTCCCTGACGATTTTATGATCGTAGTGGATGAGTCACATGTGACAATTCCTCAGGTGCGCGGCATGTTTAACGGAGACCAGGCGCGAAAACAGGTGCTCGTGGATCACGGCTTCCGGCTACCATCAGCGCTTGATAACCGTCCGCTTCGTTTTGAAGAATTTGAAAAGCATATGCACAATATCGTGTATGTATCAGCGACGCCAGGGCCGTACGAGATTGAGCATACAGATGAAATGATCGAACAGATTATTCGTCCGACGGGGCTTCTTGACCCGCTTATCGATGTGCGTCCCATCGAAGGCCAGATTGACGACTTGATCGGCGAAATTCAAGCAAGAATCGAGCGGGATGAACGGGTGCTCGTGACAACCTTGACGAAGAAGATGTCAGAGGATCTGACCGATTATTTAAAGGAAATCGGCATTAAAGTAAACTATCTGCATTCTGAGATTAAGACGCTTGAACGGATTGAAATTATCCGCGACCTGCGCCTTGGCAAGTACGATGTGCTTGTCGGCATCAACCTGCTGAGGGAAGGGCTCGACATTCCTGAAGTATCTCTCGTTGCGATTTTGGATGCGGATAAGGAAGGCTTCCTTCGCTCTGAACGTTCGCTGATCCAGACCATCGGACGTGCCGCAAGGAACTCTGAAGGCCGCGTCATTATGTACGCAGATAAAATGACGAAATCTATGGAAATTGCAATTAATGAAACAAAACGCCGCCGCGAGCAGCAGGAGCAGTTTAACGAAGAGCACGGCATTACGCCGAAAACGATAAATAAAGAAATTCGCGATGTTATTCGTGCCACAGTAGCGGCTGAGGATAAAGCGGAATACAAAACAAAAGCCGCGCCGAAGCTGTCGAAAATGACGAAGAAAGAACGCCAGAAAGTCGTTGAACAGATGGAGCACGAAATGAAGGAAGCCGCCAAGGCGCTTGACTTTGAAAGAGCCGCGGAGCTTCGCGATTTACTTTTAGAGCTAAAAGCGGAAGGATGATGAACAAATGGCTATGGATCGGATAGAGGTGAAGGGAGCCAGGGCGCATAACCTGAAAAATATCGATGTAACAATTCCAAGAGATCAGCTTGTCGTTGTTACGGGTTTGTCCGGATCAGGGAAATCCTCTCTAGCCTTTGACACCATATATGCAGAAGGACAGAGACGGTATGTCGAGTCGCTGTCTGCCTATGCCCGCCAGTTTTTAGGGCAAATGGATAAGCCGGATGTTGATGCAATTGAGGGGCTGTCTCCCGCCATCAGCATCGATCAGAAAACAACGAGCCGCAATCCGAGATCTACTGTCGGTACGGTTACTGAGATTTATGATTATCTGCGTCTTTTGTATGCGAGAGTAGGGAAGCCTCATTGCCCGGAACACGGAATTGAGATTACATCGCAGACCATTGAGCAAATGGTGGACAGAATTCTAGAGTACCCGGAACGGACGAAGCTTCAGGTTCTGGCCCCGATTGTCTCAGGCCGAAAAGGCGCTCATGTCAAAGTGCTTGACCAGATCAGAAAACAAGGCTATGTCAGAGTCAGAATTGATGGCGAAATGGCTGAGCTTTCTGATGATATTGAATTAGAAAAGAATAAAAAGCATTCGATTGAGGTTGTCATTGACCGGATTGTGGTGAAGGAAGGCGTGGCCGCCCGTCTGTCAGATTCATTGGAAACGGCGCTTCGCTTAGGTGAAGGACGGGTCATGATTGATGTCATCGGTGAGGAGGAGTTGATGTTCAGTGAGCATCATGCCTGCCCGCACTGCGGATTTTCAATCGGCGAGCTTGAGCCGCGGCTGTTTTCATTCAACAGCCCATTCGGAGCGTGTCCGACGTGTGACGGTCTCGGAATGAAGCTTGAAGTGGATGCGGATCTCGTCATCCCCAATCAAGATTTGTCATTGAAGGAGAATGCGATCGCCCCTTGGACACCGATCAGCTCACAATATTATCCGCAGTTGCTTAATGCGGTCTGCACCCACTACGGGATTGATATGGACGTGCCGGTAAAAGATCTGCCGAAGCATCAGTTGGATAAAGTGCTGTACGGCAGCGGCGACGACCTGATTTATTTCCGATATGAAAATGATTTTGGACAAATACGTGAAGGCGAAATTCAATTTGAAGGCGTATTGCGGAACATTGAAAGACGCTATAAGGAGACAGGCTCTGATTTCATCCGTGAGCAAATGGAGCAGTATATGTCTCAGAAGGCTTGTCCGACATGCAAAGGCTATCGGTTAAAGAAAGAGGCGCTTGCCGTATTGATTGACGGCCGCCACATCGGCAAAATTACCGAGCTGTCTGTAGCCGACGCACTTGCTTTCTTCAAAGGTCTTACCCTTTCTGAGAAGGATATGCAGATTGCCAATTTGATCTTGCGCGAAATTGTGGAGCGTTTAAGCTTTCTGGACAAAGTCGGCCTTGATTACCTGACACTGAGCAGGGCAGCAGGAACATTGTCCGGGGGAGAGGCGCAGCGTATCCGGCTGGCGACACAAATCGGTTCGCGCTTATCCGGTGTCCTTTATATTTTAGACGAGCCGTCTATCGGCCTGCATCAGCGTGATAACGACCGCTTGATCAGCGCTCTGAAAAATATGAGAGACCTCGGGAACACGCTGATTGTTGTCGAACACGATGAGGATACGATGATGGCAGCCGATTATTTAATAGATATTGGACCGGGGGCCGGCATTCACGGCGGACAGGTGACGTCTGCGGGTACGCCGGAAGAAGTGATGGAAGATCCAAATTCATTAACGGGCAGCTATTTATCAGGGAAAAAGTTCATCCCATTGCCTCCTGAAAGAAGAAAGCCGGACGGGCGCTACATTGAAATTAAAGGCGCTTCAGAAAACAATCTGAAAAAGGCAAATGCCAAGTTCCCGCTTGGAACGTTCACAGCGGTTACAGGGGTTTCCGGCTCCGGAAAGAGTACCCTCGTCAATGAAATTTTGCATAAGGCGCTGGCGCAAAAGCTTCATAAAGCGAAAGCGAAGCCCGGCAGCCATAAAGAGATTAAAGGCTTGGATCACCTAGACAAAGTCATTGACATTGATCAGGCGCCAATCGGAAGAACGCCGAGATCCAATCCTGCGACATACACCGGTGTGTTTGATGACATTCGTGATGTATTCGCGCAGACAAATGAAGCGAAGGTCCGCGGCTATAAAAAAGGCCGTTTCAGCTTTAACGTGAAGGGCGGGCGATGTGAAGCCTGCCGCGGAGACGGGATTATTAAAATTGAAATGCACTTCCTTCCTGACGTGTATGTTCCGTGTGAGGTGTGTCACGGCAAACGCTACAACCGTGAAACGCTTGAAGTGACGTACAAAGGAAAAAGCATCTCAGATGTGCTTGATATGACGGTTGAAGATGCTCTTTCTTTCTTTGAAAATATCCCGAAAATCAAGCGTAAGCTCCAAACTCTTTATGATGTTGGCTTAGGTTATATTACGCTCGGCCAGCCAGCGACAACCTTGTCGGGAGGAGAAGCGCAGCGTGTGAAGCTCGCATCGGAGCTCCACAAACGCTCAACCGGACGTACGCTCTACATTTTAGATGAGCCGACGACAGGTTTGCACGTCGACGACATTGCCAGACTCCTTGTCGTGCTTCAGCGTTTGGTTGACAATGGAGATACAGTACTCGTCATTGAGCACAATCTTGATATCATTAAGACGGCGGATTACATTGTCGATCTGGGACCGGAAGGCGGAGCCGGAGGCGGAACCATTGTCGCGTCAGGAACGCCTGAGGAAATCACTGAAGTGGAAGAATCGTATACGGGCCGTTATTTGAAGCCTGTTATGGAGCGTGACAAAAAACGCATGACATCGCTCTTGGAAGCGAAAGAAACGGCAACATCTTAAAACCCTCTTTTCAGAGGGTTTTGTCTTTTCTTTGCAGTATATATTACAAAGTTTTCTTATACAGCTGCTTGCTTACACTCATTAAATCTTGAACGATATGCGTGTTGCTGCTGTCGAGCAGCACTTTTATATATTGGATATCGTGAGAGATTGGAAGAGATCCGTGAATCTGTTCAAGCTCAGCGATCATTTCACGATTCATTCTTTTTTGTTCACGAATCAGCTTTAAAACCGATTCTTGTGTTACTGTATAGTCACTGGGATCTTTCTCCATTGCTTGTCCAGCCTCCTTGATTGCCGTAAGCTTTTTACATATTGTAATCGGTACAGCCGAAAGATTCTACTTCTAAAACTTTTTAAAATCCAATTTCCGTAAATCGGAGCATGTCTAAAGAATGAATTTGAAACCTGAAAAGGTTTTAAACGTATGTATAAGTAAAACGTCCCTGACCTTTTGTCATGGACAATTCACAATAGGAGTGTGGAATGAATTGAACCGTAATCAAGCTATTATTGCATCACTTTGTTATTTCAGTGTATTCATTGCGCCAATCATTGTGCCGATTGTGGCTTATTTTGTTGTAGATGATAAAGAAACAAAACGGCATGCGATACGTTCTCTTGTTTCTCACATTGTTCCTTTTGCCGGCTGGCTTGTCCTTTTTATCTCTTTTCTGGGCGGAGCCATTGTGATTGATGGAGACAGCCTGCTGCCTGTATTTGTGATCATTGGGGGAGCGGTTATTTATTTCTTAGTTGTCATTGGCATTATGATTTGGAATGTGATTCAGGGCATTAAGGTGCTGCGTACAGCATAAGTAGACAATGGGGAGGAGATCGTAATGAAACAAGAAAAGGAACGAATCCTTAAGCTTGTTGAGGAAGGAAAGCTTACAGCACAAGAGGCTTTGACACTGATTGAAAAGCTTGACAGCGACTACAAGGAAAAAGAAGAAAAAATCACCGCGCTCTCAGTTCATGTACATGACGAGGAAGAGCCGTTTACAGCAGAAAAAAAAGAAAGCAGCAAGCCGTCTTTAGGAGCCAAGCTGTTTGATTGGATTGATTCTGCTGTGAAAAAGGTCAAGGAAGTTGACCTTGATTTGAACTTTGGCCATGCGTATGATGTTCAGCATATTTTTCAATTTAAAGATACTGACTTTTCCAGTGTTGAGCTTCAAATTGCCAACGGCAGCGTGAATATCGTTCCTTGGGAAGATGAGGATATCAGAGCGGAATGCCAGGCAAAGGTATATCGCGCTGACAGCCAGGATACGGCGAGACATGCATTTCTTCAGCATATTGAATGCGAAATCAAAGGAAATAAGTTTTTTATCCGTACTGAGAAGAAAACAATGAAAACGAATGTGACTTTATATATTCCTCAGAAGGAGTATGATAAGATTCGGGTGAAGCTGTTTAATGGTCCGGTCAGAGGGGAACATTTACATGTAAAAGAGTTCTCGGCGAAAACGACAAATGGCGTGCTGTCGTTCTCGCATTTAACAGCTGAAAAAGCCACAGCTGAAACGGCCAACGGACAAATTAAGCTCGCCAGCCACAGCTGCGGTACGATAGAAGCGGAAACCATTAATGGATTGATCGATCTCCGCGGGAGAAGCGAAGCGATTGACGTTCAAAGCTTTAATGGGAATATTGCGATTAACGTAACAGAATCAGACTGCCGCTCCATTTACACGAAAACGACGACCGGAAATGTGGAGCTTGCGATTCCGGACGATCTTGCAGTGAAGGCAGAGCTAAAAAGCAATCTTGGTTCGCTGTCCCATGAATTAATGGATGTTGAAATGCTGAAAGAAAAAAATGATACCATTCAAAAAGAAATGATGTTCACTTCAAATCAGGCACATGATCAAAACATAACCGTCTTCTCAGAATCATTAACAGGCGCCATCAAACTAAAGTACTCACAGAGGTGATCGAATGAATAGGCTTTATCGTTCAGAAAAAAACAAGAAAATAGCCGGTGTCATTGGAGGTCTCGCGGAATATTTCAATTGGGACGCATCACTCCTCAGAGTCATAACTGTCATCTTAGCTGTTATGACAAGTGTTTTACCTGTTTTGCTTATTTATATCATTTGGATTTTTATCGTCCCGTCAGAAAGGGATATGAAATGACATGGTAAAATGGGCAGTCAGCATTTTGGTAAATGCATTGTTATTAATTGTCATTGATGGGTACATTGACTCCATCCATGTCAGCAGCATCGGGGCAGCGATTATCGCCAGTCTCATTTTATCGATCTTAAACGTGCTGATTAAACCGCTTTTGATTATCTTTACGCTGCCAGTCACGTTGGTGACGCTTGGTCTGTTCTTGTTTGTGATTAACGCCATCACCCTGATGATGACCGCGTCCATTATGGGTGACAGTTTTCAAATTGACGGCTTCGGCACAGCGATATGGGCATCTGTTATCCTGTCGGTGTTCCATTTGCTGATCCAAAAAGGCATTTTAGAGCCGCTGCGAAAGAAATAAAAAAAGCTGCCATACAGAAGGCAGCTTTTTTACATATGGTGTTTTTTTTGTTTAATGCGCTTCTCCGGCGGATACATTTGCGGCAGAAGGCAAAAGCCCAATGCGGCAAATACAAGGCCTAAGAGTCCAAAGGACATGGCAGAGGGCATCAGTGTGAGCAGATAGGCGGATATCATCGGGCCTGCCGCCATGCCTGTATATCTGATAAAGTTAAAAACTCCGATTGCACTCCCTCTATTATGTTCAAATTCATTGGTGATCATTGTGGAATACAAGGGAGGGATGACTCCCATCGAGATGCCAAACAGTGCCAGTGTGAGAGCCATGAGAATAAGAGAAACGGAATGTGTAGCGGCGAACAGCATGATACTGCAGGCCGCGATCACATTGCTGCCGATAAACAAGGTGTTCAGCGCGATTTTTGCCTGTATTTTTTTAAACAGAAACGTACCGGCAATCGTGCTTAGCGCCAGTGGCAAATATAACAGTCCTGCTATGCTCACATCAATATGATAGTGCTCCGTCAGTAATATTGGGAGGTAGACGATCACCGCAAAATAAATGAAAAAGAGGACAAAACTTAAGGTCAAAATGACGTTTCCTGTTCGATTTGTAAATATTGATTTGTAATGAGCAAACACATTGCCTTTAGCTTGCTGCTTAGATCCAGCGGGAGAGTCCTTAGGAAAGATGATGCTGTTTGTCACCAGCATAATGGCAGAGATGGCCGTAAGCATCCAAAAGATCCCTTCGTACCCGGATGCTCCGCCTATGAATCCTCCGAGAACCGGGGCGATAGCCGGCGCGGCGGACAGGAGCATTTGATACGTTCCCATTGCACTCCCGCGTTCACTGCCTGTAAACAGCTGTCCGATCGTTGTGGCAGCTATAAGAGGCAGTGCTGCGGACCCGGCTGCCTGTATCATTCTGAATATCAGAAACAACGTAAAGTCAGTGGTCACCGCACAGCCGATGCTGGCTGCTGCCGTCGCCATAATTCCGGCAATCAAGACAAATCGCGCGCCTTTAAAATCGATGATGGTCCCTAATATAATTTGCATAATAGCTGTCACAATCATAAAAACTGAGACTGACAGGTTGACCATTGCTGCGGAAACATGGAATGATTCTTTAATAATCGGGATAATAGGCGAATAAATGTTTTGGCTTAAAGATGCAAAAAATGCGCTGAAGCAAACAATGTATAAGATCAATACCGCCTTTGATTTTGTTTGAGCCATAAAGAATACACCGCCTTTTGTTTACTTAACAGGTTTGTCCGGAGTCCCATCGGTTTGTTCTGCTTCAAGTGTAGACGTCAGCTGTTCTAGAAATTTCAATACTGCATGTTGTTCGTCTTGTGAAAATGAATCGAGGAATTGGTAAAAAGCCAGCTCCTTTTTTTTATGCAATTTCTCATGCAAGTCGAAAATACGCCTGCCTTTACGGGTTAATTTGAAATATACCTCTTTTTTGTTATCCGTCAGCTGATAGCTGTTAATGAATTCTTCCGTGATCAGTTTTGTGCTGATTTTCGTTACATTTGCTTTCGATAAGTTCATTTTTCTGGCGATTCCGGCATTATTAATGGGTTCATGTTGGCCGATACAGTCAATGACATGTATGCTTGTCATGTTTTTAGGGATATCGATTACATCCTCTTCTGAGGCCTCCTTAAAAAATTGCTGAAGTGAAGTATTCGCTTTTTCTTCATTAAGGTGCAGCAGTCTCACGTATATGTCGTATATCATC
Source organism: Bacillus rugosus (assembly GCF_023238245.1). Taxonomy (NCBI): domain Bacteria; kingdom Bacillati; phylum Bacillota; class Bacilli; order Caryophanales; family Bacillaceae; genus Bacillus; species Bacillus rugosus. The sequence goes on along the minus strand of NZ_CP096590.1, from coordinate 3,493,743 downwards.
CGCTTTGTCAATTCAGACATAGGCTACCCTCTTTCTTAGGAATAATAGTTTACAATGAAACAATAATCAATATCGTTTACTGGTGAACGATTTTATTTTATCTTTTCTTGTTTTCATTGTCAATTGCTGGTGTGTGAGCTTTATATAGTGCTACGTCATGCTAAGTATGAGTGTAAAAAGTGTGTGAAAAATGTGACATTTACATTTATTTTCAAATATTTAGGTACAGATGATATTGACGGGTGGAAGAATAAGGGATAAAATGACTAATGTTTACTAGTAAACATTAATTATGATGTGCATTTTGAAAATGAAATAGAAGTTTAAATCTTAACATAATTCACTTGGAAACTTTAAGTGCTGCCTGCCTATCATCTTGATCAGTTGTGCCAGTTGTTCCAACTCATTTTTGAGGGTGATGACTTAAAGCGGGATAAGTTTTTAGGGGTGAATAAGATGACCGAAATGGTGACAGAAAGAAAGCCTGTGCATTTTACTGCTGAGTTACTGACACAAAATTGCAGAGAAATATTTGAACGGCGCCGGCACGTTTTGGTGGGAATCAGCCCGTTTAACAGCAGGTTTTCTGAGGATTATATTTACAGATTGATTGGATGGGCAACAGCTGAATTTAATAGCGTTTCCGTTTTGCTTGCGGGGCATGAGGCGGCTAATCTTCTTGAAGCGCTCGGAACTCCCCGAGGAAAGGCTGAACGAAAGGTAAGAAAAGAGGTATCGCGAAACAGAAGATTTGCAGAAAGGGCTCTTGCGGCTCATGGCGGGGACCCGATGGCGATCCATACATTTTCTGATTTTACGGAAAACAAAGCCTATCAGCTGATGAGACAAGAAGTTGAACATGCGTTTTTTGAGCAGCCTCATTTTCGGCACGCTTGTTTGGACATGTCTCGTGAAGCGATGATCGGGCGTGCGCGCGGAATCAGTTTGATGATGGAAGAAGTCAGTGAGGATATGCTGAATTTGGCTGTTGAATATGTCATTGCTGAGCTGCCGTTTTTTCTCGGAGCTCCGGATATTCTTGAGGTGGAAGAGACACTCCTAGCGTATCATCGTCCGTGGAAGCTGGGTGAGAAGATCAGCAACCATGAATTTTCTATTCGTATGCGTCCGAATCAAGGGTATCTCATTGTGCAGGAAATGGAGCAGCTTCTTTCTGAAACACGGCTCACATCTGAAGGATGATAGGGGGAGTAAACATGAATCAATCCATTAAATTGTTTAGTGTACTTTCTGATCAATTTCAAGAAAATCCATATGCTTATTTTTCACAGCTGCGGGAGGAAGATCCTGTTCATTATGAAGAGTCGATAGACAGCTATTTTATCAGCCGCTATCATGATGTCCGCTATATCCTTCAGCATCCGGATATTTTCACGACAAAATCACTTGTTGAGCGTGCTGAACCAGTCATGCGCGGCCCTGTACTGGCCCAAATGCATGGAAAAGAACACTCCGCAAAAAGAAGAATTGTAGTGAGAAGCTTTGTCGGGGACGCATTGGATCATTTGTCTCCGTTGATTAAACAAAATGCAGAAAACCTGTTAGCGCCTTATCTTGAAAGAGGGAGAATTGATCTCGTCAATGATTTTGGAAAGACGTTTGCGGTGTGTGTCACGATGGACATGCTCGGGCTGGATAAAAGAGACCATGAAAAAATCGCTGAGTGGCATAGCGGAGTTGCCGATTTTATCACGAGTATCTCTCAATCTCCTGAAGCGCGGGCGCATTCGTTATGGTGCAGCGAACAGCTTTCCCAATACTTGATGCCGGTCATTGAAGAACGCCGCGTCAATCCGGGATCAGATTTAATTTCCATCCTATGTACTTCTGAATATGAAGGCATGGCGATGTCGGACAAGGATATACTGGCACTGATTCTTAATGTGCTGTTAGCCGCAACAGAACCGGCAGATAAGACGCTGGCACTGATGATATATCATTTGCTCAACAATCCCGAGCAGATGAATGATGTTTTGGCTGACCGTTCGTTAGTGCCAAGAGCTATTGCGGAGACGTTGCGTTATAAACCGCCGGTTCAGCTGATTCCGCGGCAGCTGTCTCAAGATACGGTGGTCGGCGGTATGGAAATCAAAAAAGATACGATTGTTTTTTGTATGATCGGAGCGGCTAACCGGGACCCTGAAGCATTTGAACATCCTGATGTGTTTCATATTCATAGGGAAGATCTCGGCATCAAGAGCGCTTTTAGCGGCGCCGCCCGGCATCTCGCTTTTGGATCCGGCATCCATAACTGTGTAGGAGCAGCTTTTGCCAAAACCGAAATCGAGATTGTAGCCAATATTGTGCTGGATAATATGCGGAATATCAGATTAGAGGAAGGTTTTCATTATGCCGAGTCCGGTCTGTATACACGCGGACCTGTTTCACTTCACATTGCGTTTGACAGGGCATAATAAAATCTCAAAGGTCTCTCCCCATGCGGGTGAGGCTTTTTTACATATGTTTGACCCACAAGTTGAAAAACGCAGTCACTGTTTTTAAATCATCAATTGAAAATTCATTGAAAAGCTGTTTGTATTGCTCCTTTGCTTTCTCATGAAGCTGTTCATGTAATGCCGCCAGTTCTCTGCCGCTTTCAGTTAGCTTATAAAAAATTTCTTTTTTGTTGCCAGGCTTTTTGGTCACTGTGATGATATTGTGTTTCAACAAGGCTTGCACTGCTTTTGAAACAGCGGCTTTTGAGATGTGTAAGCGGGATGCCAAGAAGCTGTTGTTCACATTTTGGCTGGCATGTATACAGGAAACAATGTGAAGCTGGGTCAATGTCCATTCTTTTCTGAGGTGTTCGAGATGTTCTGAGGACATGTCGCGGGACGGTATCTGCACCTTTTGCATGACACGTTTATCCCTTTTTGATGCGAATTGTTGTATAGCTTGAATTAATTCATCATGAATACGGTTGTCCATCAATTTGCCTCTCTGATTTAATTGTTAACTGGTTAACTATCCTTAGTTTACTGGGGAATAGTGGGATTTTCAAGAGGCAGACGCTTTTTTGTTCTTTATGCACAAAAATGAACTCATAACCTTCCCTGTTCAGACGCAAAATACATGAAAAGGGAGGTGTTTTGATGAGGAAATACACTGTTATTGCTTCTTTATTCTTGTCTTTTCTTTCAGTTTTGTCTGGCGGCCATCATGAACCGAAAGCTGTTCCTGTTATAAATCAGGGACCATTCCAAACGCCTCATTACATACCCTTGCTTGAAAATCCTCCTCAAATCGATGTGAAAGCTGAAATGAAAAGCAACCTGATGATTGAGGCTCAAGTGCGTGACAATGAGTATCAAGCATTTTCTGCCTTTCTGTTTTATAAACAAAGTAATGAGCTGGGCTACAAAATGGTGCCGATGGATCCGACACCCGGAGCGGTCCGCAAGTTTTTCGCGCAAATTCCGAAACGATTGATTTGGAACAGTGAGCTTGAGTATTACATTGTAGTTTCCAATGGGAAGCAGCGAGTCGAGTCGGAGATGAAGAAACTGAAGCTTGAGGGATATCAGGCTGATCTTGCCCATATTCCGGAGCTTCTGATCACAGAGCTAGCGATTGATACAAAGAACACGGGACGTGCAGACGGTTATGAATTTATTGAGATTTATAATACGACCGACAGAACGATTGATTTTAAAGACTATCACATCCGTTACCGTTACCCGAAAGAAGGGCCTGACTCCGATCTGATTTGGAGACCGGAAGAAAAGATCACGATACCATCCGGCGAATCGTTTGTGGTTTGGCTGAAGCCTGCCGGGCATCCAGAATTGACGGCGGAGGATTTCAATCGATATTATCAGACGCAATTAAAGGAAGGGAAAAATCTTGCGGTGATAGAAGAGTCAGAGGGGATGGCCAATACCAGACCGCGGGCAGTCGTGATTTCAACGAATACAGGAAAAGATATTTCGGTTGCACATTATCGGAAACATGCGCTGCGCCGGCTGTCGTCTGTGCTTTACAAGTATCCGCTGAACGGAACCGCAGAACTTCTCAATATTTCAATCGGAGAAAAGAATCCGTCTCCCGGAACTGTATTACAGGCGCAGGTGCCCGAGCAGAAACGAAAAATCAAGCTTGATAAAGAAAAACCGGTCATTGAAGATTTGACTGACCGCAAGCCTGTCCGTCCGGCTGAAAGCATTGAACTGCGCGCTGACATACAGGACCGCAGTCTTGTGAAAACGGCGGCTTTCTACTATCGGACAGATGAAAACAAACCGTTTAAGCGCATTCTCGCTGAAAAAGACCGCAATGACAATCTCTATCATTATATTGTGTATTCGCCTGAACTGATCGGGAAGGACCAGCTTGAGTATTACGTGACGGCAGGGGACGGGATCAATGAAGCAAGAACCCCGGTTAAAATGATTGATATTAAACAAACAAGCAAGTCGCACGGTTTGCGGTTGAACATTGAAAACAGAGACACGCTGTCGGGAACCCAGTTTCTTAAAGCGACAACAGACGGGCGCACTGACAGTATTAAGCTGTGGATTGACGGAAAAAAACAAGTGACAGAGCCCGCTATGGAAAAAGAAGTGTATTTTGCGTTCGATACGAGAAAAACGAATCTTTACTTTAAAAACGCCGTAACGATGGAAGGCAAAGTGTTAAAGGTGTTTGATGATACGACAAATAAATACCGTACTTATTCTGTTCCATTGCCAGAGACGCTGCTTCGTAAAGGAAAGCAGCTGCAGCATATTACGATACGATCAGGTTCAAAGGTGTCGCCGTTTGATACGGCTGAAAACCGTGATGATTTCTTAGTCAAAAACGCACGATTGGTGTTATCGGATGGTACGGTGATCAGGGATCAGAGAGTTTCTCCTGACAAGGAACTCTTTATTGGAGATAATCAGCGCTCGAATAAAAGCTGGCAATTTCAATTCAACCTGCCTGACGGACTTTTGACGTCACAGCTGCTGGAGTGGGATACGTCAAAGCTATCTGAAGGTGCCCACCATATTCAAGCAAGCGACGGCAAGGAAAATGTAAGCTTGGTTGTGCGGGTAGATAATTCAGGGCCCCACATCGAGCCGAATATCACCGAGGGACAAACGTACAAAGGCAACCTCATCCTGCAGGCGGATATGTATGATAAATGGAGCAAAATTGAGGAAGCGAAGGCGTCTTTAGATGGTGAAAGCATTACACTTCCATACCATACGTCATCTTCTGAACTTTTGCCGGGAAAACATTCGCTAAAAGTGACAGCAACGGACCTCGCGGGCAATAAAACAGTTGTTGAGCGGACGTTTAAAACAGAACGTGAGCATCCAGATCAGCCGGAGGTCATAGACAGCGAAGCCGACACGCATAGAGCTAAGCTTTCTGTACGAGTGAAGGATCCGACGAATGACGCCATGGATGTCGCTTTTTATAAAGGATTTCAATATACAGCGCGAAACAATGTGAAAATATTCAAACATGCGTCACGGACTGAACCGCCGAAAAGCTTTGTGCCGGAAAGTGAGACCCCGTTTACAAATAAAGAATTAGAGCGGGTATCTGCTGCTGACGGAAAAACAGTATCGACAGAAAAGAAGGAGCTTTTCCCTTATCATCGCTTTGAAGTGACGGTCGATCTTTCAGTTGATGAGAATGACTTGGCGGAAGCGGTTTGGAAGGGAAGTTCTTTGCCGGGGAGAAAGGTGACGATGTATGTTTGGAATTATCGGACAAACGAGTGGCAGCCGATTGACAGCTTTGTTGCAAAGAATGACAAACCGTTTACGCTGAAGGCGTCTGTGATCGCCTCCGATTTTGTACGGAAGTCGAAAATGAATGTGATCGTACAGGATGAAATTCCTCCTGCGAAGGATATGTACACATTTGCCTGGATGTCCGATACACAGTATTACGCCGAAAGCTATCCGCATATTTTTGATAAACAGACCGAATGGATAAAAGATAATCAAAAGCAACTCAATATCAAATATGTGTTTCACACGGGTGATATTGTAGATGATTCCGCTGATATCAGACAGTGGAAAAACGCGAATCGGTCAATGTCTGTTCTGGATAAAAGCGGGATTGCTTACGGCGTGCTGGCCGGTAACCACGATGTCGGGCATAAAGATGGCTCCTACAGGGCGTTTGGCAAATATTTTGGCAGTGATCGTTTTGATAAAAAAATGCATTATGGCGGTTCTTATAAAAATAACCGCGGACATTACGACCTGATTTCAAGCAACGGCAATGATTATATCATGCTGTACATGGGATGGGGCATTACCGATGAAGACATTGCGTGGATGAATCAGGTACTGAAGAAGCACCCTGACCGGATGGCTGTTTTAGCTTTTCATGAGTATTTGCTGGTCAGCGGAAACAGAAGCCCGATCGGAGAGAAGATATTCAAAAAAGTCGTGAAGCCGAATTCGAATGTGGTGATGGTGTTAAGCGGGCATTATCATAGTGCGATGAGAAAAACTGATGAACTTGATGATAATGGTGATGGAAAACCGGATCGCCTCGTGCATCAAATGCTGGCCGATTATCAGGGCGGGCCAGAAGGCGGGCAAGGGTATTTGCGTTTGCTCCAATTTGACCAGGCGAATGATATGGTGCATGTGTCGACGTACTCTCCGCATTTACAAGATAAAAACTACTATGATACGGATACCTACGGCAACAAGGATGAGTTTTCGCTTTCGCTTGATTTGAAGCCAAGGATCAAAAAGGTGGAAACCGATTATTTTGAGTGTAATATATATACCAATGAAGAGCTCGGAAAACGGGAGCAAGTGAAGAGCGGGGATACCGCTGAATTCCGCTGGGATCACCTTGAGCCGCACTCTGTTTATTATTGGTACACCATTGTAGAAGACAGTTTTAACGGCAAAACGAAGTCACCGATCTGGAGGTTCAAAACGAAAGAAGAGACATATCGTCCGGCTCCAGACCAGTTAGATTTTCGCCATGTCTCCAATCCTTAAAGAGGGTTGGAGATTTTTTTATGAAAGCCGATCCATGTAGTGGACAAATGTATAACGGTCGCCCCTGTATACAGATTTGGCATGTTCAAAAGCAGTTCCGTTCTGTAAATAGGTTGTTCGTTTGATTAACAGGACAGGTGCCCCTTTTTGAATGCCGAGAATGTTTGCTTCTTCAGATGTTGCAGCGCTTGGTTCAAGCTCCTGTTTTGCACGGGAAATGGGTATGCTGTTGTATCTTTCAATATGCTCGTAAATCGACGACTGAAAATGCGATTCGTTTAATTCACCCGCAAGCTCAAACGGAATATGTGAGGATTCGATCGCCATCGGAATATCATTTGCCAGCCGCACCCGAGTGATTTTATGGATAGGGGAGGGGTGCCCGCAGCCTAATATAGCGGCGAGCCTCTCCGTTGAATCAATAAGCTGGTAGTCAATGAGCCTGCTGCCCGGTGTCATCCCGCGGCTTTTCATATCCTCGGTAAAGCTTGTCAGCCCTTGGAGTGCTTGTTCCATTTTTGGCTTGCTGACAAAGGTGCCCCGACCTTTTAGGCGATAGAGAAAGCCTTCATTGACTAAATTAGAAAGAGCCTGGCGAACCGTCATCCGGCTGATCCCAAATTGTTCGGCATATTCACGCTCGGAGGGAAGAGGCATATCTGGCTGCAGCTCTCCGCTCTTAATTTGGGCTTTTAATTGCTCCATAATCTGATAATAAATAGGAATAGGCGATTGTTTATCGATATTCATAAGTCAGCATGTTCCTTTCAAGGCCTTAATGCCGCGGCTTCACGATCAATCAAAACCGTTACATCGGAATGCAAGTGCAAAGCAGATGCTGGGAAATCTTCACTTATGTCTCCTTCTAACAGCTTTTTCACAGCTTCTGCCTTGCTCTTGCCGGAAATAAGCAGCAGAATGCGCTTGCTTGAAAGAATCGTCTGGATTCCCATTGTGAGTGCTTTTTTCGGCACACTGTCTATTGAAGGGAAATATCTGGCATTCGCCTGGCGGGTTTGTTCATTTAAAGTCACAACGTGTGTTCGCGACTTGAAAGGCGTTCCCGGTTCGTTAAAGCCGATATGCCCGTTTCGGCCGATGCCGAGAAGCTGAATGTCAGTTCCGCCAAGGGATTCGACTACTTGTTCGTATCGTCTGCACTCGGCTTCCAGATCGTCTGCATTTCCATTCGGAATAAAGTGCCGGCTTGGAAGGCTGTCGATATGCTGAAAAAAACGGTTTTTCATATAGAAGTGATAGCTGTTCGGGTCATCGCTTGAAAGTCCGGCGTATTCATCCAAATTAACCGTGGTGACGTTTTTAAATGAGAGGTTCTCAGTTTGGTGCAGGCGGATCAGCTCGCGATATGTGCCTTCCGGTGTGCCGCCTGTTGCTAAACCGAGAACGGCGTCAGATTTTTCCTTGATTGTGTCTGCCGCTATTCTGGCTGCTTTTTGGCTTAGCTCTTCATATGTTTGACATTCCATTACTTTCATATGTGGTCAGCCTCCTTGGATATAAATGCAATGTTTCCACGGCAAATAGTGAGAATCACCTCGCACTCACTGCTGACAATTACAAGATCGGCATCTTTTCCCTCTGCCACACTGCCTTTTCGGTCAAAGATGCCCAGCTGTTTTGCCGCGTTTGCAGAAGTTATATTAGCTATATCCGTCCAAGAACAATTTGTAAACTCACGCATATGCCGTGCACCTTCGTTCATTTTGAGGATCGAACCGGCAAGTGTTCCGTCTGAAAGAAGAGCTGTTTTTCCTCTTACCGTCACACTCTGGCCGCCGAACTCATATACGCCGTCTTTCAGGCCTTTTGCCCTCATTGAATCGGTAATTAAAATGAGCTTGGTGCTGCCTTTTGCCAAGAAAGCAAGCTTAGCAGCTAAAGGATGGGAGTGGATGCCGTCGGCAATAAGCTCTGTCACAAACCCATCATGGGCAAGCGCTGTTCCGATCACCCCTGGCTCTCGGTGATGAAACGGGCTCATCGCGTTGTAAAGATGGGTCATATGGCTCGCGCCTGCTTTCGCGGCCTCCGACAGTAATGCGGAGTCGGCATCTGTGTGCCCCATTGAAGCGATAATGGATTCTTCTTTCAAATAGCGGATCAGTTCAAAATGCTGATCCTCTTCCGGCGCAAGTGTAACAATTTTGATCAGTCCGCCCGCCTCCTGCTGCCACTTTTTGAAAAGGGCAACATCCGATGGCCTAATCCATTCCTTTGGCTGCGCTCCGGCTCTTTTAGGTGAAACAAAGGGGCCCTCTAAATGAATGCCGAGCAGTTCCGCACCTAATAAAGAGGATTCCTCAGCTGCTTTCCAATCTCTAGCATTCACCAAAGCTTGAGAAATGTGCCCATGTTCCTGAGTAATCGTTGTTGCTAAAAAGCTCGTCGTGCCTTCTTCGGGCAGTCTTGACGACATGGTGTCTAGGGCTGAAAAGCTTGAATCCATTGTATCTGCGCCATAGCCGCCGTGAATATGAATGTCAATCATCCCGGGAAGCAAGACGGAATCTGCCGGTGCTTGAATCTCTTTTGAATAAGACTCTTTAGGCCGTTCTGTTGAGACTGTGCTGATTTTTCCCTCATTGATTCCGACATAGCCATTTTTGATTACTTCATTTTCTGTCACGATCGCGATGCCTTTGATAAGAAGACTTTCTGCCATAAATGATCCGCCTTTCTGGAATATGAATACATTTATTTTACTCCTTTTCAGACTAGTGATCTAGACCAGCCAAGGCGTTTTCCTGTCTTTTATAAAATCTGTTTTAGGTTCAAGCCCGAAAGTGATAAAATGAAATTATTGTGAGCAAGCTCGGGGCAGCCCGGAACAGGAGGAACATATCGTGGCAAAGGTTCGCACAAAAGACGTAATGGAACAGTTCAATTTGGAATTAATCAGCGGAGAAGAAGGAGTTAACCGCCCGATTACTATGAGTGACCTATCAAGACCAGGCATTGAAATTGCCGGATATTTTACATATTACCCGAGAGAGCGCGTGCAGCTTCTCGGGAAAACAGAGCTTTCTTTCTTTGAACAGCTGCCGGAAGAGGATAAAAAGCAGCGAATGGATTCTCTGTGCACGGATGTAACACCAGCTATTATTCTCTCTAGAGATATGCCTATCCCGCAGGAGCTGATTGATGCTTCTGAGAAAAACGGCGTGCCTGTCCTCAGATCGCCGCTGAAAACGACAAGGCTGTCAAGCCGGTTGACCAACTTCCTTGAGAGCAGACTTGCGCCAACCACAGCCATTCACGGTGTGCTTGTGGATATCTACGGTGTCGGCGTACTGATCACAGGAAAAAGCGGCGTCGGGAAAAGTGAAACCGCGCTGGAGCTTGTAAAAAGGGGGCACCGCCTTGTTGCCGATGACTGCGTTGAAATTCGGCAGGAGGATCAGGATACCCTTGTCGGAAACGCCCCTGAATTAATTGAGCATCTTCTTGAAATCAGAGGGCTTGGCATTATCAACGTGATGACGCTGTTTGGTGCCGGTGCGGTCAGAAGCAATAAACGAATTACGATTGTCATGAATCTTGAGCTTTGGGAGCAGGGGAAGCAATACGATCGTCTCGGGCTTGAGGAAGAAACCATGAAAATCATTGATACAGAAATTACAAAACTGACGATTCCTGTCCGTCCAGGCCGAAATCTCGCAGTCATCATCGAAGTGGCAGCAATGAACTTCAGATTGAAGCGGATGGGGCTGAACGCCGCGGAGCAATTTACCAATAAGCTGGCGGATGTCATTGAAGACAGTGAACAAGACGAATAGGAGTTGGCGTTAAATGAATGAAGCGATAGAACCACTAAATCCGATAGCTTTTCAGCTAGGGCCGTTGGCCGTCCATTGGTACGGAATCATTATCGGTCTCGGCGCTTTGCTTGGGCTTTGGATTGCGATGAGGGAAAGTGAGAAACGGGGGCTGCAGAAAGATACGTTTATCGATCTTGTCCTGTTTGCCATTCCGATTGCGATTATTTGCGCACGAATTTATTACGTTGCATTTGAATGGGATTATTATGCGGCACATCCCGGAGAAATCATTAAGATTTGGAAGGGTGGCATTGCCATTCACGGCGGATTGATCGGCGCCATTTTAACAGGCTATGTGTTTTCAAGAGTGAAAAACCTTTCGTTCTGGAAGCTTGCGGATATTGCCGCGCCAAGCATTTTACTCGGCCAGGCGATCGGCCGCTGGGGAAACTTCATGAATCAGGAAGCGCACGGCGAGGCAGTCAGCAGAGCCTTTTTAGAAAGCCTGCACCTGCCTGAATTTATCATCAATCAAATGTACATTAATGGACAATATTATCACCCTACTTTTTTATATGAATCACTATGGAGCTTTGTCGGCGTCATCATTTTGCTGTTTTTGCGCAAAGCAAATTTGCGTAGAGGCGAGATGTTCTTGATCTATATCATTTGGTATTCAATCGGAAGATACTTCATTGAAGGAATGCGGACTGACAGCTTAATGCTGACTGATGCACTTCGCATCGCTCAGGTGATTTCGATCATATTGATTGTTTTGGCTGTGGCAGCCATCATCTTCAGACGAGTCAAGGGATACTCGAAGGAGCGGTACGCGGAGTAGACGTCAACAAAGGGGGATGAGGGATGAAGAAGATCTTTCTGGCCGGTCTTTCGGCGGGTCTTCAAACAACATGGACACTCGGCAAAGTCATTTTCCCGGTAACACTATTGGTTACTTTGCTTCAGCATACGCCAGTCATGGATTGGCTGATACGCCTGATCACACCGGTTATGGGCCTTTTTGGGCTTTCAGGTGAAGCGGCCATTCCGCTTGTGCTGGGAAATATGCTGAATCTGTATGCCGGCATTGCCGGGATTTTGACATTGGATTTATCTGTGAAGGAAGTCTTTATTTTAGCTGTAATGCTTTCATTCTGTCATAACTTGATTATCGAATCGACAGTTGCCGCAAAGGTCGGCATCAGAATTGGCGTTATATTGGCGGTGCGCATCGGTTTGGCCGCTGTGTCAGCAATCGTCATCAACCTCATTTGGCATGGCGGACAGGAAACGGCGCAGTACGGTTTTATCACCGCGAAGAATGCAGCGCCTGACGGCTGGCTGGCAATGCTGGCCGAGGCTTTAACGAAAGCCGGACTTGGCGTTTTACAGCTTGCAGCAATAGTGATCCCGCTGATGATCATCATTCAGTTCTTAAGAGATTTAGGTTGGCTGCATCGGTTTTCCAGATGGCTGTCGCCGTTTACACAGCTGCTTGGCATGAATAAAAATACGTCCATGACGATGGTGGCAGGACTGACGATCGGTTTGGCCTACGGAGCGGGTGTTATGATCAAAGCTGTTGAGGATGACGGCGTGAGCAGACGAGATATGACATTGGCCTTTATTTTTCTTGTTGCCTGCCACGCGGTCGTAGAAGATACACTTGTCTTTATTCCGCTCGGCATACCGGTCTGGCCCCTTCTTCTGATTCGTGTCACTACCGCAGTATTGCTGACAATGGCTATTGCGCATACATGGAAAAAATGGAAACCCTCAGCGGTTGGAAAGGAAGCAATATGAGTGACAAACAAGTAACGACGATTCTGTTTGATTTAGATGGAACCCTTATTAATACGAATGAATTAATTATCGCGTCCTTTTTGCATACACTGGAGCATTATTACCCGAGCAAGTATAAACGAGAAGACGTTCTAGCGTTTATCGGGCCGTCTCTTTTTGACACATTCTCCTCGATGGACGCAGATAAATGCGATGATATGATCGCCATGTACAGAGCGTACAATCATGACATGCATGATACACTCGTGACTGAATATGAAACGGTGTATGAAACCCTGGATGCATTAAAAAAAGCCGGCTTTAAATTAGGGATTGTGACAACGAAATTAAGAGATACTGTCAATATGGGCCTCAAGCTGACAGGAATCGGTGAATTCTTTGAAACGGTCGTCACCCTTGATGATGTAACGAAGGCAAAGCCAGATCCCGAGCCTGTGCTTTTAGCGCTAAAACAGTTAGGAAGCGAACCGGCTGAAGCCATTATGGTCGGAGATAATTACCACGATGTGCTGGCAGGGAAAAATGCTGGAACAAAAACGGCCGGAGTCGCATGGACGATTAAAGGGCCCGAAACACTGATGAAGCATGAGCCTGATTATATGCTTGAGAAAATGAGTGATCTATTACAAATCGTTGGAGTGAAGTAATCTGTGAGAAAAACAGATCGTCATCCGGTCTCGGGGGCTAACTCACTGTGGCATGTCTATCAAACGGTGCCTTTTTTAAAGGTTGTCAAAAATTTCATTGTCATTCAAATTGCAAGATACACACCGTTTATAGGGATGAAAAACTGGCTGTACCGTACATTTCTGCGGATGAAGGTTGGAAAGCAGGCATCCTTTGCCCTCATGGTGATGCCGGATATTATGTTTCCGGAAAAGATCTCAGTAGGGACAAATACAATTGTCGGGTACAATACGACCATTTTGGCCCATGAGTATTTGATTCAGGAATATCGGATCGGCAAAGTCCTGATCGGAGACGAAGTGATGATCGGAGCCAACACGACCATTCTGCCCGGGGTTGAAATAGGGAATGGCGCAGTTGTGTCCGCCGGAACACTTGTCCATAAAGATGTGCCTGCCGGCGCATTTGTCGGCGGAAATCCGATGAGAATCATCTATACGAAGGAAGAAATGCAAGAAAGATTGAGAAAGCCCGCTGAATAAACATCAGCGGACTTTTTTTGTATTAAAATGGAGTATTGTTGTTTTCGTAAATATGCTGAACGCCAATCCATTTTTGGCCAACATTGGAGTAGCGTGTATTTGTCATTCTGACCGTGCTTGTTTTGCTGTCTGTCCGGAATATCGCTTCTTTCATGTTCGTGATGGTGCACTTGTCAATGATCACATCAACGTGGAAGGTTGAACCGCCAAGCTGTCTAATGAACTTTCCGCCATTGTCCGCCGAGAAATTTTTCACTGTGAATGTGCTGGCTTTATTAATTTGAAAAATCTTATCTGACGCTTTTTGGGCAGAGCCGCCGTCGATGGTCACTTTTCCTTCCTTCTTCACCGTTAACGCATCCTCGCCAACATCTTCCCACTTCACATTCTGAATGTTAACGTTTCCATAAGTGTGCACGCCATCAGCAGCAGGTGCGCCGAGCACCACATTTTTCAGAGTTGCTCCATCCTCCACACGAAAAACAGGTTTTTGGTTTTCGGACTGGCTTCCGTCACCTAATTCTTTCCCTGCTACAAACCGCTGTCCCTTCCCGTCATATGTTGTATTTTTTGGTACGATAATTGTTTCGTGAACCACTTTGTCAGCTGCAAAAGCAGTTGATGTTTGAATCTGGCTGAAACCCATAACCAAACTGAACATAAATAGGATAGACACGATTTTTTTCAATGATAAAATCCTCCCCCGGATTGTTTAATTTTTTTGTAAGAGAAGCCTCAGCGACTTGCACCGGCTTCTCTCACATAGATCGGGGCAAGGCTGAATCTGCTTTAATCATAAAAACAGATAGCCTGAAAGTAAAGATAATTTTGGATGGAAAATGGAAAATGAATCGATATTACCGATTGAAACAAAAAGCGTGAATATTGTCGTATTTGCTCAGGGTAGAGCATAGGCACTGTAAAAGCGAACAGTTTTTCAGCAGCTTACTTTTGAATCACGACCGCTTGGCTGCCCATTTGTTCCCACGCTTTTTCAAAGCTCGTTCTGTCAGTTTTTCTGTTCTTGTAGCCATACGGATCATTGAGATACACGTATTTTTCATCGTATCCTGTAACGGCGACACTGTGTTCACTGTACGTGATATCTATCGTTCCGTTTGGCGTTTTCCATGTTTGCATGTTGTCAACTGGCGTAAAGTTTGCGGTTGTAATGACCCAAACAGGATTGCCTTTCTCAAGCTGTTCATAAACAGCAGAAATGCTTTTGCCAGTCAGGTCAGACACTTTGTCTCCGGCATAGGCTTTCGCCAGCTGATAGATTGGTCCATGGTAGACACCGAGACCCGGTCCATTCGCCATATCCCCGACAAATCCGTCATTCGGATCACCTTTTAATCCGCTGCTGTATGTCAACGGCACTGTGGTTATCTGGTTAGCCAATGTGTTTTTTGTCACATTGTATCCCGCGTAATTCAGCACCATAGCAAGACTTGTAACTTCACAGCCGTTATAGAGCCGAGGCGCGTCCATCTGATTGTAAAGGACAACATCCAGCGGTTCTGCGCTTCCTTTCAGCGCCTTTTTACTGTTCGCAGCTGTTTCCGATTCTTTTTCAGCGTCTTTTTTATCGCTATTGAAAAAAGGGATATCTATATCTTTTGCATCTATTTTAAGTCCGAAAAAAATGACGCCTGAAAGAATAATCAGTACACATAGAGTTCGCAGTGTTTTCATCTTTATCTCCTTGTTCTCTATTTGACTTGTATTATAGCATGCCAAACATAAAGAATTTGAGATATTACGTACCTTTAATCATTTATTCATGATTTTTTCATAATTAGGAGGAGGACATTTGAATGAAAAATATCCTGACTAAAGTTAAGCATTGATTTTCGTTCTTTCATCTGCTAACATATTATCATGTTAGCGAACTAAAGGATTCGGAATTTTCCTTCATACATTGGCAACGGAGGTGCTCGGGTTAATGTTTATGTTTGAAAAACCGCACGGCATGAGAGATACACTGCCCGGTTTATACAAAACGAAAAAAAAGGTGAGACAATCGTTAACCGATTTGATCGATAAATGGGGATATCAATTTATGGAAACGCCGACACTGGAATTTTACGATACCGTCGGCGTGCAGTCTGCGATTGAAGAACAGCAGCTGTTCAAGCTTCTTGATCAGGACGGAAAGACATTGGTGCTTCGCCCGGATATGACAGGACCGATTGCAAGGGTGGCGGCATCAAAGCTTCTGAAACACGATCATCCGCTCAGAGTCGGCTATGCGGCAAATGTATTCAGGGCTCAGGAACGCGAAGGCGGACGTCCCGCCGAATTTGAGCAGGTCGGAGTGGAATTAATCGGTGACGGCACAACTAGTGCGGATGCGGAGGTCATTGCTTTAGTCATCGGTGCGTTAAAAAACGCCGGGCTGTCTTCCTTTAAAATTGCTATCGGCCATGCCGGCATAGCGGATGCTCTGTTTGTTGAGGTGCTCGGAAACGTTGAACGTGCTGATGTGCTGCGGAGGTTTTTATACGAGAAGAATTCCGTCGGCTACAGAGAACATGTTAAATCTCTCCCGCTTTCCTCCATTGATAAAAGCAGGCTGCTTGAGCTTCTTGAATTGCGGGGCGGCATAGAAGTATGCGGACGTGCTGAGGAAATCGTCGATTCTGCGCAAGGAAAAAGCGTGGTTGATGAGCTGAAGGCGCTATGGGACATTCTTGAGGATTACGGATGTACGGAAAATGTCCGCCTGGATTTGAATATGGTCAGCCACATGAGCTATTACACAGGGATTTTATTTGAGGTGTACGCCGAAAATGTCGGCTTTGTCATTGGAAGCGGAGGCCGTTACAACAAGCTTCTTGGCTATTTTGATTCACCCGCGCCGGCAACAGGCTTCGGGCTTCGGATCGACCGGCTGATTGAAGCGCTTCATATAAAAGGCGAACCTTGTGAAATAGATGCTGTCATTTTCAGCAAAGAGCAGCGGGCGCAAGCCATCGCTTATGCAAATGAAGAACGTATGAAAGGGAACAAAGTGGTTCTTCAAGATTTATCGGGAATTGAAAATATCGATCAGATGACAAAATCTTTTGCAAACGTCACCTATTTTATCGGTGCCAGAAAGGAAGAGCAAAATGGGTAAGTTACTCACAATGGCGATGCCGAAGGGCCGGATATTTGAAGAAGCAGCAGGATTGCTGCGCCAGGCGGGCTATAAGCTCCCAGAGGAGTTTGAAGATTCAAGAAAACTGATCATCGACGTGCCGGAGGAAAATCTTCGTTTCATATTAGCTAAGCCGATGGACGTGACCACATATGTGGAGCATGGCGTGGCGGATGTCGGAATTGCTGGCAAGGATGTCATGCTGGAAGAGGAACGTGATGTGTATGAGGTGCTGGATTTAAAGATCAGCAAATGCCACTTGGCAGTCGCCGGACTTCCGAATACAGACTGGAGCGGCGTAGCGCCGAGAATCGCGACAAAGTATCCGAATGTGGCTTCCAGTTATTTTAGAGAGCAGGGAGAACAAGTCGAAATCATTAAGCTCAACGGTTCAATCGAGCTGGCCCCGCTCATTGGGCTTGCAGACCGGATTGTGGACATCGTTTCCACAGGTCAGACGCTGAAAGAAAACGGGCTTGTTGAAACGGAACACATTTGTGACATTACTTCTCGTTTTATCGTCAACCCGGTAAGCTATCGCATGAAAGACGATGTGATTGACGAAATGGCATCCCGCTTAGCTCTCGTTGTGGAAGGAGAAACGGCAAAATGAAAATCAAAACCATCAGCGGCGCTGAACGGCTTTCTCTCAAGCGGTCCATTGATGCCGGAACGGAAAGGCAAAGAAAAACAGTCCGATCCATTATTGACGATGTCAAAGCAAATGGTGATCAGGCGGTCCGCAGCTATACAGCGAGATTTGACGGCATCGAAATCGACAGCCCGCTGGTCACAAAAGAAGAAATTGAGGAAGCATACACTTTGCTGGATTCACAGCTGCTTCAGGTGATGAGGCAGGCAATCGAAAATATTAGGGAATATCACGAAAGACAGCTGCAATCCTCATGGTTTTATCACAGAAAGGACGGCACAATGCTGGGGCAGAAAGTGACGGCGCTTGATTCCGCTGGCGTATATGTGCCCGGGGGAACGGCTGCATATCCTTCATCTGTTTTGATGAATGTCATTCCGGCGCTGACAGCGGGTGTGGAAAGAATCGTCCTTGTGACGCCTCCGGGAAGAGACGGACAGCTGTCCCCAGGGGTTTTAGTCGCTGCTGCCGAGCTCGGCATCAAAGATTTTTACAAAATGGGCGGCGCTCAGGCGATTGCGGCGCTGGCGTACGGAACCGAAACCATCGAGCCGGTGGATAAAATTACAGGCCCGGGAAACATTTATGTCGCGCTTGCCAAACGAGAGGTGTTCGGCGATGTCGATATTGATATGATTGCCGGACCGAGTGAAATCGTCGTCCTGGCTGATGAAACAGCTATACCGAGGGAAATTGCAGCTGACCTGCTGTCACAGGCGGAACACGATAAGCTCAGCTCATGTGTGTTTGTCACGGATTCCATGGCTCTGGCCGAGGCGGTTTCAGCAGAGGTGAACGAGCAGCTGAAAACCTTGCCGCGAAGAGAAATAGCGGAAGCTTCAGTGGGTGATTACGGTTGTATCTATGTGGCGGAAACAATGGATGAAGCGATTGATACTGTCAATACGCTCGCACCGGAGCATTTAGAAATCATCACACAGTCTCCCGAAGCTTTGCTTGGCAGCATCAAACATGCGGGTGCGATTTTCTTAGGCAGATACAGCCCAGAGCCTGTCGGAGATTATTTTGCCGGACCGAATCATGTGCTTCCGACAAATGGGACAGCGAGATTTTCAAGTCCATTAAACGTAACGGATTTTCAAAAGAAATCGAGCATTATTTCTTACAGCCAAACAGCCTTTGAAGAACATGCCGAAAGCATCGCGGCTTTTGCCAGACTTGAAGGATTAGAAGCGCATGCCAGATCAATTGAATCGAGAGAACGGAGGAATTCAAAATGAGAAAAGCGGAACGCGCCAGAAAAACTAACGAAACAGATATTGAGCTGGCATTCGCAATAGACGGTGAGGGACAGGCTGATATCAAAACAGACGTACCGTTTATGACGCACATGCTGGATTTATTCACGAAACATGGCCAATTTGATCTTTCGATTAACGCAAAAGGCGATGTTGATATAGATGATCACCACACGACTGAAGACATCGGCATTTGCTTAGGGCAGGCGCTGCTCGAAGCATTGGGCGATAAAAAAGGAATCAAACGCTATGGATCGGCATTTGTACCGATGGATGAGGCGCTTGCTCAAGTCGTCATAGATTTAAGCAATCGGCCGCACTTGGAAATGCGCGCGGACTTCCCTGCAGCTAAAGTCGGAACATTTGATACGGAGCTTGTACATGAATTTTTGTGGAAGCTGGCGCTTGAAGCACGTATGAACCTGCATGTCATCGTTCATTACGGCACAAACACCCACCACATGATTGAAGCTGTTTTTAAAGCGCTGGGACGTGCGCTTGATGAAGCGACTATGATCGATCCGCGTGTTAAAGGGATACCATCAACGAAAGGGATGCTGTAAATGATCGGCGTGATAGATTACGGAATGGGCAATTTATACAGTGTCTCAAAGGCGCTTGAGCGTGTCGGCGTGCCGTATTTTGTTTCTGAAAAGCCGGAGGAGCTGAAAGAAGCTGATGCCTTTATTTTGCCGGGAGTCGGTTCATTTGGAGACGCGATGGACAATTTGCGCAGCTCGAAGCTTGATCAATTGATTCACGATATGGTCTCAGAGAGGCGCTTGCTGCTCGGTATCTGTTTAGGCATGCAGCTTTTATTTGAGCAAAGTGAAGAAAACGGCACCGCGTCAGGACTTGGGCTGTTAAAAGGAAAAGCGGTCAGGCTGAAAGCAGAAGATGAGGAAGGAAACAAGCTGAAGGTTCCGCATATGGGCTGGAATCGCCTTTCCTTTCATACCGAATCCCCGCTGTTGGCTCAAACAGATGAAGGCTATGCTTATTTCGTGCATTCGTATTACATTGACGGGATGGAGGAGGCCGCGCTTTTGGCAAGCGCTGATTATGGTGTGCGAGTGCCTGCTGTAGTCGGAAAAGGAAACGTCTTCGGCGCCCAGTTCCATCCGGAAAAAAGCAGCACGGTCGGAATGTCCATCTTAACCCAATTCACGAAAATGGCAGCAGAACAGAAGGTGAAAAAATGAGTGCTTTTACATTATATCCGGCAATTGATATGAGAAATGGCAAATGTGTCCGCCTTGTTCAAGGAGATTATAATAAGGAAACAATATACGGCGATTCACCATACGACATGGCCTCGTTATTTGCGAGTGAGGGTGCCGAATGGATCCATCTCGTTGATCTCGACGGCGCCAAAGAAGGGAAAAGGGTAAATCACCGCCATGTGATCGAAATTTCGCAAAAGCTGGACTTAAAAGTGGAAATCGGCGGCGGGATCCGTTCTGAAAGTGACGTCTATGAATACTTATCAGCAGGAGTCGATCGAGTGATTCTGGGAAGCTCAGCTGTTTCTAACCCTCCGTTTGTAAAAAAAATGCTGAAACAATATGGCGGGAAAATTGCAATCGGATTGGATGCGAGAAACGGCTTTGTTTCAACAGAGGGATGGCTGGAAACATCAAGCATTAAGGCCGCTGAACTCGGCAAAGAGCTTGCCAATGAAGGAGCGGAAGTCTTTATTTTTACTGACATCGCGACAGACGGGATGCTGTCAGGCCCAAATATTGAAAGCACGGTCGAGCTTGCTAGGGAAACGGGGAAATCTGTGATTGCTTCCGGCGGAGTCAGTTCCGTAGCGGATCTCGAAGCCCTCGCCCGCTATCAGGCGGACGGCGTTTCTGGAGCGATCATCGGAAAAGCGTTGTATACCAATCAGTTTACGTTGAGCCAGGCGCTTGAAAGGGTGAAGCGCAAATGATCACAAAACGGATTATTCCATGTCTTGATGTCAAAGAAGGACGCGTTGTCAAAGGAATTCAATTTCTCGAATTAAAGGATGCCGGTGACCCTGTTGAACTGGCGGAAGCGTACGATCAGGAAGGCGCGGATGAACTGGTTTTTCTTGATATTTCCGCTTCGCATGAAGGACGAAAAACGATGGTGGACGTTGTGGAGCAGGTTGCCGCGAAGCTTGCGATTCCGTTTACAGTCGGCGGCGGCATCAATCAGCTTAACGATATGAAAACGATTCTGCGTGCCGGCGCAGATAAAGTTTCTGTGAACACAGCAGCTGTTCTCCGGCCTGAGCTGATTACAGAAGGAGCCGAGTTTTTCGGCTCTCAATGTATCGTACTTGCCATCGATGCCAAGTATGACCAGGAATCTGGCACATATAAGGTCTACACGCACGGCGGCAGAAAGAAAACAGATTGGGAAGTCACTGCATGGGCAGCAGAAGGCGTCAAACGCGGAGCAGGAGAAATATTGCTGACAAGCATGGACTCTGACGGTGAGAAAAAAGGCTTTGACCACAGGCTGACAAAGCTTGTTTCTGAAGCTGTCCCCGTACCTGTTATCGCCTCGGGAGGAGCGGGAAACGCGCAGCATATGCTTGAGGCTTTTACAAAAGGGGAAGCCGAAGCCGCGCTGGCCGCCTCTATTTTTCATTATAAAGAAACATCAATTAAAGAAGTGAAATCATACTTGAAAGAACACGGGGTGAATGTGAGATGAAACGGGCAGATGAACTGCGATTTAATGAGGACGGATTAATTCCTGCCATCGTACAGGATGCGGCAAGCAAAGAAGTGTTGACACTTGCCTATATGAACAAGGAATCGTACGAAAAAACGCTGGAAACGAAAGAAACATGGTTTTACAGCCGCTCGCGCCAAGAGCTATGGCATAAAGGTGAAACCTCAGGGAACACACAAGCCGTTAAGGGTATCCGATATGACTGCGACCAAGACGCGCTGATCGTGCTCGTAGAACCATCCGGCCCGGCATGCCACACTGGCAGCTACAGCTGTTTTACAAAGGAACAGACAGAAGAACAGGCTGCAGGCCGTTTTGACATCATGAACGAGCTTGAGCGCGTGATCGCGGAACGCCAAGCGGAAAAGCCTGAAGGAGCTTACACCACTTACCTTTTCCGAGAAGGCGTCGATAAGATTTTGAAAAAAGTTGGTGAAGAAGCATCTGAAGTCATCATCGCCGCGAAGAACCGAGACCACGAGGAACTTAAATGGGAAGCGGCAGACCTGCTGTATCACCTGCTTGTCCTGCTCAGAGAACAAGCATTGCCGCTGGATGATGTGCTTGATGTATTGAAAAAACGCCATTCTGAAAAGTAATTGGAAAGAGCCGTATGATAAACGGCTCTTTTTGTTTCGGGAAAAAAGTAATAGGTATTTAAGATGATATGAGATGTTTTGCATGATTAGTTAATAAAAGGAGATCAAAACCAAGTCGGATTTCCTATTTATCCAAATTCCGCCATGATGTAACATGGAAAAGGATAAATTAATCACTCATTAACTAGGTCAATAGAATTATTTTTAGTATGAAAATAGAATATTATTCTCACAAAACCCGTGGAGGTTCGTAATGAAAAAGATCATCTTTATTTGCTTCAGCTTATTACTAGCCCTGACAGGAGGATGCAGTATGAATGACAATGAAAAAAACAGCACAAATGACACTAAAACAGAAGCCGTAAAACCAAAAGACATGGATCCGAAAGACCTGCCGCAAGTTCCTGCGTTTCAGGATGAGAAAACGAGAGCGTACATGGTGTCAACGAAAGAAGAGGAGCCGGGGTATTATTTGCTTGAGTCTAAGCTTAAAGGGTTTAGGATGTTGTTTCCGGAGGACGGGGAATACGTACCTGATATTTCCGGCACAAGAGACAATGAAGAAACAATAGTATTTGATAGTTTTAATAAAAAAACTAACATTCAATATGATGGTCAACTGGATTATCATCAAGACAAAAGTTTTGCAAATGACAAGGATACAATGCTTGACATCGTAAGCGGAAGAAACGGTTATAAAGGAAAATACGGAGAAAGAGAGCTATCTGATAAAATTGTATATTCTGCTCAAAAGAAAAGTGTTTTTGATGACGTAGACGGAAAGAATAATTATTCTTATAGATTTTTTGGCTATGTTAAATCTACCAAAAAGGATTATCTAGGAATAGAATATTCCTTTAGATTTGCTTGTTATAAAGATGAGGAACCTTGTTCATTAAAAGAAGAAGCAGCCAGACAAAAAGTTCAAAAAATAATAGACTCCATTACCTTTTTAAAAGTTAAAAAGGAGAAATAGAATGGAAAACAAAAATATATTTGAAAATGAAAATGTGAAACTCCGTTTAATTAACTTAGAATACGATTATAAAGAAAAATTTGCTTCTGATAATGAGCATGAAACAAAGAAGGCTAAAGCCGATTTTGAAGCTGAGGTCCGAAGAATTTACAAAGAAGAAACACATCAAGAGCTTCCGAAAAACGTGGAAATATATACATCAAATGAACTTGTTAAGAAAAATTCAAATGTGGATACATCAATAAGAGAATCCGGATATGATGGTACAGCAATTTATATTAAGGATGACAAACAACACATTAATCAACTTCATATTATTTCAGAGGGTAGTGCAGATAATGAGGACTGGTCATACAATTTCTTCGGTCTCTTTTTAGGGATAGATGACAGCCAGTATCAAGCGACAAAAGAGTTTACAAGAAATGCAAAAAAAGAAACAAAGGATTCTAATGATTTAAAGACCTTTGCTATGGGTCACTCACTGGCTAATAATAATCAGGTGATGGTTCAATTAATTGATGGGGAATTTGATGAAGTTTATGGAGTTAACGGAGCTCAAATAAGTGTTGATCACCTATTAGCAACTGATTTGAATTTGAGAGATAAGATAATGCATAAATTTCATATTAGACGCTTAAAAGATATTAATGATATCCCATCAGAAAAGCTAAAAAAAGAAATTCAAAAATATTATGAAGACAAAGGCGTAACAGCAAACATCACTCAGCGGATCTCAAAAGATGACCCGCTGTACGGTGCGAGCGGCAAGGCGGACTTCATTACATTCGGCGATATGAAGATGGCAGATACAAATACAAGTGTAGAAGGCATCCGAAACATTATGGATGGGATCCCTGATGAAGACGTGAGAGCGATTCGAAAATTCCTTCAAAAATATAAGGATGACTATGAAAAAGGCGGCTTGGACGGTTTTGTAAAGGCAGCAAGCGGGATTGACATAGAGCTGATAGATAAAGTGAAATACACAGATGGTGTATTAGCAAAAGCGAATGTCATTTATGAAAACTTTGATGATGTTAAGCAAATGTATGGCCGAATTAAAGAGAATTTGCCAGCGTTTTTAGGTTTTCTCCATACCTTATTGGGAAACAGCGGACCGGTCGTAGATCAGCTAGCTGAAAATGGGTATATCGATGAAACGCAAAAGAAAGTGATCAAAAAAGAATTAACGAATATTAATGCTAGTATGCGAGGCATAGAATCACGGTACGAACATTTCATTGACCACCTAAAGCATGGCCAATTTACACATGCTTTAAAAAACGTTGGTGAAATAGTAGAGTACGTGAAATCTATTTTGTCCTCTGTAGAAACACTCGACACAGAAACAAAAGAAGCATTAAAACTCATCGTCGACGGCCACAGCATCGTTCAAATGCTGAACGCATTATCAAAGGAAAAAGGCTTCAGCTATAAAGGCTCCGATATTTACTTTACAGGGAAGAGCGGATCGGGAGAAACGATTAAAGTCAATATCTCATCCGCTGTCAGAATCTATCAAAACGGTATGAAGATCGTTGAAGATATGGAAGATGCGATTTCTAAGTACCAGAAGGTTTACAGTCAGGAAATCGATGAAGACTTTGCAGACAAAAAACAGGCAATCATCACAGCTATTCATCATATGGAAGAAAATCCTTCGCATTATGCCTTCGATCTTCAATTCCGGCTTGCAGCCGGTTTCAGCCACACATTCGATAAATTGGAGAAAATCTCAGTTCATGAATCGTTGCACACAGGTGCGCTCCCTGCTAATGATGGAATTGTTGCTGAATTAAAAAAACAGACAACAGAAAAAAGAGATTTTATCAAAAGCATCCGTGAGAGTATTGAAAAGCTGTTTGAAAAAGAAGAAATGATTTCTCAATTATTTGATTCCAGCCTTAGGAGGAATATGAAGAGTGACTTCCTTATTTTCAGAAAGTGAAACAGAAATTGTATCAACCACCTATATGTTTCTTACCCAAGACGAAATGAAAGGGAAAGCGGGCAGCCTCAATAAACCGATCAACGACATTCTCAACCAGACAAAGAAATTCGAGTCTTCGCTAAAAGAGGAGATCAAAGGACAAAAAGGGCTGATTGTAAAAAAAATAAAAGAAGAGCTTGAATCGAAAAGCGAAAAACAAAAAGCCGCACTTCAAATGATAAAAGAAGAACATACTGCAAAAGTTAACAGGTACAAAATGATAATTGAAGACCTGCGAAAGCAGGACGTGACATTGACTTACAGAAAAAAGAAACCTGTTCAAGATGTCTAGTATAAAAAATCTCCTATTCAAACAGTGGGTAGGAGATTTTTATTTTCATCACAGCAAAAATATACTGAAAAAGTCTCTCTCCATTGATATGATTGAGAAAGAGTAAAAATCATCCTTTTGTATGCCATTTCACCTTTCTGAACGCTGAAACAGGAGGAAACATATATGCCAACCAAGCAACAAAAATCTAAAAGTAAATTGAAACCCTTTTTTGCATTAGTAAAGAAGACCAATCCTTCTTATGGAAAGCTTGCATTTGCGCTGGTCCTCAGTATTGTGACCACGCTGGTCAGCCTGCTGATTCCATTATTAACGAAGCAGCTTGTCGATGGATTTTCCATGTCAAACCTGTCAGGCACGCAAATCGGGCTGATCGCTCTAGTTTTTTTCGTTCAGGCCGGTTTAAACGCTTATGCCACCTATGCGCTTAACTATAATGGACAAAAAATCATCTCCGGGCTGAGGGATTTATTATGGAAGAAATTAATTAAGCTCCCTGTCTCTTATTTCGATACAAACGCTTCCGGAGAAACAGTCAGCCGTGTAACGAATGATACGATGGTGGTCAAAGAACTGATTACAACGCATATCAGCGGATTTATTACCGGAATCATTTCTGTTATTGGATCACTGACAATCTTGTTTATTATGAATTGGAAGCTGACACTGCTTGTATTAGTTGTTGTTCCGCTGGCAGCTCTTATTTTAATTCCGATTGGCCGGAAGATGTTCTCCATTTCCCGGGAAACGCAAGATGAAACAGCCCGTTTTACAGGCCTGCTGAATCAAATTCTTCCGGAAATCAGACTCGTCAAGGCTTCAAATGCGGAGGATGTCGAATATGGGCGCGGGAAGATGGGGATTTCTTCATTATTTAAACTTGGAGTGCGCGAAGCAAAGGTTCAGTCGCTTGTCGGTCCGCTCATCTCACTCGTGTTAATGGCGGCGCTTGTGGCAGTTATCGGATACGGCGGCATGCAGGTGTCATCAGGTGAGCTTACCGCAGGAGCGCTCGTGGCTTTTATTTTATATTTGTTTCAAATTATTATGCCGATGGGCCAGATTACAACGTTCTTCACACAACTGCAAAAATCAATCGGCGCAACTGAACGAATGATTGAGATTTTGGCAGAGGAAGAGGAAGATACAGTCACAGGAAAACAAATTGAAACCGCGCATTTGCCTATTCAGCTTGATCGTGTGTCCTTTGGATATAAGCCTGATCAGCTGATCTTAAAAGAGATCAGCGCCGTCATTGAGGCAGGGAAAGTCACAGCGATTGTCGGTCCGAGCGGCGGTGGGAAAACGACGCTGTTTAAGCTGCTTGAACGTTTTTATTCGCCGACTGCAGGGACCATTCGGCTGGGGGACGAGCCGGTTGATACTTACTCGCTTGAATCGTGGCGGGAGCACATCGGGTATGTATCACAGGAAAGCCCGTTAATGTCAGGAACAATTAGAGAAAATATTTGCTACGGGTTAGAGCGTGATGTTACGGACGCTGAGATTGAAAAAGCCGCGGAGATGGCATATGCGCTCAATTTTATAAAGGAGCTGCCGAATCAGCTTGATACAGAGGTGGGCGAACGCGGCATTATGCTGTCAGGCGGACAAAGGCAGAGAATCGCGATTGCGCGAGCGCTCCTTCGTGACCCGAGAATTCTTATGCTCGATGAAGCCACTTCAAGCCTCGACAGCCAATCTGAAAAATCAGTTCAGCAGGCGCTTGAGGTGCTGATGGAGGGCCGCACAACGATCGTTATCGCACACCGCTTATCTACCGTTGTAGACGCGGACCAGCTTTTGTTTGTTGAAAAAGGAGAAATTACCGGGCGTGGAACACATCATGAATTAATGGCCTCCCATGATCTTTATAGAGATTTTGCTGAACAGCAGCTGAAAATGAACGCGGATTTAGAAAACAAAGCCGGGTAAATTTTGGTCGAATCAGCCAGTAAAAAAGCGGAGGGATTCTCCCAATCCTTCCTTTTGAACTATTGAGGGGCTTACGATTTATGGTATACTACTGACGGTAATATTGTATAAAACGGAGGGTAGTTGTGGGAAAACACACTTCTGAACATAAAAATCACGCACAAATTGTCCAGCTGCTTCAAGATGGACAATATTTTTTTCATAAAGGATTGAAAGCGTATAAAGAGCGCAATCTGAAACGGGCAAGCAAACTGATTCAGCGCGCGGTTCATTTGGAGCCGGAGGATTCAGAAATGCTATCGCAGCTTGCGGTCATTTATTCAGAAATGGGCCAGTATCAAGAGTCGAACGATCTTCTTGATTATATCATGGCAAATCTGGAGGCCGAAATGCCGGAGTGCCATTACTTTAAAGCGAATAACTTTGCCCATCTGGGACTCTTTCAAGAAGCTTATAAAGAAGCGGCCGCTTATTCAGATGCGGACCCGGACGGTGAATTTGCTGAAGAAAACGATAGTCTGCTTGAATTGCTAGATTTGGGAGACGGCGGGCCGGAGGATTCTTTGTATGATCAGGATGAATTGCTGATGAAACAGGATCGGGCAAAGTCGCTGCTGGAAAGCGGCCAGCTTGCTGAAGCGGTTGCAGCGCTTGAGGAGATCACAGCAGATTATCCGGAGCTTTGGTCAGCATACAACAACCTGGCGCTTGCCTATTTCTATTCAGGCAACATTGTAAAAGCGAAGCAAACCGCTTATCAAGTGCTCAGTCATAATGAAGGAAACCTTCACGCCTTATGCAATCTTCTCGTTTTCTACTATTATGAAAGAGAAGACGAAAAAGTGGCGGAATTGAGTGATCAGCTTTCTAATGTATATCCGATGCTTCTGGAACAGCGCTATAAACTGGGGGCCACCTTGGCGCTTGTCGGCCGTTACGATATCGGATATAAATGGCTTAAATCATTATATAAAACCGGCTTTGAAGGTGACGACACATTCTTTTACTGGCTCTCGTGCTCCGCTTATTTTACGGGACATACTGAATTTGCCGAGACGCTCTGGAGAAAAGTCGAGTCACAATATCCCGGAGAAGACCGCCCGGCTCCCTGGATTGAGCGGAGGGAAGCTCTTCCTTCATCTGTGGAACAGCGCCTTGCAGCCTATTATATCAGCAGCACAAAGGGAGAAACGGAGCATCTTGAAGCGGTGATACGCTCAAAGAGAATAACCGCTCCTTTCGAAAATCATTTTGTTAAGCTGCTTTTGAATGGAGATTCCGCGGCTGCTGACGTAACAGAGGATGCACTTTTTGCCTATCAAACCGTTAAATTATTGGAGCAAGCTGAAAAAGAAGAGATGAAAACAGAAGTCATGAGCTGCTGGGTGTTCCATGTCATCCAGCAAATCCGTGCAGCCGCTCCGTTGAAAAATGAGAGGGGTTGGGCAGCGGCGATCTGTTATATCTGGAAAGAAGCCCATGGCAAGCATGACACGAAAAAAGACACAGCAGCCCGCTTCGGCATCTCTCCGGCAACTTTGACGAAATATATGAAATATATTGATGATATTCTAGAATAGAATATTTTGAAGGGTCGATTTATAGAATCGACTCTTTTTTTGTTTGATAGATTATATTAAAAAAAATAATATCGACAGTTTTTTTACTCGTTTAAGAAAAATGACAATTGATGCGCGACTTGACATCTGTTTGAAACACAAATGTAATAAAATTTATCGCTAATTTGTCGAAACTTGATGGTATAATGATTCTCGTACATAAGGAATTAGTGTTTTTTACATATGATGTGAAATAAACGCTATACAACCAGAATAAGAGATGCACAGAATAATTAACCATAAACAACCATCATTCCTCGTAGAGTATGAGGAACGAAACTTGATGTTTAAAATACGATTCCAAATGAGGACAGGTTCACAGTAAAAGGGAGGATATAAAAGTGAGAAAGAGTTTATTGACACTTGGTTTGGCTTCCGTCATCGGGACAAGCAGTTTTTTGATCCCATTTACAAGTAAAACTGCATCGGCGGAAACATTAGATGAAAAGAAACAAAAAATCGAAAGCAAGCAATCTGAGGTTGCTTCCAGCATCGAAGCGAAGGAAAAAGAATTAACTGAGCTTCAGGAAAATCAATCAAAGATTGAAAAAGAACTGAAAGACATTAACGCTAAGGCTCTTGATACAAGCAACAAGATCGAAGATAAAAAAGAAGAAAACGATAAAACAAAAGAAGAAATCAAAAAACTGAAAAAAGAGATTAAAGAGACAGAAGCCCGCATCGAAAAACGCAATGAAATCCTGAAAAAACGCGTTCGTTCTTTACAGGAAAGCGGCGGATCTCAAGGATACATAGATGTTCTTTTAGGATCAACAAGCTTTGGTGACTTTATCTCTCGTGCGACTGCGGTTTCATCTATTGTGGATGCAGACAAAGATTTAATCAAGCAGCAAGAGCAGGACAAAGCGAAGCTTGAAGATTCTGAAGCGGATTTGAATAATAAGCTGAAAGAAGTTCAAGCTGCATTGGCTAAATTAGAAACAATGCAAAAAGACCTTGATAAACAGCTTGATGAAAAAGACAAGCTGTTCGACGAAGCAAAAGCAAGCCAGAAGAAAACGGCTGCTGCGATTTCTGAATTAAAATCAGAAGCGTCTGAACTTGCAAATCAAAAAGCAGATACTGAAGCAGAACAAGCACGCATCAAAAAAGAACAAGAAGCAGCGGCTGCTTTGATCAAAAAGCAGGAAGAAGCACAAAAAGCATCTGATGAAACACAAACAGATGACAGCCAAACAGCTACAACTGAAACAGCAAAAGCGAGCTCATCTGGTGATTCTTCAGACAACTCGTCTAAGGGTTCATCAAACCGTTCGTCAAACAGCTCATCTTCTAAGAAGAGCAGCAGCTCAAACAACAATTCAGGCGGCACTGTCATCAGCAACTCAGGCGGAATTGAAGGCGCGATCAGCGTTGGTTCAAGCATTGTAGGACAATCTCCGTACAAATTTGGAGGCGGACGCACTCAGTCTGATATCAACAACCGTATTTTTGACTGCTCATCATTCGTACGCTGGGCATACGCTTCTGCAGGTGTTAACCTTGGACCTGTAGGCGGAACAACAACTGATACGTTAGTTGCAAGAGGACAAGCTGTCAGCGCGTCCGAAATGAAACGTGGAGACCTTGTGTTCTTTGACACTTACAAAACAAACGGACACGTGGGAATCTACTTAGGAAACGGTACTTTCCTAAACGACAATACATCTCACGGAGTATCTGTTGACTCTATGAGCAACGTTTACTGGAAAAAAGCATTTAAAGGCGTTGTAAGACGTGTTGTTCAATAATAAATTAGACAAGGGCCTTCTATAAACAGAAGGCTCTTTCTTTTATTAACATATACCCTTTTAAAATGTATTTAATCATGATGAGAAAAAAATGAGCAAAAAAATAGCGTATCACCATGAGATTTTATAGGATATGGGTAAGGAATACGTTTGATGGGGATTCTTATCATATAAGAAAAAGCCCAAACTTGAAAAGATGGTTTAAGGAGTGAATAGTGTGTCAGAAGAAAAAATTTATGACGTGATTATAATCGGCGCGGGTCCTGCTGGGATGACGGCCGCTGTATACACATCAAGAGCAAATTTATCGACATTAATGATTGAAAGAGGAATTCCCGGCGGGCAAATGGCCAATACGGAAGATGTAGAAAACTATCCTGGATTCGAAAGCATCCTCGGACCTGAGCTTTCCAACAAAATGTTTGAACACGCGAAAAAATTCGGCGCTGAATACGCTTATGGAGATATTAAAGAAGTCATTGACGGCAAAGAGTACAAAGTGGTTAAAGCCGGTTCAAAAGAATATAAAGCACGCGCTGTGATCATTGCCGCAGGTGCGGAGTATAAAAAAATCGGCGTGCCTGGCGAAAAAGAATTGGGCGGCCGTGGTGTGTCTTATTGTGCTGTATGTGACGGCGCTTTCTTTAAAGGCAAAGAGCTTGTCGTTGTTGGCGGCGGAGATTCCGCTGTTGAAGAAGGTGTGTATCTGACACGTTTCGCTTCAAAAGTAACGATCGTTCACAGACGTGATAAACTCCGTGCTCAAAGCATTCTTCAAGCGAGAGCATTTGATAATGACAAAGTTGACTTCCTATGGAATAAAACCGTGAAGGAAATTCATGAGGAAAACGGCAAAGTCGGTAACGTAACGCTTGTCGATACAGTAACCGGTGAAGAAAGTGAATTCAAAACAGACGGCGTATTCATTTACATTGGTATGCTTCCACTGTCTAAACCGTTTGAAAATCTGGGCATTACGAATGAAGAAGGCTACATCGAAACAAACGACCGCATGGAAACAAAGGTTGAAGGAATTTTCGCGGCCGGAGACATTCGCGAAAAATCACTGCGCCAAATCGTAACGGCTACAGGAGACGGAAGTATTGCGGCGCAAAGCGTACAGCATTATGTCGAAGAGCTCCAAGAAACGCTGAAAACTTTAAAATAAAAAGGCTGTCATACGAGTTTCACATTACGTTACTGGGTTTTAATTCCGCTGTAACAGTTGTGTAATGCTTTTCGGTTATGATTAATAAAGTAATTGACCCCCTTTTTATAATGAATACACTTTTTTGGCACGGATTCTCCAGTTATCCGTGTCCTTTTTTTGTCCAAAAATAAAATATGGATGCCTGTCACAGCAAAATCATCTGAACCCAAGGATGAATATGCTGTAAAATAGAAGAAAAGATTGTCAATGCCTCTTCATTGTGGGAGGCATCTTGAAGCGTTATAATAAAGAGACGATGACAGGACGAGAAGGTTAGGTGAACGTACTTGCAAAGAGTGACAAATTGTGTGCTTCAGACGGATGACAAAGTCCTTCTGCTTCAAAAGCCGAGACGCGGCTGGTGGGTCGCGCCGGGAGGCAAGATGGAGAGCGGAGAATCAGTCAGAGACTCCGTCATCAGAGAGTACAGAGAAGAGACTGGTATCTATATCATAAATCCTCAGTTAAAAGGCGTTTTTACCTTTATTATTAAAGACGGTGACCACATTGTCTCTGAGTGGATGATGTTTACGTTTGTCGCTGATTCTTATACAGGACAAAATGTAGCTGAATCAGAGGAAGGCAAGCTGCAGTGGCACAATGTCAATGACATTCAAAACCTGCCTATGGCCCCGGGAGACGGCCATATCCTAGACTTTATGATGAAGGGACAAGGGCTGCTGCACGGCACATTTACGTATACACCAGATTTTGAGCTGCTCAGTTATCGTTTAGACCCGCAGCATATCAAATAGAAAGACAAGTCAGGGGGGAGAAAGATGAGTGTTAGTGAATCACATGATATTCAGCTTGTCATTATAACCGGAATGTCTGGAGCGGGCAAAACTGTCGCCATTCAAAGCTTTGAAGATCTCGGCTATTTCTGCGTCGATAATCTTCCGCCTTCATTGCTTCCGAAATTTTTAGAGTTGATGAAGGAATCTAATTCGAAAATGAGCAAGGTTGCGCTCGTGATGGATTTGCGCGGCCGTGAATTTTTTGACCGGCTGATCGAAGCTCTGGATGAAATGGCGGAAAATCCGTGGATTACACCGAGAATTTTATTCTTGGACGCAAAGGATTCCATACTCGTCACGAGATATAAAGAAACGAGACGTTCGCATCCGCTGGCAGCGACGGGTCTGCCGCTTGAAGGCATCGCGCTGGAACGTGAGCTGCTTGAGGAATTAAAAGGCCGCTCTCAAATCATTTACGATACGTCGGACATGAAGCCGCGTGATTTACGCGAAAAAATCGTAAAGCACTTTGCGTCAAACCAAGGAGAGACATTTACCGTGAATGTCATGTCATTTGGTTTTAAATATGGTATCCCGATTGACGCAGACCTCGTCTTTGATGTCAGATTTTTGCCGAATCCATACTATATCGAAAGCATGCGGCCGCTGACTGGCAAGGATGAAGAGGTTTCCTCTTACGTTATGAAGTGGAATGAAACGCAAAAGTTCAATGAAAAATTAATCGATCTGCTGAGCTTTATGCTTCCATCTTACAAAAGAGAAGGAAAAAGCCAGGTCGTCATTGCAATCGGCTGCACAGGGGGCCAGCACCGCTCTGTGACACTTGCCGAGAATTTAGCTGATTATTTCAAAAAGGATTACTATACTCATGTTACTCACCGGGACATTGAAAAGAGAAGCCGGAAATAAGATGGAACAAAAGCCGAAAATCGCAATCTTTGGCGGCGGTACGGGACTTTCTGTATTGCTTCGGGGCTTAAAGCATAAACCTGTTGACATTACGGCCATTGTAACAGTTGCCGATGATGGGGGAAGCTCTGGCCGTCTGCGGAATGAACTGAAAATTCCGCCTCCCGGAGACATCAGAAATGTGCTTGCCGCTTTATCCGATGTGGAGCCGCTTGTTGAAGACCTCTTTCAGCACCGCTTCAATAAAGGGAATGACTTAACAGGCCATTCTCTCGGGAATTTGATTTTGGCAGCGATGACAAATATAACCGGTGATTTTTTTCACGCTGTCACAGAAATGAGCAAGGTGCTGAATGTCAGAGGAAAGGTTTTGCCAGCTGCCAATGCCAGTGTCGTTCTGCATGCTGAGATGGAAGACGGCCGCGTGGTCTCAGGCGAGTCCACGATCCCGGCGTACGGACAGCGCATTAAGCGTGTTTTTCTCACGCCTGAACATATTGATCCGCTGCCGGAAACGATAGACGTGATCAGGGAAGCGGATTTGATTATTATCGGCCCGGGAAGCCTCTATACAAGCATTCTTCCCAATTTGCTCGTCCCCAAAATCGGGGAAGAAGTGGTGAAGGCGCCGGCGAAAAAAGTATACATTTGTAACGTGATGACTCAGCCTGGCGAAACACTCCATTACACCGCTGCTGATCACGTGAAAGCGCTCAATCAGCATATGGGCTGTGGTTTTATTGATACGATATTAGTGAACAGCGAAGACATTCCTGACGAAATAAAACGTAAGTACGAAATGGAATCGGCGCGTCCTGTTGATTTTGATATCGAAGAGCTGAAAGCGATGGGGCTTGAAGTCATCAGAGATCAAATCGTAACGTATAAAAATGACGTAATTCGTCACGATACACATAAAGTGGCCTCTCTTCTTGTCGATTTACTGAAAGAATGAAGCCAGAAATGAGGTGGCTATATGTCATTTGCATCAGAAACAAAAAAAGAATTAACGAATCTGGAAGTGAAGGACTGCTGCATTAATGCAGAGCTGTCTGCGCTAATCCGGATGAATGGAGCTTTATCATTTACAAACCGCCATCTCGTACTTGATGTTCAAACCGAAAATGCGGCGATTGCCCGCCGCATCTATACATTGCTGAAAAAACAATATGATGTGTCGGTCGAGCTGCTGGTCAGAAAGAAAATGCGGCTGAAAAAGAATAATGTCTATATTGTGCGTTTTTCAGAAAATGCAAAAGCGATCTTAGAGGATTTAAAAATACTCGGAGAGAACTTTGTGTTTGAACGAAGTATTTCGGAAGAGCTGGTCAAAAAGAGATGCTGCAAGCGTTCTTATATGAGAGGGGCATTTTTGGCAGGAGGTTCGGTCAATAACCCGGAAACCTCCTCATATCATTTAGAAATCTTCTCTCTCTATAAGGAGCATAACGATTCATTATGCGACCTGTTAAATGAGTTTCAGTTAAACAGTAAAACGCTCGAACGGAAAAAAGGCTATATCACCTATTTAAAAGAGGCGGAAAAGATTACTGAGTTTCTGAACGTGATCGGCGCCCATAATTCGCTTCTGCGATTTGAGGATGTCAGAATCGTCAGGGATATGAGAAATTCGGTCAACCGCCTCGTCAATTGTGAAACAGCCAACTTAAATAAAACGATCGGCGCTTCGCTCAGACAGGTGGAAAATATCAAATACATCGATGAAAGAATCGGCCTGGATGCGCTTCCTGAAAAACTTCGGGAAATCGCGCAGCTGCGGATAGATTATCAGGAAGTGACGCTGAAAGAGCTGGGGGAAATGGTAACAAGCGGGAAAATCAGCAAATCAGGGATCAATCACAGGCTGAGAAAACTTGACGAAATCGCAGAACAGCTGCGGACAGGGCAAACCGTCACTTTAAAATAACCGTAAAGAAAAGGGGAGATCTTATGGTTCAACAGAAAGTGGAAGTTCGATTAAAGACAGGACTGCAGGCGCGTCCTGCTGCTTTGTTTGTACAAGAGGCAAACCGGTTTACGTCAGATGTGTTTCTTGAGAAGGATGGGAAAAAAGTAAATGCAAAGAGCATCATGGGGCTGATGAGTCTTGCGGTAAGCACAGGCACTGAGGTTACCTTGATTGCCCAGGGAGAAGACGAACAAGAGGCGCTGGAAAAGCTGTCTGCTTATGTTCAAGAAGAAGTTTAGGTGATAAAAATGAGTGACTTTCTAAATGACTGCTTTCAGAAAATAGGCTGGGAGAAAGACCATGTCAGCTTCGATGATCTCCCCCTTTTTCTTAAAGCAATGGCGTACCGTTTTCCATTTGAAAACCGTGCCGTACTAGCAAAAGAGAATTATAAGGTAACAAAAGAAGAGCTATGGCGCCGTCTGGTCAAAGAACAGCACGGGGGCCTTTGCTACGATTTAAATGGTTTCCTTTATTTTGTCTTGCATGATGCCGGGTTTCGTGTGAGGCTCATTCGGGGAACAATCTATGCAGGACATCAAGAAGAGTGGGCGTTAGATAGAACGCATGCTGCTGTATTGCTGTCTGCGGAACAAGGAGATTACATCGTTGATATCGGTTTTGGCATCAACCTGGCACTCCAGCCGATACCGCTTTCCGGAGAAACGGTACAATCACCTGTCGGGTCATTCCGAATCAAAGAAGAAGAAACAGAAAAGGGTAGCCACGTTCTGTTGATGGACAAAGGGGAAGGCTGGCAAATCGGTTACGCCTTTACCCTTGAAGAAAGTGATCCCGATGATTTAGATGACATGAAGGACATCATTCACTCTCATGAGAAATCTCCTTTTAACAAATCACTGCTCGCCTCAAAGCTGACACCGAACGGAAGGATGGTCATGTCAGACCGCCATTTCACCATTCATGAAAACGGCGGTGAAGGCCAAAAAAGTGACATCGGCCCTTCAGAGTTTGAAGAGAAATTAAATACTCATTTTTTGTAACGTGAAAAGCTTGCAGCATGTCTGCAAGCTTTTTCTTATGAGCAAGTATAGATTGCTGCATCATATGCATCTTCTGGGATATGCAGTTTTCCCTTTTCATATTTATAAGGAATGTGATTCTCTTTAAAGCACTCTTTGTTGTATTCAGTTAGTGTATCCCCAATTGCTATGTATTTCCCAGTATAGTCAGGCTGACATGCTGAAAGAATTGACGTTATTGCCAGAAGCAGCATGATTTTTTTCATCTCGACACCTGCCTATTAAGCAATTTTTTCCTTTTTATTCTATCATAATGAATAGAAAAAGACCGATTATCTATTCCGCCACATGCTATAATGAATTTTGGAATCTTCTAGAAAAGTTATCGCGAAATACATGCAAGGGGGATAAACGTGTATCGGATTTTGCTTGTGGAAGATGATGAGCGGATTGCTTCATTGCTGGGCGGTCATCTTCAAAAATACGGATATGAAGTGAAAATTGCTGAACAGCTTCATGATATTAAACTGGAATTTGCAGAAATGAAGCCGGATCTGGTGCTGCTTGATATCAACCTGCCTTTTTTTGATGGGTTTTATTGGTGCAGGCAAATCCGTACCATTTCTAATGCGCCGATTATCTTTATATCAGCACGGACCGATGAGCTCAATCAGGTGATGGCGATTGAAAATGGCGGCGATGATTATATCACGAAGCCGTTCCATTTAGAGGTAGTGATGGCCAAAATCAAAAGCGTCCTGCGCCGTACATATGGTGAATACTCGCCTTCTTTGTCACAGGAATCAAGAATAGTGGAGCTTGGCGGGCTGACGATTTATCCTGATCAGAATGAGGCCGAGTGGAACAGCACCCGCATCTTGTTTTCACAAAAAGAATTTCAGCTTCTTTTGATTTTCGTAAGGGAGCATAAAAAAATCGTCTCTCGTGATGAATTATTGGAGGCGTTATGGGATGACGTCGATTTTGTCGATGATAATACGTTAACGGTCAATGTCAATCGGCTGCGGAGAAAACTGGAGAATGCTGGACTGAAAGGTTGCATTTCAACGATAAGAGGACAAGGCTATCAATTTCAAGTCAATCGGAAGGATGAACCGGAGTGTTAAAGACTTATCTCATCGACCGCTTTGCCATTATTCTATTTTCATTGTTAGGAATAGGGATCGCCATGCTGATTGCGTATTTAAGCATCATAGAGAGCGGCGCAGAACCTCCTGCAGAAAATATGGTGTACATATGGGTTTTGCCCGGTGCTCTATTAGCTGCCGGTTTTACTGTAGATTACGTTCGGCAATTTTCCTTTCTGACTTATGTCAAAAAACTTGCAGAACAAGCGCCTTCTTCTAATGACATCGGCCAGTCTTTGAAAGCCCGAAAGCCAAGAACACGAGAGCAGGCGCTTTGGACGAAAATGATCAACGCACTCGGGCAGCAATACGAAGGCAGGCTCTTACAATATATCAATCAGCAAAAGCAGCACTATACCTTCACCAATCAATGGGTCCACCATATGAAAACACCGGTATCTGTTATTTCTTTAATGATTCAAGAAGGAAAAAACGGAACCTCTTCGTCTTTTCAGACGTTTTTAGAGGAGCTGGAGGATGAAAATGAGAGGTTTCGCCACGGTCTGGATATGATGCTGCAAACGGCCCGGCTGGAGGAATTTGCGTTTGATGTAAGGCCGCAAACCTTTGATTTAACCGAGCTTGTCCGTTCACTTATTAATCAGGAAAAACGGCAGTTTATCAAACGGCGCCTTTTCCCAAGATTACATGTGCCGCCAAACGCCGTTCAGATTACAAGTGATCAAAAATGGCTTTCCTTTGTTGTCGAGCAAATCCTTTTCAATGCCTTAAAATACTCAAAGCAAGGTGCGGGAGACCATATTACAATCCGGATTGAAACAGAGGGACATGAAACGCGCCTGTCGGTTGCTGATGAAGGCATGGGCATACCGCCGCAGGATCTGCCGCGGATTTTTGACGCGTTTTTTACCGGGGAAAACGGACGCAGTATGACAGAGGCAACGGGAATGGGTCTTTATTTAGCAAAACAGGTATGCAGCCGTCTTGGCCATAAGCTGTATGCGGAATCAAAAGAAGGGGCTGGCACTGTGATGACCATCGTGTTTTCAAGTGACACCCTAGTGAATGTGACAGCATTGTAAGGTTGGGGAGCGGAATTGCAAGAAAGTTCGATGGGAGGCTGCTGACTTCCTTTTTATAATAAAGAAAAAGGAGGAGCAGAACATGAATGTGTTACAAACAACGAACCTGTCGAAAACGTACTATTCAAATAAAGGAACGATATCATACCAAGCGCTCAGCGACTTTGACCTCAGTGTGGTAAAAGGAGAATTTGTAGGGATTATGGGGCCGTCGGGAAGCGGAAAAACCACGCTCCTGAATTTGCTGGCTACCATTGATAAGCCGACCCAGGGCGAGATGATGATCAACGGCATTCAGCCCAAAACGTTAAAGGATCAAGAGCTGGCTCTGTTTCGCAGAAGAGAACTCGGCTTCGTCTTTCAGGATTTTAATCTGCTTGATACGTTGACGATTCGGGAAAATATTCTGCTGCCGCTCGCATTGGACAAGGTAAAGCTGAGAGAAATGGAAGCCCGCTTGGAGGAACTGGCGGATACGCTGCACATCAAGCATATTCTCGACCATCGGACATACGAGGTGTCGGGCGGACAGCAGCAGCGCGCTGCTTGTGCCAGAGCCATTATTCATAATCCGGCGCTCATTCTAGCCGATGAACCGACAGGAAACCTTGATTCAAAATCGGCAAAGCAAGTGATGAACACGCTGGCTCAGCTGAATGAAGAAAAGGAAGCGACGATTCTATTGGTCACGCATGATGCCACAGCGGCAAGCTTCTGTAAACGGATTGTTTTTATTAAAGACGGACGTTTCTTTTCAGAGATTCACAGAGGGACAAACCAGCAGGTGTTTTATCAAAGTATATTGGATACCTTGAGTGTGTTGGGAGGCGATTTTCATGAATTTGAGAACCATCGCCCGTAAAAACATTCTTGGGAATCTGCAAAGGTATGTCGCCTACTTTTTAAGCTGTGTGTTTGCCGTTTCGGTGTTTTTTGTCTTCACATCTTTTATTTTTCATCCTGATGTCAATGAAGACAATGTATATGGCGGAAGCCTTGTCAAAACGTGCTTGAGTGCAGCCCTTCTCGTCATCATTGTGTTTTGTATATTTTTTATCTCATATTCGAATTCGGCGTTTTTGCAGGCGAGAAAGAAAGAGTTTGGGCTGCTGACGCTGTTCGGAACATCAAAGAAGCAGCTCCGCAAGATGATTTATTATGAACAGTCACTCATTTCTCTGGCGGCGATTGCGGCCGGCATCGGTGCAGGGCTGTTATTTTCAAAGCTGTTTTTTATGGTCATGACATGGATGCTCAGTGTGAAGGTGCCGATCTCGTTTGAGATTGTTCCGAAAGCATTTGTGCTGACGGCGGTCGGTTTTCTTATATTGTTTCAAGTCCTGCTCATTTTATCGCTGGGACAGATTCGCAAGCTAGAAATTATAGATTTGATTAAATCTGCCCAAAAACCGAAAAGCTTGCCGGCCTATTCAAAATGGCTCACTGTGCTGTCTTTGCTGTGTCTGGCTGGCGGTTATTATCTGTCTGCCACAGCGAATGCGATTGATATGGTATTTCGTGTTTTTCCGATTTTGATTTTAGTGTTAATCGGGACGTATTTCTTTTTTACCCAAAGCAGTGTGGCGTTTTTCCGCATGCTGTACAGAAAGAAACACAGCTTTTATAAAGGAACGAATATCATTGTCCGTTCCAATATGATATTCAGGCTGAAGGATCATGCACGCATGCTGTTTTTAACCTCTGTCATTACAGCGGTCATTTTAACCGCTACAGGTGTTATCTATATGTTTTATGCTGATTTAGAAAGACAGGAAGAACAAAGCATTCCTCAATCTGTTGCCTGGGTGGAAAAAGACGCTTCCCGTTTTCAGGTGATGAAACCTGAGACGGCTGAGAATGCATTGAAAAAAGCTGATGCTGACATCAAGTATAAGGTAAATGCCACAGGAATTCCTGTCACTTTTCAATCAGACTTGCCGTATGGGAACGGAAAAGCGGAGGCGGAGGCCTTGCTGATTTCAGAGAAGACATATAATCAAATCGCAAAGGAAAAAGGGTATCCGGTTATTCATTTACAGGATCAAGAAGCGTTTATTAATGTTGCGTTTCAGATGATGATGAAAGATACATTTGGAGAAGGGGAAAAAGCAGCATTTCATTTGAAATCAGGAAAAACACTTTCCTATATCATGAAAAAGCAGCAAAACAAAGGGATATTGATGTCAGTCGAAGGAGTCAGCCGTTTATTGGTTGTCAGTGAAAAGAGCTTTGACAGCCTCACTCAGGATGTGCCGCTGAAGGATCAGATGAGAGTGATAGGTTATGAGCTTGAGCATTGGCAGGAGACGGTAGATGTCTCTGAAAAGCTTGGAAATATGGTGCCGAAAGAACATACATCTGATTTTCAAACGCGTGCTCCTAATTTTCAAATTGTGAAGCAGGGAGTCGCAATAATGCTGTTTATCGGTCTGTTTGTCAGCGTGCTGTTTTTTATCGTTCAAGGAAGCATGCTGTATTTGCGGATGTTTACTGAAATAGAAGATACGAGAGTGCAAGTCTTAGCTTTAAAGAGAATGGGAATTACGGACAAAGAGATCCACTCCATCCTCGGAAAGCAAATTGGATTTTTGTTCTTCATCCCATTTATCGCGGGCACAATTCACGCCGGTTTTGCGTATGCGGCGTTAAGCAACATGCTGAATTCCAACTTATTTCTTGAGGCCGTGATTGTCATCTTCATTTATTTTGTGTTTCAGGCGGTTTATTATATCGTCACCCGTCATATTTATAAGCGTGCTGTTCTTCAGCATATGTAATACGAAATCCGGTCTGGATCAGACCGGATTTTTGATTTACTGAAATTCTCTTGTCAAATTTTTCGGTGTATTTCCTTGGATGGCTGAGATCATGTTTTCGGCAGCCTGTTTACACATATTAAAGCGTACTTTCGCTGTTGCTGAGCCGATATGCGGCAGTAAAGTCACATTCTCTAGCTGCAAGAGCGGATTGTCTTTTGCGACAGGTTCTTCTTCGTACACGTCTAAGCCGGCACCACGAATCCATCCTTCTTGTAGGGCACGGATGAGGGCCTTTTCATCAACCGTCTTTCCCCGGGAAATATTGACGAAAATTGCTGAATCCTTCATCATTTTAAATTCGCGTTCGCCTATCATGTGATATGTTTCATCAGTCAGCGGCGTAATGAGCAGAATAAAATCAGATTGTTCGAGCAATGTATCAAGCTCAGCGTACTTGACGCCGATGCTGTCTTCAGTTTCTTGTTTGCGATGGCGATTATGATAAAGCACTTCCATATCAAAGCCGAATTTGGCGCGTCTCGCTGCTTGTTCGCCGATTCTGCCCATGCCGATAATGCCTAACGTCTGATGATGAACGTCAATGCCGAAAAGCGCTTCCTCTTCAACGGTTCCCCATTTTCCGGCTCTGACGAAACGGTCCAGTTCGGCAACACGTCTGGCGGAAGATAGAATCAGTGAAAAGGCCAGATCCG
The DNA here is from genome assembly GCF_023238245.1 of Bacillus rugosus. NCBI lineage: Bacteria > Bacillati > Bacillota > Bacilli > Caryophanales > Bacillaceae > Bacillus > Bacillus rugosus. The sequence continues at coordinate 3,451,590 of NZ_CP096590.1, read as the reverse complement.
CGACCGTGTCATCCAGTGTATAAGGTGTATGAGTGCCGACGACACCTCTTTCTTTCATTGCTTCTATATCAAAGTTATCATAGCCTACGGATTGGTTGCTGACCACTTTGAGCTTAGGCGCATGTTCAAGCAATTCACGATTGATTGACGGTCCAGACGTTCCTGAAGTGAAAAGCCCTTCGGCATCTTTTAATTTTTCAAATAGCACGTCATTCGGAATCGTATCCTCCTGCCATATTTCATAACGGCAATGTTCACCGATGAATGCTTCAATCTCTTCAGGAATCGGTTTTGTGATCAATACAAATGGTTTCAACAAGGCTCCCCCTTTATTGCTGTTGTCTATTTTATTATATCGGAAATAAATAGATGTTAAAAATATAGCTGCGTTCTTTTAATTTCTGGTTCTTTTGAACTTAAAATGAACATTCAAACAGAATGAACAGCTAAATCTGCTTAAAAAAGTTTTTTAATTATCTGAATTCACCTATATTTTTTGTCAGACAAATCATCGATAGGTGAGTTAAAGCCAGATTATAGGATTCAATAAATGTAAATTTTATTATCTTTGAAAGATATAAATTTTTATGTTTTTATTCTACAGTCCAATTATAGTGTCTTTTTTTGAAAGCCTTTTTGTGGCGGATTCCTATGCTATAATTCCTTACTGTAAGCTGGGTAAGAAGGCTTGCAAAATCATATGGATGGGAGATGAATCAAATGGTTTCTTTAACATCAATTTTGGAACACAATCAGCGGTTTGTCAGAGAGAAGAAGTATGAACCGTACAAAACGACAAAATTTCCTTCAAAAAAGCTCGTCATTGTCACCTGTATGGATACAAGACTCACAGAACTTCTTCCGCAAGCAATGGGGCTTAAAAACGGTGATGCTAAAATTGTAAAAAACGCGGGAGCCATCGTTTCTCACCCATTTGGAAGCGTAATGCGAAGCATACTGGTCGCGATTTATGAATTGCAGGCTGAAGAGGTGTGTATTGTCGGCCACCATGAATGCGGGATGTCGGGATTGAATGCAACTTCGATTCTCGAGAAAGCAAAGGAACGCGGAGTGGAAGAGAGCTGCCTGAACTTGCTGACTAGCGCCGGACTTGATTTAAAATCGTGGCTGACCGGTTTTCACAGCGTAGAAGAAAGCGTTTCCCACAGTGTGAATCTGATTAAGAACCATCCGCTGCTGCCGAAAAAGGTGCCGGTTCACGGACTTGTCATTCACCCTGAAACAGGAAAACTTGATGTGGTCATTAACGGTTATGAAACTGAGCTCATAAACACTCATCTATAAGGGAGGTTATAACAAAATATGCGATTCTCAGGGAGATTCAAGGGATACAATTTGCAGAAATTTCAGAAAGACTTGATTGCAGGTATCGTAGTAGGTGTCGTGGCAATTCCTTTAGGGATGGCGTTTGCCATTGCCTCGGGAGTCGAGCCTGAATACGGGCTGTATACTGTTGTTGTGGCGGGGATTTGTATTTCTTTGTTTGGGGGATCCAAATACCAAATCGGCGGTCCGACAGGCGCCTTTGTCCCGATTCTATTTGGCATTGTGATACAGTACGGCTTGGAGAACCTGCTGATAGCAGGGTTTATGGCAGGGGTGATGCTGGTGCTGTTCGGGCTGTTTAAGCTCGGAAAAATAATGAAATTCGTGCCGAAACCGGTTATTGTCGGTTTTACAGCCGGAATTGCCGTGCTGATCTTTACCGAGCAAATCGCTAACTTTCTCGGTTTGAGAAATGTTGAAAAACATGAGAACTTTCATCACAACATGTTTGAAATTGCACAGAAGCTCGGCACCTTTAACGTGTATGCCATTTTGACAGCAGTGATTGGGCTCGTCATTTTGCTTGTATCCGCCAAAGTGATGCCTAAAGTACCGGGTGCTTTATTGGCGCTTCTGATTTCCACACTGGTTGCGGTTGTGTTTTTCCCTGACCGCATGGCAACGATCGGGTCAACTTATGGAGAAATTCCCCGCCATTTGCCGGAATTTCAGTTTCCTGAGCTAACATTGGATAAAATGGTCATGCTGTTTCCGGCAGCGCTTGTCATCGCGCTTCTTGGCGGCCTTGAGTCCATTTTGTCCGCAATGGTCGCTGATAACATGAAGGGCTCAAAGCATGACAGCAATAAGGAACTTGTCGGTCAGGGGATTGCGAATATGGCTGCGCCGCTGTTTGGCGGAATCCCGGCCACGGGGGCGATCGCGAGGACGGCGACCAATATTAAAAACGGAGCGGTTTCTCCTGTTTCCGGTGTCGTTCACGGTGTAGTCGTTCTTCTTGTCTTGCTCGTATTCGCGCCTTATGCATCCCATGTGCCGCTTGCCAGTATGGCACCGATTCTCATGGTTGTCGCATGGAATATGAGTGAGCGCAAGGAAGTCGCAAACATGCTGAGACTGAAAAACGCTGATTCCTTTATTTTGGCGGCGACCTTTGCCCTTACGGTTCTGTTTGACTTAATCGTCGGTGTGGCAACTGGATTGCTGCTCGCATTTGTGTTCTTTATCAGAAGAATGAGCGAAGCGACCCGCATTCACAATCAGGAAACGCATCCTGTTCTGGCGAAGACGGCAAAGAGAGAAGACCTATCTGTCAGCATGTATGCCATAGAAGGGCCGCTGTTTTTCGGGTCAATTGATTCGCTTGAATCTTCATTGCTGGAGCATGTACAGAAAAAGCCAAAGACCCTTATTCTGCTCATGAATAAGGTGCACTACATGGATACGTCGGCTGAAGCAGTGCTTGGAAACGTTATGAACCGAATTAAACGCCACAATGGAAAGCTGATGATTGTAGGACTGCAATCGCAGCCGAAGGAACTGTTGCATAAAACAGGACTATTTCACAAAATAGGAAAGCAGCATTTCTTTGATCACCATGATGAAATCACAGGTTAAAAAAAGCGGCCATTACGGCCGCTTTTTTATGCATGCTCAAAACGTTTGATCAGTTTTTCTTGGTGGGCTTTCATCACGTCCTCTAAGGAGACACCGTACATATCAGCAAGAATAGCGATATTTCCGATGACATCTCCCATTTCTTCAATCAATTCTTGCTTTTGCTCAGCTCGAGTCGATTCTTTCTCATCTGGCCGGTCTCTGCCGATTTCATATGCTCTGACAGCCCGGGCCAGTTCTCCGGCTTCCTCCATTAAAAAGCCGACTCGAATAAACGGTCCGTATTCTGTCCAGCCTCTTTTTTCGTAAAAATCCTTCATCCATTTTTCTGCATCAGCCAGCTGCAACATCATCACTCCTGCATTCTTTAAGTATTTCATATTGATATTATCACATGAAGATGGGACAATATATAGTGTGTTTTTGCATGTTTAACACGACATATAGATGCGGAGATGAAAAGATGAAAACAATTTGTGTATTTGCGGGGTCAAACCCAGGGGGAAATGAAGCGTATAAAAGAAAAGCGGCAGAGCTTGGCGCATACATGGCTGAGCAGGGAATCGGGCTTGTCTATGGGGGCTCCCGCGTAGGTTTAATGGGCGCGGTTGCTGACGCGATTATGGAAAACGGCGGAACTGCAATCGGGGTCATGCCGAGCGGTTTGTTCAGCGGGGAGGTTGTACATCAGAACCTGACTGAACTGATTGAAGTAAACGGGATGCATGAACGAAAAGCCAAAATGAGCGAGCTGGCGGACGGCTTTATCGCCATGCCGGGCGGCTTCGGTACATATGAAGAATTATTTGAGGTGCTTTGCTGGGGACAGATCGGCATCCATCAAAAGCCGATCGGACTGTACAATGTGAACGGATATTTTGAACCGATGATGAAAATGATCAAATATAGCATTCAGGAAGGTTTTTCTAACGAATCGCACCTAAAGCTGATCCACAGCTCTTCACGGCCGGGTGAGTTAATTGAGCAAATGCAGAATTACTCGTATCCAATTTTAGAGAAAAAGTGGACCGAAATCTAAAAAGAGCCTTCTTCAGGGAAGGGAGTTAGTGAGTAACCCACCTATCGTATTTGGTCAGCCGTGGTTCACTAGTATTCCAGATGAAGAATCAACTGAAAATCGAGTTTTTTCAACAAAAAGAGGTTTCCTGAAGGAAATCTCTTTTTTATTTTCTCTTTGCACATCGTATATTCAATTGTAAAAAAGGACTTTTTCACTAGTTTGGATAATAAGCACAGGTAAGGAGGGGATGAAAATGGCAACATTGTCAGATGTGGCGAAAAAGGCAAATGTTTCGAAAATGACGGTATCACGAGTGATCAATCATCCTGAGACAGTGACAGATGAATTGAAAAGGCTTGTTCATTCTGCAATGAAAGAACTGAATTACATCCCTAATTATGCGGCAAGAGCGCTTGTGCAAAACAGAACACAGGTTGTCAAACTATTGATTCTTGAGGAAATGGATACAACTGAACCATATTACATGAACCTGCTGACCGGAATCAGCCGGGAACTGGATCGCAATCATTATGCTCTGCAACTTGTGACAAGAAACTCTCTCAATATTGGCCAATGCGACGGCATTATTGCCACCGGTTTGAGAAAGAGCGATTTTGAAGGCGTGATCAAAGCCTTTGAAAAGCCGCTGGTCGTATTTGGGCAAAATGAAATGGGCTATGACTTTATCGATGTAAATAACGAGAAAGGCACTTTTATGGCAACCCGCCATGTTATGGGACTAGGGAAGCGGGAAGTTGTCTTTTTTGGCATTGATTTAGATGAGCCTTTCGAACGTTCAAGAGAGCAGGGCTATATTCGGGCGATGAATGAAAGCTTTAGAAAAACGAATCTATTTCGGATCGACAACAGCTCTAAGAAAAGTGAACGCCTTGCAAGAGAAGTACTGGCATCCATGGATAACCAGGCCGCATTTGTCTGCGCATCCGATCGAATCGCACTTGGCGTCATCCGTGCTGCACAATCGCTTGGCAAACGAATTCCGGAAGACGTTGCGGTTACCGGGAATGACGGTGTTTTTCTTGATCGCATCTCCTCTCCCCGGTTGACTACGGTCAGACAGCCTGTTGTTGAAATGGGGGAAGCCTGTGCGAGAATGTTATTGAAAAAAATGAATGAAGGCGGTGCCGCCCAAGGAAATCTATTTTTTGAGCCGGAGTTAATTGTACGGGAATCAACTCTGTAAGAGCTTTATTCTGTTATCGGTAACAAGGTAAAAACGATTGTTCCTGCTATTTCATCATGATACTTTCACATAGAGCCGGACTAAATAAATCGGAAATCAAAGGGGGAGACATGATGGAATATTCAGCGATTCATCATCAACCGTTCAGTTCTGATGCTTATTCTTATGACGGAAGGACAGTGCATATCAAGATTCGGACAAAAAAAGGCGATGCTGATCACATTCGATTCATTTGGGGGGATCCATATGAATACAACGTCGGCAGGTGGTCGGCAAATGAGCAGCCGATGAGGAAAATTGCCGCAACAGACTTGCATGATTATTGGTTTGCTGAAGTGGTGCCGCCATATAGGCGCTTGCAATATGCGTTTGTTATAACAGAGCATCAAGAAGACATCTTTTTCGGAAGTTCAGGTGTATGCCCTTATAACGAAAAAACGCTGGAGACGACCCATTATTATTTTAAACTTCCATTCGTTCATGAGGCTGATACATTCCAAGCGCCTGAGTGGGCCAAAGCAACGGTTTGGTATCAAATTTTTCCGGAGCGTTTTGCAAATGGAAGAGAAGACTTGTCACCGGAGAATGCATTGCCGTGGGGGAGCAAGGATCCGGATGTAAATGATTTTTTTGGAGGCGATTTGCAAGGGATTATTGACAAGCTTGATTATTTAGAGGACTTAGGGGTGAACGGAGTTTATTTGACTCCGATCTTTTCCGCGCCTTCTAATCATAAATATGACACGCTGGATTACTATTCCATTGATCCGCATTTTGGAGATCCGGCGCTGTTTCGCACATTGGTCAGCCAGCTTCATCAGCGGGGGATGAGAATTATGCTTGATGCTGTTTTTAATCATATAGGCAGCGCTTCGCCGCAGTGGCAGGATGTCGTAAAAAATGGAGCTCAATCCCGCTATAAAGATTGGTTCCATATTCACTCTTTCCCTGTCAAAGAAGACAATTATGATAGGTTTGCGTTTACACCTCATATGCCGAAGCTAAATACGGCTAATCCAGAAGTACAGAGATATTTGCTTGATATTGCTTTGTACTGGATTCGTGAATTTGACATTGACGGCTGGCGTTTGGATGTGGCAAATGAAGTGGATCACGTTTTTTGGAAGACACTCAGGCAAGCCGTATCAGCAGAAAAGCCTGACGTTTATATTGTAGGGGAGATCTGGCATTCAGCCGAACCTTGGCTTAGAGGAGATGAATTTCATGCGGTGATGAACTATCCTTTTACAGAGCCTATGATTGAATATTTTGCTGACGGGACGATTCTAGCCTCGCGTATGGCCCACCGTGTAAATGCGCATTTAATGAATGGGATGAAGCAGGTCAATGAAGTAATGTTTAATTTACTGGATAGCCATGATACGAAACGCCTTTTGACCAGATGCCGAAATGACGAGAAAAAAGCACGCGCTTTGCTGGCCTTTATGTTTGCCCAGACGGGTTCACCATGCATCTATTACGGAACGGAAATCGGTCTGGACGGAGAACATGATCCATTATGCCGGAAATGCATGGTTTGGGAAAAAGAGAAGCAAAATCAAGGCATGCTGCGGTTTATGAAACGGTTAATTGCTTTACGCACACAGGAAAATGCTTTATTGACTGAGGGAAATCTTGAGTGGAATCTGCTGGATGACCAAAATCATTTTATTAGCTTTTCACGGACTCTTGATGAAAAAACACTAATGTATTTTTTTAATCAGGGGGACGCGACTCGACATGTCAGTTTGCGAGATTTGAAAATTGAAAGGAATAAGAAAATCTACGATGTATGGACAGATCAGCCGCTTCATCATCACGATGTCATTGCCGTTCAGCCGGGAGAATTTTTTATTTTGGGTACTGCCGTCCCTGTATAAAATCCTGTTATCGGTAACAAATCAAAAGTTGTTGTAACCGCTTTCTAGAGAACAATACAATTGTTATAGATTCATAAATAGAAGGGGGAAAAGAGATGATACCTTTTAAAAAAGGGTTCGCTTTATTGGCGGCATCAGTCCTGACATTCGGCCTTGCCGCCTGTTCAAATTCAAAAGATCCGGCAAGCTCTGATGGAAAAAAAGTCCTGACTGTGTCTGTCGAAGATACCTATAAAGATTACATCGAAAGCATAAAAGCAAAGTTCGAAAAAGAGAATAATGTCACAATAAAAACTGTTGAAAAGCAAATGTTCGAACAGTTGGAAGCGCTTCCTCTAGATGGTCCGGCGGGTAATGCACCTGATGTTATGCTTGCAGCCTACGACCGGATCGGCGGTTTGGGACAGCAAGGTCATTTGCTTGATATTAAACCATCTCATACAAAAAGTTTTGGAGATAAGGAGATGCAGCAGGTAACGGTTGACGGCAAGGTGTATGGAATGCCGCTAGTCATTGAAACACTTGTTTTGTATTACAACAAAGATCTGTTACAAACAGCACCAAAAACATTTAAAGACCTTGAAAAATTAACGGAGGATTCCCGGTTTGCGTTCGCTTCGGAAAAAGGAAAATCAACTGGATTTTTAGCTAAATGGACTGACTTTTATATGTCGTACGGTTTGTTGGCCGGTTACGGCGGATATGTATTTGGAAAAAACGGCACAGATTCCGGGGACATCGCCCTGAACAATAAAGGGGCTGTAGAAGCGGTGAAATATGCCGAGAAATGGTTTAAAACATATTGGCCAAAAGGCATGCAAGACAATTCAAGCGCAGACGATTTTATCCAGCAGATGTTTTTAGATGGCAAAGCGGCTGCGATCATCGGCGGACCTTGGTCAGCTGCCAACTATAAAGAGGCTAAATTGAACTACGGAGCAGCTCCCATTCCGACATTGCCAAATGGAGAAGAATATGCCCCTTTTGCAGGCGGGAAGGGCTGGGTTGCATCAAAATATACAAAAGAACCCGAACTGGCTGAAAAATGGCTTGAGTATGCTGCAAATGATGCCAATGCTTACGCTTTTTATGAGAATACAAACGAAGTTCCGGCTAATACAGCTGCAAGGAAGAAAGCGGATGAGCAACAAAATGAGCTGACGTCTGCTGTGATTAAACAATATGAAACAGCGGCACCGACTCCGAATATTCCGGAAATGGCTGAGGTATGGACGGGAGCGGAAAGTTTAATTTTTGACGCAGTTTCAGGAAAAAAAGCGGCGCAAACATCAGCGAATGATGCTGTAAACGTTATAAAGGAAAATATCAAAGAAAAGTATGTGAAATAAAACGGCGGGGTAGCGTCCGGAAGAATAGAGGGCGAAAAAATGAATAAACACCACACACTTGCAAAGCAAAAACGAAAGGCAGGGCTTTTATCGATCATTCCAGGACTTGGGCAGATCGTGAATCAGCAGTTTTCAAAGGGAATCTTGTTTCTTGCCATCACAGGTTTGTTCGCTGTTGAATTATGCGTTTTCGGCATTCAGGCGCTCACTGGATTAATTACATTGGGAAGTGTTCCCGGTGAAGACCATTCACTGTTTATGCTGATTGAAGGCACGCTGCAATTGATCGTGACGCTGATTTTCCTCATGTTCTATATCTTTAATATTCATGATTCGCGTAAGACCGCCGCTATGAAAGCGGCGGGTTTGGAGATCAATACAACGGCCAAGGATATGATCTGTCATGCGGGTGATAAAGGGTTTCCATATTTATTTACACTGCCGGCATATATCATGATGGTGTTTGTGATTATTTTTCCGGTTTTGGTGACTCTGCTTGTTGCATGTACAAACTATGATTTTTATCATATTCCGCCTAACAGCCTGATTGACTGGGTCGGTTTTAAAAATTTCTTGAATATATTTTTCCTCGGCTCCTATCGTGAAACATTTGTGAATGTACTCGGCTGGACGATCATCTGGACAATCTGTGCGACAACGCTGCAAATCATTTTGGGGATCGTGACGGCACTTTTCGTCAATCAGGATTTCATAAAATGCAAGCGGATATTCCGTATGATTTTCTTACTTCCATGGGCTGTTCCGGCTTTTATTACAATCATGAGTTTTTCCAACATGTTTAACGACAGCATAGGGGCGGTGAATGCGCAAGTGATTCCATTATTAAATCACCTGCCGTTTGTAGAGCTTCCGGCGATTGCGTGGAAGACTGATCCTTTCTGGACAAAGACAGCCCTCATTATGATTCAGACTTGGCTTGGCTTTCCCTATATTTATGTCATGGTAACGGGCGTGCTTCAGGCGATTCCAGGTGAACTGTATGAAGCGGCAAAGATTGACGGGGCTACTTTTATTCAGCGTTTTCAACATATTACGTTCCCGATGATTTTATTTGCGACAGCACCCGTGATGATTACCCAGTATACGTTTAATTTCAATAATTTCTCGATTATTTACTTATTTAATGAGGGAGGACCGGGGAGCGCGGGAGCCGGGGCCGGGTCGACCGATATCTTAATTTCTTGGATTTATAAACTGACAACAGGCACATCACCGCAATATTCCGTAGCGGCAGCTGTTACACTATTAATTTCTTTCATTGTCATTGGAATTTCCCTGATTGCTTTCAAAAAATCGAATGCTTTTGGCAATGAGGAGGTTATGTAGGTGAACGTGAGAACTGCCAGAATGTTTAATAGAATCTGTACCTATTTATTTTTGGCGCTTTTAAGTATTGTCATTATATATCCCTTGCTGATTACGGCATCATCGGCTTTCCGTGTGGGAAATGCGGCGGCTTTTCAGCTCGATTTTTCGGGTTCTTGGACTTTGGATCATTTTAAGCGGCTGTTTGACGAGACGCTTTATCTTCATTGGTACAGCAATACACTTGTCATCGCGTTATCGGTCATGGTATTGCAGGTTACCATTGTTACACTTGCCGGGTATACGTACAGCCGCTATCGATTTGCAGGCCGAAAAAAGAGCCTGGTATTCTTTTTAATCATTCAAATGGTGCCGACGATGGCAGCACTGACTGCTTTTTACGTTCTGGCGATGCTGATAGGCGCACTCGACCAATACTGGTTTTTGACAGCGATCTATATCGGCGGCGGAATTCCGATGAACACGTGGCTAATGAAAGGTTATTTTGATACTGTCCCGAGAGAAATTGATGAAGCTGCGCGAATTGATGGGGCGGGACATCTGAGGATTTTCGCTTCCATTGTTCTGCCGCTTGTTAAGCCGATGCTTGCGGTGCAAGCGCTTTGGGCGTTTATGGCACCGTTCGGCGACTATTTGCTGGCTAAATTTTTGCTTCGCTCACCGGAAAGGCTGACCATCGCTGTGGGATTGCAGTCCTTCATTTCAAATCCGCAGCAGCAAAAAGTCGCCCTGTTTGCGGCCGGAGCTATACTTGCTGCACTGCCGATCTGTGTCTTGTTCTTTTTTCTCCAAAAGAACTTTGTGTCCGGGCTGACAGCCGGCGGAACAAAGGGGTAATTTGATGAAGAATCTGCAAAATGAAAGCTTTATCATTCGCTTCCTGAAAGCGGCTGCATCCCCGTCAGGTGTTTGCCGTTACGGGAATACATTCAGCTGGCTGCATCTCTCTTTTCTCTTTATGTTTTTAACGGCCTGCTTGATGGCGCCGTTGACGGTTTCGTTTATGAAAATGGATCGCTTCAGTGTTGCATCTTTCATGCCGTCAGCTATTCAAAAGGTTAATGATCGATTTGCTGATCAATTACAAGGTTTTCAAATCAGAAACGGAAAACTAACAGGCGGTAAGAGCCCTGAGCGGATTGAAGATGGACAGAATTTGCTGGCGATCGATTTGAAGCATGAATATCAGACAAACGGTGAAAATGGGCGATTGAAAGTAACTGGGTATGATAACGCCATCGTATTTCAATCTGATCAACTGGTGATCACCGATCAAAACGGAACGGGGTTTTCTGTTGGCTATGCAAAAATGGATGCTAAGCTCAAAGAACCGAACGTCCATGATATAGAGGTTTTGATCGATACATTATGGTTGGCACAGTATAGGCCGATGATCATGATGCTGGCATATGCGGTGATTTTTATGATTCAGCTTTTTTTAACGGCTGTTCTTGCGGGGGGCATCTGGGCCACAAAACGATCAAACATGATCTCTATTGCGTCATTCAAGGAAGGGGCATCTATGGCGATTTGCGCATCAGCACTGCCGGCATTTGTGGCCGCTGCTGTCGGTACGGTTCATTTTGACTTGATCACTGTATTGATGATCCATTCGTGTGGCGTCACTTTGATGATCTCTTTTGCATTTAGATATTTGACCAAAACCCGCCGTTATAATGGAAACTTACATTCGGGAGGAAATTATGATAAATCAGCGGTTATTCGAGATTGATGAATGGAAAATCAAAACACATACATTTCAGAAGGAACATACACGGCTGCAGGAAAGCCTGACTTCTCTTGCTAACGGCTATATGGGAGTCAGAGGGAATTTTGAAGAGGGCTATTCAGGCGACAGTCACCAAGGCACATATATTGCAGGCGTCTGGTTCCCTGACAAAACACGGGTAGGCTGGTGGAAAAACGGGTATCCGGAGTATTTCGGAAAAGTGATCAATGCGATGAATTTTATTGGCATAGACTTATATATTGATGGTGAAAAAGTCGATCTCTATCAAAATCAAATCGAATCATTTGAGTTAGAACTCAATATGAAAGAGGGGATTCTGCGGCGAAGCGCTGTTGTCCGCATTCATGATAAAATCGTCAGAATCAGATCTGAGCGATTTCTTAGCCTTGCCGTAAAAGAGCTTTGTGCGATTCATTATGAAGCGGAGTGCCTGACAGAAGATGCTGTCATTACGCTTGTTCCTTACCTGGATGGAAATGTCGCAAATGAAGATTCTAACTACCAAGAACAGTTTTGGCAGGAAGAAGAGAAAGGGGCTGATCCTCACCGCGGCCATTTAGTCACAAAAACGATCGAAAATCCATTTGGAACACCGCGCTTTACTGTTTCAGCTGCAATGGCAAACGTGACAGAGGACTTTGTCAGTGAAAACTCTCAAACAGCTGGGATGTATGTCGAGAATCGCTACAGTTATCAAACGAAGGCTTCTTTGAAAAAGTTTATTATTGTCACGACTTCCCGTGATTTTCGGGAGGCAGAGCTTTTATCGAAAGCCAAGGAGCTATTGGCGGGTGTTCTTGAGAACGGATATGAAGAAGCGAAACGGAGACACACTGATCAATGGAAGGAAAGATGGGCAAAAGCGGATATAGAGATTAAAGGGGATGAGGAACTTCAGCAAGGAATCCGCTACAATATCTTTCAATTATTCTCGACATATTACGGGGGCGATGCCCGTTTGAATATCGGGCCGAAAGGATTTACTGGCGAAAAATACGGAGGTGCTGCATATTGGGATACTGAAGCATATGCCGTGCCAATGTATTTGGCGACAGCCGAGCCGGAGGTGACGAAAAACCTGCTTTTATACCGCTATCATCATTTGGATGCAGCTAAACGGAATGCCGCCAAACTGGGGATGAAGGGGGCACTTTACCCGATGGTGACGTTTACAGGTGATGAATGCCACAACGAATGGGAGATCACCTTTGAAGAAATTCACCGCAATGGTGCCATTTGCTATGCGATCTGCAATTACGTCCACTATACAGGCGACCATGACTATATGAAAGAATACGGAATAGACGTTCTCGTGGAGGTCAGCAGGTTTTGGGCCGACCGCGTTCACTTCTCGAAACGAAAAAACAAGTATATGATCCACGGCGTCACAGGGCCGAATGAATACGAAAACAATGTCAACAACAATTGGTATACAAATGTAATCGCGGCTTGGACGTTGGAGTATACATTAGAAAATCTCGAAAGGATTTCAGCGGAAAAACGCCGCCAGCTTGATGTGCAGGAAGAAGAATTGAAGGTGTGGAGAAATATCATCCAGCACATGTATTATCCGTATAGTGAAGAACTGCAAATTTTCATTCAGCATGACACATTCTTGGATAAAGACCTGCATTCAGCGGACGAATTAAATCCAGCTGAGCGGCCTCTTTATCAGAATTGGTCCTGGGACAAGATTCTCCGCTCCAATTTTATTAAGCAGGCAGATGTGCTTCAAGGCATTTATCTTTTTCATGACCGTTTTACAATGGAAGAAAAACGGCGAAACTTTGAATTTTATGAACCAATGACTGTTCATGAATCAAGCCTGTCGCCCTCTGTCCATGCGGTTCTCGCCGCCGAACTCAAAAAGGAAAAGAAAGCGCTTGAATTATGTAAGCGTACAGCAAGGCTTGATCTCGACAATTACAATCATGACACGGAAGAAGGCCTGCACATTACATCAATGACGGGAAGCTGGCTCGCAATTGTTCAGGGCTTTGCAGGCATGCGCATCACGAATGAGACGCTGTCATTTGCTCCGTTTTTGCCGCAAGAATGGGACGGATATTCGTTCAAAATCAATTATCGAAACCGATTAATCAATGTTAGGGTCGACAAAATGAGGGCCTCATTTGAGCTTTTAAGAGGCGAGCCGCTGCACATGAAAGTTTATGATGAACCGGTTGTCCTAGATGGACGATGCGAAAGGAGCATGCCTGATGAGTGAATGGTGGAAAGAAGCTGTCGTTTATCAAATTTACCCCCGCAGTTTTTATGATGCCAACGGAGATGGATTCGGGGATTTGCAAGGTGTGATTCAAAAGCTGGATTACATCAAACATCTCGGGGCGGATGTGATCTGGCTCTCCCCGGTGTTTGATTCCCCGCAGGATGATAACGGCTATGACATCAGTGACTACAGAAACATGTACGAAAAATTTGGCACAAATGAAGATATGTTTCAGTTAATTGATGAAGTGCATCAACGCGGAATGAAGATCATCATGGATTTGGTCGTGAACCACACGTCAGATGAGCATGCCTGGTTTGCTGAAAGCCGCAGGTCAAAGGATAATCCTTACCGGGATTATTATTTTTGGAAAGATCCGAAACCGGACGGCTCAGAACCGAACAATTGGGGGTCGATCTTCTCAGGCCCGGCGTGGACATTTGATGAAGGAACAGGGCAGTATTATTTGCACTATTTTTCGAAAAAACAGCCTGATTTAAACTGGGAAAATGAAGCGGTGCGCCGGGAAGTTTATGATTTGATGAGATTTTGGATGGATAAAGGCGTTGACGGCTGGCGAATGGATGTGATCGGCTCCATTTCCAAGTACACTGAGTTTCCGGACTACGAAACAGATAACAGCCGCAGCTATATCGTCGGCCGTTATCATTCGAATGGCCCCCGCCTTCATGAATTTATTCAAGAGATGAACAAGGAAGTGCTTTCTCATTACGACTGCATGACAGTCGGAGAGGCAAACGGCTCTGATATTGAAGAGGCGAAAAAATACACAGATGCAAGCAGGCAAGAGCTGAATATGATCTTTACTTTTGAACATATGGATATTGATACAGAACAAAACTCTCCAAACGGAAAATGGCAGATCAAGCCGTTTGATTTAATTGCTTTAAAAAAGACGATGACAAGATGGCAGACCGGGTTAATGAATGTCGGCTGGAATACCCTATATTTTGAAAACCATGATCAGCCGAGGGTTATTTCCCGCTGGGGCAATGACGGTGAGCTGCGAAAACAGTGTGCAAAAGCATTTGCAACGGTTCTCCACGGCATGAAAGGAACACCGTTTATTTACCAGGGAGAAGAAATCGGCATGGTCAACAGTGATATGCCGCTGGAGATGTATGACGATCTTGAAATAAAAAATGCATATCGTGAACTAGTCATCGAAAACAAAACGATGTCAGAAAAAGAGTTTTTAAAAGCCGTGACGAAAAAAGGACGGGACCATGCGAGAACACCGATGCAATGGGATGCCGGAAAACATGCGGGCTTCACAACCGGAGACCCTTGGATAGCAGTAAATTCCCGCTATCAAGATATCAATGTGAAAGAGTCCCTGGAAGATCAAGATTCGATCTTTTATTACTATCAGAAGCTCATTCAATTACGAAAGCAATACAAGATCATGGTATATGGAGATTATCAGCTGCTGCAGGAGAATGATCCGCAAATCTTTTCTTACCTCCGTGAATATCAAGGGGAAAAGCTTCTCGTCGTTGTGAATTTGTCGGAAGAGAAGGCTCTGTTCGAGATGCCTAAGGAACTGATTCATGAGCGCTGGAAAGTGCTGATTTCCAACGATTCGCAGGAGCGGGCTGATTTGAAGAGCATTTGCCTCGAACCTTATGAAGCTGTGATGGGCATTAGCATATGAAAGCGGTCATTTTTGATTTAGACGGAGTGATAACAGACACTGCTGAATATCATTTTCTCGCCTGGAAGCATATCGCAGAACAAATCGATATCCCCTTTGACAGAAGTATGAATGAAAATCTAAAAGGAATAAGCAGAGAAGAGTCACTTGAAAGCATACTTACCCTTGGCGGTGCGGAAACAAAATATACAAATGCGGAGAAACAAGAACTTATGCATCAAAAAAATCAATATTATCAAACGTTGATCAGCGAATTGAAGCCGGAACATCTTTTGCCGGGAATCGGCAGGCTTCTTTGTGAATTAAAAGGCGAAAATATAAAAGTCGGGTTAGCGTCTTCAAGTCGCAATGCCCCCGAGATTATAAAACGTTTGGAGATTATTGATGATTTTCATGCTATTGTTGACCCGACGTCACTTGCGAATGGGAAACCTGATCCCGAAATCTTTTTAACAGCTGCAGCGCAGCTCGGCGTTTCCCCGGCTGATTGTGCGGCAATAGAAGACGCTGAAGCAGGCATTTCCGCAATCAAATCTGCCGGTATGTTTGCGGTAGGAGTCGGTCATGAACTGTCAATGCTTGGTGCCGATCTAATTGTGAGGCAAACTTGTGACTTGACGTTTGAGCTGTTGAATGAGGAATGGGAGCAGTATAGAATAAAACGTTTTTAAGAAGCGTTAGACAATTCCTTCAAATAAAAAACCTGCAAGAGACATAGCTCTTGCAGGTTGTGCAGTATTACTTTTGTTCTTCTGTGTTGCGAGTCAGGATTTTGTCAATCAGGCCGTATTCAAGCGCTTCTTCAGCAGACTTGAAGTTGTCGCGATCTGTGTCGCGTTCGATCACTTCAAGCGGCTGGCCAGTACGTTCAGCAAGAACTTTGTTTAATTTGTCGCGAAGCAAGAGAATGCGTTTCGCGGCAATTTCAATTTCTGTCGCCTGACCTTGCGCACCGCCAAGAGGCTGGTGAATCATGACTTCACTGTTTGGAAGCGCATAGCGTTTGCCTTTTTCGCCGGCAGCAAGCAGGAACGCACCCATTGATGCAGCCATACCGATACAAATTGTAGATACCTTCGGCTTAATAAACTGCATGGTATCATAGATCGCCATACCGGCTGTGATAGAGCCGCCCGGGCTGTTGATGTAAATAGAAATATCTTTTTCAGGGTCTTCTGCTTCTAAGAATAAAAGCTGTGACACGATGGAGTTCGCAACGTTGTCATCAATCGCAGATCCAAGCATGATGATACGGTCCTTTAATAGACGAGAATAAATGTCATACGCTCTTTCCCCGCGGTTCGTTTGTTCAATGACTGTAGGTATTAAATTCATAATGCTCCTCCTTCACCTTTTAGGTAAGTATGTAGTTACATGATACATTTTTGGTCAATAAAGGTCAAACAAAAAGCTGGCTGGATATGCAAAGTCGTCTCTTTTTCCCATTTTCCCCAAAAATACAGGGGTTCAAACCATCGTATGTCAGATTGCCAAATAAGATGATGTGCCTGATGTAAAAAACGGCCTCTTGAAATAGAGGGTTGTTATTTCAATGGAATTATCGTATAATTAGTTGTGCTGACGTTCTCATAACACAGTCAACATGCGCTCGTAGCTCAGTTGGATAGAGCGGTGGTTTCCGGTACCACGTCTGTCGGGGGTTCGAATCCCTCCGAGCGCGTCCAATAGAACAACAGAAAAGACAAGGGTTTGGCATTTTGCCGCTCTTGTCTTTTTTGTTTTATAAATCTTTCTCGCCGCAACATAAATTTTCCTCCTCTAGGGCACGTTATGAGATGTATGATATTGAATTTGCGAGGAGGATGAACATGGGTATTTTAAGCGGAAATCCCCAGGATGAACCGATGCATTATGGTGAGGTATTCAGCTTGTGGAGTTATGTGATGGCGGGCAATAAAATGGTCGGCAATTATCAGATGTTATTGCATCATGTCGGTGATGACGACCTGAAAAAGCTGCTTCGTGAATCGATTGAGAAGTGCCAAGACGAAATAAAACAGGTCAATGCGATCCTGAAAGAAAACGGAGTGGCGCTCCCGCCGGCTTCTCCTGAACCGCCGGCTGCAGATCTCAAAGATATTCCGCCGGGTGCGCGGTTTCTTGATCCGGATGTGGCGGCCTCTGCGGCAGCGCAAAATGCTGCAGGCCTTGTGACGTGCAGCAAAATTATGGGGCAGTCCATTCGTGAGGATATTGCCATGATGTTTGGGCAATTCCATGTATCGAAAGCGGCAACCGGTGCAAAATACTTAAGACTGCTAAAAAACAAAGGCTGGCTCATCCCGCCGCCGCTTCATCTACAAAAGCATCAAGACGATTAATGGCAAGGGCATATACAGCTGTATATGCCCTTATCTTATGATTAAGCCGTAAGACGCAGTCCGATGACGCCGGTGAGGATTAGGCAAAGAGAAATCACCTGTGAAAGCTGAAATCGCTCCTTAAACCAGATGAACCCGACCGCAGAAACGCCAATACTGCCAATGCCGGTCCAAACGGCATAAGCGACCCCGGCAGGCAGAATCAGCATCGCTTGTGATAGGCAGTAAAAGGATAGGCCAAAACCAACAGTCATCACAATGATCGGCCATTTTTTTCTTGTTCCGTCTATATATTTCATCGCAACAGCAGCTATTATTTCTTCTAAACCGGCAATCACTAATAAAAACCATGCCATTATTTTTCACCTCCCGGCTGAGATTTGCTTTCTTTCGTGAATAGCTTCATTCCTAAAATACCTGCCAGCAATAAAGCTAAAAAAAACATTTGGGCTGCTGAGAAAGATTCGCCCAAAGCAATTCCAGTAATATATGTTCCGACGGTTCCGATTCCGACAAATACAGTGTATGCCGCGGCCATCGGGATTTTTTGATAAGAGCGGATCAACAGGATAAAGCTGATCGCAATCAAAATAAAAATGATGATCCAATCCAGTAGCGAATCGGCATGTTTGAGGGAAGAAGCCCAAACAACTTCTAAAAGCCCTGCAATCAAAACTAGCACCCAATGCAAATGAAACACCTCTCCAGTATAATGAATGAATGTCAGTCATTTTAAGGCGTTAAAAAATGAGCGGTGTTACCCAGTCATTTTTTTAAGCAATATCTAAGCTTCGTTTTAAGAAAGTAAAGATTTCTTTTTTGTACACTTCGATATTTTCATCTTGTTCAAACCCGATATAGAATCGTTCTGCAGTGTTCTCGACCAAGTTGATAATTGTTCTTGCTGTCCATTTTGCATTGATTCCTTCAGTTACCTCATGGTTTTCAATCGCCTTATTGATGATTTTTTCAAGCCAAGAATAATAAGGCTGATAGATCGTCTCCCATTTTTCCATGGAGTGGTCGATCGCAAGTCCGGAGTAACAGAGAACGATAATATCCTTATGGCGTTCTGTAATGAGAAATGTCTCATCAATTAATATATTTAAAACGGTCCAAAAATCCTCGTCTCCATACAGTTTCCCTTTGATTTGGTCCAGCGTATGGGTGAGAAGATTTTCTGCAATTGCCGGAATGAGAGCGTTTTTAGATGAGAAATATAAGTAGAACGTTCCTTGGGCAGTTCCGGCCTTTTTGACAATATCAGAAATAGAGGCCTTATCGAGACCTTTTTCAGAAATAACTTCAATGGCAGCCTGCAGAATTTTTTCATATTTGCCCGATGATTGTTTTGGCATGTGGAACACCTCCTGTAATGACTGACTATCATTCATTTTATCGTGGGAATGAGTGTTTGTAAAGAATAAAGAAGCAAGAAAAAATCTTGCTTCTTTATTTATCATAATCAATAGCAGCTTTCGGAAGCCCGGTATACTTTGCCCAGTAGTAAATCGCAAGTGAGCCGATGGCGACTAAAATGAGGTCGAGGGGATTGCTGATGATGCCCAAACCGTTTCCGAAAGAGCCGATATAGGAAAAGATCAGCATCATGATATAAAAACCGATAAGCCACCACGCTGATTTCAGTTGCTGGGCAAGGCTGACATCCTCTTGAGGCGCATATTTGCTGAAACAGAGATAGATCAAAAACATGACGAGCTGCGAGCCGAGCAGCCAGGAAACAGTTGTCCATCCTGACCAGTACACGATAAACGCTGTGAAGATAAAGGAAAGCGGCCCGATAATGCTCATTCCTTTTAAATAAAACGGCCTGTTTAAGTCCTTCGCATTGACCCTCAGCGCTGCTGAACAAATTGGTGCAATTGCATAAGAAAGGATGAGCGCGACAGAACAGACATTGACAAGCGCGTTCCACGAAGGGAAGGGGAGCGTCCAGAAAATCGACATGGCAAACGAAAGCCAGAGTGAAGCACGGGGTGTTCCCGTTTCTTTATTGACCTTTGAAAATATGCCAAATAATGTGCCGTTACGCGCCCAGGCGTAAACGAGGCGAGACGTCGTGTTCATGAAAATATTCCCGTTTCCTCCGGGAGACAGGATGGCGTCTAAAATAACAAGCGTTGCAAGCCAGCCTAAACCGAGCATGACTGCAATGTCTTTAAACGGCAATGAGAACTCCCGCCCGATTGCCGGCCATCCATTTTTAAGCGTTTCTGTCGGGATTGCACCAATAAAGGTGACCTGCAAAACAGTGTAAATGATGGTTGAAACGATGATGCAAATGATTAAAGCGATTGGGATGTTGCGTTTTGGATTGCGCACTTCTCCTGCAACAGCGACAATCGGGTGCAGGCCGAGATATGCAAACATTACGCCACCAGTCGAAATTGCAGCCTGAATACCTGTAAAACCAAACGGCGCAAATCCCTCAACAGATAAATTCTGCGATTTAAAATGAAAGATCAGCACGATAATGATGGTAATCGGTACAATATATTTAAAAATCGATATAATGAAATTTGCCTTAGCGAAGGTTTTGACACTCCAATAATTCAGCAAGAAAAACAAGCATAGCAAGGCAAACTGCAAAATCCAGCCTGCAATGGTCGGCGAATCAGATCCTTTTATGGTCAGGCCGGGAAACCAATAGGCCACATACTGACGCACGGCCGTCACTTCAATTGAAATCAGGCTTGTGTAAGCGACAATCGTGACAAATGATATTAAGTAGCCGACAAGGTGGCCATGTGAATAAACGGGGTATCGAATGATGCCTCCGGTACGGGGCAGAGCAGCCCCAAGCTCCGCGTACACGAGCCCGATTAACAGAATGATGGCTCCGCCGATGATCCAGGAAAAAGCGCCCGAGGGTCCTGCTTTTGAAGCGACATTACTGACGGCGAACAGCCATGCTGATCCAAAGATGGCACCCATCCCAATCAAAATCAGATCAAACAGCGACATTGATTTTTGAAAATTTCCTTGTTTAGACATCCGCTTCCTCCTTAGAAACCAGCCTTATATTCCTTACAATGCCCAATATGTAACAGAGAATACCGCTCTAATAAAAAAACAGGTGCAGCAAGCGCTGCACCTGAAAAAGTGTAACTAAAACGTTAGAAGTATTAACAGGGGATAATTTTTTCTATTGTAAAATATCATATACATGATTTAAGTAGTGTTTGCTTAAATAAGCATAATCGTTAATTTGATCAAAGTAGATCATATAGGTTTGACCGGATGGTTCAATTCTTTTGACATAATCTAAATTTACGATATAACTCTTATGAGTTCGAGTAAATTTCTTACGGTCTAACTGTTCTTGTATTGACTTCAAGGTTTCAGGAGTTTTTATAATTTTTTTTGTACCATGGGATAATGTTACAAATTTTGTATATCTTTGTTCGGAAGTAATATAAACAATATTTTTTGTTTTGACAAAATCAATTCCCCTATCATTCTTTAATAATAAAAAGTCTTTAGGTTCAAAATGCAAATTCAACCGTATGTTCTTTTTGATTTTTTCCCAACAAATACTTAACCTTTCTTCTGTAAACGGTTTAACTAAATAGTCAATGGCATCAATTTCAAATGCTTTCCATGCATATTCCTTATAACCTGTAGTGAAAATAATTTTTATATTCTGATATCTGGTTTTTACAAGTTTAGCTAATGATAGGCCGTCTAGCTGAGGGAGATCAATATCAACAAATAACAGCTGTGGCTGGTGCTGATCGGTTAAATGAAAGGCTGTTTTACCATCAGATGCTTCTCCTACTATTTCTACATTTTTTCTTATCAAAAATTTTTTTAGGATATCCATAACATGGCGATTATCTTCAGCAATGACTGCATTAACCAACTTGTCCACCTTCTTTTTCAATTATTTTATCAGTTATTATAGGAATAAAAATTGAAAAGGTAGTGCCGTTTTTTTCAGAACTGTTTACTTCAAGCCGTCCTTGTGCTTTATCAATCACTTTTTTGATTGAAGCTAAGCCTAGGCCGGTATGTTTATATTTTGTAGAATATCCTTCTTTAAAAATAAGAGAGTGTTTGTGCTTAGGTATAACAGAATGTTCATTATGAACAGAAATAACCAAAAATGAATTTAAAAGCTGACTGATTCTAACTGATACTTGAGGAACTATTGAATCTTGATTTTTTGTTGCCTCAAATTCAGCATCAAATGCATTATCCAGTAAATTGCCGATTACTTGTATTAGCTCATAGTTTTGCATGCTCGTTTTCGGCATTAAATGTTTGACCTCGATATGAAAGGATAAGTTTCTTTTTTTAGCTGCCTCGTATTTTGACTGTAATAGGCCGGCAATAGAACTATTGTTTAAATGAATTAAAGTCTGTGAAACATCCAGATCCGCACATAATTCATTCAAATATATATGTAAATCCTCGTACCTTTTTGATTTAAATAAGTGATTTATAACGTGTAAGTGGTTTGAAAAGTCATGTTTTTTACTTCTTAATGAGAGTATGATATCTTCAATTTTTTTCGAGTATTTTCTTTCTAAAAGTAGATTAGAATCAGCTTGTAATAATTTAATCAATCTTGTTAGTAGTATGTAAATCAGGAATGGTAAGAGAGCTAGAAAAAATATATGAAATTTATTAGGGAGTTTTAGCAACGATAGAAACAGCGATAATGTAATGGTCAAAAATAACATCAGGATAATTCTTTTATGTGTTTTACTAATTTCAGATGAAAATACTTTATTAATGAATGAAATGAAGAATATTGATTGTATGCTTATGGACAAATATATAAGGGTGAAAATCAGCGATATGGGGGATATAGATAAGTTACTAACAATCAATAATGAGATCACTTTTGCCATAAGTTGAGAAAACATTATTGAAAGTGTGATAACCATCGAGAAACGCATACTTAGTTTACATATAAAACCTAAAAACATCAACAATAATATTGAATTTTCCGAAAAGTAAAGTAAAGATTGACCGCTGTTTAACATAATGAAGAAATGAAAAAAAGAGAAAATGAAAATCCTTTTTAAATCTGTAAGAAACAAAATCAAAATGAAAAAAATTGAAAGTTCTCCAATGGAATAATTTAAAATACTCCACAACATAATGACCCTCTCTTTTTCTACAGGGTAATTTTTTAATTCTAATAAATGTAAATCAAGAAGAAAAGATTGTAGGGTGAAAAACAAATTTGTTATAAATTTACTATTTGTATTTAAGATATCATGTTTGTTTTGTGTTTACAATACGATTTTTTCTTAAAATAAAACAATTCCTCCTGAAAGGGAAGACGCCTCATATTTTATAGCATATTCATACTAGTTCAATGGGGGCGGAGTTCATTTTTTGTCGATAGAACCATTCATCCCGTGAAAAAATTGTTTTATCCTGCTTTTTTATCCTGTTAATTGTTTTTTATTGGATATAAATCGCTAAAAGCTTATATTTATGTCAAATCAAACAAAGGTGGTTTTAAACGTGAATATAAAACAACCTAACATTATAAGAAATGTAAAACTAACTGAGTCAGATGATGAAGGGGTTTTACTAGATATTGAAAACGGGACCTATTACGGACTTGATGAAGTAGGATTAGATATATGGAAATTGATTGAGCAGAAGAAAGGATTTGATGACATATTGAAAATCATCAGTGAAACGTATAATTCTTCACATTACGAGGTGATTAGGGATATAGAGATTTTTTTGAAAGAATTAAAAAATAAAGGATTAATTTCGTGGTCATGAGATTAATGAAGATATTCTATTACGTTAAAGCCTTTTTAATAGTTAGACAGATTGACAAGAGCTTAAAAAAAGAAGGGTTCAAACAGGTTTATCACACTTATTTGTCTCCTCCTGCCCCTTTGGATCCTTTAAGGGACATCACAGAAAAAGAATTAAAGTTTATAGAAATGGTACTAGGAGTGGTTGAGAAAGTTTGTTTTCTTTTTTTTGGGAAGGCGAGATGTCTTCATCGGTCAGTTGCGAGTTATCATATTTTTCATAAAAAGGGTATACCAATTGACTTGGTGATCGGCGTAAAAAAGAAACCTTTTACATCACATGCTTGGCTTGAATTTAATGGACAAGTCATTAATGATTCAGAAGATTTTGTTAATGATTTGATACATCAATTTCATACGAAAGAATATAGAAAAATGTGAGGCGGTAGACGATGAGTGGTATTTGCGGTTTATATCATTTGGATAAAAGCCCTGCTGACATAGATTGTTTGAATGAAATGATACGTTCCATTTCATTAATAGGAAATGATCACCAAAATGCATGGGTTGATAAAAATGTGGCACTAGGTAAAACGAGTTTATTTGTTAATACGGAATCAGTGTATGAAAAAAAGATTATAAAGTCAAAATTTAAAAATTATTATATTACTGCAGATTGCCGCATAGATAATCGAAAGGAACTCTATCGAGATCTACATATAAAAAAAGAGTTTCACCGCACATCGGATACAGAGTTAATATTAGGGGCATACGAGAAATGGAAAGAGGATGCTGTAACAAAACTGGAAGGCGATTTTGCCTTTTGTATTTGGGATGCAGAAGAAAAACAGTTATTCTGCGCGAGGGATCCTTTAGGGATTCGGCCATTTTTTTATAAGGTGACAGCCAGTTCATTTCTCTTTTCCTCCATGATTCGGGCTATTCACAAGACCTATCAAGTCAGTGATTGGAATAAAGATTATTTAGCAGACTTCTTATATAGAAAAGGGATACAGTCGGAAGAAGACACACCGTATCTTGGCGTTAAAAGATTGCCAAAGGGGAGTTTCCTTACTCTTAAGAATGGAACACTTCGTATTACGCCTTATTGGAAGCTAGATCCTAAAAAGAAAACAATATATAAAAACCCTCATCATTACATTGAACAATTTCAAGACATTTTTTTTCACTCAGTAAAAGCCCGAATGCGATCAATGACAAATACAGGTGTCTTCATGAGCGGAGGCTTGGACTCGACTTCTATTTATGCAGCAGCTAAACAATATGATGTCGAGCATGTTTATCCGATATCTTGTGTTTTTGATAAATATAAGGATTCTGATGAAAGGTTTTATATCAGCTATGTTCTCGACAAATACAAAGAGAAAAACTATAAATTTGTAAATAGTGATGATCTTTGGATTCTGAAAAATTTTCCTCATTATTCTATTTCAACTGATGAGCCCAGTAAAAATCAACTATCATATGGAATGCTGGCCGAAACATACCGCATGGTCTTACAAAGCAATACTAAAGTTGTCTTAAACGGCTATGCCGGGGATCAGGTTTTTGGTTTTAGCCCTTATTATATTTCTAAATTCATTCGAAATTTTCAATTTTTGAAGCTTTGTAAAGAAACTTCTAAATTAGCGGCCTCATATAATTATACCTTTTCTGGCGCGCTAAAGGAATTTGGGTTCTCCGCACTTAAAGGGAAACATGAGGATCAAACTGTCCTTCTAGATAAGTATTATGATGAAGCAAAAGAAAGACATGAAATGGAAAATCGAATAAAAGATCCTGGGTTAAAAATGATGTACCAGTATATTGAAAGGTCTCAAGGCTTTGGTTTTGCTCAATTTTTTTCCGAATCATTAGGAATTGAAACCAGATATCCATTTTTAAATGTGAAGCTTATCGAATTTATCTTCAGTATTCCATTAGACCAGAAGATTAAAGATGCTCAAACAAAAGTCCTTCTGAGGCAATCAATGAAGGGATATCTTCCTGATGAAGTGCGGAACAGGCAAGACAAGACGTCTAATGATGCCCTAATATTTGCAGGATTAAAAAATGAATGGCCTAGGTTGTTTCCTCAATTGAAACATTTAGTTTTAGAAGAGCTGGGTATCATAAAAGGCAGTAAATTCCGGGATAAAATTGTCGAATACAGGCACGGTGTTTTGAGTAAAGGGATGGATTATTTTGCTGCATTAGCACTTGAATTGTGGCTGCAAAAGCATACGTATCAAAAGGAGGAACATAATGAGCCTTTTCCTGTATAGTATCCCTTTATTAGTTTTGGTAATTGGAGTGATAGTTACAACCAAAAAAATACTTCATACGAAATGGATTTTAAGCCATTTGGTCACTGATACTAAAAAGCTGGATATACTTTTGAAGAATGAGCGTCAGATGTTTATATTATTTTTTGATGAGATGACTTGTCGAAATGTCATTAGGAATATGAACATGCTACATAGTGCTTTAAAAGATACTAAAGTTCCCTTTGCCATTATTAATACGCTTGAGAATTACGACTATGAGACAGAAAGCTCTCCGGTGTTTCCGTATGTAGATCACTTTGAAATACAGTATACCCCTACGCTGATATTCGTTAAAAATGGAACAAAACAATCTGTTCACTGTCAAGGGCCAGACCAGTTACAGTTAGAAAAAGTAAATAAGTTTTTATCAGAAACCATCTCAAAAATGAACAGTCACGCTGTATAAGAATCTGGGAGGACTCATGATGTTACTGAATGAGATACTTATGAATGTTTTGTATATAGGAGCAGGTTTTGTTTTCATCAAAAGCAGCATTGGAAAATTAAAAAATCCATATGCTTTTGGAAGGGTTATTGAAAGTTACCATCTGTTTTTCAAAGGAACGTTTACTCTTTTTCTGGCTGCTTTAATAGGTCCGGTTGAACTAGTGGTAGGAATGATGATTATTGCAGAATCATTTCGAGTAGTGGGATTACTCATTGGCATATTGCTGCAACTGATGTTTTTACTGCTGATGTCCTTAAAGCTTAATCAAACTCTGCCGTTCGGCTGTGGCTGTTTTGGATTGCATGCACCCGAAAAGATTTCAGCAAAAAAAGTAATGTTTAACCTGGGATATACAGTATTGTTAGCGGCTCTTATCTCTTTGAATGTTAATGAAGTGATAAGGGAGATGTTACAGTGATGACTACACAAATGAATGGCTCTTTCACTTGGAAACGAGTTTTTTCTCTAGCAGGAAAAAAGTGGGGGCTTCTCTCTTTTATCATTTTTACTATACTTGTCCAGTCTATACTAAGCCCAATTACGCCGATTATTGTTGCTGAAATCATTGATAAAGGCTTTTCAGGGACAAGCAAGTTTGGGTTAGAAAAGTTAATCATGATTCTTCTGGCAATTGGGATATGCCAAATTGTAATGCATGTTGTTCAAGATATCCTCATCACAATTTTCACAAATCAGATTATTTTCAATGTAAGAGAGGGACTTTTCCGTAAACTTTATCAGCAATCTATACGATTTTTCACTGATACGAAAATAGGTGAAATCACCTCACGTTTAACGAACGAGGCTGAAAGTATAGCCAATACAGTCTTTAAACCTATTGTTTATACTTCACAAACAGCATTATCTTTGGTAGTCACTTTCATTGCAATGGTAGCGATTAGCTGGAAGCTTTCGATAGTTATATTGCTTTTGATCCCTTTGTTCTTTCTTCCTATGCCTTTAATTGGGAGATTTGCTTATAAATATAGCAAAAAACTTATTACTAACATTTCCTTCATGAATTCTTTTCTTACAGAAAATATCAGCATTAATGGCGTAATTCTAAATAAGATATTTGGAAGACGCCGGCAAACTTTTGAAACATTTAAGAATGTAGTACTAGAAATCAATAAGCTAACACTAAAACAAAAATTATTAGGCTCTATTTTTGATAATCTGCTCGCTTTAGCAGCTATTATTGCTCCTTTGTTTGTCTACTGGTTTGGAAGACCTGGTGGTCCTTTTGAAATTAGCGCCGGTATGGCAGTTGCATTATCAGGGTACATTGCTTCTCTATTTAATCCCATTCAGGAAGTGGGACGTATCGGCATCATGCTTCAAAGCGCAAAAATTACGTTCGAACGATTTTTTGAATATCTTGATATGAAGCCAGAACTAGAGGAACCAAAAGATCCAATTATTATTCACGATATAAAAGGGAATATCGAATTGCGCGATGTCACGTTTAGTTACAAAAAAGAAGAACAAACACTTAAAAATTTATCGATCCGCATACCGGCAGGTTCAAAAGTTTCAATAGTAGGATTTAGCGGTTCTGGAAAAACAACAATTGCCTATTTATTGACGAGATTATATAAACCGGATAAAGGTGGGGTTTATATAGATGGTCATGATCTAGAGAGAATAAGTTCTGATTATATATCAAAGTATATAGGAATGATTTCTCAAGAAGTGTACTTGCTACATACTTCTATTAAAGAAAATATCATGTTAGGAAATCCAAATGCTTCAATTGAAGAGGTCCATAAAGCGGCGAAACAAGCGTATATACATGAGAAAATTATAGGTTTACCTGATGGTTATGACACGATAGTCGGAGAACGGGGATATAAGCTTTCAGGTGGAGAAAAACAGCGAATTGCGATTGCCAGAGCCATCTTGCAAAACCCTAGTATTCTTATTCTTGATGAAGCCACATCTTCACTTGATTCAAAGTCCCAGTATATTGTGCAAAATGCCTTGAATGAGTTAACAAAAGGCAGAACAGTTATAACGATTGCTCATCGAATGTCTGTCACCCAATCTAGTGATAGGATCTATGTATTAGATAAAGGAGAAATTGTACAAGCTGGAACCCACGAACGGCTCATGGAGGAAGAAGGGCTCTACCGGGAACTATACCATACGCAAAATAATACTGAACTGGCTGAAGTAAACTAAATAATAAGGAGATAAAAATGCGTAAACTACTCATATCTGTATGTCTTTTATTTTTAGTAGGCAGTCTTATTTCCGGGTTTATGTTTTATCAAAAGAAACAAGAAACGATTAAAGCAACAGATAGTTTAATAGAAGATGATCAAAAATCCGGGACAGAGGTTGATCAGCTGATGAACCAATTACAAAATGATCAGAATCAAGACGCATACTTATTATCCTCAGTAGGGCTACTCATATTGAGCGGTATTACAGGAGGGGTTTTATGGATATCGAGAAGGAGGAATGAGCCAAATTGAAACGATTCATCATTCCTTTCAGTATTTTATTTATAGCAGGTATATTTATCTATCAGTTGTTTTTCACTGGAAATGTCACTTCCAATAGCCAGGAAATTAATACAAATAATTTTGAAGTGAATACAGGATCATCAGAAGGCGATTCAAAAGCTAAGATAAATGTGATTGTATTTTCAGATTATGGATGTCAAGCTTGCAAGATTCTAAATGACGATTTGGTAAACATGAAGTTTAAAGAAAATTATATTGATAAACAGCTTGTAAGGTATATTTTTAAACATATACCAATGGAAGAACATAAAAACGCATACGAATCATCTGCAGCCGCCATTGCAGCAGAAAATCAAGACCGGTTTTGGGATATGAGCAGATTATTATTCGATAATGCGTCTAAATTGGGTAAAACAGATGATCCATCTGATTTATATAAGATGTTAGCCGATCAAATTGGGCTAGATAAAGACGAGTTCAACGATGATTTAGATCATGAGGAAACGAAAGAAGAAATAAGAAAAACAAAAGCAGAATTTAAAAAGTTAGGTTTTCAGGGGACTCCAATTTTAATAATAGGGACAAAAATCATTTATGGAGCTCCATCTGCTAAAGAGTTTAAAGAGACATTAGATTCAGAATTGAAGAAAGTAACTTAGTGTCCAATGCTGTATTCAGCATTAAATATATTAAATTTTATTTATGGGGGAGATATGAAAATGAAAACGTATAGTCAACCTTCTTTAATTGAATTTGGTACAGCAGAAGAGCTTATTCAAGGATGCGGCGGCTGGGGTGTTGAAAACTGGTCAATGGATGATTCTGATTCAAAATATGTATGGATGACTACTGGCGGCCGAAAGCTGTGTATCTGCACTAGCTTATCTGGAACAAAATGCACACCAGTATTGTAATGTAAACAAAATGTAGTACAATTACTTCCTTGCAGCATTGGACAAAAAATATTGGAAAAGGACGTGTACGTTAATGAAAGCATACTCACAACCTTCTTTAATCGAATTCGGTGCAGCAGAAGAGCTTATTCAAGGATGCGGCGGCTGGGGTACAGAAAACTGGACGCTAGATGATTCTGATAGAAAATATGTCTTGGTGACAACGTCAACACGCACAAGTTGTATTTGTACAACAATTAAAGGTGACAGATGTACGCCGTAAGTATAATAAAAAGATAAAGAGCGGTGTGTTAAAATCACCGCTCTTTCTTTATTCTATAACAGAAAGGAAGCAGCAACTATGAAAAAAACGTTATTGCTCATTGGAATTGTACTGTCTACTTATCTCTTGATAAGTAAGTGGAGTACAGGGTCAGTTTACTTTTGTCCGACAAATGGGTGTGATGCTGTGAACAATAGTAAATATTCTATGATTGGGAATGTGCCGGTATCATTAATTGGTATAGTAGGATATGTGATGCTTTTTAATATCGAGATGTTAAATATGAATAAAAGGCTAAAACATAAATTGCTGCTTTTTCTGACAGCTATCGGCTGGTTGTTTTCTATCTACTTAATGTATGTATCCTTATTTTATATTCAAGCTCTATGCTTTTATTGTATGCTTTCGTTTACAGTTATTTCTTTATTATTCTTTCTTTATATTAAGCAGCAGTCAAAAGAACATTTGAAAATGAATCATGATTTATGAGGTAAAGGCAAATACAGTTTGAAAACGGCCCCTTGCTTATGGTGGTTTTCTGCCGTAATTTGACCTCCATGCACTTCTAAAATTTCTTTACTTATTGCTAAGCCCAATCCGGCTCCTCCTGTTTTTCGATTGCGAGAACTTTCTCCTCTGTAGAGCGGCGTAAAAATCTGGTCTAACTCAGACTCATGCAGCCCTTTTCCTTTATCCCGAATGGCAATGACGGCATATTTTTCCTCTTCAAACAGCGAAACATAAATGTCACTGTTTTCAAAAGAAAATCTTATCGCATTGTCTACTATGTTGTAAAAAGCTCTGGAAAAAAGTCTGGGATCTGCATAAACAAATGTATTAGCTTCAGGAATTGATTTTATGAGACGAATTCCCTTTTCCTCTAATATTGCAGAGTAACCGTTCAAGTAATCGTCAAGTAAACGGTTTAGATTTACATACTCTACATTTGGTTTTTCTTTATAAAATTCTAGCTTCGTATACGAGAATAGGTCTGACACTAAATGATTCAACATATCCGCTTTATTTCTGCATGTCAGAATGTATTTCTTTGCTTTTTCAGGGTTTTGGTGTATTTGCTTTTCTATTATTTCTAGATATCCCCGAATTGTAAATATTGGTGTTCGTAAATCATGAACGATAGAAGCAATAAACAGTTTTCTTTCGTTTTCAAGAGATTGTTGTTTGGCTAATGATGTCTTTAGCTGCAGCTGCATGGACTTAAACCCGTTTGATACTTCATGAATTTCTGTCACACGTGAAGAAGGAAGAGAAAAATTGAAATCCTGCTTTGAAATGAGCTGAGATGTTTTCTCCAGTGCTATCAATGGAATTAACACATGTTTATTCATAAACCATGCAGCTGTCACAAAAAGCATCAGGAGAACAAATAATGCGATGAACACCCCTCCATACTGTTCTAGAAAACTGTTTTCATGGCCATCGAAAGCTTGCAGGGCAGGCCTTTTATCTTGAACATATAAAATGCCTGCGAGTTTTTTTTTCTTATATACATAATATTCTTCAAGAAGAAAGTTTGTACTTCCAACTGAGTAATCTGCTGTTTGCCCTATTTTTGTAATCTGATGATTATGTGGTTCTTCTACTGTTGAAAATAAGACTTTTTGATCTTTGTTCAGCAAACGTATCCCTATATGAAGCTCATCAGTTTTAGAACGTATTTGTTTTTGCCACTCTTTTTTGTTCCAATTTTCCGGCTCACTTAGAATGTTTTGTTGCAGCCAAGGCATTATATCCTCTATTTCAATAGAATTTGTTTTTGATTCATTATAAAAATGGACGGCCATTTTTGTAGTAAGTATGGGGAGCAAAATAAATGCAATAATGAAGAGAAACAGCCATTTTTTTATTGTCATTCTTCTTTTTTTATGCCCCTTTAACATGTTTAGGCTCCCTCCGCAAATTTGTATCCGACACCCCAGACAGTTAGTATCCAGCGTGGTTGAGAGGGGGTTTCTTCAATTTTTTCTCTGATTCTAGCGATAAATACCCTTACTGTATGCGGGTCACTATAATGCTCTCCCCATATAAGTTGGATAATTTGATCGTGCGTAAATACTTGATGGGGATGTCTGCTAAGCAGAGATAATAAGTCAAATTCCTTTGAGGTTAGGGAGACTTTTCTTCCGTGTTTATGTACTTCACGGGATAAGTAATCAATTGTAAGGCCGTTGAATGAGTGTCCGGGTTTTTGCTGTCCGGAACGCCGTCTCACTGCTTTGATTCTGGCTACAATCTCACCTGGTGTTGCCGTTTTTACAATATAATCATCACCGCCGACACTTAATCCTCTGATTTTATCGGTTGGATCCTCTTTGGCGCTTAAAAATAAGATAGGGACATCCTTTACTTCTCTTACTTTCTTGCATATCGTAAAGCCTGATTCCCCCGGCATCATTACATCCAGTAGGATACAGTCGACCTCTTGTTTGTTGACAATGGAGAGGGCTTGTTCTCCATTAAATGCTGTTAGGACATTGTAATTCTCGATCTCCAGAAAGTCTTTCATCAGTTCAATAATTTCCGCATCATCATCGACGACTAAAATAGTTTCTTTCATTATCGACATTCCTTTCTGTTTTGTTCCTGAATAACATTATGACGGTTTTTTTGTAATTGCGGAATATGCATAAATAAATCTTGATATTTTATTGATATTTTATTAACGCCCTATTGAGTTTAATTATTTAAAATGAATTTGAAATATAAAATGAGGTGAAAAACATGAGAACTTCAGTCCTTCAAACCAAAAAGTTATCAAAGTCATATGGAGAGGGCGCAAACCAATTTTTTGCACTGAAAAATATTGATTTGGATATAAAAAAAGGTGAATTTACAGCTATTATGGGTCCTAGTGGTTCTGGAAAGTCTACGTTATTAAATATGCTGTCAGGGCTAGATAAACCAACTTCAGGAGAAGTCACACTAGACGGTATTCATTTATCTCATTGTAATGAGTCCCAAATTACACAACTCAGAAGAGATAATATCGGTTTTATTTTTCAGTTGTTTAATTTGATTCCTGTGCTTACAGCAGAGGAGAATGTGACGCTGCCTATACTCCTTGCTGGAAAGAAAGATAAGTCTGTAAATAAAAAGGCAAATGATTTGCTGCAATTATTAGGGATTGGAAGACTCGCTTCTTCTTATCCGTCCGAGATGTCAGGAGGACAGCAGCAGCGGGTTGCAATTGCAAGAGCGCTTATTATGGAACCTAGTATCGTATTAGCAGATGAACCAACTGGAAGTCTTGATACAAAAACTGGTAATGATATTTTAACAATTCTTCGACACTTTTGCGATACGAAAAACCAATCGCTTATCATGGTGACGCATGATGCAAATGTGGCTTCACATGCTCATCGGATTGTATTTATGAAGGATGGGGAATTAGCAGGAGATATTCAGCTGACTGCGACTCCTAAAGTGAATTTAAGCCATATCACTAAAAGATTAGAGGATGTATACGCATGAAATTAACTGCTCAATTAGCTTGGCGATTTTTAAAAGCAAGAAGAGCCAGGTCTTTATTTGCTGTGATCGGTATTAGTCTTGGAGTTATGCTGCTCATTATTTCGCAAATCATGATGGCAACTTTAGAACAATCAAATGAGAAATCAGTATTGGAAAAGTACGGTAATTTCGATTTAATTTCAGGTTATAACGGTTCAACCAAAAAACTGAGTGCGAACGATCTGCAAACGATAAAAGGATTTCCAGATGTAAATCAAATAACACCGATGCTTTTTCCGTATGCAAGCGAAAATATGCCAGCAGCTGTTGCAGCCCAGCCTGTTTATATAGGCTTTAAACATAATCAATTGGCTATGGAGCACCCGCTGGTTTCCATTGATAAAGGTGAATTTCCGCAGTCTAAGGAAGTGGTGATCCCGGCTCGATATGCAAAATCTAAGGGATTGGATATTCATTCTGAAATTAGTTTACCTTTTCCTCCAGGGAAAGATGTAAATGTACGTGTTTCAGGTATTTTGAATGAAAGAGAACAATTAAATAATATCTTCATTTTTGATTATGATTGGATCGCAGCACAAACTCATAATCAAAATAAAGCAACGGCAGTCATGATGAAATTGGATCAATCAGCAGATAAACAAAAAGTGATAGAGGATTTAAAGGAGCATTTTGAAGGTATATCCATTGATAAACGCAAGGCGATGATGACAGAGAAAGAACAACTGGGTGGGTTAAAACCCATTGTCAATGGTTTATCAATTACAGTCTTGTTAGGCAGCCTTTTAATCGTAGTCAGTACATTGCAAATGTCAGTTCAAGAAAGACAAAAAGAATTAGCAACATTAAGACTATTAGGCGGAAAGCCTGCCCAATTGTTTTATATGGTCATCTGGGAGGCTTTGCTGATAGGTATTATGGCTGCATTATTGGGAACGGTTACAGGTACTGTACTATGTTACTCCTTGTCCAATATTGCTGAACAATTTATAGGCTATTCCATCCAATCAATATCAATCCCGGCAATAAGTATAATCATTTCGTTTTTTGGAAGCATTCTTTTGACTGTATTAGCAGCAACAATACCAGCTTTATCGACTAGCAGACTTTCTCCTATAGCTGCATACAGCCAAAAAATTAGTGAAAGTAAAGCAGATTCAAAAAGAACCATTATCGCTCTGACCATGATTTTGCTCTTGCTGGCAATTATGACATTTTCAGTGCATAAAAGTGGAGGAAGTGGAAGCTTCAGTATTCTGTTGGGTGTATCATTTGTACTCATCATGTTTGTGATGACTCCTGTAATATTGAGGATCATTGTAACGGTACTTACTTTTCTCTTAAGGCCGTTTTATCAAATGGAAAGCATGATTGCCGGAAGAAATGCTCTGAAAAGGATGAGAAGAAGTCAGCAAATTGCCAGAGTATTAACGTTAGCAGTTATTGTTGGATTAGTTGGGTTTATGATTTTGCAAGCTGTTGTCAGTCAAACAGAAAAAACAATATCAAAACAATATCCGCTTGATTATGTAATACAGGCTACCGAAGCCTCATATGAACCAGGTTTCTCTTCTTCTATTATAAAACAACTTGATAATACGAACGGAGTTGAAGCAATTCCAGTCCAAACAAGCATATTAACACATACTATAAATTTAGATATAAAAAGAGTAGATTCAAACTGGAACGGGCAATTTATGACGATAAACGGAAAAAAAGAAATTTTAACGAGTGTGGGCGGACTGAATTTGGAAAAAGTACAAAACATCATTCCTTTTGACATTGTGAAAGGCCGGATTGATCATCTTAGAGATTATGAAGCAGTCATTACAAAACAATTCTCTGAGGACATTGGGTTCCGAGTTGGAGATGTAGTCACATTGGAACCAGATGATTTAAGTGAAGTTTCTGGCAAGAAGCCATTTACATTACGTGTTGTCGGTGTGGTTGATGAAGTACCTATTTTGCCTGATGAAGATTTGAGATTCTTTACTAATGAGAATACATTAAACGAGTTATTTCATCTTCAAAAAACAGAACAAATATTTTTTAATATTAAGGATCAAAGTGAAAAAGGTCATATAAAGGCGAGTATTGAGAAATTGCTGGAAAACCCACAATATCAAGATACCATTTTGTATGATAGAAAAGAAGAAATGGATAAATTTTATCAACAGTACAAACAGCGCATTGTATTATTGGGAAGCAGCGTGTTTATCATCACCTTAATTGCTCTTGTTGGCTTAATGAATAGTATGGCAAGCAATTTAAGGGAAAGTAAAAAGGAGTTTGCGATGATGAGAGCAATAGGAGGTAAGCCATGGCAAATTGTTCGACTCGCTTTATATGAAGGGATTGTTATTTCTGTAGCGGGAAGTATAATGGGGTTAATTTCAAGTATCGTATTGGGTTACAACTTATTATCAGCTTTAGATGTAAATAATCTTGAAATTCCGTATATGGTCATCCTTATCATATTATTAATAAGTCCGTTACTCGGGATTTTATCTACTCTTCCTTCTGCCTTGTGGCTTTCAAAAAGTAATTTAATTAGAGCAGTCTTTGAAGATTAATTTTAAAAAACATCTGATTTAGCTTCCTTTATTTGAATTAAAAGTTAGAAAATTAAACAGGTGCAGCCCGCGCTGCACCTGTTTCTTATTCATGAACCGCATCCAAATGTTTCACCGTTATATTCTTGAATGAGGCTGTGCCGCCTTCAGAATAAAGAGTCATGCCTTTATCTTCAGGTTTTGGGAACACTTCATTTGAAAAAACGGTTTTCCCGTCGCCGACAAATACTTCTATCGTTGTTTTATCGACAAGAATTTTCAAATGCGCCTTCTGTTTGCTTACATCGTAAGGAGCTTGGCTTTCAACATAAGTATTGCTTTTGTCAGGCTGATTTGTGGCCGCTCTGTTGACATATGCATAGCCGCCTTCGGCAAAAATGCCGACATCAATATGGCGTTTTTGGTCTTCCGATTCTCTTAGTCTGACGCCTGCATTTTTCAGCTCTGACCAAGAAAGATCCATATCAAGCTGGTACGTATCACCTGTGATCGACAGTGTTTTTGATCCGTTCACATCTTGATCCTCTACTTTGTCAGTTGAAACGGTCAGCTGCTCCAAAGCTTCGGTCGGCTGTGAGACGAGGCTGTATATGCCATCTTCCTCCCGCAGCCGGAGTTCACGTATGACAGAATCTGTGCCGTTAAAGCCATTCTTCATTGTCGGTGTGTTGTTGGCGTAATCCCAATTGTTCATCCAGGCAAGCGCATAACGCTTTTCTAATGGATCTGTGCTTTTACCGTCTTCGAACGTCACCCCGCCGTACCAGTCAAAGCCGTAGTCAAGCCATTGCGGTGCGGTTTGATCCGCTGTAAATTCTTTTCCGTCGAAGCCTCCGGTCCAGTAGGCGTACGTATTTGGTTTGCCCCACGGTTTGCCGTTCGCGCTGGCGCCGAGAACCCACTTATTCGTTCCATCGCTTGCCCGCATCATGTAGAGGTCGGGGCATTCCAAAATTCCCGCCTGCTCTGCGAAGAATCCGCTTGTGTAACGCCAGTCCTTTAGATTATCGGATTCATAAAAGCCGATTTTTGTTCCTTCAGCCATGACCATTACCCATTTGTTGTCCTGGTCATCCCATATGACTTTCGGGTCTCTGAAGTCGTCTGTGCCCGGATTAGGCATAATAGGGTTATCACTGTAAGGCTTGAATGATTTTCCTTTGTCTGTGCTGTACCACAAATGTTGCTCCTGCTTTTTGTCTTTGGCTGAAGGCTGTGTCACAATCGCGACAAGCGCGTTTTTTCCGAATCCGGCTGTGTTTTCTTTATCGATCACGACAGAACCGGTCCAAATGTCGCCGTCTGGATTTGTATATTTCGGAATCGCCACGCCTTCATCAGTCCAATGCACCAAATCCTCTGATACGGCATGGCGCCATTCTGTGCCGTTACCTTTTGGGTAATCTCGGTTATACAGATAGAAATAATGGTACTGTCCATCAAAATAGATCGGTTTTTGGGGATCATTTTTCCATTTATCTGGCGTCGTAAAATGATATGCCGCCCGGTAGTTCGGCTTATGTGTTGATTTAGTTTTTTTGACAGGTTCTTCGTTTGGCAATAAGTCGATAAACAGCAATATTCCTAAAAAGGCTAGGAATACGGTTAGCCATTTGCCTGCTTTTTTATAGTTCATATGGGATTCACCTTTATGATGTTAATAAGAAATAAAAGAAAATGCCAATAGGATATCGGCATTTTCTTTTGCGTTTTTATTTGTTAACTGTCAATTGTCCTTGTTCAAGGATGCTGTTTTTTACAACAGATGTTTTCTTGCCTTTGATGTTCAACAGGAAGCTTGGTGCAAATGTTGATTGTTTGTCTGCATAGAAGCCTCTGTTTGTCATGTAGCTTGTAATCACGACATTGTTTCCTTCAGCTTGAGGCACAGCGAAGTGTGAATAAGTAAAGGTTACATCGTTAGGATCAAGATCCATTTTTAACACGAGGCCTGTTTTGTTCAGCGGCTTGTATGGGCCAGTTAAGGAATCAGAAACATAACCAAGCATGTAAATGTCATTAGATGTGATGCCGTCGATTGTCATTTTTGATCCGCGGGAGTCAGTGAACAGATACCATTTGCCATTCATTTTAAAGACGTTCGCGCGTTCGATTTCATCTGTAACTGTGTTAGATGCAATCAGCGGTTTCATCACTTTTTTCAGAGTGTAGTCATCGTTTAGCTCAATGATGCCGAGTGCGCCGTTTGCTAATTCAGCTGTGCGTTTTTTATCGCTTTGCAGAAGCTTTTTACTTTCTTGACGGAAGAATGATGTGCTTTTGCCATAGTATGCTTTGTTAAATAAAGATTCTTCGCCTTGGTAGCCATCTTCAGTTCCAGTGTTTGCTTCAAATACTAAGTATTTGTGGCCTTTATCTTCTACGTAGTGAGGATCTCTCAGCGTATGGTTATCACCTGAGCTGTAGTTGCCTTCATCGATAAACTGCTGTACATTTTGATATGTTTTGCCGTCACCGTCAAAGATTGATTTATAATCCTCTACACCGTTGATGTTCAGAGAGCTGTCTGACGTTGATACGTTAACTTGTGCAGTTGTCAGTGTTTGTTTACCGTAATGTTTACCGGAGAAATCAGTGTAGAATAAACGGATTTTTCCGTCAGATGTAAATGTAGCTGAACCAGACCATTCTTGTGTTTGTTCTTTCAGGATTGAATCATTTGCATCGAATTTGTCGCTGTCTTTAAAGACGCGGCCAGCGTTTTTCCAGCTATCAATAGAAGTTTCGCCGACTTTTTGATAGAACATGTAAATAGATGTATCATCCGCATTTTTAGGGTCTCCGGCTAATGCAAAGACGATGTGGTAGCCGTGATAGTTTGCGACTGTGCCATCAGCGTTTTGTAATGGCCAGCTGTCCCAAACGTCCAGGCCTTTTGCAGAAGAGATATTTTTAATTGTGGACGGATCGAATTCAGGCACTTGATATTTTTCATTTTTTTGCTGTTCAGGGATTTGCAGCATATCATGGCGGGTGATATGGGTAATGCCATACGTTTCCTTATACGGTTTTTGGTTCGTTTCTTTCGCAAACGCTTGAGTTGCGCCTCCTGCCAGCAGTGCAGTAGTAAAGGTTAATACTGTTGCTTGTTTTGCAAACTTTTTGATGTTCATCGTTCATGTCTCCTTTTTGTATGTACTGTGTTAGCGGTCTGCTTCTTCCGGCCCTCCTGTTTGAAGATGGCAGGTCAGTTACGCACAATAAAAAAAGACCTAAAATATGTAAGGGGTGACGCCAAAGAATACACTTTGCCCTTTACACATTTTAGGTCTTGCCTGCTTTATCAGTAACAAACCTGCGTGATTTACTTTTCGACATCATTCTATTAGACTCTCGTTTGGATTACAACTGGTCTATTTTCCTCTTTTGTTTGATAGAAAATGAAAATAGACCTTTGTAAGTATGGGTCAAATAGACTAATATTTCTATGCGGATTCAGTGAGGAGCATGATTTGTGCTTTCTAAATAACGGTGAGGTGAGGCCGTTTTCTTTTTAGAAAAATCTGCTTTTTTAGAGACAAGTCACCTGGATAAGATATCAATTGCAC
Organism: Bacillus rugosus; assembly: GCF_023238245.1. NCBI lineage: Bacteria > Bacillati > Bacillota > Bacilli > Caryophanales > Bacillaceae > Bacillus > Bacillus rugosus. The sequence goes on along the minus strand of NZ_CP096590.1, from coordinate 3,412,067 downwards.
TGAGAATCTTTTATAGTATAAATATGGGCTTCTATTCTATAAAAGGGGATTGGAAAATGACATCATATCGAATTGGAATTTTAAAAGGAGACGGTATTGGGCCGGAAATTGTAGATGCTGCTGTCTCAGTTTTGGATGCCGCTGCCCAACGGGCTGGGGTTTTATTGAATGCAGTTGAGCTTCCGATGGGATGGAATGCTATTCAGACATACAATGATCCAATGCCGCAATATACAAAAGAAGAATTGAAAAAGTGCCAGGGATGGCTGTTGGGACCGCATGATTCAGCGGCCTACCCGCCAGGACATAAAGAAAAACGGAATCCGAGCGGAGAGTTGCGCCATTATTTTGATCTTTATGCAAATATCAGACCGGCGAAAACGATGACTGGTATCAAGAGTGTAGCGGGAGAGGCTGATTTGGTGATTTTTCGAGAAAATACTGAAGGGTTTTATTCAGACCGGAATATGTATGCCGGTGCCGGCGAGTGGCACATTACGCCGGAAACTGCTGTCTCAGCAGGTGTATTTACAAAAAAGGCGATCAGCCGCATTGCGCATGCTGCCTTCCAAAGCGCGATGGAGCGGCGCAAAAAAGTGACAATTGTCCATAAGGCCAATGTCATCAAGCTTGGGTTTGGCCTGTTTTTACAAACGTGCCGTGAAGTAGCGGAGCAGTACCCAGAAGTTGAAGTGGATGATTATCATATTGATGCGATGACCGCTCATTTGGTGCGCCGCGCTAAGGACTTCGATGTCATCGTGACAGAAAATATGTTTGGTGATATTCTGTCTGACTTAACAGGAGAGCTTGTGGGTAGCTTAGGCCTTGCACCGTCTATCAATTCAAATGATACACAAGCTATGGCTCAGGCTGCCCATGGATCAGCACCTGATATTGCAGGAAAAAATATAGCGAATCCGATTGGGATCATGCTTTCGGCAGTTATGCTTTTGAAATGGCTGAAAACAAAACACAACGATGAACAATTAAAAGAAGCGGCGGATTTAATGGAAAAGGCTCTTTTCGAAACTGTTGAATCCGGGGTGAAAACAGTCGACTTAGGCGGTACGGCTTCGACTTCAAAGTTTGCGGAAGCAATTGTGAAACGGATTCAGGATTTGGGCTGATATTGATTTATTAATGTTTTTCTGATATTTCCGAATGATTGAAACATAGAACGATAAGTATCGTAGAAAATAAGGGAGGTGGAAAAATGAAACTAGAAAAAAGTAAGCAATTCGGCAAATTATTCTCTGTGTTAGCTGGAAAACAGCAATTCAACGGGACGGTTCTGGCTGCGGAGGATGGCGATATTTTATATCATCACTCTTTCGGTTATGCAGAATTGATGGAAAAACGCCCCTTGAAAACGAACTCTTTGTTTGAGTTAGCGTCGTTGTCAAAGCCTTTTACAGCTTTGGAGATCATATTGCTGGAGGAGAAAGGGATTCTTGGATATGAAGATAAAGTGGAGCGCTGGCTGCCGGGTTTTCCGTATCAGGGCGTCACGATTCGGCACTTATTGAATCATACGTCAGGGCTTCCAGATTATATTGACTGGTTTCTTGTCAATTGGGACCAAAACAAGATTGCGGTAAATCAGGATGTTGTTGATATGCTGATGAAGGAGAAGCCGCCCGGCTACTTTGCGCCGAATGAAGGCTGGCTGTACAGCAATACGGGGTATGTGCTTCTGGCAGTTCTAATTGAAAAAGCTTCCGGCATGAGCTATGCAGATTTTCTGAAACAAAACATTTTTACCCCGGTCAGCATGACGAACACCAGGGTGTATAACAGGAGACTGCGTCCTGAGCAGATTAATGACTATGCATATGGATATATGTATGATGTGCATTCTGGAAAGTACGTTCTTCCTGATGTTCTGGAGGAAACCAAATATGTTGTGTATTTGGATGGAATACAGGGAGATGGTATGGTGAATTCTGTCACAAGCGATTTATTTCGACTTGATCAGGCTTTATATCAGGATGATTTGATCAGCAAAGCTTCTAAGGAAGCTGCGTTTTCTCCTGTGCGGCTGAATAATGGAGAAACTTTCGATTACGGATTTGGCTGGGTGCTGCATAATAGTCCTAAATACGGGCGGATTCTCAGCCATAACGGAAGCTGGCCCGGCTATTCGACTATGATGATTCGGTATATTGATCATCATAAAACGCTGATCTATTTGAGCAATAAGGAAGAAGATGCTGTATATGAACAATCGATTCTGAAGGCGGCGGAAAATATTCTTTTTGACCAGCCATATGAGATCCCAGAACGCCCTGCTGATAAAAAGAAAAAAGCAATTGATACGGCAATATACAGCCGCTATGTTGGCAGCTACTCGTTTCAGGATGGGGCGGCTGCACGGGTGACAACCGAGAATGAACGGCTTTATTTGGAGATTACCGGGCAACTGAGACTGGAGTTATTCCCCTCCTCGGCAACCCGTTTCTTTCTGCGATCATTGTCTGTAGAAATCGAATTTATGTTAGGTGATGATGCTGCGAAAAGCTTTATCCTCTATGAGGATGGCACAGAAGAAGAAGCGGTCCGCACGAATTAGAAAGGAATGAATTTGATGATCGGAATATTAGCCGGAATGGGGCCAAAATCGACCTCGCCGTTTATTGATAAGGTGATTGATTACTGTCAGAAGCTGTATGGGGCATCAAACGATATCGACTATCCGCACATGATGATCTATTCTTGCCCGACGCCATTCTATGCAGAACGCCCCATTGATCATGATGAGATGAAAAGAGCGATTATTGAAGGAGCGGTAAAGCTCGAGAAGACAGGCGTTGATTTTATTGCTTTGCCCTGTAATACGGCACATGTGTACTATGAAGAGATTCAGCAGGCATTGTCGGTTCCTTTGTTGCATATCATTGAGGAAACGATAAAAGAGATTCCGCATCCTGCAAAACAAGCGGTGGTTTTAGGAACAGATTCAACCATCCAATCTGCCATTTACCAAAAAGGGCTGAAGGCAAATGGACAAGAAGTTGTTCACAAGGACCATTGGCAGCAGGCTGTGAATCAACTCATTGCCGCAATCAAACAGCCTAATCATATGCAGCATACACAAGCATTGTGGCAGAAGCTATATGAAGAAATCTGCCAGGATGCAGATATTATCATTTCGGCCTGCACGGATTTAAATGCGGTGTTAGATCATATTCAAAGTGAGATTCCGATTATAGATTCCTCTGACTGTCTTGCAAAAAGCACTGTCAGCACATATCTTGACTATCAAATCTAGCTTCAAACAAGGACTGTCTCAGACAATCCTTGTTTTTTTATGTCCTATTGTTTGACAGTTACATTCGATGGTGTTAAAGTGAACATGTAAATAATTACATGATTTTTCTGAAGGCGAGGTAGTGCTCATGAATAAGCCGGTTTTAAAACCATTCGCCTCTTTAGAAATCAGGGTTGATCCGCCTATTACCATTGGTGAGACAGGCCTGGGACTGAGACGATTAATCCCGATTCGTTCGGGAACAATGACCGGGGAAATAAAGGGGCGTATTTTGCCGGGCGGTGCCGATTCACAAATCATTCGTGCTGACGGCAGAACAGATTTATCTGCCAGGTATGTAATCGAAACAGCAGATCATGAACTGATTTACATTGAAAACAATGGAATACGGCAAGTCAGCGAGCCATTTCGAAATCAAGCCGCGGCTGGGGAAATCATTGATCCGGAGCATGTTTATTTCCGTACGGTGCCAACATTTGAATCAGGCAGTGAAGCTTATCAATGGCTGCATGACCGCTTGTTTATCGGTTCCGCAGAAAGAACCCCTGATTACGTTCGACTAGACATTTATGAAGTACAGTAAAGACTAAGGAGAGTGTGAAAGATGGAAAACTTTATCGGAAGCCACATGATTTATACTTATGAAAACGGTTGGGAATACGAGATCTATATTAAAAACGACCATACAATTGATTATAGAATTCATAGCGGAATGGTTGCCGGACGCTGGGTTCGGGATCAGGAAGTTAATATTGTCAAACTGACAGAAGGCGTATATAAAGTGTCTTGGACAGAGCCGACAGGGACAGATGTTTCATTAAACTTTATGCCGAATGAAAAACGCATGCACGGCATTATTTTCTTCCCAAAATGGGTGCATGAACATCCTGAAATTACAGTCTGCTATCAAAATGACCACATTGATCTGATGAAAGAATCACGCGAAAAATATGAAACATACCCAAAATACGTTGTACCTGAATTTGCGGAGATAACATTTCTGAAAAATGAGGGAGCCGACAATGAAGAAGTGATTTCGAAAGCTCCTTATGAAGGAATGACAGACGATATTCGCGCGGGAAAACTGTAAAAAACAAAAAACCCGGGAAAGAGAATTACTTCTCTTTCCCGGGTTTTCTTTATGCTGTATATTCGGGAACCATCACAATTCCCCCGAAAAACAGTATGATTCCAGTCCAGCGGATGGGCTGGTAATAGGCGGTGTCCCGTAAAACACCACTGCTGACAAAATGATAAGACAAGCTGCCACAACGATGACAGCACCAATGTATCCTGTTTTCCCCATGTTTATTCTCCTTGTGAAGGGAATAGTTTCTGCCTTTTTTCAGCTTCAGGGTCGTTTTCAATCGCAATCTCTGAATCTAAAATCAGCGTCTCTCTTGTTTCCTCATGATACGCCGGCCATTTTACATCTTCAGTGCTTGGGTTCCCTGTTTTGGCGAACGTGATCCATGCTGATTGTATGGTGTGAGAGAGCTGTTTCACTTCATCCGTAATCTCTGCTTTTGCCATCCGTTCTAACCCGTCCAGATTTCCGAAAACAAAAGGAAGCTCTAATGCGTGAAACGCTTTATTATACGGCGGCTTATCAGAGTGCCAATCGAATCGGTACATCCAGACAGGCGCGTAATGGGACTGTGCGGAGGCACAGGCGACGGCCGGGCGCCAAAATAACAAATCAGTCATCATATGAATTTGGCTTTCCAGCGAACGCGGATACAGATCGGCGGCTTTCTCTGCCAGCGGCTGCCCTAATAAATACACAAGCGCGGCATCAAACGTTTCCTGAGAATGAACGTCTGAGTCCGGGGTGAAAAATAAATATCCTTCATCGCGGTTTGTTCCGATTAACAGCGGAATGCCGGCAGCAGCACCTTCTGCGATCGCTTTTTCTGGTTCAGCAGGCAGCGTTTTCGGATCAAGGGCGGGCTGGAAGAACAGCTGAAAGAGATTTTCATTTTCTGCTTTCCGAAGCTGATCGGCCGCTTTAAGCAAATCTTCCGCAGATACAGTATGCAATCGGTCCAATTGGCTCTCGTCAATCCCAAGGACCTCTAAAAAGGCTGCCGCGGTGCTAGCCGCTTTTTCTTTTGTCATCGTTCTGGAAGCGCCACTTTCCATGATTGCTTTCTGGAACAGGCCTTTTGCCGCAGGCATTGCGAGCAGCGCGGCAATGCTCATGCCGCCTGCTGATTCTCCAAATACTGTTACGTTATCCGGATCACCGCCAAATGCTGAGATATTGTCTCGCACCCATTTCAGTGCGGCGGCTTGGTCCAAAAGCCCAAGGTTATCGGAATACGTCTCATCAAACGAAGACAAATGTAAAAATCCAAACGGCCCCAGACGATAATTCAGTGTAACGACAATGACTTCTCCCTGCGCCGCAAGTCTTGACCCATCATATAATGGCTCACTGCCCGCTCCAAGATAAAAAGCGCCGCCGTGAATCCATACCATGACAGGCAGGTTTTGACTTGGAGTATCAGGCGCAAATACATTGATATACAAGCAATCCTCAGACTGGCGGGGCAGCTCAGTATACGAAAGTGACAGCAAATCAGACGGCTGCGGGCAAATAGAGCCGTATGCTGTTGCGTCCAGTTCGTTCTCCCACGCTTCAGGAGGTTCCGGTGCTTTAAAACGCAATGGCCCGACAGGAGGTTTGGCATAGGGGATGCCTTTCCATTTATGTACGCCGTTTTCTGTTGTGCCTTTTACTTTGCCGTATTGAGTTGTTACTGTTTTATGAGACATCGCACTCTCTCCCTTTTTCCCCCATTATAAACAGATTTAGTCTGCAGATGCGAACGTTTACCCTTAGCCAAAATCTATCTTCCCATCGTTTTGAAAAAGGACTTGACTTCCTGGACGGTCAAGCCGATTTCTCTTGCTTCTGCCATCAGCGCTTTCCATTCTTCTATATTGGATTCCGTCAGTTTGCGGTTGCGATAGGAAGCCATTTCAGGCTGTTCTTTCTTTAGTATGTTCGTAAAAGTGAACAACTCTTCCTTTTCCATTCCGGCTTGGACCGCTTGCACAAGATGCACGCGCCATTCTTCTTCACTGCCGCTGATTTTTTCATACATCATTGTTTCTGCGTCGAATAATTCTGTTAATTCAACTTCCAGTGTAGCGGAAATTTTCTTTAAGAATTGAACGGATGGATTCGTATGAACGCCTCTTTCAATCTTGCTTAAATAGGATTTAGATACTCCTGACTCCACAGCCAGCTGATTAATAGAATAGCCTTTTCTTTTACGGTACAAACGGATAATTCTTCCAACCATGATATGAAATTCTCCTCTATTCCTGTCGTTATTTTGTTCATTATAAGGAATTATTCGTTCTTTATAAAATTTAAAATAATAAGGGAAGTGCAGTAAATAAGAGGAAAATCATGATTTTGTTCTCTAAAGAGAACTTATTGGCTTATTTTGCAATTTTTAAATAATAAAGTTTTCTTTTATAATCCAATCATTAACAGAAAGGGGCGCGGGAAGCCAGCCGCGGGAAGGCTGAAGGCTATGAACACATGAATGAGAATATGAGTTTTAAAGAATTATATGCGATTGTCAGACACAGATTCGTGCTGATTCTGCTCCTCACAATCGGCGTCACCCTTATTACGGGCTTTGTGCAATTTAAGGTCATTTCACCGACTTATCAAGCGTCGACGCAAGTGCTGGTTCATGAATCAGACGGTGAAGAAAACTCGAATCTCAGTGACATCCAGCGAAATCTTCAGTACAGCAGCACGTTCCAATCGATTATGAAAAGCACTGCCTTGATGGAAGAGGTCAAGGCGGAATTGCATCTTTCTGAATCGGCTTCCTCGCTGAAAGGAAAAGTAGTTACCAGCAGTGAAAATGAATCAGAAATTATCACCGTAGCCGTTCAGGACCACGATCCGGCGAAAGCGGCTGAGATTGCGAACACATTAGTGAACAAGTTTGAAAAAGAAGTAGATGAAAGAATGAATGTACAAGGCGTGCATATTTTATCAGAGGCGAAGGCTTCTGAAAGCCCAATGATCAAGCCGGCCCGGATGAGAAATCTGGTCATGGCTTTGGGCGCTGCTGTCATGGGCGGCATTACACTGGCATTTTTTCTGCATTTTCTCGATGATACGTGCAAAAGCGCACGGCAGCTCAGCGAGAGAACCGGATTGCCATGCTTAGGCTCCGTCCCTGATGTCCAAAAAGGGCGGAATCGCGGGATAAAACATTTCGGGGAGTGAAGCGAGTGGTCTTTAGAAAAAAGAAAGCAAGGCGAGGTTTGGCTCAAATATCCGTTTTACACAACAAATCAATTGTTGCGGAACAATACCGCACCATTCGGACAAACATTGAGTTTTCATCCGTCCAGACCAACTTGCGGTCTATCCTCGTCACCTCCTCTGTGCCTGGTGAAGGTAAATCGTTCAGTGCAGCGAATCTTGCGGCTGTCTTTGCACAGCAGCAAGAAAAGAAAGTGCTGCTGGTGGATGCCGATTTAAGAAAGCCGACCATCAATCAGACATTTCAGGTTGAGAATGTAACCGGGCTGACAAATGTGCTGGTCGGGAATGCTTCACTCAGTGAGACGGTGCAAAAGACGCCGATCGATAACTTGTATGTGCTGACAAGCGGACCGACCCCGCCGAATCCGGCTGAACTGCTGTCTTCAAAAGCGATGGGAGATTTAATATCTGACATCTATGAACAATTCAGCCTCGTCATCTTTGATTCCCCTCCGCTTTTGGCTGTTGCAGATGCTCAGATTTTAGCAAATCAGACAGACGGCAGCGTGCTCGTCGTTTTAAGCGGAAAAACGAAAACCGATACCGTCTTGAAAGCGAAGGATGCCCTGGAACAATCCAATGCAAAGCTGTTAGGCGCTCTTTTAAACAAAAAGAAGATGAAAAAATCGGAACACTATTCCTACTAAATAGATGGTAAAGGTGATGTCTCCTGACCTGTATCAATGGAGGCACTCGGCTCTGCTGTGGGCAGCTGAAGTTGCTGCCTTAGATGCTGGTCGTCGGTGGCGGGGCGTGAGGACGGGTTAAATGCCCACTTATCTGATATATACATAGGATGTGTTGTCGGTTTAGCTGCTGCCGATGTTTTGGAGGACGAAAACCGCCGCAGCTAAACCGATAAAAGAATTAGGGGGGAAAAGGTTGAGTTACCGGAGAAGACTGTCAATGATTATTGCGCTGGATACTTATCTCGTTTTAAATTCAGTTATTGCAGGATATCAATTTTTAAAAGATTCCTATCAATTTTATGACTCCGGAGCATTATTGCTTACAGCTGTCAGCTTGCTCCTCAGCTATCATGTGTGTGCTTTCCTGTTCCGTCAGTATAAACAGGTGTGGACATACACCGGTCTCGGCGAGCTGATCGTCCTGCTTAAGGGCATTACGCTTTCAGCCGCTGTGACAGGCGTCATTCAGTATGCTGTGTATCATACGATGTTCTTCCGTCTGTTAACCGCATGCTGGGTGCTTCAGCTTTTGTCTATCGGAGGAACCCGTGTTTTATCCAGAGTGTTAAAAGAAAGCATCAGAAAAAACCGCAGCGCCTCATCCCGCGCGCTGATTATCGGGGCGGGCTCAGGAGGGACTCTGATGGTCAGGCAGCTGCTTTCAAAAGATGATCCTGACATCATACCTGTCGCTTTTATTGATGACGACCAAACGAAGCATAAATTAGAAATCATGGGGCTGCCCGTAATCGGCGGAAAAGAAAGTATCATGCCTGCCGTGCAAAAGCTCAAAATTAACTATATTATTATTGCCATTCCTTCACTCCGCACCCATGAGCTTCAGGTGTTATATAAAGAATGTGTGCGAACTGGAGTAAACATTAAAATTATGCCTCATTTTGATGAAATGCTGCTCGGCACACGAACTGCCGGACAAATCAGAGATGTAAAAGCTGAGGATTTGCTCGGCAGAAAGCCGGTAACCCTCGACACAAGCGAAATTTCGAACCGCATCAAAGGAAAAACCGTTCTCGTCACGGGAGCGGGCGGATCAATCGGCTCGGAAATCTGCCGGCAGATCAGCGCGTTTCAGCCTAAGGAAATCATTCTGCTCGGCCATGGAGAAAACAGCATTCATTCAATTTTTACAGAGCTGAACGGGCGATTCGGCAAACACATTGTGTTTCATACAGAAATTGCGGATGTGCAGGACCGCGATAAAATGTTTACCTTGATGAAAAAGTACGAGCCGCACGTTGTCTACCATGCAGCTGCCCATAAGCATGTGCCTTTAATGGAACATAATCCTGAAGAGGCTGTCAAAAACAACATCATCGGAACAAAAAATGTCGCGGAAGCAGCCGATATGTCGGGGACAGAGACGTTTGTGCTGATTTCATCAGACAAAGCGGTGAACCCGGCTAATGTAATGGGGGCGACAAAACGATTCGCCGAGATGATTATTATGAATCTTGGAAAAATCAGCAGAACAAAATTTGTCGCTGTCCGCTTCGGCAATGTGCTCGGGAGCCGCGGCAGCGTCATTCCGGTTTTCAAAAAACAGATTGAAAAAGGCGGACCCGTGACGGTAACACATCCGGCCATGACCCGTTATTTCATGACAATTCCCGAGGCCTCAAGGCTTGTCATCCAGGCCGGGGCACTGGCGAAAGGGCGTCAGATTTTCGTTCTCGATATGGGAGAGCCCGTAAAGATTGTGGACCTTGCCAAAAACCTCATTCATTTGTCCGGCTACACCACTGAGCAGATTCCAATCGAATTCACAGGCATTCGTCCCGGCGAAAAAATGTATGAGGAATTGCTGAACAAAAATGAAGTACACGCTGAACAAATCTTTCCGAAAATCCATATCGGCAAAGCCGTTGACGGCGATTGGCCGGTGCTGATGCGCTTTATCGAGGATTTTCATGATCTGCCGGAAGCCGATCTGAGAGCGAGGCTGTTTGCGGCAATCAATACATCAGACAAAATGACGGCTGCCAGTGTTCATTAGGGGGAGTGAAGATGACGAAAAAGATATTGTTTTGCGCAACTGTCGATTATCATTTTAAGGCCTTTCACCTCCCTTACTTTAGATGGTTTAAGCGAATGGGCTGGGAGGTTCATGTTGCCGCGAGCGGACAAACCAAGCTGCCGTATGTGGATGAGAAATTTTCCATCCCAATTCGGAGGTCACCCTTTCATCCTCAAAATCTGGCCGTTTACAGACATCTCAAGGACGTGATCGACACCAATCAATACGACATTGTCCATTGCCATACGCCGGTTGGCGGCGTGCTAGCCAGACTTGCGGCGAGGCAGGCACGGCGGCACGGAACAAAGGTGCTGTACACAGCGCACGGATTTCACTTCTGTACCGGAGCGCCGATGAAAAATTGGCTTCTTTACTATCCGGTTGAGAAATGGCTTTCGGCATACACAGACTGCCTGATTACGATCAATGAAGAGGATTACACACGGGCGAAAGGACTTCAAAGGCCGGGCGGAAAGACGCAGAAAATTCACGGCATCGGCGTCAATACCGAGCGGTTCCGGCCTGTCAGCCTGGAAGAGCAGCAAAAACTCAGAGAAAAACACGGATTCCGTGAAGACGATTTTATATTGGTTTATCCGGCTGAGCTCAATCTGAACAAAAACCAGAAGCTCTTAATTGAAGCAGCAGCCTTGCTGAAAGAAAACATTCCGTCGCTCCGCCTTGTTTTTGCCGGAGAAGGGGCGATGGAACAAGCGTATCGAGCATTGGCTGAAAAACTTGGCGCTTCCGGCAATGTCCGTTTTTACGGCTTTTGCCGCGACATTCACGAGCTGATTCAGCTTGCAGATGTATCTGTCGCATCCAGCATCAGAGAAGGCCTCGGCATGAATGTGCTAGAGGGGATGGCGGCGGAAAAACCGGCGATTGCCACGGATAACCGCGGGCATCGGGAAATCATCCGGGACGGAGAAAACGGTTTTCTGATCAAAATCGGTGACAGTGCCGCTTTTGCCCGCCGGATTGAACAGCTTTACCATAAGCCAGAACTTTGCAGAAAGCTGGGACAGGAAGGCCGAAAAACGGCCTTGCGCTTTTCGGAGGCGCGAACGGTGGAAGAAATGGCAGATATTTATTCCGCGTACATGGATATGGATACAAAGGAGAAAAGCGTATGAACTCAGGACCAAAAGTTTCTGTCATTATGGGCATTTATAATTGTGAACGCACTTTGGCGGAAAGCATTGAATCTATACTCAGCCAATCCTATAAAAATTGGGAGCTGATTATGTGCGATGATGCGTCAACAGACGGCACGCTCCGCATCGCGAAGCAGTATGCCGCTCATTATAGCGATCGCATCAAGCTGATTCAAAACAAAACAAACAAACGGCTTGCCGCTTCCTTAAATCATTGTCTTTCGCATGCGACAGGTGAGTATATCGCACGTCAGGATGGAGACGATCTTTCATTCCCGCGCCGTCTGGAAAAGCAGGTCGCGTTTTTAGAAAAGCACCACCATTATCAAGTGGTTGGCACCGGCATGCTTGTATTTGATGAATGTGGCGTAAGAGGGACACGCATCCTGCCTTCTGTTCCGGAGCCGGGCATCATGGCAAAAGGGACCCCGTTTTGCCACGGAACGATTATGATGAGAGCCAGCGCCTACCGTACGCTGAAAGGCTACCGTTCGGTGCGGCGGACGAGACGGATGGAGGATATTGATTTGTGGCTGCGCTTTTTTGAAGAAGGATTCAGGGGCTACAATCTCCAGGAAGCCTTGTATAAAGTAAGGGAAGACAGCGATGCATTCAAGCGGCGGTCATTTACGTATTCCATTGACAATGCCATCCTTGTCTACCAGGCGTGCAGACGCTTGAAACTTCCTTTATCTGATTACATATATATTGTAAAACCGTTAATCCGCGCGTTGATGCCTCCAGCCGTGATGAATCGCTACCACAAAAAAAGAGTGATGAATCACAAGGAAGGGCTTGTCAAACATGAGTAGCAGCCAAAAACGCGTGCTCCATGTTCTCAGCGGCATGAACAGGGGCGGAGCGGAAACCATGGTGATGAATTTATATCGGAAAATGGACAGAAGCAAAGTGCAATTTGATTTTTTAACGTATCGAAATGATCCGTGCGCTTATGATGAAGAGATTTTATCTTTAGGCGGGCGCCTTTTTTATGTCCCGAGCATCGGGCAAAGCAATCCCCTTACATTTGTGAGGAACGTAAGAAGCACGATAAAAGAAAACGGTCCGTTCAGCGCCGTTCATGCACACACGGATTTCCAAACAGGCTTTATCGCTCTCGCGGCAAGGCTTGCCGGAGTGCCGATCAGGGTATGCCATTCCCACAATACGTCATGGAAGACCGGCTTCAATTGGAAGGATCGCCTGCAGCTAATGGTGTTTAGGCGGCTTATTTTGGCGAATGCGACAGCCTTGTGTGCGTGCGGAGAGGATGCGGGCAGGTTTTTATTCGGGCAGTCCAACATGGAGCGGGAGCGTGTTCATCTCCTTCCTAACGGGATTGATCTTGATTTGTTCGCCCCAAATGGGCAAAGGGATGATGTAGAAAAAACAGCACGCGGCATTGCAGTTGACCGGCTCATCATTGGCCATGTGGCCCGGTTTCATGAAGTGAAAAACCACGCATTTCTGCTGAAGCTTGCCGCACATCTCAAAGAAAGAGGCGTTCGCTTTCAGCTCGTTCTTGCAGGAGACGGGCCGCTGCGCGAGAAAATGGAAGAGGAGGCGCGGCGGCAGAATCTGCTTTCAGATGTCCTCTTTTTAGGCACTGAAGAACGCATTCATGAGCTAATGCGCACATTTGATGTGTTTGTCATGCCGTCTCTGTATGAAGGCTTGCCGGTTGTGCTTGTGGAAGCACAGGCGTCGGGGCTTCCATGCATCATATCAGACAACATTACAGATAAAGTTGACGCTGGGCTCGGGCTTGTGACGAGATTGAGTCTCTCTGAGCCGATCGGCATCTGGGCTGAAACCATTGCAAGAGCGGCCGCCGCAGGCAGGCCAAAGCAGGAGCTCATCAAAGATACACTCGCCGAACGCGGCTATGATGCACAGCAAAATGTAGAAGCGCTGCTGAATGTATACAACATCACTAGCGGAAAAGGACAATAAACGATGATTGTATATGTCGTCAATATGGGGATTGTATATATTTGGTCTTGGTTTGCCAAAATGTGCGGCGGCCGTGACGATTCGCTCGCCACGGGGTATCGGCCGAATAAGCTTTTGATCTGGATTCCGCTTGCCTCACTTGTGCTCGTGTCGGGTCTCCGTTACAGAGTCGGCACGGATTTTCAGACGTACACACTGTTGTACGAATTGGCGGGCGATTATCAAAATGTGTGGCAGATATTCGGTTTCGGCACAGCAAAAACGGCGACAGATCCAGGCTTTACCGCACTCCTTTGGCTGATGAATTTTATCACGGAAGATCCGCAAATCATGTATATAACGGTTGCGGCAGTGACCTACAGTTTGGTTATTAAGACACTTGCTGATTACGGAAGGCCGTTTGAGCTGAGTGTCTTTTTATTTTTAGGAACCTTTCATTATTACGCGTCTTTTAACGGCATCAGGCAATACATGGTGGCAGCCGTTTTGTTTTGGGCGATCCGTTATATCATCAGCGGGAACTGGAAGCGATATTTTCTGATTGTGCTGATCAGCTCGCTCTTTCATTCCTCGGCGCTGATTATGATTCCAGTGTACTTTATTGTCAGAAGAAAAGCCTGGTCACCGGCGATATTCGGCTTATCCGCTTTATTTCTCGGCATGACGTTTTTATATCAAAAATTTGTGTCTGTGTTTGTCGTTGTGCTTGAAAACAGCTCATACAGCCATTATGAAAAATGGCTCATGACAAACACAAATGGAATGAATGTGATCAAAATCGCTGTCTTGGTTCTGCCTCTGTTTCTCGCCTTTTGCTACAGGGCGCGTCTGAGGAAGCTGTGGCCGCAAATCGATATCGTCGTCAATTTATGCCTGCTCGGTTTTTTATTCGGGCTTTTGGCCACAAAGGACGTAATCTTTGCCAGATTTAATATTTATTTCGGCTTGTATCAAATGATCCTAGTCCCTTATTTCGTCAGGATATTTGATGAAAAATCGAATGCCCTTATCTATATCGCTATCGTTGTTTGTTATTTTCTTTACAGTTATTTGCTTATGCCGGTTGATTCGTCCGTTCTGCCTTACAGAACGATTTTTTCCCGGTAATTTATGCAAGAGGAGCCGGTCAATATGGAAACACCTGCGGTTAGTCTGTTAGTCGCTGTTTATAACACAGAAACATATATCAGAATGTGTCTCGAATCACTGCGGAACCAGACTTTGGGCAATATTGAAATCATCATCGTCAATGACGGTTCAGCAGATGCCAGCCCGGATATCGCGGAGGAATACGCCAAAAAGGATCATAGGTTCAGGGTGATTCATCAGGAGAACCAGGGTCTCGGTGCTGTTCGGAATAAAGGCATTGAGGCGGCACGCGGGGAGTTTATTGCGTTTATAGATTCAGACGATTGGATCGAGCCTGATTATTGCGAGCGGATGCTTCAGGCAGCAGGCGATGAAACTGATCTGGTCATTTGCAATTACGCCGCGGAATTTGAGGACACTGGAAAAACCATGATCTCTGACATTGCGGAAACCTATCAGGGGCAGCCGAAGGAGCACTATATCAAGGCGTTATTCGAAGGGAAGGTCAGAGGGTTTTCATGGAACAAACTATACAGAAGAAGCATGATTAAAGCACGTCGGCTGTTGTTTCCGCTCCGTGGCGAGCTGGAGCATGTCGAGGATCAGTTTTTCAGTTTCCGGGCTCATTTTTTCGCCCGCTCGGTATCCTATGTAAAATCGCCGCTCTATCATTACCGAATTCACCTTTCCTCCATCGTGCAAAGCTATCAGAAAAAACTGTTTCAATCAGGGCTTGCGCTGTATGAGGCGAATGCAGCGTTTTTGCAGGAGAACAACAAACTGGAGGAGTATCATAAGGAGCTTGATACCTTTATCGTTCTTCACAGCAGTATCTGTATGCTGAATGAATGGAAAACAAGCGGCAGCCGCCGGCTGCTCGAAAAGCTTAAAAATGTCGGCGTGATTTGCGCGGACCCGGTATTTCAGGAGAGCCTCTCAAAAACGGGTACGGCGCCTTTTGACGCAAAACGGTCATGCCTGCTTCTGATGGCGAAATACAGAATGATTCCATTCGTCGCTATGGCGTCGGCCGTGTATCAGCGGGTAATCGAGTACAAAATGAGAAACAGAGGGTGAGGACATGTCGTTACAATCGTTGAAAATCAACCTTGCAGAATGGCTGCTGCTTAAGGTCAAATACCCGTCCCAATATTGGCTGGGTGCGGCCGATCAGCCGATAAGGGCCAAAGCACATCAGAAAAAAATCATACTAACCCTGCTGCCGTCCCATGACAATTTGGGTGATCACGCAATTGCATATGCCAGCAAGACATTTCTTGAGCGGGAATACCCCGATTTTGACATTGTCGAGGTCGATATGAAGGACATTTACAAATCTGCAAAAGCACTGCTCCGCTCACGCCATCCGGAGGATATGGTCTTTATCATCGGCGGCGGAAACATGGGTGATTTATACCGTTATGAGGAGTGGACGCGCCGCTTCATTATTAAAACATTTCACAATTATCGAGTTGTCCAGCTTCCGGCAACGGCTCATTTTTCTGACACGAAAAAGGGGCGCAAAGAGCTGAAACGGGCGCAGAAAATTTATAACGCACACCCCGGCCTATTGTTGATGGCACGGGATGAAACAACGTATCAATTTATGAAACAGCATTTTCAAGAAAAAACGATTTTGAAGCAGCCGGACATGGTGCTGTATTTAGATAGAAGCAAGACCCCAGCAGAGCGCGAAGGGGTTTATATGTGTTTGCGCGAGGATCAGGAAAGCGTGCTTCAGGAGGATGAGAGAAATCGGGTAAAGGCTGCGCTATTTGAAGAATTCGGTGAGATCAAGTCCTTTACAACAACGATCGGGCGCAGGGTCAGCCGAGATTCAAGGGAGCAGGAGCTTGAAGCGCTGTGGTCTAAGCTGCAAAGCGCAGAAGCCGTTGTCACTGACAGGCTTCACGGCATGATTTTTTGCGCGCTGACAGGAACGCCGTGTGTCGTCATCCGCTCCTTTGATCACAAGGTGATGGAAGGCTATCAATGGCTCAAAGACATCCCATCCATGAAGTTGATTGAACATCCGGATCCAGAGCGTGTGACAGCCGCAGTAAAAGAGCTGTTAACAAAAGAAACACCCCGTTCCGGCTTTCCGAGAGACGTGTATTTTAAAGGGCTGCGGGATAAAATCAGCGGTGAAGCGCAATGACCCCGCTCGTCAGTATTATTGTCCCGATGTACAACGTTGAACCATTTATAGAGGAGTGCATTGACTCTCTGCTTCGTCAAACGCTTTCTGATATTGAAATCATACTCGTGAATGACGGAACACCGGACCGTTCAGGCGAGATTGCAGAGGACTATGCAAAACGGGATGCGAGAATCCGGGTCATTCATCAGACAAACGGCGGGCTGAGTTCAGCACGAAATGCGGGAATAAAGGCCGCGCGGGGCACTTACATCGGATTTGTTGACGGAGATGATTATGTATCTTCCTACATGTTTCAGAGGCTGATTGAAGAAGCAGAGCAAAATCGGCTGGACATCGCGGGGTGCGGTTTTTATAAGCAGTCAGCGGACAGTCGGACATATGTGCCTCCGCAGCTTGACACAAACCGCGTGCTGACAAAAGCGGAAATGGCTGAACGGCTTAAACATGCTCACGAAACGAGGTTTATCTGGTATGTATGGCGTTATGTTTATCGCCGTGAGCTTTTGGAGAGGGCGAATCTGCTGTTTGATGAAGATATCCGTTTTGCTGAAGACTCCCCCTTCAATTTGTCCGCTTTTTGCGAAGCGGAGCGGGTGAAAATGCTGGATGAAGGCTTGTACATCTATCGTGAAAACCCGAACAGCCTGACAGAAATTCCTTATAAGCCGGCGATGGATGAACATATTCAAAAGCAATATCAGGCGAAAATCGCATTCTACAATCATTACGGTTTAGAAAGTGCATGTAAAGAAGATTTGAATGTATACATTTGCAAGCACCAGCTACCGATGCTTCTCGCAAACGCCTGTGCTTCTCCGAATCCGCCGAAAGACATCAAAAAGCAGATCAGACACATTTTATCCTATGACATGGTGCGGCAGGCTGTCAGAAATACACCAGTTCAGCATGAGAAATTATTAAGAGGCGAGCGTTTGGTATTAGGACTGTGCAAATTGCGGCTCACATTTCTCATCAAGCTGTTCTTCGAGCAGCGGGGAACGATGAAAGGCAGTGCGAAGCAGGCATGAAATTCACGATAAACTTCAGTGCAAATCTCACGGCCTTTCTATTGTCTGTTTTCCTGTCGGTCTGGATGACGCCTTTTATTGTCAAAACGCTTGGTGTGGAAGCGTTCGGCTTTGTTCATTTGACCCAAAACGTGATTAATTACTTTTCGATCATCACCGTGGCGCTCAGCTCGGTTGTCGTGCGGTTCTTTTCTGTCGCTGCCCACAGGGGAGAGCATGATAAAGCAAGTGCGTATATCAGCAATTATTTAGCGGCGTCTGTTCTCATTTCATTGCTTCTGTTGCTGCCTCTTGCGGGTTCGGCTTTCTTTATTGACCGCGTCATGAACGTGCCGCCGGCGCTTTTGGCAGATGTGCGTTTGTCGATTTTGATCGGCAGTCTGCTGTTTATTTTAACGTTTCTGATGGCGGGCTTCGGCGCTGCACCATTTTATGCCAACCGCCTTTACATCACGAGCTCAATTCAGGCAGTGCAAATGCTTGTACGCGTTCTGTCTGTGCTGCTCTTGTTTGCATGCTTTGCGCCAAAAATCTGGCAGATCCAGCTTGCCGCTTTAGCTGGCGCTGTCATCGCGTCTTTGCTGTCTTTCTATTTCTTCAAAAAACTGATTCCGTGGTTTTCGTTTCGTATAAAGGATCTTTCCTTCCGCGTAAGCAGGGAGCTGTTTCAGGCGGGCGCATGGAGCTCCGTCAATCAAATCGGCGTCCTGCTTTTTTTGCAGATTGATCTATTAACCGCCAATTTGGTGCTGGGGGCGGCCGCCTCCGGGAAATACGCGGCGATTATCCAGTTTCCGCTGCTGCTGCGCAGCTTAGCTGGAACGGTCGCATCCCTGTTTGCGCCTCTTATGACTTCGTATTATTCAAAAGGCGATATGGACGGATTAGTGAATTACGCCAACAAGGCAGTGAGGCTGAACGGTCTTTTGCTTGCGCTCCCTGCTGCCTTATTGGGCGGATTGGCAGGGCCTTTTCTGACGATCTGGCTCGGACCGTCCTTTTCGTCTATCGCACCGCTTTTATATATTCATGCCGGATACTTGGTGGTCAGCCTCGCTTTTATGCCGCTGTTTTATATATGGACCGCCTTTAATAAACAAAAAACACCGGCGATCGTTACCCTGCTGCTAGGCGCTGTGAATGTGGTTCTGGCCGTCGTGCTGAGCGGGCCGGCTCATCTCGGTTTGTACGGCATAACATTGGCGGGGGCGATTTCCCTTATTTTGAAAAATGCCATCTTTACGCCGCTTTACGTATCCCGTATTACCGGCTACAGAAAGCACGTGTTCTTTAAAGGCATAATCGGGCCTCTTTCAGCGGCTGTGTTTGCCTGGGCGGTCTGTGAGGCAATCCGGTTCGTTGTGAAGATTGACGACTGGACATCACTGATAGCAGCAGGAATGACAGTCAGCTGCTGCTACGCTGTTTTCGCTTTTATGCTCGTTTGTACGAAAGAGGAAAGACAGCTGGCACTAAAACGGTTTCGAAAAACGAAAGGAGCTGTGAATCTTTGATCCTGAAACGACTTTTTGATCTGACGGCCGCTATTTTTTTATTGTGCTGTACGAGCATCATCATTCTGTTCACCATCGCCGTTGTCAGGCTGAAAATAGGATCACCTGTCTTCTTTAAGCAAGTAAGGCCGGGTCTGCACGGCAAGCCATTCACTCTTTATAAATTTCGAACGATGACGGATGAACGGGACAGTGAAGGAAATCTGCTGCCTGATGAAGTCCGGCTGACGAAAACGGGCAGGCTGATCAGAAAGCTGAGCATCGATGAGCTTCCGCAGCTGCTGAATGTCCTAAAAGGCGACTTGAGCCTTGTCGGCCCGCGACCGCTTTTGATGGACTATCTGCCCCTTTATACAGAAAGGCAGTCACGGCGCCATGAAGTGAAGCCGGGTATCACAGGCTGGGCGCAAATCAACGGCAGAAACGCGATTTCCTGGGAAAAGAAATTTGAATTAGATGTTTGGTACGTTGACAATCGATCATTTTTTCTCGATTTGAAAATTTTATGTTTGACGGTGCGAAAAGTACTTGTTTCTGAAGGGATTCAGCAAACCAATCATGTGACCGCCGAACGGTTTACTGGAAGCGGAGATGTGTCCTCATGAGAAACGTGGCCATTGTGGGTGACGGCGGACACGGAAAGGTGATAAGAGAGCTGATAAACGCCCGGTCAGACACGCGCTTAGCCGCGGTGCTGGATGATAAATTTCAAACATTTAAAGCCGGAAAAGAGTGGTACACAGGCCCGCCGGAAGCCGTTGCTGAATTGCGCAGGCTCATTCCTGATGTGTTGTTTCTGATCGCCATCGGAAACAACCGTGTCAGAAAACAGTTGGCGGAGCGGCTGGGACTGAAGAAAGAAGATTTCATTACATTGATTCACCCGTCAGCCATTGTCAGCAAGTCGGCTGTTATCGGGGAAGGGACGGTGATTATGGCGGGCGCGATCATTCAGGCGGATGCGCGTATCGGCGCCCACTGCATCATCAATACAGGTGCGGTGGCAGAGCACGACAATCAAATCAGCGATTACGTTCATCTTTCTCCGCGTGTCACGCTGTCAGGGGCTGTTGCCGTTCAGGAAGGCGCTCACGTGGGAACCGGCGCGGCCGTCATACCGCAACTCACAATCGGATCTTGGAGCATTGTCGGCGCCGGCTCCGCGGTGATCCGTTCCATACCGGACAGGGTAACGGCGGCCGGTGCCCCGGCGCGTATTATTTCTTCCATTCAAACATAAAACAAAGGATGATTATATGCATAAAAGAATCTACTTATCTCCCCCTCACATGAGCGGCAGAGAGCAGCACTATATTTCAGAAGCCTTTCGCTCAAACTGGATTGCGCCACTTGGGCCACTCGTGAATTCATTTGAAGAACAACTGGCTGAACGCGTCGGCGTAAAAGGGGCGGCTGCGGTCAGCTCAGGAACGGCGGCGATTCATCTGGCGCTGCGCTTGCTTGAGGTAAAAGAAGGAGACAGCGTGTTTTGCCAGTCCTTCACATTTGTAGCAACTGCCAACCCGATTTTGTATGGAAAAGCGGTACCCGTCTTTATTGATTCTGAGCCCGATACGTGGAATATGTCACCGAAAGCCCTTGAACGAGCGCTGGAGGCTGCGAAAAGAAACGGAAAGCTGCCCAAAGCGGTCATTGCTGTCAATCTATATGGGCAAAGCGCGAAAATGGATGACATCGTAAGCCTGTGCGAGGCATACGGAGTTCCTGTCATTGAGGACGCAGCCGAATCTCTCGGCACAGTTTATAAAGGGAAGCAAAGCGGGACATTCGGGCGCTTCGGCATTTTTTCATTTAACGGAAACAAAATTATTACCACATCGGGGGGCGGAATGCTCGTTTCAGACGATGAAGCCGCCATTGAGAAAGCACGGTTTCTCGCTTCGCAGGCACGAGAGCCGGCTGTTCATTATCAGCACAGCGAAATCGGATACAATTACAGACTGAGCAATATCCTCGCCGGCGTGGGCATTGCCCAGCTTGAGGTATTGGATAAGCGGGTGGAGAAAAGAAGAGCCATATTCACAAGATACAAAAACGCACTCGGTCACATAAACGGCGTCCGCTTTATGCCAGAGCATGCAGCAGGTGTATCCAATCGCTGGCTGACCACGCTCACACTTGATAACGGGCTGAGCCCATATGACGCGGTTCAACGCCTTGCGGAAGAAAACATTGAAGCACGGCCGCTGTGGAAGCCGCTCCATACCCAGCCGCTGTTTGAGCCGTCTTTATTTTATTCTCATGAAGATACAGGAAGCGTATGCGAAGATCTTTTCAAACGAGGGATCTGTCTCCCATCAGGGTCAAATCTGACGGAAAAAGAGCAAGACCGGGTCATTGATGTGCTAGCACACTTATTCCAAACTGGCGAGGTGAAGAAATGGACAGCAAGCATTCGATGATCAGCCTGAAACAGAAACTGTCCGGGCTGCTCGATGTCATTCCGAAACAGTCCGAGATCATATATGCCGACTACCCTCTATACGGAAATGTAGGGGATTTATTTATTATGAAGGGCACAGAAGCCTTCTTTAAAGAACATGGGATCCGGGTCAGAAAACGCTGGAATCCCGACAATTTTCCACTTGGGCGAAAGCTGGATCCGAATCACATCATCGTCTGCCAGGGAGGCGGCAACTTCGGGGATTTGTATCCGTATTATCAAGGCTTTAGAGAGAAAATCGTCCAAACCTATCCGAACCACAAAATCGTGATCCTGCCGCAATCGATTTATTTTCAAAATGAAGACAATCTCAAACGGACGGCGGAGATATTTTCTAAGCATGCAAATCTCCATATCATTACTAGGGAAAAAGCCTCCTATGCAACGGCGCAGGCTTATTTTACAAGCAATCAGATTAGGCTTCTGCCTGATATGG
The DNA here is from genome assembly GCF_023238245.1 of Bacillus rugosus. Classification (NCBI taxonomy): domain Bacteria; kingdom Bacillati; phylum Bacillota; class Bacilli; order Caryophanales; family Bacillaceae; genus Bacillus; species Bacillus rugosus. Next base: position 3,389,967 of record NZ_CP096590.1, on the reverse strand, counting down.
CTCATCAGTTGTTTCCCGTTGTTCCCACGCAGCAGCCGTTCAACCAAAAGCTGAGATTTATCAGAACAGATCATGAAGCAAACAAGGAGCTTCAGGAACACGCAAAAGCTGAAAGCTACGACTGGCGCACGGTGCTGTCAGCTTCAGACCGCCGGACGATCGCTTTTCTGCAAACGCTGAACGTCCTGAACAAAAAAGCGGGCAACCCTCTGCCCATCGCGTATATATGGGAAAAATACTCGGATTATATCGTCAAAAAAGCGATTCGTTTTTTCAGCCGTTACGAATCGGTGGAAACGTCAAGGCTGCACGGCCACATCCTGTCCTCTCTTCTTCAAAAAGAAAACACGGTCATTGATAATTCCTACGGGAAAAACGCCAATTACTATCATACCTGGATGAAAGGAGTGCCAAGCACCCGACTCATCCAGAACGCCTCAAAGAAGGAAAACCTTCCTGCTCACATGTGAGCGGAAGGTTTATTTTGATTCTCCCCGTTTGACTTTGTTGTACGCTTCATCTAAATGCTGAATCCGTTTCAAAACGACTGCGTTTTTCGTCAGCTGGTCCTGCACAAGCGTAGAGACGACAGAACGGTAGTAGCTGTTCATCGCGTGGATTTTATCCTCAGACTGATTCATTTCAATATGCTGTTTTAAATTCTCAATAAAATAAGGGACGGAAAAAAGTTCAGACATTTCTTTGGCAGCTCCTTTTTCATAAATGTATACGGTGTGATCTCAATCATGTACAATGAAGAAAGGGGAGTGAGCAAGATGGATATGAAACTTCAGCAAGTACAAGTATTAAAGCCTCAACTGACACAGGAGCTCAGGCAGGCCATCACGCTGCTTGGCTATCATTCGGCAGAACTCGCCGAATACATTGATGAGCTCTCACTGGAAAACCCTCTTATTGAACGAAAGGAAACAGACACACCGCCATTATCTTACCATAAAACAAACAAAAACAGGATGAATGCACAGGAAGCAGGCCTTCAATTAAGTGATCCGCAAAAAACACTGCAGGATGTATTAAAACAGCAGTCACTCGATATGAATCTGACAAACTCCGAAAAAAAGATTTTTAATTATCTGATTCATTCGCTTGATTCGAACGGGTACTTGGAAGAAGATATGGAGGAGGCAGCACGGCGACTATCTGTTTCCACCAAGGAAGCGGAAGCGGTTTTGGCAAAACTCCAGTCGTTAGAGCCTGCTGGAATCGGCGCAAGATCTCTGCAAGAATGCATTCTTCTCCAATTACAGCGGCTGCCGAACAGAAATGAACAAGCGGAAATGCTTGTTTCTGCTCATTTTGATGCTTTTGCGCAAAAGAACTGGAAAGCGCTTTCAAAGGAAACGGGAATTCCGCTTCATACGATTCAGGATATCTCTGATGACATCGCAGCTCTTCATCCAAGACCGGGCCTTCTATTTGCAAGGCCGGAGCAAGATGTGTATATCGAGCCTGACATTTTTATCACCGTGAAAAACGGTCACATCGCAGTGGAGCTGAACACCCGCTCGTTTCCAGAGATAGACCTGCATCCGCAGTACAGAACACTTTTATCGTCCGGCTCCTGTCAGGATACCGCCTCTTATTTATCTGCGAAATACCAGGAATGGCGCTGGCTGAGCCGCGCGCTGCGACAGCGAAAGCAGACGATCACGAGAATTGTCAATGAGCTGATCACTCGCCAAAAGGATTTCTTTCTGAAAGGGCGAAGCGCAATGAAGCCGCTGACTCTCAGAGAGATAGCGGACTGCCTAAGCCTTCATGAATCAACTGTGAGCCGGGCAATCAAAGGGAAAACGATGCAAACGCCGTACGGACTGTTTGAGATGAAACTCTTTTTCTCAGCAAAGGCCGAGGCTTCGGGAGATGGAGACGCGTCTAACTATGCAGTCAAAACGCATCTAGAAGACCTGGTCAATCATGAGGACAAAACAAAACCGCTCTCAGATCAAAAGCTTGCCGATTTGCTATATGAACAGCACGGCATCCAAATTTCCAGACGCACAGTCGCAAAATACCGCGATCAAATGAACATCCCGTCATCGGCAGCGAGAAAACGGTATAAATAAAATCCTCCCGGAAAGGGAGGATTTTTTTAAGGAATCATCCAGCTGAACACATGATGCTGCAAAAAGGTGATGATACAAACGAGCAGCAGCAAAAACAGGCTGTGCTTAATCGTAAAGCGGAAAAGATCTGACTCTTTTCCGGCGAGTCCCACCGCAGCACAAGCCACCGCAATTGACTGCGGCGAAATCATTTTTCCCGTGACACCGCCTGAAGAGTTGGCGGCGACAGACAGTACGGGGTCCATGCCGACCGATAACGCGGTGACTTTCTGCAGGTTGCCGAACAGCAGGTTGGCAGACGTATCCGAGCCGGTAATGAAGACGCCGAGCCAGCCGAGAACAGGCGAAAAAAAGGTAAACATCGAACCTGTCAGTGCGAGTGTCATCCCGAGTGTCGTGCTCATTCCCGAGGAGTTGGTGACATAGGCGAAACCAACGACAGAAGCGATGGTCAGAATCGGAAACTTTAACTCTTGAATCGTTTCTTTAAAAACAGCTCCCCAGTCTTTCCACGAAATGGCCGTGATGAATTTTGACAGCACAGCGGCAATCAATATCGCGGTGCCGGCCGAACCAAGCACTTCAAGCTTGTAAACCGCTTCAATCGGCGCGCCGTCAGCATTGACAATTTGATTGTTCAAAAAAGGCACACCAGGGGCGAAAGTCAGTTTTTCGCCTACTGCATTCAGCCACTTCAAGAAAACAGCAGCCCCTTCATAATGCCCGGTCAGCGCGGATTTGACAGATGGAATGCCCCATACAGAAATCATCACCGTCAGCAGCAGAAATGGCGACCAAGCCTTAAAAATCTGTCCGCCGCTGTACACTGGCGCTGCCGGATTCGTTTTCGCCGTTTCAATAGCGGCGGCCGATTCCTGTTCACTGGCAAACCGGAATGTTGTTTTCGGCTTCCACCATTTCAAAAACACAGCAAGCGCAGCCATCGAAACAAGTGCCGACAAAACATCCGGCAGCTCAGGTCCTAAGAAATTGGAACTGAGGTATTGAACAACAGCAAAGGAAACACCGGAAACGAGAATCGCAGGCCAGACCTCAAAGGCTTTCCTGAACCCACTCATGATGATGATTAAATAAAGAGGAATAAATACAGATAAAAACGGCAGCTGCCGCCCTACCATTTGTGAAATGTCCATCGCCGGAATTCCTGTCGGCCCTTCTACGGCTGTAATCGGAATCCCAATCGCGCCAAAGGCGACCGGTGCCGTATTGGCAATCAAACAGATTCCCGCTGCATAAAGAGGGTTAAAGCCGAGGCCAACCAGCAGCGCGGCAGAAATGGCGACCGGTGCTCCAAAGCCGGCGGCTCCTTCTAAAAAAGCCCCGAATGAGAAAGCGATCAGGAGCGCCTGAAGCCGGCGGTCATCTGTAATCGAGAGAACAGAACTGCGAATGATATCAAACTGTCCCGTTTTCACAGTGATTTTATACAAAAAAACAGACGTCACAATGATCCAGCCGATCGGCAACATTCCGTATACGGCTCCCTGTGTGGCGGACATCAGCGCTTTTTCCGCCGGCATTCGATAAACCAATACAGCAATAATAAGTGCGATCCCCAATGTGGACAAGCCCGCTGTATACCCCTTCATCCGTTTAATCGCTAGCGCCCAAAAAAAGAAAATAATCGGTACAAGTGCGGCAAGCGCTGATAAAAGCAAATTTCCCCCTATAGGCGTAAATGCCTGTGTCCATTGCATCCCAAACCCCTCCTTGAAACATAAACTGGCGTTGTATGTAAGCGGTTTCTATAGATGATATGATCATCTGATGACTGGGTAATAAGACCAGTTACCTAGCATTATATTTTGAAAAAAATCAAAGTACAAGACTTTTTGACAAAATTGTCAAAATCTTTTGGCGTCCCCAAAAACAGAGTATAATAGATCGTAAACAGCCAGACCTACAAGTTACGGGGTGAATTGCGTTGAAATACAAACAGATTAAAACAAAGAAAATATATGAAGAAGTGGCGGATGCACTATTAGATATGATCAAAAACGGCGAATTGAAGCCAGGAGATAAATTAGACTCCGTTCAGGCGCTTTCCGAAAGCTTTCAAGTCAGCCGCTCAGCGGTACGCGAAGCACTTTCCGCGCTAAAAGCGATGGGGCTTGTCGAAATGAAACAGGGAGAAGGCACATACCTGAAAGAATTTGAGCTCAATCAAATTTCTCAGCCGCTCTCAGCCGCCCTTCTCATGAAAAAAGAGGACGTCAAGCAGCTTCTCGAGGTCAGAAAACTGCTTGAAATCGGCGTGGCGTCATTAGCTGCTGAAAAAAGGACAGAAGCTGATCTCGAAAGAATTCATGCTGCGTTAAAGGAAATGGGCAGCATTGAAACGGATGGGGAGCTGGGCGAGAAAGCTGACTTTGCATTCCATCTGGCGTTAGCTGACGCTTCCCAAAATGAACTTCTTAAACACTTGATGAACCACGTGTCATCATTGCTGCTTGAAACGATGAGAGAAACACGGAAAATCTGGCTGTTTTCCAAGAAGACCTCAGTTCAGCGGCTGTATGAGGAGCATGAACGGATTTACAATGCCGTGGCTGCCCAGAACGGAGCGCAGGCTGAAGCCGCCATGCTGGCGCATCTAACGAATGTGGAAGATGTGCTTTCGGGATATTTCGAGGAAAATGTGCAATAACCAACTCATTTCCCGGGCAATTCCGCAAGTGCCGCACGATACGAACAACCGAGACTGAGCCGCAAATGGTTCAGTCTTTTTACATGACGCACCAAGGGCTTTGTGCACTTGACATTTACGGAAAAGAAAGTAAAATATTTTACTAAAATGAACAGCAAGCTGAATAATGGAGGCAGATGCAATGGCGACAATTAAGGATATCGCGCAGGAAGCAGGTTTTTCAATTTCAACCGTTTCCCGCGTTTTAAATAACGATGAAAGCCTCTCTGTTCCTGACGAGACACGGGAGAAAATTTATGAAGCGGCTGAAAAGCTCAATTACCGAAAGAAAACAGTGAGGCCGCTAGTGAAACATATTGCCTTTTTATATTGGCTGACAGATAAAGAAGAATTAGAAGATGTCTATTTTAAAACGATGAGATTAGAAGTAGAGAAACTGGCGAAGGCATTCAATGTAGACATGACCACCTACAAAATTTCGGACGGTATCGAAAGCATCCCTGCACATACCGAAGGATTTATAGCTGTTGGGACATTTTCTGACGAAGAGCTGGCTTTCCTCAGAAATCTCACTGAAAACGGCGTGTTTATCGATTCAACTCCTGATCCCGATCATTTTGACTCAGTAAGGCCTGATTTAGCTCAAATGACAAAGAAGACGGTAAACATCCTGAGCGAGAAAGGGCATAAGAGCATCGGTTTTATCGGCGGAACATACAAAAATCCGAACACCAATCAGGATGAAATGGACATTCGTGAACAAACTTTCAGATACTATATGAGAGAAAAAGGCATGCTGGACGAGCGTTATATTTTCTGTCATCGCGGGTTTTCTGTAGAAAATGGCTACCGCTTGATGACAGCTGCGATAGACACGTTAGGCGATCAGCTTCCGACTGCTTTTTTGATCGCAGCAGACCCGATTGCAGTAGGCTGTCTGCAAGCCCTGAACGAAAAAGGAATTGCCATACCGAACAGGGTAAGCGTTGTAAGCATCAACAACATCAGCTTCGCAAAGTATGTCTCGCCCCCTCTGACGACGTTTCATATTGATATACATGAATTATGTAAAAATGCTGTTGAAATGCTGCTTGAACAAGTGCAGGACAAGAGAAGAACGGTAAAAACATTATATGTGGGCGCGGAACTAATCGTCAGAAAGAGTATGAATTAAGAATGGCTTAGGAGACTAAGTCATTTTTTAATTGAGTAAAAAAATTTACTGATAAGAGTAAATAGTTTGTTTACACATTTTCTCAGCCGTGCTATATTATTTTTGAAGCGCTTTCATTCGAAACGAAAGGGTGACAATCAATGAAAATGGCACTAAAGTATTCCGCACTCATGCTCTGCGCGGCTGTCAGTTTATCTTTGGCGGCTTGCGGCCCAAAGGAAAGCAGCAGCGCCCAATCAAGTTCAAAAGGGTCGGAGCTTGTCGTGTGGGAGGATAAGGAAAAGAGCATCGGCATTAAAGACGCCGTGGCTGCGTTTGAAAAAGAGCATGATGTGAAGGTCAAAGTCGTTGAAAAACCATATGCCAAGCAGATTGAAGATTTGCGGATGGACGGACCGGCCGGAACGGGGCCTGACGTGTTAACGATGCCAGGTGACCAAATCGGAACGGCTGTTACGGAAGGATTACTTAAGGAATTACATGTCGAAAAGAGCGTTCAATCGCTTTATACTGACGCTTCCATTCAGTCTCAAATGGTAGATCAAAAGCTTTATGGGCTGCCTAAAGCGGTCGAGACGACAGTGCTTTTTTACAACAAAGATCTCATTTCAGAAAAGGAATTGCCGCAAACGCTGGAAGAGTGGTACGACTATTCCAAAAAGACTGCTGATGGAAGCGAATTTGGCTTTTTGGCCCTCTTCGATCAAATTTATTACGCAGAAAGTGTGATGAGCGGGTACGGCGGATATATCTTCGGAAAGGACAAAGACGGCAGCTATGACCCATCAGACATCGGAATCAATAATGAAGGCGCTGTCAAAGGCGCTGCACTGATTCAGAAGTTTTACAAAGATGGCTTATTCCCGGCAGGCATTATTGGAGAACAAGGGATTAATGTGTTGGAATCGCTGTTCACAGAAGGAAAAGCTGCCGCGATTATCTCAGGCCCGTGGAATGTAGAAGCCTTTTCGAAAGCAGGAATCAATTATGGCATAACAAAACTGCCGAAGCTGGAAAATGGGAAAAACATGAGTGCCTTTATCGGCGTCAAAAGCTACAACGTCAGTGCGTTTTCAAAGAATGCGGAGCTGGCGGAAGAATTAGCTGTTTTCCTGGCAAACGAAAAAAATTCTAAAACACGATATGAACAAACGAAAGAAGTCCCTGCTGTGAAATCCTTAGCCGATGACCCGGCTATTATGAAAAGCGAGGCAGCACGGGCTGTTACTGAACAATCCCGCTTCTCAGAGCTGACGCCAAATATTCCGGAAATGAATGAAATATGGACGCCGGCTGATTCAGCATTGCAGACGGTTGCAACAGGAAAAGCGGATCCAAAACAGGCATTAGATCAAGCTGCTGAAACGGCAAAAGGACAAATCAAGGCAAAGCACAGCGGAAAATAAAGAGAAAGCTAGATTTGTATGGTAAGAGAGGTGAAAACGGTGCAGCATCGTCAAATCGCTTTGTTGCTGTCTATCATCCCGGGGCTCGGGCAATTCTATAACAAGCAATGGATAAAAGGTTTTGTTTTTCTTTTCTTAGGCGCATCGTTTTTTGCAGTCTTTGGAGATCTGCTCAATATGGGGTTTTGGGGAATCTTTACACTGGGAACAGAAGTGCCGCGGGATAATTCCGTGTTTCTGCTGGCGGAAGGAATTATCGCTGTAATCGTGACCTGCTTTGGCCTTGCGGTGTATTATGTGAATCTTCGCGATGCGTTTCAAAGCGGAAAACAGCGCGATGAAAACAAGCCATTGAGCTCCCTCAAGGAACAATACCAACATATTATTTCTCATGGCTACCCTTATGTCGTCAGCGGCCCATCTTTGTTTATTTTAATTTTCGCTGTAATCTTCCCCATTTTATTCAGCTTTGCACTAGCGTTTACAAACTATGATTTGTATCATTCTCCTCCTGCTAAATTAATTGATTGGGTCGGTTTTCAAACCTTCTCAAACATCTTCACAGTTGATATTTGGAGGTCGACTTTTTTTGATGTACTGGCTTGGACGGTGGTTTGGACACTTGCCGCATCCACATTGCAAATCAGTTTGGGGATTTTTCTCGCGATTATTGTCAATCAGAAAGATCTTCGTTTTAAACGCTTTTTCCGGACGATTCTCATTTTGCCATGGGCTGTTCCCGGATTTGTTACGATTTTAATTTTTGCTGGGCTGTTTAATGATAGCTTCGGTGCGATGAATCACGACATCTTGGCTTTCTTCGGCATAGAGCCTCTTCCGTGGATGACAGATGCCAATTGGTCGAGACTTGCGCTGATTCTCATGCAGGGCTGGCTCGGGTTTCCGTACATCTTTCTCGTCTCAACAGGCATCTTGCAGTCTATCCCGGACGATCTGTATGAAGCAGCCACGATTGATGGCGCTTCAGTTTTCGCAAAGCTGAGATACATCACACTTCCAATGGTGTTCATTGCCATGGCTCCGATTATCATTACTCAGTTTACGTTTAATTTTAATAACTTTAATATTATCTATCTATTCAATGGCGGCGGTCCGGCTGTAACCGGATCAACTGCCGGCGGGACAGATATCCTTGTTTCGTGGATTTATAAATTGACAATGCAGTCCAGCCAATATTCACTTGCCGCAGCTTTAACCATTTTATTATCTGTGTTTGTCATCTCCATCGCTTTGTGGCAGTTCAGACAGACGAAGTCTTTTAAAGAGGGGGCATGAGGCATGCTGGCAGATATGAAGGTCAGAAAATATATCCGTCTCCTTCTCTCTTATTTGTTGTTAGCCTGTATGGCGGTCATCATTGTTTATCCTCTCCTTTGGACGGCAGGCGCAAGTTTTAACCCCGGCAATAGCTTGATCAGTACATCCATCATTCCAAAGCATCCGACATTCGACCATTACAAGGAATTATTTGCGGGCAAAGAAAGCCTTCAATATGTGCAGTGGTATATCAACTCAATGAAGATCAGCCTGTTTACGATGGTAGGGTCTTTAATCTGTGTGACGTTTACAGCCTATGCGTTTTCACGCTTTCGATTTAAAGGGAGGAAATACGCATTAACCCTCTTTTTATTGCTGCAAATGATTCCTCAGTTTTCGGCTTTAATTGCCTTGTTTGTATTGGCGCAAATCTTAGGAATGATCAATAGCCACTGGCTGTTAATCTTGCTTTATATCGGAGGGCTGATCCCGATGAATACGTATTTGATGAAAGGGTACATGGATTCCATTCCGATGGATTTAGACGAAAGCGCCAAGATTGACGGGGCCAGCAGCACAAGAATCTTCCTCCAGATCATTTTGCCATTATCAAAACCGATGGCGGCAGTGGTCGCTATGAACGGCTTTACCGGCCCGCTAGGAGATTTTGTGCTGTCTTCAACGATATTGAGAACGCCTGAATCATATACTTTGCCAGTCGGTCTATTCAATTTAGTGAATGATGTCATGGGGGCCAGCTATACGACATTTGCAGCCGGAGCCCTGCTTATCAGCATACCGGTAGCCATCATCTTTATCATTTTGCAAAAGCATTTTGTGTCCGGTTTAACCGCAGGGGGAACGAAAGGGTAAGAGAATAAGGAGGAGAATGTGATGTCAAAGCTTGAAAAAACGCACGTAACAGAAGCAAAATTTATGCTCCACGGAGGAGACTACAATCCTGATCAGTGGCTGGATCGGCCCGATATTTTAGCCGATGATATCAAGCTGATGAAGCTTTCTCATACGAATACGTTTTCTGTCGGCATTTTTGCATGGAGCGCGCTTGAGCCGGAGGAGGGCGTGTATCAATTTGAATGGCTTGATGATATTTTTGAGCGGATTCACAGCATAGGCGGCCGGGTCATATTGGCAACGCCAAGTGGAGCCCGTCCTGCCTGGCTGTCGCAAACCTATCCTGAAGTTTTGCGTGTCAATGCTTCACGAGTCAAACAGCTGCATGGCGGAAGGCATAACCACTGCATCACATCAAAGGCATATCGTGAAAAAACGCGGCACATCAATCGGTTATTAGCAGAACGATACGGCAATCATCCGGCGCTGTTAATGTGGCATATTTCAAATGAATACGGAGGAGAGTGCCATTGCGAACAATGCCAGCATGCTTTCAGGGTGTGGCTGAAATCGAAATATGACAACAGCCTCAAGGCATTGAACCACGCGTGGTGGACTCCTTTTTGGAGCCATACATTCAATGACTGGTCACAAATTGAAAGCCCTTCGCCGATCGGTGAAAATGGCTTGCACGGCCTGAACTTAGACTGGCGCCGGTTCGTCACAGCTCAAACGATTTCGTTTTATGAAAATGAAATCATTCCGCTGAGAGAACTGACGCCTGATATCCCTATCACAACGAACTTTATGGCTGACACACCGGATTTGATTCCGTATCAGGGGCTCGATTACAGCAAATTTGCGAAGCATGTCGATGTCATCAGCTGGGACGCTTATCCGGTCTGGCACAATGACTGGGAAAGCACAGCTGATTTGGCGATGAAGGTCGGCTTCATCAATGACCTGTATCGCAGTCTGAAGCAGCAGCCTTTCTTATTAATGGAGTGTACGCCAAGCGCGGTCAATTGGCATAATGTCAACAAGGCGAAGCGTCCGGGCATGAATCTGCTGTCGTCCATGCAGATGATTGCCCACGGTTCGGACAGCGTTCTCTATTTCCAATACCGTAAATCACGCGGGTCATCAGAAAAGTTGCACGGGGCAGTAGTGGATCATGACAATAGCCCGAAGAACCGGGTCTTTCAAGAAGTCGCCAAAGTCGGCGAAACATTAGAACAGTTGTCCGAAGTTGTTGGAACGAAGAGGCCGGCTGAAACCGCTATATTATATGACTGGGAAAATCATTGGGCGCTCGAGGATGCTCAGGGGTTTGCGAAGGCGACTAAACGTTATGCGCAAACACTTCAGCAGCATTACCGCACGTTCTGGGAACACGATATCCCTGTAGACGTCATCACAAAAGAACAAGATTTTTCATCATATAAGCTCTTGATCGTCCCGATGCTTTACTTAATCAGCGAAGACACCATTTCCCGTTTAAAAGCGTTTACGGCTAACGGGGGCACTTTAGTCATGACGTATATCAGCGGAATTGTAAACGAACATGACTTAACGTACACAGGCGGATGGCATCCGGATTTGCAAGCTGTTTTCGGAATGGAGCCTCTTGAAACCGACACGCTGTATCCGAAGGATCGAAATGCTGTCAGCTATCGCAGCCAAACATATGAAATGAAGGATTATGCAACGGTGATCGATGTAAAGACCGCATTAACAGAAGCGGTGTATCAAGAAGATTTTTATGCGCGTACGCCAGCGGTGACAAGCCACCAATATCAGCAGGGCAAGGCGTATTTTATCGGTGCGCGTTTGGAGGATCAATTTCAGCGGGATTTCTATGAAGGACTCATTACAGACCTGTCTCTTTCTCCTGTTTTTCCGGTTCGGCATGGAAAAGGCGTCTCCGTACAAGCGAGGCAGGATCAGCACAATGATTATATTTTCGTCATGAATTTTACCGAAGAGAAGCAGCTGGTCACGTTTGATCAGAGTGTGAAGGATATGATGACAGGAGAAATATTATCAGGCGACCTGACGTTGGAAAAATATGAAGTGAGAATCGTCGTACGCACACATTAGGCTAATGCTCCGCTCGATATGGGCGGATTCTTTTTCTAACATATTTGTAAACGCCTACTTTAGAGTGAGGGGTGGAATGATGAGAAGCAGAGTGAAAATGTTCTTTGCGGCTGCCATCGTGTGGAGTGTATTCAGTTCAACAGGATATGCCGCTGCCATTGAGGGGGAGAAACATGTGCCAGAGCTTCGGACAGATGATCTTCTAATTAAAAAAGTAGAGGGTATGAACAAAGATTTTATCAAAGGGGCAGATGTGTCCAGCGTTATTGCCTTAGAAAACAGCGGTGTCACCTTTTACAATACAAACGGAAAACGCCAGGACATTTTTACAACCTTAAAACAAGCTGGCGTCAACTATGTTCGCGTCCGCATCTGGAATGACCCGTATGATTCAAACGGCAATGGGTATGGAGGGGGAAACAATGATGTTCAAAAAGCCATTGAAATCGGAAAAAGAGCCACAGCGAATGGCATGAAGGTGCTGGCCGACTTTCATTATTCTGATTTCTGGGCCGATCCTGCGAAGCAGAAGGTACCTAAAGCTTGGGCGAATCTCAGCTTTGAAGCCAAAAAAACAAAGCTCTATGAGTATACGAAACAAAGTCTGCGAAAGATGATCAAGGAAGGCGTTGACATCGGTATGGTTCAGGTCGGAAATGAAACGACAGGGGCATTTGCAGGCGAAACTGATTGGGTGAAAATGAGCCAATTATTTAATGAAGGAAGCCGAGCGGTCAGGGAGACAGACCCAGGTATATTGGTCGCACTGCATTTTACCAACCCTGAAACGATTGGAAGGTATTCTTTTATTGCAGAAACACTGCGCAAAAACAAAGTGGATTATGATGTGTTTGCCAGCTCGTATTATCCTTTCTGGCACGGCACAGTACAGAATTTGACCTCCGTGCTGAAGGCTGTTGCCGATACGTACGGCAAAAAAGTCATGGTGGCGGAGACATCATACACCTATACTGCTGAGGATGGCGATGGGCATGAAAATACAGCGCCAAAAAGCGGGCAAACGCTGCCATATCCAATTTCCGTTCAAGGGCAGGCGAATGCAATAAGAGATGTGATGCAGGCCGTAGTGAATACAGGCACGGCAGGACTTGGTGTTTTCTATTGGGAGCCTGCGTGGATTCCAGTCGGGCCGAAAACGCAGGTAGAGAAAAACAAAGTGTTATGGGAAACATACGGTTCAGGCTGGGCCTCGAGCTATGCTGCTGAATATGACCCTGAAGATGCCGGGAAGTGGTATGGGGGAAGCGCTGTGGATAACCAAGCTTTGTTTGATTTTAACGGACACCCGCTGCCTTCCTTGCAGGTGTTTCAATATGCGGAGTCAGGCCATACCCCGAAGAAGCGCTGAAACATAAAAATCCATGAGATGTAACCAATCTCATGGATCATTTTATTTTAAATCAACTACTATAAAACATTCGTCATCACTTTTATGATGGGCTTCCTTATGATGATACAGTGAAGTAAGGATTTTCTCTTTCAGGTCAGCAATAGGCAAATCGGGATGATCCTTTAATAAATCAAATAAATAACATGAAGCTGTAGGATCCATCACGCCGTCCGTATACAGAAGGAGCCTTCCGCCATCAATGTATGAAAGGATGCTTGACTGAAACACCGTGTCTTCAAACATTCCGATCGGAGGCGCGGTAGCGTGCAGCGGATTTTGTGTTCCGCCGGCGCCCTGCCATAATGCCGGTGGATGCCCTGCATTGACATATTCAATTTTTTGCCGGACTGTATCAATCTCAAGATAAATGGCAGTGCAATAATGTCTTGCTTCCTCATCATTTTGAAACAAGCTGTGGAGGTGCCGGTCCAATTCCTTCATGACTTTGACAGGACTGAGACCTTGCGTGATCTGGCGCTGGAACAAAGGATGAAGAGACATCGTAATCATAGCAGATGAAATTCCGTGCCCCATCACATCAAGAATAATAATGCCGTAACGATGTTCATCAATTTGATAAAATCCGTATAGATCACCCGATAACTCACTGGACGCTTTATAATAAGCGTCAATCTGAATCTGATCGTTTACAATCGGTTCAGTCAACGAGTTTTCCTGGATCTTTCTGGCGAGCTCAAGCTCTCTTTTGGTGTTTAATTTAAATTGCTGATTTTGTTTGTTGGTCTCAAGAAGTTCTTCTTGTTTGGCCTTCAGCGTCCCCAAGGCAATTTCTAACTCCTCATTGGCTTTCTGTTTGGCAAGCAAAGCTTCCTGGGCCGCGTTTTTGGCCATCAGCAGCTCATTTTCATATTCATTTCGCTTCCGCATCGGAATCAGAACGCACTCGGTGACAGTTGCTCCGCAATCAGCTCTTACAACAGCATTGACAAGGACGGGAATTTCTTCTCCATCTCTTGTTTTCAGGGAAATGTACATTTCTTCAATGTGCTGCTCCAGTTTCAAGAGCGGAACAAAATAGAGCTGATAGAAAAGCTGTGCGGAAACGGTCAAGATCGTATCCATATGCTGGCCGATTACCTGTTCCTGATCATATTTTAGGATGTTGAGCAGGGTACGGTTGACCGCTATTATTGAACCCTCTTCTGACAAAGTGAGGAAACCGCATGGTGCATGATTCAATTGTTTGTCCATTAAGAGGGTCACCTCTATCACTTCCGTTCCTATATTACACGTGTACTTTCAAATAATCGCTGATCAGCTGTATTGTTTCCTCCGGATGGCTCATGTGGGGGCAATGACCGCGAGCCTCCATTTGTTTCAGCCTGCTATAAGGCAGATGTTTATGCATATACTCACCTACTGTTGCAGGGGCAATGATATCATCTGCGCATTGGAGAATAAAAGAGGGAACCGTTACCTTCGAAAGATCCTCCCGATGATCAGAAAAAAATGCGGCTTTCGCGAATTGACGGGCAATCACAGGGTCAGTCGAACAAAAACGGCTTTCGAGTTCTTCCCTGATTTCAGGGCGATCTGGCTGATTCAAAACAGTAGCCGCAAATACAGTTGCCCAGCCTATGTAATTTTTCTCCATCATTTCCAGCAAACCAAGGAGCTGCTCCTCCTCAAATCCTCCATAATACTCAGGCGGATCATTCAAATAGCAGGGAGAAGGCCCTACCATCACCATATGGGAAAACAGCTCCGGGCGGCGGATGGAAGCTAGCATGCCAATGACAGCCCCAACAGAGTGCCCCACAAATACGGTCTTTTCCAGATCTAAAGCTTCACAAACATCAAGAACATCTTGGGCATAGCCGTCAAGTGTTCCGTAACGATTCGGATCATATGCGCGTAAATCCGAATTCCCGGAACCGACGTAATCAAATAAAATAACCCGATACTCTTCTTCGAAGGCTGGCGCCACGGCATTCCACACACTTTGATCGCAGCCAAAACCAGGAGCGAAAATGATAGATGCTTTGCCGCTACCACTCACCTTCACATCATTTCGAGACAAAATCGCTTTGTTCATGATTGGCTCCTTTCAGCCGGAAAGTAAAATAAAGTTCAATATGTATATCATACCACTCACCGTTTGAAGAGTGTGTCTTTCTATGAAAGTAAATAGCAGTTTAAAAGAAAGGGGACATCCGGCATAGGCGAGCTGGATGAATTGGAAAATGCAGAGGATGGATTGCCTAGGCACCGGCGGTGAGAAAGAATATGACATTTGTCACTCTGATATCATGACACTCCATACTAACGGCACCTTTTCCGTCATTTTACAATCAAAGTAAGCTATCAGGAGGTGCTCATGTGATGAATGAGATTGTATCAGTAAGAAATGTGACAAAACAATTCCAGCAAAAAACAGCTGTAAACAACATCAGCTTCAGCATTAAAAAAGGAGAGATCACAGCCATTCTAGGGCCGAATGGGGCAGGGAAGACGACCGTCATCTCCATGATACTAGGATTGCTGAAACCGGGTAAGGGGGAAATCAAATTATTCAACCGGATTCCCGATGATCAACAGGTTCACGAAAAAATAGGCGTGATGCTGCAGGAAGTGAGTGTCATGCCGGGGCTGAAGGTGAATGAAATCCTCGAACTCTTCCGGAGCTATTATCCGAATCCGTTGTCCATAATTGAACTCGTATCGCTAACAGCACTCACAGAAAAAGACTTGAAAACACGGGCAGAAAAATTATCCGGCGGACAAAAACGCCGTTTGAGCTTTGCTTTGGCTCTTGCCGGGAACCCGAAGCTGCTAATATTCGATGAACCGACAGTCGGAATGGACACATCATCAAGACATCGGTTCTGGCAGACCATCCATGGACTGGCGGACCAAGGAAAAACGATTATTTTTTCAACTCATTATTTACAGGAAGCAGATGATGCGGCACAGCGAATCTTATTTTTTGCTGATGGAAGGCTTGTGGCAGACGACTCACCAATGCAAATCCGCTCCAGGATTCAAAAACAGTCTGTTTCCTTTATGCTCCATTCAGAAGAATCATTGGAAAGGCTGTCCCGTCACCCGGAAGTAGAGCGAGTGATCCACAAGCAGAAAAGAACCATCATCCAAACATCAAATACAGACAAAGTGTTAGCGCTGATCTTTCAAGAAAACATACATGCACACGATATCCGGATTGAGCAAGGAACGCTCGATGAGGCATTTCGCCAGCTGGCTGACGGAAACAGGGAGGCGATGTGAGTGAACATGCTGCAGAAACAAAGCATAGCTGAAATGAAAAGGGTGCTTAGGAATAAGTACTTTGTGCTTTGGTCGCTGATGATGCCGATTGCCTTTTATTATCTCTTTACCAATGTAGTGAATACCAACGTACCTGATCAACGTACATGGGATGCCCATTACTTAATGTCGATGACAGTCTTCAGTGTGATGGGATCCTCTATCATGACGCTTGGAATCCGTATGGTTCAAGAACGGTCACAAGGCTGGACAGCTTTTATCCGCATTACGCCTCTTCCGGATCATATCTACTTATCAGCTCAGATGATCGGCCAAAGTGTGATTCACGTTTTATCCATTACCGTCATTTTTCTGTTTGGCGCAATCATTAATGACATTGACTTGTCCCCGTTTGAATGGATTATGAGCGGACTGTGGATTTTGTTTGGCGCATTGCCGTTTTTAGCATTAGGCACACTAATCGGGCTTATGAGAAAAGTAGAAACAGCAGCCGGAATCAGTAATGTGCTTTACATGCTGCTGGCTTTAGGCGGGGGCATGTGGATGCCATTTGAGGTCATGCCTGACATGATGCAGAACATTGGCCGATGGCTTCCGTCTTATCACTTCGGGAGCGGTGCGTGGGAACTTGTCCGAGGCGGGGGCCCATCCTGGGAAAATATTCTGATTCTAATCGCTTATTTAATGCTCTTCATGCTACTATCTAAATATATAAGAAGAAAACAAGAAGCGGTGTAATACATGAAACTCTTAACATCCATATTCCCTAGGCAATTCGGGTTTTTCCCCTATATTTTTCTGGTGTATACCATCATGCCGTTTCTTACTTTATTAAGAGAATCAGGCATCAAACAGATGATTGGATATGGCATGCTGATCTTTTTTGTCATGGCATATCGCCAGTTGTTCTGCAGTGTGGACAGAGCTTCGTTTACATATTGGCTTATCGTGCAAATGGCAGTTATTTTGATCTATAGTGTGTTTTACGATATCTCCTATATCTATTTAGGTTTTTTCCCAGCAAACTTTGTTGGTTATTACAAAGAGAAAACAAAGTTTAACCGAGCGTTCTGCGGTTTACTCTTTATGCTGCTTTTTCCATGTTTTTATCAATTTCTCGAGAATTCGGTCACGCTCTGGGAGCTTTTTTCTGTTCTCCCGTTTCTCGTCATCATGCTTATTTCTCCATTCGGAATCCGTTCTTTGTTTCGGAGAATTGAACTCGAAACCAAGCTTGCCCAAGCCAACGAACAGATAAAAGAACTCTCCAAAAGAGAGGAGCGCGTTCGAATCGCCCGTGATCTTCACGATACTCTAGGGCATACTCTGTCGCTGCTGACATTAAAAAGCCAGCTGATTCAGCGGCTGGCAACATCTGATCCAGAACGGACCCGGCTTGAAGCAAAAGAAATGGAAACAAGTTCACGGGCGGCACTCAAGCAGGTTCGTGAGCTGGTTTCTGATATGAGAACGGTCACGATGACAGAAGAGATCGCCAATATTCAGCACATATTAAGAACGGGGAACATTACCTTTCACTATGAAGGGGACGAAGACTTTTCAGCAATATCTCCCGTCACGCAAAATATTATTAGCATGTGTATGCGGGAAGCCGTGACCAATATCATCAAGCACAGCAATGCCACCCACTGCGCTATCACTATTGCCCAGTTCGCTGACAAAATGAGGGTTGTAATACGGGATGACGGAAAGGGAGCGGCAAAGGAGAAAATGTTTGGGAATGGCCTGCGGGGAATGGAAGAACGGCTCATGCTCATTGAAGGGGGATTAACGCTTTCAGCTCATAACGGAACGGTTGTGACATTGACAGTTCCCCTTATAAAAAAAGCAGAATGATAGGGAGGACGAAAAGAATGATTCGTCTGTTTATTGCTGAGGACCAGCGAATGCTTTTAGGCGCTTTGGGATCTCTGCTTGATTTAGAAGAGGATATGACAGTCATCGGACAAGCATTAAACGGGGAAGAGGCACTAAAAGCCATTTTGAAGCTGGACCCTGATGTATGCATCATGGACATTGAAATGCCGGTTCGAAGCGGGCTGGATGTGGCAGAGGAATTAATGCAAAAAGGCTGTGGCAGCAAGGTTATTATTTTAACCACCTTTGCCCGCCCCGGATATTTTGAACGCGCCGTCAAAGCCGGCGTACATGGT
The DNA here is from genome assembly GCF_023238245.1 of Bacillus rugosus. Taxonomy (NCBI): domain Bacteria; kingdom Bacillati; phylum Bacillota; class Bacilli; order Caryophanales; family Bacillaceae; genus Bacillus; species Bacillus rugosus. The sequence goes on along the minus strand of NZ_CP096590.1, from coordinate 3,371,568 downwards.
TATCTTCTGAAAGACGGCGAAATTGACGATCTGGCCGACGCCATCCGAAAGTGTGTAAAGGGAAAACGGGTCTTCAGCCCGGAGCTGACGTTTAATATGATGCGAGACGAAAATCCGCTCACAGTAAGGGAGCAAGAAATTCTGCGGCTCGCGGCTTTAGGCAAGACAACAAAAGATATTACGCTGGAACTTTATTTATCTCAAGGCACAGTTCGAAACTATATATCAGAAATCATCCAAAAGCTCGATGCGAAAAATCGGACGGAAGCTGCCAGCATTGCTGAGGAAAAAGGATGGATTTAATGAAAACCTGGCTAATTATAGTCAGGTTTTTTTGTTCATCTGGTCATTTATGATTGTGATATTCAGTGTAACTGTATATGATGATATTATACAGTTATACTGAATACTGGAGGCTGCTATATGAAAGAAAATAAACATTTACCGCTGACTGAGACTGTTTACTATGTTCTTTTATCTTTGTTACGTCCTGCTCACGGCTACATCATTATGAAAAATATTGAAAAGCTTAGCGGTGGAAAAGTGAAAATGGCGCCTGGTACTCTTTATGGAGCAATTGAAAACTTATTGAAGCATCAATTGATCAAGCCTTATCCAAGTGAAGATCGCCGCAGAAAAACATATATCATCACTGAACTTGGAAGAAATGTGTTGTCGAAGGACATGGAGAGAATGGAGCAGCTGGTTGACATAACGAGACAGGAATTGAATAAAAAGGGGGAGACCATATGAAAAAATGCAGATATTTTATAGACATAGACAGTGAGGAACAATGGCTAAATAAGATGGCAGGTAAGGGGTATGAATTAAAAGGGAAATGTTTTTTATCCTATTGTTTTTCAGATGAAGCATCCTCTGACAACTCTACCATCAAAATAGACTATCGGACCTTTAAACATCCAGGAGATTTTGCTGATTACCGCACTCTTTTTGAAGACAGCGGATGGAAGCATCTTTTCAGTTCACAAGGCCTGCATTATTTTAGAAGAGAGAACGCATGTGCATCAGACGATATTTTTTCTGATACAGAATCAAAAGCCGATAGATATAAACGCCTATTGCAAACGTACTTTGCACTTTCTTTTCTATTCTTATCCTTTATCCTGGTCCTCTTTACTACCAATGCTTTGACTGCTGATTTATTTATCCGTCCCCAGAGTTTGTATTATACGCCGGGCCTGTGGAATAAGACGGGAGCAGCTTTTATCAGCGCCTTTTTGTTTGAAACACCTTTTGCACTAATGAGAGGGGGAGCGGGCTGGATTGTTCTCCTTAGCGCTCTTAGCTTCTTTTATTTATTTGTGAAAACATATAAAAAATACAGAAAGTGCCTGTATGGCCATTAAAAAGTAATAGTGCCATGAACGTCTGTTCAGTGGAGCAGGCGTTTTTTATTGCCGAGATGTTTAGAAAACCCTTTCCTTCCATTGTCAGAATAGTGTACGATATTCATATAGTTATTTTAACTCAGGTCATCAGATGACCTGATCATATATTGGGGATGAGAGAGGGGTTCATCATGAAAGTCTCACTTTTTGTCACTTGTCTTGTTGATATGTTTCAAACAAATGTCGGAAAAGCAACGGTTGAGCTGCTGGAGCGGCTTGGGTGTGAGGTTGATTTTCCGGAGGGGCAGATCTGCTGCGGCCAGCCGGCTTACAACAGCGGTTACGTGAATGATGCCAAAAAAGCAATGAAACGAATGATTGAAACGTTCCAGGAGTCAGATTATGTCGTCAGTCCATCCGGTTCCTGCACCACAATGTTCAGGGAGTATCCGCACCTGTTTAAAGATGACCCGAAATGGGCGGATAAAGCGCAGAAGCTTGCGGATAAAACGTATGAATTAACGGATTTCATCGTGAACGTCCTCGGGGTGGAGGATGTCGGCGCAACCCTTCATAAAAAAGCAACCTTACATACGTCATGCCATATGACAAGGCTCCTCGGGGTATCGGAGGAGCCGATGAAGCTGCTGAGCCATGTGAAAGGGCTTGAATTCACGCCGCTTCCGGGCAAACACAATTGCTGCGGATTCGGAGGAACATTCTCCGTCAAAATGGCGCAGATCTCTGAACAGATGGTCGATGAAAAAGTCGCGTGCGTCGAGGAAACGGAAGCAGAGGTGCTGATCGGTGCTGACTGCGGCTGTTTGATGAATATCGGGGGACGGCTTGAAAGAAAAGACAAGAATGTCAAAGTGATGCACATCGCCGAAGTGCTCAACAGCAGATAAAACTGGATTCAGAGGGGGAAAGGATCATGGCGATGAAAATCGGTACTGACGCTTTTAAGGAGCGGGTATCACAGGGGATCGATAATGAATTTATGAGAGGCGCTGTTTCAGGTGCACAGGAGCGTCTGCGGACACGGCGCCTTGAAGCAGCCGAAGAGCTGGGAAACTGGGAAGAGTGGCGCTCGTTATCAGAGGAAATCAGGCAGCATGTCCTTGAAAACCTCGATTTCTATCTCGGCCAGCTTGCCGAAAATGTGGCGAAAAGAGGGGGGCATGTCTATTTCGCGGAAACATCGGAAGAGGCGTCTTCTTATATCCGCGATGTCATTCAAAAGAAGAACGGGAAGAAAATCGTTAAATCAAAATCAATGGTCACAGAGGAAATCAATCTGAATGAGGTGCTGGAACAGGAAGGCTGCGAAGTCGTCGAAACCGACCTCGGAGAGTATATTTTGCAGATTGATGATCATGACCCGCCGTCACATATCGTAGCGCCCGCCCTTCATAAAAATAAAGAGCAAATACGCGATGTATTTAAAGAAAGACTGGATTATCAACATACAGAAAAACCGGAAGAGCTAGTGATGCATGCGCGCGCCATCCTCCGGGAAAAGTTTCTGGAGGCGGATATCGGCATTACAGGCTGTAACTTCGCCATCGCTGACACGGGTTCAGTCAGCCTTGTGACCAATGAAGGAAACGGACGGCTTGTGAGCACTTTGCCGAAAACGCAAATCACCGTTATGGGAATGGAGCGGATTGTCCCGTCATTTTCCGAATTTGAAGTGCTTGTCAGCATGCTGACAAGAAGCGCTGTCGGGCAGCGGCTGACAAGTTATATTACGGCTTTGACAGGTCCGAAGCTGGAAGGGGAAGTTGACGGGCCGGAAGAGTTCCATCTTGTCATTGTTGACAATGGCCGGTCCAATATTCTCGGGACGGAATTCCAATCCGTGCTGCAATGTATCCGCTGTGCAGCTTGTATCAATGTCTGTCCTGTGTACCGGCATGTCGGCGGACACTCATACGGCTCCATCTATTCGGGGCCGATCGGAGCGGTTTTATCGCCGCTGCTCGGCGGTTATGACGATTTTAAGGAGCTGCCGTACGCGTCTACATTGTGCGCAGCTTGTTCAGAAGCCTGCCCGGTCAAAATTCCGCTTCATGAGCTGCTTCTCAAGCATCGCCAGAACATCGTCGAAAAAGAAGGAAGAGCGCCGATCAGTGAAAAGCTTGCGATGAAAGCGTTCGGACTTGGTGCGTCCTCTTTGTCGCTTTATAAAATGGGCTCAAAATGGGCGCCGGCAGCCATGACGCCTTTTACAGAGGACGAAAAAATTTCGAAAGGGCCCGGCCCGCTCAAAAGCTGGACACAAATCCGCGACTTCCCGGCACCGCATAAATCGAGATTCAGAGACTGGTTTACAGACAGAGAAACAACTGAACGCACGAAGGAGGAGCAGTGATGACGAAGGGAACCATTCAAAATCAGGAGAGCTTTTTAAACCGGATCGCATCACGCCTGGGCCGTGAAAAAAGAACAGGGGGCGTAGCAGTCCCAGAGTGGGCGCATCAGCCGCAATATCGGACACTTGAAGGATATTCAGCAGATGACTTAGTCACAGTGCTCAAAAACCATTGTGTCAAAATACATACAGAGCTGATTGAAACGGATTCAACCGGCCTTTACGATGCCCTTCGCGATCAAGTCAGCCGGTTTTCCGGAGGCCCTGTTATTATTCCGAAGGACCCCCGCTTTGAAGCATACGGACTAAAAAGCCTGCTCACCAAAGACTGGCCGAACGATGGAACGCCGGTCTGGGAGTGGGATGCCGCTAAAGGCGAAGAGAATATCAAAAAAGCGGAGCAAGCCAATGTAGGGATTACATTCAGTGAAATCACACTGGCAGAGTCGGGGACGGTTGTTCTCTTTTCCTCAAAAGACATCGGCCGGTCTGTCAGCCTTCTGCCGACGACCTATATTGCGATTGTCCCGAAATCAAGCATCGTGCCGAGAATGACGCAAGCCAGTGATATCATCCGTCAAAACATTGCGGACGGCGTCACTGTTCCCTCCTGCATCAACTACATTACCGGACCGAGCAACTCAGCAGACATTGAAATGGATTTGGTTGTCGGGGTGCACGGACCTGTAAAAGCCGCATACATTCTCGTCTCTGACCGCTGATCTTAAAAGCCCGGCAGCATATGCCGGGCTTTCTGCTTGAAAAAACTTGAACTTCCAACTTTTTGGCCGATGAGAAGAGTATGACTTGAAAAAGGAGGAAAAGCGATGAAAAAATGGCTGATTCTAGCTGTTTCACTGGCGATTGCGATCGTGCTGTTTATGTATACAAAAACAGAAGCGAAGGCAGCCGGCGTGACATTAGGCTACACGACTGGAGATACGGCCTCATACAATTCTCTTACGAAATATCATACATACATGAATTCCATTGCCACAGATACGTTTGCGTTTGAAAAAAACGGACAAGTAATTGGCGATGCCCCAACTAAGCAGCTGACATATGCGAAAAAGAAAAAAATCAAGACATGGGCTGTCATTTCAAACTATAATGATGCCATTTACGATTTTGACGGAGGTTTAGCGAGTCGAGTCATGAGTAATAAAACAGCGAAAAAACGCTTCATAGATCAGCTAATAGCACTGGCCAAAAAGCACTCATACTACGGTATCAATATCGATTTTGAAGCAGTGAATCCAGAAGACCGATCCAAATACTCACGCTTCATTCAAGATGTCTCGCAGGCTCTTAAAAAGAAACAAATCAAAACAATGGTTTCCGTTCCGGCCAAAAGCGCCGATGATCAAAATGATGACTGGAGCTGGCCGTATGATTATGCAAAAATCGGTAAATATGCGGATTACGTACAGGTGATGACTTACGATGAACACGGCATATGGGGCGAGCCGGGATCAGTGGCGAGCACAAGCTGGATCAAAAGCTCTCTGCAGTTTTCTGTCAAAAAAATCAAAGCCAATAAAGTCATCATGGGAATTCCTGCGTACGGCTATGACTGGGATGTGAAAGACGGAAGCGGCAACGCAGCGAGAGAATGGAATGAGCTCAAGTCCCTCATCAAAAAGCAGAAAGCAAAGCCGGCATTCAACAAAAAATCAGGTTCGATGACGTTTTCTTACGTAGACAAAAAGAAGCATAAACATGTCGTGTGGTATGAAAATGAGAAAACCATTCAAACGAAAAGCCATCTGGCAAAGCAATATAAAATAGCAGGTGTCTCAGTTTATGCATTAGGAAACGAATCAGAATCGTTTTGGAAAGCCATTCAAAAAGGGACAAAATAACAGTTTCTTTTTTTCTGAAGTTATTGACAGGGAATAGAGAAGCACGTATATTATGTTAATATATTCAGATCATAAAATTTAAGTTTTTTTCAGAAAACTAAAACACATAGATTGGGAGCAGTAAAAGAAAGTGATCAGAACAGAGAGCTGCGGGGTGGTGTGACGCGGCCTGATTCTTCTTTGAACTCGCCCGGGAGTGGTAAGACGGAACGGAATAGATTGAATATTCCCCATGTTTTAACGGCTAACCTTCGTTACAGGTCAAAAGCTGGATTCTTCATGAAGAATCAACAAGAGTGGTACCGCGGTCAGCCAAAGGCTCGTCGTCTCTTTATCTATTAGATTAGATAGGAGACGGCGGGCTTTTTTGTTTTTGAAAACGAGAAGGAGAGGTACAAGAGGATGAAAAAGGACAATCAGACGTTAAAACGCACGATGACGTCCCGCCATATTATGATGATGGCGCTGGGCGGAGCAATCGGCGCAGGTTTATTTAAAGGGAGCAGCTCAGCGATTGATCTGGCAGGGCCATCTGTCATTATCGCTTACCTGCTCGGCGGCATTATTTTGCTGTTTATTATGCAGGGGCTCGCGGAAATGGCTGTACGCAACCGAAACGCCAGAACCTTCCGGGATCTTGTTCAGCAGGTATTAGGAAATTACGCTGCTTATTTCTTGGATTGGATATATTGGAAAATGTGGGTGCTTAACATTGCGGCTGAAGCTGTTGTGGCTGCAATCTTTATTCAATATTGGCTGCCGGGCTGCCCGATCTGGGTGCTGGCATTAGGGATTTCCCTTATCGTCACGATTGTGAATTTGCTTTCTGTTAAAATCTTCGCCGAAACCGAATATTGGCTGGCAATGATCAAGATTACCGTTATTATTGTCTTTATTATTTTAGGATTATTGCTCTTATTTGTATCATTCGGTGATCATACAGCTGCCGGGTTTTCAAACCTGACTGAGCACGGCGGATTTTTCCCGCATGGCGGCACAGGGCTGATTACGGCAATGCTTGTCGTGATCTACTCTTACGGCGGTACAGAAATTATCGGTGTGACGCTTGCTGAGACAAAGAATCCGGAAAAAGTTGTCCCGAAAGCAGTCCGAAGCACACTGACACGGATTGTCGCGTTCTACCTGCTGCCGTTTTTCATCATCGTCAGCCTGATACCATGGAATCAGGTCAATTCCGTTCCAGAAAGTCCTTTCGTCATGGTCTTTAAAATGGTTGGCATTCCGGGCGCGGATCATATCATGAACGCAGTCATCCTGCTGGCGATCATTTCTTCTATGAATTCAGGTTTATATGGATCATCACGCATTTTATATACACAGGCTACTGACGGAAGGCTTCCGAAGATCTTTTCGAAGCTTTCATCGAAAAACGTGCCGATGTTTGCGATTCTGATGTGCACTTCCTCTCTCTATATTGGCGTATTGATTTCTCTGTTCGCAGGAAGCCAAACGTTTAATTACTTAATGGGATCATTGGGATATACCGTTTTATTCATTTGGCTGATCATCGGATTCGCTCACTTGAAATCGAGAAAAGGGCAAACAGAAACACCAGCCTATTATGTAAAATGGTTCCCGTATACGACATGGTTTGCGATTCTGGCGTTACTCGCCATTCTGATCGGTGTCATCATGACAACGTCAATTGTCATTACCAGCATTACTGCGGCGATCTACCTTTTGATTACAGTTGCATATTTGGTCAAAGGACGCAAGCACCAGTAAATAAGAAACCCTCTTGTCACATCCGACAAGAGGGTTTTATTATTGTGAAGCCTTCTCATTTACACAGATCAACGCAGCTTTCTGTGCTTTTGATTTTGAATTCACGAGGCAGATGCTCGTTACAATCAGCAGCAGACCCGCCAAGAGGCTTAAGGTAAGCGGTTCATGCAGAAAAATGGAGCTGGCTACGATCGAAATGAGCGGAATCAAAAAAGTATAGGAAGCGACCTTGCTTGCTTCTCCTGAACCGACAAGCGTAAAAAAGACAAGCCAGCCGAGCGCGATAACGAATACAGAGATGAACAGCAGGCTCGTGATAAACGGTACCGTCCATTGGATCGCTGAAAAGCTTTCTGTCCAAAAGCCGGATATTAGCAGAAATACGCTTCCGATCGTCAGCTGCAAGGCGACCATCCAAATGGAATCGACGCGGCTCCCTGTTTTTTTCATATATACCGTCCCGAGCGCCCAGCTGAGTGCGGAGCCGAGAGCCAGCAGAACCCCAATGACAGAAATATGCCCGCCAAAGCCCGCGGCACTAATGACGGCCACGCCGGCAAAACCGAGGATCAGCCCGATCACTTTCATGGCAAACATGGATTCGCCGAGCCATATCCAAGAAAACACGCCCATCAGAACCGGCTGAAAGAAGACGATCGCCGAAAACAGGCCCGCCGGAAGGTAATTCAGCCCGATCGTTTGCAGGCCGTAGAATAATGTAATATTTAAAAGTGCAGAAACAAAATAAATCGGCCACGTTTCGTTTAAGCGCAATTTATGAATACGCGGCAGTGCGACAATGACTAATAAAAGCCCGCCGATCAGCGTCCGGATGCCCGCAAATAACAATGGCGGTGAGTAAGCGAGCGCTGCTTTCGACAGCGGCCAATTGATGCCCCACATGATGACAAGAAAGGCGAGCAGGAGAGCTGTCCGCGTTTTTGAGAGCTGTTTCACTTTTCAATCACTCCTAGTAGAACTTTTCCATTATGATACTGTAGAATATAAGATAAATAAAATGAATCTTTTTTATAAGGAGCATAAGTAAATTGTTATGACCATTACACAATTAAGGGTTTTCATGAAAATAGCTGAAACGGGAAGCTTTACAAAAGCGGGACAGGTGCTGAACATGACACAGCCGGCTGTCAGTCATGCGATTTCTGCGATTGAAGCTGAGCTTGATGTAAAGCTTATCATACGTGACCGCCGCAATGGCCTGATGCTGACAGAGACGGGGAAAAAGATTTTAGTCCACATCAGGGAAGTTTTAAAAGGCGTTGAAAAAGTTGAGCAAGTCGCAGCCGCGGAAAAAGGCCTTGAACTAGGAACGATCCATATCGGCACATTCTCAACTGCCTCGGCTTATTTTATGCCGAAGCTGATCAGTGAGTTTAAACAAAAATATCCGAAACTGGAGCTCGTGCTGCACGAGGGAACTGTAAATGAAGTCAAGGAGTGGCTTCACACGCGGATGATAGATGTCGGCATTCTTCTGTATCCAACAGAGGAGATGGAGTATATTCGGCTGAAAAAAGACAAAATGACCGTCGTGCTCAGGGACGATCACCCGCTTTGCAGCCGTTCAGCCATTACGCTGAAAGATCTCGATCATGAACCGATGATCGTCTGTGACGGCGGCTATGAATCACCTTTTCACGATATGTTCATGCAGGCGGGCGCTACGCTGAACGCCGCTTTCACTGTCTATAATATGAACACCTCGATCAGTATGATCAGAGAAGGACTGGGCCTGGCGATTTTATCAGAAATGTCCATGTCGGGCATGCCGCTGCCGGAGGGTGTGGTGACGCGGGATTTGGACCCGCAGATGTACCGTGATGTGCAGCTTGCTGTTCCGTCGCTGAAGGAGGCTTCTCTGGCGGCTAAGCTATTCATTGATATGGCGCAGGAACTGTTTGGAGCAGAATAACGGTGTCAACCCGTTCGTTTTATATTGTTCGAATTTCATCGAATCAAATTCTTTTATTCCTGATTGCAGTTGTGTTATGGTGTGAGAGAAGTCCTTTCGATCATGACTTGACAGCTTGAGGCTGTTTACTGATATCACAATTGCAAAGGAGAACAATATGTCTAACAACCAACGCAAAGATACCTTGCTTTCTGTTTTGAATTTATCTCCGGTTGTTCAGGGAGGAACGGTTGCGGAATCATTCCGAAACAGCATGGACTTGGCGCGCCGTGCGGAGGAATGGGGCTATCACCGCTACTGGCTTGCTGAGCATCATAATATAGAAGGTGTCGCAAGCTCTGCCACCGCTGTCCTGATCGGCCATATTGCCGGCGGCACAAAGAAAATCCGCGTCGGCTCGGGCGGCATTATGCTTCCGAACCACTCTTCACTAGTGATTGCTGAGCAATTTGGCACACTGGAAACGCTGTATCCCGGACGGATTGATCTGGGGCTCGGACGTGCGCCGGGAACAGACCAATTGACAGCAAGAGCGCTCCGCAGAAACATCAACAGCGGTGAAGATTTTCCAGAGCAATTAGAGGAACTGCGCAATTACTTTAAACCGTCAGGAAATGTGCGCAATCAAGTCCGCGCCATTCCGGGAGAGGGCATAGATGTGCCGATTTGGCTGTTGGGCTCAAGCGGCTTCAGTGCCCGTCTGGCAGGTGAACTGGGTCTTCCGTTTGCATTCGCCGCTCATTTCTCGCCGGCGAATACGGTTCCTGCTTTGGAACTGTACCGCAATTCGTTTACGCCGTCAGAAGTGCTCGACGAACCGTATGCGATGGTCGGCGTCACCATAATCGCGGCAGATACAAATGAGAAAGCGCAGCACCTTGCGACGTCGCATTATCAAAGATTTCTTGATCTTGTCCGCGGCACGCCGAATCAGCTTAAGCCGCCTGTTGAGGATATGGATCAAATCTGGAGCCCGTATGAAAAAGCGATGGTCAATGAGCAGCTGAGCTCCACGATTGTCGGCGGTCCGGAAGAAGTGAAGGCGAAGCTCGAAGACTTTGTCAAAACGACACAGGCTGATGAAATTATGGTTAACTCAGAAACCTATGAACACGCAGACAGAATGCGTTCGTTTGAAATCATCGCTGACGTGTGGAAAAACAGATAACAGCTATAAAAAAAGCAATGCAGCGGGGAGACCCATACATTGCTTTTTTTATTCATTCAGTTTTCGTGCGGACTGGCGGATGATCAATTCAGGCTCAAAAATGACATCTTCCTGTTTCGGCTTTTTATGCTCTAAGCAGTCAATGACATATTTGGCAGCTGCTTTTCCAAGCGCGGATTTCGGATGCTTCACAGAGGTTAATTTCACCTCGGAGATTTGGGCAAAATGCGAATCATCATACCCGACGATAGACATATCCTCCGGCACTTTGATATCCATCTCCCGCAGCATATCAATCACCTTCAGCGCAATTTCATCGTTATAACAAAGAATGGCTGTCGGCAAATGCTTGCTGTTTTTCTCCAGTGTGGCCTTTACTTTCTCCAGCAGCTTTGATTCTTTTTCTTCCGTTGTAAATGTCACAATCATATCCGGAGAAGGGAATAGCTCACGATCCCGGTGCGCCTGTATAAACCCGTTCATCCGCTTCACACCTTGCGTGTCATCAGCTTTAAAAATACCCATCATGTGCGTGTGGCCGAGAGAAAGGAGATGCTCTGCCGCCATCATGCCGCCTTTCACATCATCTAAGGTAAAACTCGGTGCGGCAAGCTCAGCGTATGACGCGTTAATCATCGCAAAAGGAATGCCGTTTTTCTCCAAATTTAAATAGTAGCCGATGTTTGGCGTTTGCAGGGCGCTTTTTGTCGGCTCCACGATCAATCCGTCAATATGCTGGGACAGCAAGTTTTCTAATCCTCTTCTTTCATTATCCGGGTTGTTGTTTGTGCTGGTCAGCAGCATGGAATATCCTTGCTCGCTTAAATAGGACTCAATTCCTCTAATGATGCTCGGGAAAATATAGTCTGATATGTAGGTTGTCAGAACACCGATCGTTTTATTGGAATGCAGCGCTGACTTAGCAGAGCGTGAAGCGACAAAGGTTCCTCCGCCTTGTACGCTGTACAGCAGACCTTGTGATACGAGGTCTCCGATCGCTTTACGAATGGTATGCCGGCTGACGCCGAATTGCTGCATTAATTCGTTTTCGGTAGGGATCTTTTGATCGGGCAGTATTTTGCCTTGATTAATCCATGAACTGATTTCTTCTTTTACTTGAGCGTATTTTGGTAACATATCCATTCCTCCAAAATGTATACGGACAAATTTCAGTATATCACAGCGTCCTTCGTAAGAAAACATTGACAGAAAATGCAAACAGGATTATTCTATATTTGTACGTACTAATTAAATGGAATTTTCGTTAAATTTTAATATAAGTACGTACAATTGAAGAAGTAAATGTAAACGCTTTACTCAACATTCGGGAGGGCAGGGAAATGAAGAATACTCCAACTCAATTAGAACCAAATGCTCCTGTAACAAGAAGCCATTCAATGGGATTTGTCATTTTGATCTCATGTGCGGCGGGACTTGGCGGCTTATTGTACGGCTATGACACGGCAGTGATTTCAGGCGCCATCGGTTTTCTGAAAGATTTATACAGTCTGACTCCGTTTATGGAAGGGCTTGTGATTTCCAGCATTATGATCGGAGGAGTAGCGGGCGTCGGAATTTCCGGATTTTTAAGCGACAGGTTCGGACGGAGAAAAATTTTAATGACAGCTGCTTTGTTATTTGCAATATCAGCCATCGTTTCAGCGCTTTCTCAAGACGTGTCTACCTTAATTATTGCAAGGATTATCGGAGGCCTAGGGATTGGGATGGGCTCATCACTTTCTGTTACGTACATTACGGAAGCCGCACCGCCTGCCATACGGGGAAGCCTTTCTTCTTTATATCAGCTCTTTACGATATTGGGCATTTCCGCAACGTACTTTATTAATCTCGCTGTGCAGCGGTCTGGAACTTACGAATGGGGCGTGCACACCGGCTGGCGATGGATGCTTGCTTATGGAATGGTGCCGTCTGTGATCTTTTTCCTCGTATTGCTCGTCGTGCCGGAAAGTCCGAGATGGCTGGCGAAAGCGGGCAAAACAAAAGAAGCGTTAAAGATACTGACACGTATTAATGGAGAAACTGTCGCAAAAGAAGAATTAAAGAACATTGAGAACTCTTTAAAAATAGAACAAATGGGATCGATCTCCCAGCTTTTCAAGCCGGGTCTCAGAAAGGCGCTTGTCATTGGAATCCTGCTGGCGCTGTTCAACCAGGTCATCGGCATGAACGCGATTACTTACTACGGGCCGGAAATCTTCAAAATGATGGGATTCGGACAAAATGCCGGATTTGTGACAACCTGTATCGTCGGGGTTGTAGAAGTCATTTTTACCATTATTGCGGTGTTGTTGATTGATAAGGTTGGACGAAAAAAACTGATGTCCATCGGTTCTGCTTTTATGGCTATTTTTATGATCTTAATCGGAACGTCGTTCTACTTTCAGTTAACAAGCGGACTTATGCTGATCTTCTTTATTTTAGGTTTTGTGGCGGCATTTTGTGTATCTGTAGGGCCGATCACATGGATTATGATTTCTGAAATCTTCCCGAACCATCTGCGTGCGCGGGCCGCGGGCATTGCGACGATCTTTTTATGGGGAGCAAACTGGGCGATCGGACAGTTTGTGCCAATGATGATTGACTCCTTCGGGCTCGCCTATACATTCTGGATTTTTGCGGTGATTAACATCCTTTGCTTCCTGTTTGTTGTTACGATCTGTCCGGAAACAAAGAACAAATCGCTTGAAGAGATTGAAAAGCTCTGGATAAAATGAAAACGCTTTAAAATAACAGGCCCTTTCTATCGGAAGGGCTGTTTATGTTGGGATGCACCTTTTGGCGTTTTCTGTATAAGATAAAGATATATAGGAAAAAATAATGCTGGATAAAACGCTGCGGCATGAAAACTCTGCGAATATTGTCGATGAATTGACTCTTAACAGTTGAATAAACAATTCCACCCTGTTAAAATAATTAAAGAAAGCAGAAATAATTTTTTTTGGCTATGATGGGACGTTTTTTGTCATAGCGGGACATATAATGTCCAGCAAAAAAAGGAAGGAACGTTTGAGTCATGAACCAGTTAATACAAGCTCAAAAAAAATTATTGCCTGATCTTCTGCTCGTTATGCAAAAGAGGTTTGAAATCTTGCAGTATATCAGGCTGACAGAACCCATTGGGCGAAGAAGCCTGTCTGCCAGTCTCGAAATCAGCGAGCGTGTGCTGAGGGGCGAGGTTCAGTTTTTAAAGGAACAGAACCTGGTCGATATTAAAACAAACGGCATGACATTGACAGAAGAGGGCTATGAACTGCTTTCCGTTCTGGAAGATACGATGAAAGATGTTTTAGGTTTAACTCTTTTGGAAAAGACATTAAAAGAACGTTTAAATCTAAAGGATGCCATTATCGTGTCCGGAGACAGCGATCAATCCCCATGGGTCAAAAAAGAAATGGGAAGAGCAGCTGTCGCATGTATGAAAAAAAGATTTTCAGGCAAAAATATCGTCGCTGTAACTGGCGGTACGACAATTGAAGCTGTCGCCGAAATGATGACGCCGGATTCTAAAAACCGCGAGCTTTTGTTTGTGCCTGCAAGAGGCGGTTTAGGCGAAGACGTGAAAAACCAGGCGAACACCATATGCGCGCATATGGCGGAAAAGGCTTCAGGCACTTACCGGCTTTTGTTTGTTCCGGGACAGCTGTCACATAGCGCCTATTCATCTATTATTGAAGAACCTTCTGTCAAAGAGGTGCTGAATACCATTAAATCAGCGAGTATGCTGGTTCACGGAATCGGCGAAGCTAAAACTATGGCTCAGCGGAGAAACACACCTTTAGAAGACTTAAAGAAAATAGATGATCACGATGCGGTGACAGAAGCGTTTGGCTACTATTTTAATGCGGACGGCGAAGTGGTCCACAAAGTGCATTCTGTCGGTATGCAGCTGGATGACATAGACGCCATTCCCGATATTATTGCGGTAGCGGGCGGATCATCAAAAGCCGAGGCGATCGAGGCTTACTTTAAAAAGCCCCGCAACACGGTTCTCGTCACAGACGAAGGAGCCGCAAAGAAGTTATTAAGGGATGAATAATCCCTCAATATAAATATCTCTCACTTATTTAAAGGAGGAAACAATCATGGCAGTAAAAGTCGGTATTAACGGTTTTGGTCGTATTGGACGTAACGTATTCCGCGCAGCATTAAACAATCCTGAAGTTGAGGTAGTAGCGGTTAACGATTTAACAGATGCTAACATGCTGGCTCACCTTTTACAATATGATTCTGTACACGGAAAATTAGACGCTGAGGTTTCAGTTGACGGTAACAACCTTGTTGTTAACGGCAAAACAATTGAAGTTTCTGCAGAACGCGATCCTGCTAAACTTAGCTGGGGCAAACAAGGCGTTGAAATCGTAGTTGAATCTACTGGTTTCTTCACAAAACGCGCAGACGCTGCGAAACACTTAGAAGCTGGCGCGAAAAAAGTAATCATCTCTGCTCCTGCTAACGAAGAAGATATCACTATCGTTATGGGTGTTAACGAAGATAAATACGATGCGGCTAACCACGATGTTATCTCTAACGCATCTTGCACAACAAACTGCCTTGCGCCGTTTGCAAAAGTACTTAACGACAAATTTGGCATCAAACGCGGTATGATGACAACTGTTCACTCTTACACAAATGATCAGCAAATCCTTGATCTTCCGCACAAAGACTACCGTCGTGCGCGTGCAGCAGCTGAAAACATCATCCCAACTTCAACTGGTGCTGCTAAAGCAGTTTCTCTAGTTCTTCCTGAACTAAAAGGCAAACTGAACGGTGGAGCAATGCGTGTTCCAACTCCAAACGTTTCTTTAGTTGACTTGGTTGCTGAACTGAACCAAGAAGTAACAGCTGAAGAAGTAAATGCAGCTCTTAAAGAAGCAGCTGAAGGCGATCTTAAAGGAATCCTTGGCTACAGCGAAGAGCCATTAGTTTCTGGCGACTACAACGGAAACAAAAACTCTTCTACAATCGATGCTCTTTCTACAATGGTAATGGAAGGCAGCATGGTAAAAGTAATCTCTTGGTACGATAACGAAAGCGGCTACTCTAACCGCGTTGTTGACCTTGCAGCTTACATCGCAAAAAAAGGTCTTTAATTTATAGCTGAAAAAAGGACCTGACTTGGTTCTTTTGAATAGAAGCGCTATAATGAAAGCGGACAAGGGAAGGGGACGGACTCCCTTTCCCTTTTTCCATGAAGACCGGCTTTCAGAAAACGTTCTGTGACAGAGAAACGACCGCGTTTTAGCAGTTTTGCCGGCGCTTTCGCCTAAGGCCGCTGCCCTGGCTTCAGACGAACTGCCCTGTGCCGAAATAGACTGTGATCTGCCCTAGCGGAGTTATCGCTTGACCAGACGGTTTCACGTTTTTCGTGCTGTATGCAAACCATTTTGAAGGAGGATCTCCTAGGCATGAATAAGAAAACTCTCAAAGACATCGACGTAAAAGGCAAAGTTGTATTCTGCCGCGTTGACTTTAACGTTCCAATGAAAGACGGGGAAGTAACAGACGATACACGTATCCGTGCTGCGCTTCCAACTATCAAACACCTTGCAGAACAAGGCGCGAAAGTCCTTCTTGCGAGCCACTTAGGCCGCCCGAAAGGCGAAGTGGTTGAGGAGCTTCGTTTAACTCCTGTCGCTGCACGTCTAGGCGAACTGCTTGGCAAAGAAGTGAAGAAAGCAGATGAAGCTTACGGCGATGCTGTAAAAGCACAAATTTCTGACATGAAGGACGGAGACGTTCTTGTATTGGAAAACGTACGTTTCTACCCTGGTGAAGAGAAAAATGATCCTGAACTTGCAAAAGCATTTGCTGAGCTTGCGGATGTATATGTAAATGACGCATTTGGTGCTGCCCACCGTGCTCACGCATCTACAGCTGGAATTGCCGAGCATCTGCCAGCAGTTGCAGGTTTCTTAATGGAAAAAGAGCTTGACGTACTCGGAAAAGCGGTTTCTAACCCTGATCGCCCGTTCACGGCAATCATCGGCGGAGCGAAAGTAAAAGACAAAATCGGTGTGATCGAAAGTCTTCTTGATAAAGTAGACAACCTGATCATCGGTGGAGGTCTTGCTTATACATTCGTAAAAGCGCTTGGCTATGAAGTCGGTAAATCTCTTCTTGAAGAAGATAAAATCGAGCTTGCGAAATCATTTATGGACCGCGCGAAAGAAAAAGGCGTTAACTTCTATATGCCTGAAGATGTTCTTGTTGCAGATGATTTCTCTAACGATGCAAACGTGAAAATTGTGCCGATCTCTGAAATCCCTAGTGATTTAGAAGCAATCGACATTGGTACGAAAACACGCGAAACTTATGCTGACGTCATCAAAAACAGCAAACTTGTCGTGTGGAACGGACCGATGGGCGTATTCGAAATCGACTTGTTCGCTCAAGGAACAAAAGCGGTTGCGGAAGCATTGGCAGAGGCGAAAGATACATACTCTGTCATCGGCGGAGGAGACTCTGCGGCAGCGGTTGAAAAATTCGGCCTTGCTGACAAAATGAGCCACATCTCAACAGGCGGCGGCGCATCCCTTGAGTTTATGGAAGGCAAAGAGCTTCCAGGGGTAGCTGCACTAAACGATAAATAATCTCAAAACTGCTATAAGGAAGTGGAACAGATGAGAAAACCAATTATCGCCGGTAACTGGAAAATGAACAAAACACTCGGTGAAGCTGTCAGCTTCGTTGAAGAAGTGAAATCTTCCATTCCAGCAGCAGACAAAGCGGAAGCTGTTGTTTGCGCGCCAGCACTTTTCTTAGAAAAGCTTACTTCTGCTGTTAAAGGCACTGACCTAAAAGTCGGCGCTCAAAACATGCACTTCGAAGAAAGCGGCGCGTTCACAGGCGAAATCAGCCCGGTTGCTCTGAAAGACCTTGGCGTTGACTACTGCGTCATCGGCCACTCTGAGCGCCGTGAAATGTTCGCTGAAACTGATGAAACAGTTAACAAAAAAGCACATGCTGCTTTCAAACACGGCATTGTGCCGATCATCTGTGTGGGTGAAACGCTTGAAGAGCGCGAAGCCGGCAAAACAAATGATCTTGTTGCTGACCAAGTGAAAAAAGGCCTTGCTGGTCTATCTGAAAAACAAGTTGCTGCTTCTGTTATTGCGTATGAGCCAATCTGGGCAATCGGAACAGGCAAATCTTCTACAGCGAAAGATGCGAATGACGTGTGTGCGCATATCCGTAAAACCGTCGCTGAAAGCTTCAGCCAAGAAGTTGCAGACAAGCTTCGCATCCAATATGGCGGAAGCGTAAAGCCTGCAAACATTAAAGAATATATGGCAGAGTCCGATATTGACGGTGCTTTGGTCGGCGGCGCGAGCCTTGAGCCACAGTCATTCGTTCAATTATTGGAGGAAGGTCAATATGAGTAAAAAACCAGCTGCACTCATCATTCTTGATGGGTTCGGATTACGTAACGAAACAGTAGGAAACGCAGTCGCTTTAGCGAAAAAACCGAATTTTGACCGCTACTGGAACCAGTATCCTCATCAAACATTGACAGCTTCAGGCGAGGCTGTAGGTCTTCCTGAGGGACAGATGGGGAACTCCGAAGTGGGTCACTTAAATATCGGTGCGGGACGTATTGTGTACCAAAGCTTAACACGCGTAAATGTTGCCATTCGTGAAGGAGAGTTCGAACGCAATCAAACATTCCTTGACGCGATTAACAACGCGAAAGAAAACAACAAAGCCCTGCACCTGTTCGGCCTTTTATCAGACGGCGGCGTGCACAGCCACATCAATCATTTGTTCGCTTTGTTAAAGCTTGCGAAAAATGAAGGGCTGACAAAGGTTTACATTCATGGTTTCCTTGACGGCCGTGATGTAGGTCCGCAAACAGCGAAAACATACATCAAGCAGCTGAACGAAAAAATCGAGGAAAGCGGTGTTGGAGAAATCGCCAGCGTTTCCGGACGCTACTACTCAATGGACCGCGACAAACGCTGGGACCGTGTAGAAAAAGCGTACCGCGCAATGGCGTACGGCGAAGGCCCAACATACCGCAGTGCAATGGATGTTGTTGATGATTCATATGCGAATGGAATCTATGATGAATTCGTGATTCCGTCTGTGATTACAAAGGAAAACGGTGAGCCTGTTGCGACAATCCAAGACGGCGATTCTGTGATTTTCTATAATTTCAGACCGGACCGCGCGATTCAGATTTCTAACACGTTCACAAACAAAGATTTCCGTGATTTCGACCGCGGTGAAAATCATCCGAAAAACCTGCATTTCGTCTGCCTGACTCACTTCAGTGAGACTGTTGACGGCTATGTAGCGTTTAAACCGATAAATCTCGATAACACAGTCGGAGAAGTATTATCTCAGCACGGATTAAAACAGCTTCGAATTGCAGAAACTGAAAAGTATCCGCACGTCACGTTCTTTATGAGCGGCGGCCGTGAAGCTGAATTCCCGGGTGAAGAGCGTATTCTCATCAACTCGCCGAAAGTTGCAACATATGACTTGAAGCCTGAAATGAGTGCGTATGAAGTGAAGGACGCGCTTGTCAAAGAAATTGAAGCTGACAAGCATGACGCGATCATACTGAACTTCGCAAACCCTGATATGGTCGGCCACTCCGGAATGGTTGAACCAACAATCAAAGCTATTGAAGCAGTGGACGAATGCTTAGGCGAAGTCGTTGACGCGATTCTCGCTAAAGGCGGACATGCTATCATTACCGCTGATCACGGTAATGCTGACATTCTGATTACAGAATCAGGCGAACCGCACACTGCGCATACGACAAACCCAGTCCCAGTGATTGTTACGAAAGAAGGCATCACGCTGCGTGAAGGCGGAATCCTAGGCGACCTTGCACCAACGTTATTAGACCTTCTCGGTGTTGAAAAACCGAAAGAAATGACAGGAACATCTTTAATTCAAAAATAATTTGAAATTAAAAGGAGAGACAAAACTTATGCCATACATTGTTGATGTTTATGCACGCGAAGTATTAGACTCCCGCGGCAACCCAACAGTTGAAGTTGAAGTATATACAGAAACAGGAGCTTTCGGACGCGCATTAGTGCCAAGCGGAGCTTCTACAGGTGAATACGAAGCAGTTGAACTTCGTGACGGCGACAAAGACCGTTACCTTGGAAAAGGCGTGTTAACAGCTGTTAACAACGTAAACGAAATCATTTCTCCAGAGCTTCTTGGCTTTGATGTAACTGAGCAAAATGCAATCGATCAGCTTTTAATCGAGCTTGACGGTACTGAAAACAAAGGCAAACTCGGTGCGAATGCAATCCTTGGCGTATCTATGGCTTGTGCGCGCGCAGCAGCTGATTTCTTACAGATTCCTCTTTACCAATACCTTGGAGGATTCAACTCAAAAACTCTTCCTGTACCGATGATGAACATCGTAAACGGCGGAGAGCATGCTGATAACAACGTGGATATTCAAGAATTCATGATCATGCCTGTAGGTGCTCCTAACTTCCGTGAAGCACTTCGCATGGGCGCTCAAATCTTCCACAGCCTGAAATCAGTTCTTTCTGCTAAAGGAATGAACACAGCTGTAGGTGATGAAGGCGGATTCGCTCCAAACCTTGGTTCTAACGAAGAAGCGCTTCAAACAATCGTTGAAGCAATCGAAAAAGCCGGCTTCAAACCTGGCGAAGAAGTGAAGCTTGCAATGGATGCTGCATCTTCTGAGTTCTACAACAAAGAAGACGGCAAATACCATCTGTCTGGCGAAGGCGTTGTGAAAACATCTGCTGAAATGGTTGACTGGTACGAAGAAATGGTTTCTAAATACCCAATCATCTCTATCGAAGACGGACTTGACGAAAACGACTGGGAAGGCCACAAGCTTCTTACTGAGCGTCTTGGCAAAAAAGTTCAGCTTGTCGGTGATGACCTCTTCGTTACAAACACGAAAAAACTTGCTGAAGGTATCAAAAACGGCGTAGGCAACTCTATCCTGATCAAAGTAAACCAAATCGGTACATTGACTGAAACATTCGATGCGATCGAAATGGCGAAACGCGCAGGCTACACTGCTGTTATCTCTCACCGTTCTGGTGAAACTGAAGACAGCACAATCGCTGACATTGCTGTGGCAACAAACGCAGGACAAATCAAAACAGGTGCTCCGTCTCGTACGGACCGTGTTGCGAAATACAACCAGCTTCTTCGCATCGAAGATCAGTTGGCTGAAACTGCTCAATACCACGGTATTAACTCTTTCTACAACTTGAATAAGTAATAACATGACCGCCGGGATTTTTCTCGGCGGTTTTTTACGCTTTACAGATCCAAATAAAGCCTCACCATATCGCGGCATTGAATCCCGTTTTCAAAAATATCCTCATCATAATGTCTGACAAAGAAATCGTGGTCGATCGCCTGCAGGCGGAATCCGCATTTTTGATAGAGAGAAAGCTGATGAATGCTGGAATTCCCCGTGCCGATTTCAATCGTGTTTGCCCCCAGCTCCTTTGCCTTTTCAATGGCGTCCTGTACAAGCTGTTTGCCAAAACCCTTCTTTTGAAGAGACTCTTTTACGGCAATATTTACAATTTCGACCGTTTGCGGCCTTGTTTTTAGCAAAACATAAACACCTGCAAGCTCATCATCTGCCCAGGCCGTGTAACATTCTCCTCTCTCAAGATATTCATCAACAATTTCTTTCGACGGATCGGCGAGCAGCAGCAGCTCGTACAGCGCATGATCATAGTTTTTCGCTTTTTGAATGGTGAGCTTTTGCACGTTCATACCACCTTTTCACATGTTAATAGAGATATTTTCGTGATTTCCTCCAATTTCATACCATTCTATTATAAAATATGTAACATAGGAAATCTGTACAAAATAGTGGATAACAAATAGGAGGAAAGTCACATGTTTTGTAAGGAATGTGGTCAAAAAAATAATGAAGGGGCCAAATTTTGTAAAGAATGCGGCACCCCGATCGGAGGGAGCAGCAGACAGGCAAATAAAGAAACAGCAAGCACTGCAGAAACGAGGCAGGCTCCGCGAAAACCAATCCCTAAGAAGACCATCGTTTTATGGAGCAGCATTGCCGCAGCGTGCGTCATATTATTCGCTGCATATAAAACCGGAGCGTATTTTACTTCAAAGGATAGGTTAGTCGACAAATTTGAAGAGGCTGTAAATGATGAGGATAAAGAGCAAATCGCATCTCTCCTTACGCCGGTAAATGACAAGCTTAAGCTTACTAAAAATAATGTAAAACCGTTTCTTACCTATTTAAAGGATCATCCTGACAAAAAAGATGAGCTTTTTGCATCGCTGCGTGCTGAAACAGCCCAAAAGGATATTGTATATGCGGAGAAAGACGGGAAAAGCTTGCTAGTTTTTGACCATTATGACTTAAAGATAGCACCTGTTTATTTTGAAGTGACCAGCAATTATAAAAATACCGATCTATATGTCAATACAGAGGATGCCGGATCTGTAAAGAAAGCAGATCAAGCACAAACCCTCGGACCTTACATTCCCGGCGAATATACCGTCTCAGCCAAACTGAAAAACGATGTAGTCGATCTTGTGAAAAAGGAAGACATACAGGCGGTTGGCGATAACAGCTTTCGTGTTGATCTTTCATTGGAAGCAGACGATGTGACATTCAGGTTAGCGGATGACATCAAGAGCGGGAAGGGAGACTTGCTGATTAACGGCAAATCGATTCATAAAGACCCGTTCAAACCCGTAACATACGGTCCGCTTCTGACAGACGGATCCATGACGGCTTCGGTCGAAGCAGAGTTTCCATGGGGGAAAACAAAAACAGCGGGCGTTCCGATCGATCAAAAAGAAATGGAGTTAACGTTAATTCCTGATCAAGATACTCAGGAAACGGTTATGAACACGATTGTCAAAACAACAAAACAGTACTCCAAAGCGCTATCAGATGGGAATACAGCCCAGATGACAGAGGCTGGTGCCAAATGGAAAGCAGAGACGAAGGATACCGTCGATTCTATGAAAAACACGGATTCATACTTAAAGGATAAATACCTAGAAACTGATTTTGATCTGGATACATTCGCGCTCTCTCAGAAAAACGACGGGACGTGGCAGGTATCGGTAACAGGGAAAGAACTTCACCAGTCTTCATCATATAACGACTATTCAAAATCCGAAATGACTGATGACAGCCCGAGTTACGAATATATTCTTTCATATGATAAAAAACAGAAAAAGTGGATTTTCGAAGATGCAGAATCAACATTCGAATCTTCCGGTTCAAATATAAAGAAAATCAAAAATGATAAACCGGAGACGTACACATCCGCCTGGGAAGGCTCGAAAAATAAAGACAGTAAAAGCTCTGCAAGCGGGGATGTGACAGATGAACAA
Source organism: Bacillus rugosus (assembly GCF_023238245.1). Taxonomy (NCBI): domain Bacteria; kingdom Bacillati; phylum Bacillota; class Bacilli; order Caryophanales; family Bacillaceae; genus Bacillus; species Bacillus rugosus. The sequence goes on along the minus strand of NZ_CP096590.1, from coordinate 3,348,767 downwards.
GTGACATTATTTATGGGCAGTTATCTGCAAAGTCAGGCAGATGCCGTGAATCAAAATAACTTCTCGCTGATGGAAGACAGTCTTGAAAAAGGCAGTTCTCTTTATTCCGACCAGCAGCATCTCGTTGCGAAGTTAAATAAAGAGGGGACAACAGAAGACTTTAATAACTATGAAGTGAAAAGCTGGAGCCAAAATGGATCAGCTATCACGATTAAGACATATGAAGAATTCTATATCACAAAATCAGGCGGCAGTCCAAAGCTTAGAACATATAACTGGACCTATACCGGTACAGTGAAAAACGGAAGAATTTACTTAACGTCTATTCAATAAAAACAGCCCCATCACTAGCAGGTGATGGGGCTGTTTTTTAAAAGAGCATATAACGGAAAATCTCTTTAATATAGTGTTCGATGATTAACTGAAATGTAACGCAGGTGATCAGATAAATGATAATCGTTGGGTAAATGATATCAACCTTTCCTTTATATGAATGCTGGTAACTGCTCAGCATCGCAGGAGGAATGGCAAAGAATGCACCGATTAAACCAACGGCTAACACGGTGAAGCAAATGTCTGTATGTAATAAAAAGAATAAAAGGGCAAGAATCAAAATAGCCGTAAACGGAATGAGAAACGCACCAAATCTGGAAAATGAATCTTTGAAAGACACTTGGTTTCCCGCGATTTTCAGGGCGAAAAAGATGCATGCATGCAGGCCAAATAGAAATAACATAAAATAAATCGTTGGCTCTAAAAAGACTGCTGTAAAGCTTACGCTTCCGGGACCGTCTGAAAAAAGAATATAAAACATCAAAGGGGTCAGCAAACTGAACAGAACCAACGTGATGATTGCGCTGATCAGCTGTTCTCCTCCTGTTGTTTTACATTCCTGATAAGGGCGTTTCAGGACGGCCAAGACAAATGAACCGAACTGCTTTGCTGCTTGTTTTGCAGCGGCTCCGGTTTGCGCTGCCTGCTGTTGGCTTGATTGACCAGGAAGCGGCGATCCGCATTTCTCACAAAACTTTCCGCCATCTGTTTGATGGCCGCATTGAGGACAATACATAAAATAACTCCTTTACCTGTAATATAGGGAAAATAGACTACTAGTTTTATTATAAAAGAAAAAAGTTGTAAAGTAACCAATATTCATACAAAAATGCCACACAAAAAAGACACGGGTCTAATAGCAACTGTGTCTTTTTTTCTACTAGTTATTGATATATTTCTCAAATACTTCTCCAATTCATAGATTGTTTCGGCGATGCGGAGCAGCGCTTTACCTTTAAAACCGAGATGAACGTCATTACCAGACTGATGGGATTAATCTTGGCGGTCGTTGCGGTCGGTATGATCGGTGCCGGGCTGAAAGGCATGTTTCCGATCTTAACTTTATAATGCATAAAGCAGTTTTCTTACTTCAGGGAGCTGCTTTCTTTTGTTTTCGGAACGTATTGAAAGACTTCCTCACTCTCAAAGAATTCAATTAATCTGCTCAGCCAGTCATAGTAATGGAGCCATTCTCTTAATTCATTCAGCAGCTGATTAACTTTCTCTTCCGCTTCGGGGGTGAGCCCGTCCCTTTGTAAAAGATCAGTCAGCTCCCGGTTTAATTTTTTATACAGCACTTTGTTTTTGCTCACGACCTTTGTCCAGTTCGCCGTAAATAAAGAAATGAAGGTTTGATAATAATCCTGCTCGACGTCATAAAGGTCTTTTCGTACGCCTTTTTCAAACACCTTTTCGGCAATATTGGCATCGATCATTTCACGGACAACCTGGCTCATCCGCGTTTTGCTCATGCCCGTTGCCTCTGAGAGCTCGCTTAATGTCATCGGTTTTCGATTCATATAAATAATTCCAAGCACACGCCCGACAGTTGAAGGCATTCCAAACGTATGCATATTTTCGGCAATCTTCTCAATGAGATGCTCTTCAGCATGTTCAATGATGTCGAGAGCAGTTTTTTCCACAGCTGATCATCCCTTCAAATGGCAATTGATGGTGTCAATATATCATATTTCTGCCAGTTGTTGAAAATAGCTGAATGCAGAGGAATAGGGAGGTATCCGGCGTAATTGTAAGAACACCCTTTCCGTCTCGGTCATAACAATAAATAATCTGTAAATAACATATAATTTCAACACATTGTAAACTTTTTATTTTATAAAGTTCAAACTATAATAAAGATTATACTTTTCAGAAAATTTAAGGGAAACCTGCGGAGGTGCACGGATTGCTGAAATTGGAGCAAGTGTCAAAAGTATATAAAGGCGGAAAAAAAGCTGTGAACAGCATTGATTTAGATATTGCCAAGGGCGAATTTATCTGTTTTATCGGCCCGAGCGGCTGCGGAAAAACGACGACAATGAAGATGATTAACAGACTGATAGAACCATCGTCGGGAAGGATCTTTATCGACGGAGAAAATATTATGGAACAGGACCCGGTTGAGCTGAGAAGAAAAATCGGCTATGTGATTCAGCAGATTGGTTTGTTCCCCCACATGACCATTCAGCAGAATATTTCACTCGTACCGAAACTGCTGAAATGGCCTGAAGAAAAACGGAAAGAACGGGCGAGAGAGCTGTTAAAGCTCGTGGATATGGGCCCGGAATATTTAGACCGTTATCCCCATGAGCTCAGCGGAGGACAGCAGCAAAGAATCGGCGTGCTGCGCGCATTGGCTGCGGAACCCCCTCTCATCTTAATGGATGAACCGTTCGGAGCGCTTGATCCGATTACGCGTGATTCCCTTCAGGAAGAATTCAAAAAACTGCAGAGAACCTTAAACAAAACGATTGTATTTGTAACCCATGATATGGATGAAGCAATTAAGCTCGCTGACCGGATTGTGATTTTAAAAGCGGGAGAAATCGTTCAAGTCGGTACACCTGATGAGATTCTCCGGAACCCGGCAAATGAATTTGTTGAGGAATTTATCGGAAAAGAGCGCCTGATCCAGTCAAGACCAGATATCGAGCGGGTTGAGCAAATGATGAACAGAACACCTGTAACGGTATCAGCGGACAAAACGCTTTCCCAGGCGATTCAGCTGATGAGAGAAAAACGTGTCGACTCGCTGCTCGTTGTGGACCGGCAAAATGTGCTGAAGGGCTATGTTGATGTGGAAATGATTGATCAAAACCGCAAAAAAGCGAGCGTCGTTGGCGATGTATACAGCTCTGATATATATACCGTGCAAAAAGGGGCGCTTCTTCGCGATACGGTCCGGAAAATCTTGAAGCAGGGAATCAAGTATGTTCCGGTGGTGGATGAACAGAACCATTTAGCAGGAATTGTGACAAGAGCGAGCCTTGTTGATATCGTATACGATTCCATATGGGGTGAGGAAGACCAGCTTATGACGATCTGACCAGGGGAGGAGCTCTTTTAAAGATGAATCAAATGATGACTTTTTTGCAAACGAACGGCGGAGAGCTGCTGTATAAAACAGGAGAGCATTTATATATTTCACTCATTGCCGTTGTATTGGGCATTATCGTAGCAGTGCCGCTCGGCGTCGCTCTCACTAGAATGAAAAAAGGCGCAGGCGCAATTATAGGTGTTGTCAACATAGTGCAAACCCTGCCGAGTCTGGCGATTTTAGCCTTTTTTATTCCGCTTCTCGGCGTAGGGAAAGTGCCTGCGATTGTCGCTTTATTTTTCTATTCGGTGCTGCCGATCCTGCGTAATACGTATACCGGCATCAAAGGTGTAAACAAAAATCTGCTGGAATCGGGCAAAGGGATTGGCATGACCGGCTGGGAGCAGATTCGGCTCGTCGAAATCCCGCTGGCGATTCCGATCATCATGGCGGGAATCCGGACATCAACGATTTATTTAATCGGCTGGGCGACACTTGCGTCGTTTATCGGCGGCGGCGGTCTCGGTGATTACATTTTTATCGGCCTGAACCTGTATCAGCCTGAATATATCATTGGCGGTGCCGTGCCGGTTACGATCCTGGCGATTATCATTGATTATGTGCTGGCTGTGACAGAACGAAAGGTGACGCCGAAAGGGTTGCAAGGGATGAAGGAAGTTTCGTAAGGAGTTGGCTCTGTTGAAAACGAAAAAAATCAAATGGCTTGGCGCGTTCGCCCTCGTCTTTGTCCTGCTGCTGAGCGGCTGCTCTCTGCCGGGACTCGGTGGCGCATCAGACGATACAATCAAAATCGGGGCGCAAAGCATGACAGAATCAGAAATTTTAGCGAATATGATCGCGCAGCTTATTGAACATGATACAGATTTGAATACGGTTTTAGTCAAAAATCTCGGGTCAAACTATGTTCAGCACCAAGCAATGCTCGGCGGTGACATTGATATTTCTGCCACCCGTTATTCCGGGACGGATTTAACTAGCACCCTCGGCAAGGAAGCGGAGAAAGATCCGAAAAAAGCACTGAACATCGTGCAGAACGAATTTGAAAAACGCTTTTCATATAAATGGTTTGATTCCTACGGATTTGATAACACATATGCCTTCACTGTGACAAAAAAGTTTGCGGAAAAGGAGCATCTCAACACCTTGTCTGACCTGAAGAAAAACGCTTCCCAATTTAAATTGGGCGTCGACAATGCCTGGCTGAAACGGAAAGGCGACGGTTATAAAGGCTTTGTCAGCACGTATGGATTTGAGTTTGGCACAACCTATCCAATGCAAATCGGGCTTGTCTATGATGCAGTCAAAAACGGAAAAATGGATGCTGTTCTTGCTTATTCAACAGACGGACGGATTAAAGCATATGATCTGAAAATCTTAAAAGACGATAAGCGTTTTTTCCCGCCGTATGACTGCTCACCTGTGATTCCGGAAAAGGTGCTTAAGGTACATCCGGAGCTTGAAGGCGTCATCAATAAGCTGATTGGGCAAATCGATACGGAAACGATGCAGGAGCTTAACTATGAGGTGGATGGCAAGCTGAAGGAGCCGTCTATCGTAGCAAAGGAATTTTTAGAGAAACATCATTATTTTGACTAAGAAAAGAGGCGGATCATATGGAAGTACTACAGCAGCTTGGCACTTACTATTCGCAAAACGGCGGTTACGTGATGCAGGAGTTTTACCGCCATTTTCTGATGTCGGTGTACGGCGTTTTGTTTGCCGCCATTGTTGGAATTCCGCTTGGCATCCTGATCGCCAGATACAGAACTTTAAGCGGATGGGTTTTTGCGGTGACGAACGTCATACAGACCATCCCGGCTCTCGCCATGCTCGCCGTACTGATGCTTGTCATGGGGCTGGGCGCTAATACGGTGATTTTGTCATTATTTCTGTATTCTCTTCTGCCGATTATCAGAAATACGTACACAGGCATTATCAGCATTGAACACGCCTATCTTGAATCCGGAAAAGCGATGGGAATGACAAAATTTCAAGTATTGCGGATGGTCGAGCTTCCGCTGGCGCTTTCTGTCATTATGGCCGGCCTGCGCACAGCGCTTGTCATTGCCATCGGCATTACGGCCATCGGGACATTTGTCGGTGCAGGCGGGCTGGGGGATATCATCGTCAGGGGATCAAACGCAACAAACGGAACCGCGATCATATTAGCGGGCGCGATCCCCACAGCTCTGATGGCGGTGATTGCCGATTTGGTCATGGGCTGGCTTGAACGCGCGTTAAGCCCGATTAAAAAGAAAAAGAAGAAAAATCTGGCCGTTGCCGCATAAGAAAAAACGCCTTGTGAATGACAGGGCGTTTTTTAAGGCTTCGGCACATATTTAAAAATCTCTTCGCTTTCAAAAAACTCAATCAATCGCCCGAGCCAATTATAATAATCGAGCCATTCCTTTAATTCCTTCAGCAGCTCATTCGCTTTTTCTTCCGCTTCAGGGGTAAGCTCTTCATCCAAGACGCTGAGCAGTTCCCGATTGAGTTTTTTATGCATCATTTTGTTTTTGCTGACGACTTTGCTCCAAGTAGCTGTAAACAGCGTGATAAACGTTTGATAGTAGTCCTGCTCAACCTCATATAAATCTTTTCGCACGCCCTTTTCAAACACTTTCTCGGCGATGTTGGCATCAAGCATTTCCCGCACAACCTGGCTCATGCGTGTTTTGCTCATGCCGGTCGCTTCAGATAATTCGGCCAGCGTCATCGGTTTTCGATTCATATAAATAATGCCCAGCACACGTCCGACAGTAGAGGGCATTCCAAATGCATGCATGTTTTCCGCGATTCTTTCTATTAAATGGTCCTCAGCTTGTTCAATGATCGTTAACGGATCTTTCTCCAACGGTTTCAATCCTTTCAGCTAACAATTCCGATGTCAATATACCACATTTTTGATACGGCGGAAATGCTGTAACTAGAGAATTTGGCAGGAAATTGGAGCAATAAGGAGATCATCACAGGTCAATGCGGGTAAATCAGCGCTTACACATACTTTATAAACAATATGAACAAATTGTAAACTTTTTATTTTATAAACTTTATTCTATAATGAGAAGCATTCAATTGTCTGAAAAATTAAATATAAACTGAACGAATTGAATAAATTTAACTTTGGAGGTGCGATGTTTGCTGACATTAGAAAATGTCTCGAAAACATACAAAGGCGGCAAAAAAGCCGTGAACAACGTGAATCTTAAGATTGCAAAAGGCGAATTTATCTGTTTTATCGGCCCGAGCGGATGCGGGAAGACGACAACAATGAAAATGATTAACCGATTAATTGAGCCTTCCGCCGGCAAGATTTTCATTGACGGCGAAAACATCATGGAACAGGATCCTGTAGAACTTAGGCGTAAAATTGGCTATGTGATACAGCAGATCGGCCTGTTTCCCCATATGACCATTCAGCAGAACATTTCACTTGTCCCTAAACTGCTGAAGTGGCCGGAGCAGCAGCGGAAAGAACGGGCGCGTGAGCTTTTGAAATTGGTCGATATGGGGCCAGAATATTTAGACCGTTACCCTCATGAATTAAGCGGGGGACAGCAGCAGCGAATTGGTGTATTACGGGCACTTGCCGCGGAGCCTCCGCTTATCTTAATGGATGAACCGTTTGGGGCACTCGACCCAATTACGAGGGATTCCCTTCAGGAAGAATTTAAAAAACTGCAAAAAACCTTACATAAAACCATCGTATTTGTTACCCACGATATGGATGAAGCGATTAAGCTGGCAGATCGGATTGTGATTTTAAAAGCGGGAGAAATCGTTCAAGTTGGAACGCCCGACGACATTTTGAGAAATCCGGCAGACGAATTTGTTGAGGAATTTATCGGCAAAGAGCGGCTGATTCAATCATCCAGCCCGGATGTGGAACGGGTTGACCAAATTATGAACACGCAGCCTGTAACGATCACCTCGGATAAAACGCTTTCTGAAGCGATTCAGCTGATGAGGCAGGAGCGTGTCGATTCATTGCTTGTCGTTGATGACGAGCACATTCTCCGAGGCTATGTGGATGTTGAAATCATTGATCAATGCCGGAAAAAAGCCAATCTTGTAGGAGAGGTTCTGCATGAAGATCTTTACACAGTATTGGGCGGCACATTGCTGCGCGACACGGTCCGCAAAATTTTAAAACGGGGTGTCAAATATGTCCCTGTTGTGGATGGAAATCGGCGCTTAATCGGAATTGTGACTAGAGCGAGTCTGGTCGACATTGTGTATGACTCCCTCTGGGGAGAAGAAAAGCAGCTCGCGGTATTGTCATAGGGAGGCGACAAGTCATGCATCATATTATTCAATTTTTGCAAACCAACGGGGGCGAACTCCTTTATAAAACATATGAGCATATCACGATATCGCTCATTGCTGTCATTTTAGGTGTGCTCGTTGCTGTCCCCCTCGGGGTTGTGCTTACTAGAATGAAAAAGGGAGCCGGCACCATTATCGGTATCGTCAACATCATTCAAACGCTGCCGAGTCTGGCGATTCTCGCCTTCTTTATTCCGCTCTTGGGTGTCGGGAAGGTTCCAGCCATTGTGGCTTTGTTTTTCTACTCCGTTCTGCCGATTCTGCGCAACACGTACACCGGCATTCGGGGCGTCAACAAAAATCTGCTCGAGTCTGGCAAAGGCATCGGAATGACGCCGGCTGAACAAGTCCGCCTGGTGGAGCTGCCGCTTGCCGCACCTGTCATCATGGCGGGAATCAGAACATCGACGATTTACTTAATCGGCTGGGCCACGCTTGCTTCCTTTATCGGAGGCGGCGGATTAGGTGACTATATTTTTATCGGACTGAATTTATATCAGCCGGAATATATCATTGGGGGCGCGGTGCCTGTCACGATATTGGCGATTGTGATTGATTATGTGCTGGCAATGACTGAACGAAAACTTACACCTGCCGGCATGCAGAGATTAAAGGAAGTTTCATAAGGAGGCGGCTCATGAAAAGAAAATATCTCAAATGGATGATCGGTTTAACGCTCGCAGCAATGCTGACGTTGAGCGGCTGTTCGCTTCCAGGTCTCAGCGCCGCTTCGGACCAGACCATTAAAATCGGCGCGCAAAGCATGAGCGAATCAGAAATCATCGCCAGCATGCTTGGCCAGCTAATCGAACACCATACTGATCTTAAAACAACAACCATTAAAAATCTCGGTTCCAACGCGGTACAGCAGCAGGCTTTAATGAACGGGGAAATCGACATTGCGGCCACAAGATATACGGGAGACGCGCTGACAGGAACGCTGAGAATGGATCCTGAGAAAGATCCGGAGAAAGCGCTGGCGCTGACACAGCGGGAATTTAAAAAAAGATATGATTTAAAATGGTATGACTCCTACGGGTTTGATAATACATATGCCTTTACGGTCAGCAAGAAGCTGGCCGATCAATATCATTTAGAAAACGTATCAGACGTTAAAAAATGGGCGCCGCAATTAAAGCTGGGTGTTGATAACTATTGGATGAAGCTCAAGGGAAACGGCTATAAAGACTTTACGAAAACCTACGGCATGACATTCGGAGGCACGTATCCAATGCAGATCGGACTTGTGTATGACGCGGTGAAGAGCGGGAAAATGGACATTGTGCTTGCGTATTCGACTGATGGAAGAATCAAGTCCTATGGTCTTAAAATGCTAAAGGATGATAAGCAATTTTTCCCGCCGTACGACTGCTCTCCGGTTGTTCCGGAACAAGTGCTCAAAGAACATCCTGAGCTTGAAGGCGTCATCCAGAAAATGATCGGGAAAATCGACACAGCCACAATGCAGGGGCTTAACTATGAAGTCGACGGCCATCTAAAAGAACCGTCTGTCGTTGCCAAGGAATATTTAGAAAAGCACCACTACTTCGAGTCGTGAAAGGGGGACAAAGCCAATGAAGGTGCTTGAACAGTTAATGACGTATTACGCGCAGAACGGCAGCTACGTCATGGATGAATTCGGCCGCCACTTTCTCATGTCGGCTTACGGCGTATTGTTTGCCGCTGTCGTCGGGGTTCCGGTCGGAATCCTCATTGCGCATTATCGCCGCTTGTCAGCCTGGGTGTTCGCCGTAACAAATGTCATCCAGACAATCCCAGCGCTCGCCATGCTGGCTGTATTAATGCTTGTCATGGGGCTCGGCGCAAACACCGTGATTGTATCATTATTTCTGTATTCCCTTTTGCCGATTATCCGAAACACGTACACAGGCATTGTCAGCATTGAACATGCCTACCTAGAATCGGGAAAAGCGATGGGCATGACGAAATTCCAGGTGCTCCGGATGGTTGAGCTTCCACTCGCGCTTTCTGTCATTATGGCAGGCTTGCGCACGGCTCTCGTCATTGCCATCGGGATTACAGCGATCGGCACATTTGTCGGCGCCGGCGGCCTCGGAGATATGATCGTCCGCGGCTCAAACGCGACAAACGGAACAGCGATTATTCTCGCCGGCGCAATTCCGACTGCGGTAATGGCGGTTGCTGCTGATTTGCTTATGGCTTGGCTGGAGCGGGCATTAAATCCCGTGAAGAAAAAACGAACCAGAGAGAAACGTGTTCAAACAGCAGCATAGAATAGAAAAAGAGGCTTGGATGACTCCAGCCTCTTTTTTCTATTTAAATGGTAAACTGATTCATTTTCTCATTAAGCTCTTTCGCCAGCTGCTCAAGCTCTTCGGCATTCTGTAGCACTTGATCCATGGAATGGGCGGATTGCTCGGTAATCGAAAATGTTTCTTCAATGCCGGCGGCCGACTCTTCAGATACAGAAGCGATATTTTCGATCGATTGATTGATGGTAATCGACTGGTTGGTTAACTGCTTCAGGCCATCCGTTACTTCCTTAATGCTATCTGCAACGTGAGTGACGGATTGTTTGATATGCTGCATAGCTTGGCCGGTGCCTGTCAGGTTTTCTGTTCCTTTTTCGACTTCTGTAAAGCTGCTTTCCAAGTATTCAATAACGGTGTAGATTTCCTGCTGTGTGCCGTTGACAATCCGGGTGATATCCTGCATGGAATCAGAAACGCCGTCAGCCAGCTTTCTGACCTCCTCTGCCACAACAGCGAAGCCTTTGCCGCTTTCTCCTGCGCGGGCAGCTTCAATCGCAGCGTTAAGTGACAGCAAATTCGTTTGCTCGGCAATGCCGTTGATGACCTGAACGAGCTTGTTGATATCTTGAGAATGCTGTTCCAGTGATCTCACTTTATGCACAGCTTCCTGAACGATATGATGGATGGTTTTCATTTGCTGTAATGACGTATCCATATTTTCGTTTCCGCTTACTGCGAGTTCGAGAACGTTTTGAGACGTATCGCTGATGGTGATGCCATGATTATAGGCTTTATCAATGCTTTCTGTGAACTCATTCATCGATTCGGCAATCGTCACGGCGTCTTGGGCCTGCTGTTCAGAGCCCTCAGCCATTTCGTTCATCGTCTCGGTAATATGTTTGCTGCCGGATCTTGTTTCATTCGTTGCGGTTGCCAGTACTTGTGAAGAAGAAAGCACCCGGCTTGATATTTCTTTGGAGTATCCGACAATATCTCTCAGATTGCCAACCATTTTTTGCAGCGCTTCGTTCAGATCGCCCAGCTCGTCTTTTGAATTGAGCGGCTCCATGTCATTCGACAGATCTCCCTCGGCAATATGATTGGCAGATTCCTTCATGCGAATGATAGGCTTTACAATGTTTCTCGTAATATAAAACCAGATGAAAATGCTGATAATGATCGAAGCTGCCAAAAGCGAAGCCGTGTAAATGAGCCCCTTATGATATACATCCTTTGTTTCTTTTACCGCTGTGTTGCTGCCTTCTTTATTAAAGTCAACGAGCTGAGTGACTGATTTTTTCATATCCTCAAAGCTGGCCTCAGTCTGCACCAATAAACCTCTTGCTTTGTCCATGTCATTCGTGCGTCCGCTTTCTATAATTTGCGCATGAATATCAGCATAGGCATTTACTTCATTTTGAAGCTTCTCAAACAATTTCTGTTCTTTATCATTGAAAATTGTTTTTTGGTAGCTATCAAGCTTTTGATTGATGTCTTCAAGAATCTGATGCATTTCTTGATCAAGCGTATCCATTTTGCTTTTGTCTGTGTAAATCAGAAAATCCTTTTCTTTAGAAGACAGGTGCTCGGTTAAATAATTAATCGATGTAATTTCTTTGATGCCGTCAATCCATTTTGTGTTGATTTCATCTGTCTTTTGAATGATATGCTGCATATTAAAAACGCCTATTCCGCCTACAAGTAAATTGATCAGGATCAGTGTCAAAAATACCAGGCTGAATTTGCGGGAAATCGTCAGTCGCATATAAGTGGTCTCCTTTAAGATCGTAATGTGTGTGGATGTACTATATATCGGCTGAGAAATTTTTTTTCACCTGGAAAATGAAAAATAAAAAACGGCTCTTTTCTCGCCTTTGAGATCAGAACCGTTTTGGTAATTAGTCAAGAAAGGAAGGGTCAATCCAATCCGTCGCCCATTTAGAAATCTCACCTAAAATGGGGGCTAGTGCCTTTCCTTTATCGGTCAATGAATATTCGATGCGAACCGGAGTTTCAGGGATGACATCCCGCTTCACCACTCCTTCAAGCTCAAGTTCTTTCAGCCGTTCTGACAGAACTCTGCCGCTTAGATTTGGAAGTGCTGCTTCAATTTCGCTAAATCGCTGCGACCCGTTTAAGAGCTGAAATACGATCAAAGCGACCCAGCGTTTGCTCAAGATGTCGACTGCTTTTTCAAATCTAGGACACATTTCTGATTGGTTCATACTTTTCACCTCGTCTGACACTATTATAACGCAAATAACGAGGGAAGGTATGCAAGCGTGATTGATAAAATGCAGAAAGAGACACAGAGGATTATGAAGAAGAGGCGCGTTTTTTCGCTTCCGAAGCTAAAAAATCGAAGTATTTGCTGAGATTTTCAATATCCTGCTTTGAAAGGTGTTCCCATTTTTGGCTGTTGAAAATCGGGAGGTGCTCTGCTTCTCGCGTGACAGCCGTCTGGTAAATTTCATATATGGACTGATAGCTTTCCGAAGCTTCTCGGATTTCTTCAGGAAAGGCCCGAATATGGCCTGCGGCAGCCATCAGGTTCTCGTAGGGCACTTTCAGCACGGCCGCCAGTTTTTTGATAGTGGCGGGTTTTGGCGTGCCGCGCTTGCCGTTTTCAATTTTTGAAATGGTGGCCGAGCTGATGCCTGAGTATACCGCAAGTTGATTGACTGTCAGTTTGCGGGCGCGGCGCAGCTCCCGTAATTGCTGTCCGAACGGTGACATGGTGATCGCCTCACATTTCTATCAAGAGTTAGTCATCAGCAGACCGTTTTTTGGCTTCGTCTGAAATAAATGAAAAATAATGATCCAGCATGAGCAAATCTTCTTTATTGAGATATTGCCACTTTTCATTCTCAAGAAGAGCAAGGTTTGTCAGGTCATAGGCCTCCGCTTTTTCAAGCAGCATGCACTTCGTGTCATAAGGAGCCCTGGATTCATGCACTTCTTCGATGTAACCAGCCTTATACATAAGCCCTTCATAAGGAATTTTTAAGGCTTCCGCCAGTTTTTTGATGGTGGCAGGTTTGGGAACGCCCCGTTTGCCGTTTTCGATTCTGGAGATGCCGGCTGCGCTTACACCTGAATAAGTTGCCAACTGGTTGACTGTTAACTTTCTCTCTTCGCGCAATGCCCGCAATTGTTCGCCAAAGCTTTCCATATGTCTCACCCCGTCCTTCACTGTTACTCATATTTTAGTATGTTTATTGACTAAAGGAAATAGGGAGGCTGGAAATGTATTGACAAAAGTTAACATAAGCCGTAATGTAAAAGTATAGAAAAAAGTTTTTTCAGGAACGGAAGGTGAGGAAAGTGCCAGTAGAAAAGATACAGATTAGACGTGATTATGTCTTGCAGTATATGGTCAATAACGATTATTCCCTTAATCAGCTTGCGCTGGAAATCGGAGTCTCACCCGCCACACTGAGCCGCGTGCTGAATGGTGAAAGACGGCCGGGGCAGCTTGTGATCGGAAAAATGCTTCATTATTTTAATTTGAAATTTGAGGATCTTTTTTACTATGATTTTATTGACAAAAGTCAATGATTAATCCAGAAAACGCAAGGAGACCAAGCGTTTTCTATCCCTATGAATGATGTGTCAACACAAACCCTGTCACCAGTTCGTTGCATGTTTTCCATTGTTTTGTCGGCAGCTGATGCCCCTGATATTCCAATCTGAAAAATTCGGCATGGCTGCAAGCTTTACGGTAATAGCCTGAGGCTGGGAAGGTCCAGTCTCGCAGGCCGCCATACATAAACAGCATTGGCATGTGTAAACGGGGCAGCTGTTCAATGCAGTTGTAGCGTAGCGAATCCTGATAATACTGATGCCAATGGGAAAGGTCTGCTTTTTTCATATGGCCTGTTAATAGGTGTCGAAGTTCTTTGTTTTTTGTGTGGCTGACGGCAAGGATTTTTATGAGCAAACCGGCGTTTTTCTCAAGCAGGTACATCCCCGTCTTGTGAATCTTTTCTCCGATTACGTTATGAACAGCGGGGTAAGCGCCGGACAGAACAAGATGCGACACTTTGTCCGGGCGGGTAAAGCCGATGTGCTGTGCGATTAAGCCACCGGCAGAATATCCGAATAACACAGCCTTATCAATGTGCAGAGCGTCCATGAATTGCACGATCTCGTTTGCGTAATAAGAAATAGAAGCTGGCTGATCCGCATGGTCACTGTCGCCGTGGCCGCTTAAATCGGGAAAAATCACCCTGAAATGCTCGGAGAGAAGGCGCTGATAATAAAAAACCTTGCGTCCCATGCCCGGCGGGTGGATGAAAATGATGGGAATTCCCTGTCCATATTCCTCATAATAAAGATGTTTTCTGCTGGTTATGCTGATAAGGGGCATTGTTTTTCTCCTTTTGACCTTTTCATATGAATAGGGTAACCAAGATCATACGTCTTATCCCGCTTTTGGCGTCTGATACAGCGTGACATGCCAACCCTTTTCATGTAAAATAGAAGTAATGTAGGCCAGTGAGTCTGGAGGTGTAAGGGATGCACGCGGTTTTGATTACCTTATTGGTTATCGTCAGCATTGCACTTATTATTGTCGTTTTGCTTCAATCCAGTAAAAGCGCCGGATTATCTGGTGCGATTTCAGGCGGAGCGGAGCAGCTCTTCGGGAAACAAAAAGCAAGAGGTCTTGATTTGATTTTGCACCGCATCACGGTTGTGCTGGCAGTCTTGTTTTTCGTGTTAACGATTGCGCTTGCTTATATCCTATAGGGCAATGTTTGTATAAGGTCTGATGTGAAGTCAGGCCTTTTTCACGTTTCTGGCTGATATTCAGAGCGTTTTTTTCTGATCAAACTGTGGAAAACTAAAATGATCGTGCAGATAGAAAGGGAGACATGAGCATGAAAGTTGTGACACCAAAACCATTTACATTTAAAGGCGGAGACAAAGCGGTGCTTTTGCTGCATGGCTTTACAGGAAATACAGCAGATGTAAGAATGCTGGGACGTTACTTGAATGAACGGGGCTATACGTGCCACGCGCCTCAATATGAAGGACACGGCGTGCCACCTGAAGAATTAGTACATACGGGGCCTGAAGACTGGTGGAAAAACGTGATGGATGGTTATGAATACTTGAAATCTGAAGGCTATGAGAGCATTGCTGCCTGCGGACTGTCGCTTGGCGGGGTTTTTTCGCTGAAATTGGGTTACACTGTACCCATAAAGGGAATTGTTCCAATGTGCGCACCGATGCACATTAAGAGTGAAGAGGTCATGTATCAGGGGGTCCTTTCATACGCTCGCAATTACAAAAAATTCGAGGGGAAAATCCCGGAGCAAATTGAAGAGGAAATGAAGGAATTCGAAAAAACGCCGATGAACACTCTCAAGGCGCTGCAAGACTTAATAGCCGATGTACGGAACAATGTCGATATGATTTATTCACCGACATTTGTAGTGCAGGCTCGTCATGATCACATGATTAATACTGAAAGCGCCAATATTATTTACAACGAAGTGGAAACCGATGATAAACAGCTGAAATGGTACGAGGAATCAGGCCATGTCATTACGCTAGACAAAGAACGTGACCTCGTCCATCAGGATGTGTATGAATTTTTAGAGAAGCTCGATTGGTAATCAACAGGAGGTTGGATAATGGAAAAAGAAGCATTTATGGATAAGCTTCTCTCGTTTATGAAGGAAGAGGCGTACAAGCCCCTGACTGTTCAGGAACTTGAGGAGATGTTACAGATTACGGAAGCCGAGGAATTTAAAGAGCTCGTCAAAGCGTTGGTTGCGCTAGAGGAAAAAGGGCTTATCGTACGGACGAGAAGCGACCGCTACGGCATTCCGGAGAAGATGAATTTAATAAAAGGAAAGATTTCAGCACATGCAAAAGGATTCGCCTTTTTGCTGCCTGAGGATACGTCATTAAGCGATGTGTTTATTCCGCCTAATGAGCTGAATACGGCAATGAACGGCGATATCGTTATGGTTCGTTTGAATTCACAGTCAAGCGGCTCCAGACAGGAAGGAACCGTCATCCGCATATTAGAAAGAGCGATTCAGCGGGTTGTCGGTACCTATACAGAAACAAGAAACTTTGGCTTTGTCATTCCGGATGACAAAAAAATCACGAGTGACATCTTTATCCCGAAAAACGGGAAAAACGGAGCTGCGGAAGGGCACAAGGTTGTGGTCAAGCTGACGAGCTATCCTGAAGGCCGCATGAACGCAGAGGGCGAGATTGAAACCATTCTCGGCCACAAAAATGATCCAGGCATCGATATTTTATCAGTCATTCATAAGCACGGCCTGCCGGGAGAATTCCCTGCTGACGCGATGGAGCAGGCAACAAGTACACCTGACACAATTGATGAAAAAGATCTGAAAGACCGCCGCGATCTCCGTGACCAGGTGATTGTCACCATTGATGGTGCGGACGCGAAGGATTTGGATGATGCAGTTACCGTAACGAAGCTTGATGACGGAAGCTATAAACTTGGCGTTCACATTGCTGATGTCAGCCATTACGTAACCGAAAACTCGCCGATTGACAAAGAAGCGCTTGAAAGAGGGACGAGTGTGTATTTGGTTGACCGTGTCATCCCAATGATTCCGCACAGGCTGTCAAACGGCATTTGTTCCTTAAATCCAAAGGTCGACCGCCTGACACTTTCTTGTGAAATGACAATTAACAGTCAGGGACAGGTGACAGAGCATGAGATCTTCCAAAGTGTCATCAAAACAACGGAAAGAATGACTTATTCAGATGTGAATAAAATTCTTGTTGACGATGATGAAGAGCTGAAACAAAAATACGAGCCTCTTGTTCCAATGTTCAGAGACATGGAGCGCCTGGCTCAAATTCTGCGCGATAAGCGGATGAACCGCGGCGCCGTTGATTTTGATTTTAAAGAAGCAAAGGTGCTTGTCGATGAAGAAGGAGCAGTTAAAGACGTTGTCATCAGAGAACGCTCTGTCGCCGAGAAGCTGATTGAAGAATTTATGCTTGTGGCAAACGAAACAGTAGCGGAGCATTTCCACTGGATGAACGTACCGTTTATATACCGGATTCACGAAGAACCGAATGCTGAAAAGCTGCAAAAGTTTTTAGAGTTCGTAACGACATTTGGCTATGTGGTGAAAGGAACCGCGGGAGATATTCATCCGCGCGCGCTGCAAAGCATTCTGGACGCTGTTCGTGACAGACCTGAGGAAACTGTTATATCTACTGTCATGCTCCGTTCGATGAAACAAGCGAAATACGACCCGCAAAGCTTGGGGCACTTTGGTCTGTCAACTGAATTCTATACGCATTTCACATCGCCGATCCGCCGTTACCCGGACTTAATCGTTCACCGTCTGATCAGAACGTATTTAATCAACGGCAAGGTCGATGAATCGACACAGGAAAAGTGGGCTGAACGCCTGCCGGACATCGCCGAACATACATCAACGATGGAGCGCCGTGCAGTTGACGCCGAGCGTGAAACGGATGATCTGAAAAAAGCCGAATTCATGCTTGATAAAATCGGTGAAGAGTTTGACGGCATGATCAGCTCCGTGACAAACTTCGGAATGTTCGTCGAGCTGCCGAATACAATCGAAGGACTTGTCCACGTCAGCTTTATGACGGATGACTACTATCGCTTTGACGAACAGCATTTTGCGATGATTGGTGAGCGGACGGGCAACGTCTTCCGCATTGGAGATGAAATCACTGTCAAGGTTGTCGATGTTAATAAAGACGAGCGCAATATCGACTTTGAAATCGTCGGCATGAAAGGCACTCCGCGGCGTCCGAGAGAACTTGACAGCAGTCGGAGCAGAAAACGCGGAAAGCCTGCCAGAAAGCGCGTCCAAAGCACCAATACACCTGTTTCTCCAGCTCCGTCTGAGGAAAAAGGGGAGTGGTTCACGAAGCCGAAGAAGAAAAAGAAAAAACGCGGCTTCCAAAACGCGCCGAAACAGAAACGGAAAAAAAAGAAATAGCAGCTCAACCAGCAAATAGAGCCGCAGTGCTCTATTTGCTTTCTTTCGGAAACAGCTTTTCATTGTAGCGGTACGTGACATTTGGTAAAATAGAGCGTATCGCAAAAGGTGGACAGTTTTTCCTTAGAGAGAGGAGGTTCTGGCATGCCAAAAGGGTCAGGAAAAGTATTATCTCAAAATAAGAAAGCCAATCACGATTATTTTATAGAAGAAACCTATGAAACAGGCATCGTGCTGCAAGGAACCGAAATCAAATCGATTCGCGCCGGCCGTGTAAACCTTAAGGATTCCTTCGCCAAAATCGAACGGGGAGAAGTGTTTCTCCACAATATGCACGTCAGCCCGTATGAGCAGGGAAACCGCTATAACCACGATCCGCTTCGGACGAGAAAGCTGTTAATGCACCGCAAGGAGATTAATAAGCTGATCGGGCTAACAAAGGAAAAAGGCTATTCTCTCGTTCCACTGAAGCTGTATTTGAAAAACGGCTTTGCCAAAGTGCTTCTCGGCCTTGGAAAAGGGAAGAAGAACTATGACAAACGGGAAGACTTGAAGCGCAAGGACGCGAAGCGGGAAATCGAAAGAGCGTTCAGAGACAGTCAAAAAGGTTTCTAAAGGCATAGTGCTTGATTCAAAAATCAGGCCTGTGCTATACTGTGTTCACGATCAGATCACAATGCTATTCATTAGAAGGATTTGACAATTGAAAAGAGCCGTGATCATGTTATAATAAGACTGTAGCCAGTTTGAGTGAGAGCTTGATTATTTTCTCCCGTATTTCCCTTATACCAAGGGGACGTTACGGATTCGACAGGGATGGATCGAGCTTGAGCTGCGAGCCGAGAGGCGATCTCGTAAACACGCATCTAAATATAACTGGCAAAACTAACAGTTTTAACCAAAACGTAGCATTAGCTGCCTAATAAGCGCAGCGAGCTCTTCCTGACATTGCCTATGTGTCTGTGAAGAGCACATCCAAGTAGGCTACGCTTGCGTTCCCGTCTGAGAACGTAAGAAGAGATGAACAGACTAGCTCTCGGAAGGCCCGCCCGCAGGCAAGAAGATGAGTGAAACCATAAATATGCAGGCTACGCTCGTAGACGCTTAAGTAATCGATGTTTCTGGACGTGGGTTCGACTCCCACCGTCTCCATACATACTGACAATAAAGCAGAACCTCTTAAGGGGTTCTGCTTTATTTTTTCTTCAGATCACAGGCACCAAAAAGTGCGTACTTCCATTTCAATCCCAGCTGTTTCATACTGATTGCAGAGCAGATGTTTCACCAAACGCATTTCTGTCAATAAATAAGAGGAATCAAAAACGGAGGGATGAACGAATGAAGCTGAATTTACAAGGAAAAACCGCACTGGTGACTGGTTCGACATCTGGGATCGGAAAAGCCATTGCCTCTTCGTTAGCTGAAGAAGGCGCGGCAGTGATCATTAACGGACGCCGGGAAGAGAAAGTGAATCAGACGATAGATGAATTGAACGCACAACATTCTGAAGCGGTCCTATATCCGGCTGCATTTGATTTGGGAACAGAAGAAGGCTGCAATGAGCTGTTTCAGGCATATCCGCACGTTGATATTTTGGTCAACAATTTAGGGATTTTTGAACCGGCGGAGTACTTTGATATTCCTGATGATGAATGGTTTCGTTTTTTTGAAGTGAACATTATGAGCGGGGTAAGGCTGACACGCAAATATTTGCACAACATGATAGAGAAAAAAGAAGGGCGTGTGATTTTCATTGCCAGTGAAGCGGCGATTATGCCGTCACAGGAAATGGCCCATTACAGTGCGACAAAAACGATGCAGCTGTCCATTTCCCGCAGTTTGGCGGAGCTGGCAACCGGCACAAATGTCACAGTCAACACTGTCATGCCGGGTTCTACCTTAACAGAGGGTGTGGAAACCATGCTGAATTCGCTGTATCCTGGTGAAAACCTGACTGTTCAAGAAGCTGAGGCACGTTTTATGAAAGAAAACCGGCCGACATCTATTATTCAAAGACTGATTCGTCCGGAAGAAATCGCCCACTTCGTTACATTTTTAAGCAGCCCGCTTTCCTCTGCGATCAATGGCGCGGCGCTTCGGGCGGACGGCGGTTTGGTCCGCAGTGTCTTTTAAACCTCTCCTTTTGGGAGTGGTTTTTTTTATGTGTTGTTGATTTCCATAAATTTCTGTCGTATAATTCTGGTACCAAAATAGTTTTTTTAGTACCAGAAGCGAGGGGATTGATTTGAAAAATAGAATTCTAGAGGAAACCATCCGGCTGATCAGGCAGAAAGGATTTTCATTTACGATGAATGATTTGGCAGCAGCGCTGGGAACGAGTAAGCGGACGCTCTATGCGCATTATTCATCAAAAGACAAGCTTGCGGAAGCGTTTGTCGAGCAATTTATCGCAGAGATGAAGCAAATGGAAAGAGACATCTATGAAAATGAAAATTTAGACGTGCTCGAAAAAGTGAAAAAAATGCTGATCGGTCTTCCACAGGGGATGGAACTGCTGAATATGGGTTTATTAAGTGAACTGAAGAAATACCATTACGATGCGTGGCTTACATTAGATACGTTTATTAAGGAAGAATGGACAGTTGTCCTTGAATTATTAAACGAGTGCAAACAGCAAAAGAGAATCAGAGACATTAATCCGGACCTGTTTGTTCACATGTATATAGGAAGCATCAACCAAGTGTATGACCCAGAATATCCGCTCAAACATCAGTTTACGACAGGAGAGGTTCTTGAATCGATTGTAGATGTATTATTTAACGGCATAACAGCTGATGGGGAGGCTGAAGTTAGGTGAATTGGGTGTTTCTATGCTTAGCGATTCTGTTTGAAGTTGCCGGGACGGTCAGCATGAAGCTATCGTCGGGTTTTACAAAGCTTACTCCCAGTGTGCTGTTGATTTTCTTTTATGGCGGGAGTCTTTTCTTTCTGACGCTTACGCTAAAATCAATTGATGTCTCTGTTGCTTATGCTGTATGGTCAGGGATGGGAATTGTCCTGATTACAGTCGTTGGTTTTTTGTTTTTTCAAGAGAATGTTAGCGTCATGAAACTCATTTCAATCGGATTGATTATCGCCGGTGTTGTGTCTTTAAACCTGATCGATCATGGGACGCAGTCTGAGCTGGTACATAAAAGTGGGCAGTACAAATGAGAAATATGAAACTGTTTTTTCTCGTGACTGATATCGGTTTTATCTTGTACTGGCTGTCAGCTGGGTTTTCGCTGATACCGGAAAGCTGGGCTTTTAAACATCATGACCATCCGTTTATGATCGCCTGGAACTGGTCGTTTTTCCCGCTGGATATCCTGATCTCTTTCACAGGATTGTACAGCTTGTACTTGCAGCGGAAGAACAGTGCTGACTGGAAGCTGATAGCGCTGATTTCTCTTGTGCTGACCTGTTGTTCAGGCCTTCAGGCGATTTCATTCTGGACATTCAGCCGGGACTTCGATCTTGTTTGGTGGCTGTTTAATGGGTAACTATTGATTTATCCTATATTTTTTATTCATCTTCTCTTAAAGGAGAGTCATGCAACAAAGCAGTGCTGACAGGCGCTGTTTTTTATTTTTGTAAAAAATCTTTGTTTTTAGAAAAGTGAAACGATATAATATGTAATATATTGCATATTACTTGTCAGGAGGATGTATGTTGGCGACTCAAAAACAACGGATGTACGGTTTTTTTATGGTCATTGTCGGAGCTGCTTTTTGGGGATTATCAGGAACTGTTGCACAGCATTTGTTTGAAACAAGTGATGTGTCCGTGGAGTGGCTTGTCACCGTGCGCTTGCTTTTATCAGGCCTGCTTGTGCTGATTATCATATCTGCCGGTAAAAACAGACGTGCGGTGTGGGAGATATGGAAGGATCAACAATCGGCTATCAAGCTGATAGTTTTCGGGATTGCCGGCATGCTCGGCGTTCAGTATACATTTTTAGCTTCAATTGAAACAGGAAATGCAGCTGTTGCTACGCTTCTTCAGTACTTGGCACCCGTTATGATTGTGCTGTTTATGCTTGTGACCCGGAAGAATTCCTTTCACTTAGCAGATATTTGTGCACTTGTGCTGGCTTTGGGGGGCACTTTTTTACTGCTGACTAATGGAAGTATTAATAATTTAACTGTCTCGTCTTTGTCTGTCATATGGGGACTGCTTTCTGCCGCGGCTCTTGCCTTTTATACGCTATACTCCAGCTCACTCTTGAAAAACTGGGGATCTGCTCTCGTAATTGGCTGGGGAATGCTGATCGGCGGCATTGGCATGAGCTTTATCCATCCCCCATGGGACGTTGATATACAGGGATGGACAATGTCTGCGAGCGTATCAATCGGTTTTATAGTCATTTTTGGCACGTTATTGGGTTTTTATATGTATTTGACAAGCTTGAAATATTTATTTCCGCAAGAAGCAAGCATGCTCGGCTGTACTGAGCCGGTTGCCGCAGTGGCATCCTCCATTCTGTGGCTCGGTGTGTCCTTTGGATTATACCAAGCGGCAGGGGCGGCGTGTATTTTAGTAATGATTTTTGTTCTATCGCAAAAGAAGAGTGCCGGCAAGCTGGCGGCGTTAAAAAAACAAACCAATATTCAGAGGTGATGCTTTTATGCCAATCCCGTCAAATACTCCGAAGCCTGTCAGGCAGACTGCTAAAACGATTGCATTGGAACAAATTCAAAAATGGATCGTAGAAGGCATTCTCGGTCCCGGAGAAAAAATCAATGACGACGAGTTAGCGAAAGCGCTTGGCGTCAGCAGAACACCAGTCAGAGAAGCTCTGCAATTATTGGCAGTACAAGGCTTTGTTGAAATGTCACCGGGGAAAGAAACAAGAATTTCACAAATTGAAAAAAACGATGTTTTCAAGGTGTATCCGCCAATGGCGGCTCTGCAATCAACCGCTGCCGAACTGGCAATCGAAAACATTCAGTCATCCCACTTGGAGGAGATGGCAGCGATCAATCAGCAAATGAAGGCGGCTATTAACCGAAATGAAATCTATGAGGTGCTTGGGCTTGATAAAGCGTTCCATGATGTCATGATTGATGCGGCCAATAATGAATATATCCGCAATTTCACATCTGTTCTTCATATGCATATTCTTCGGCTTGAATATCTTTTTTTTAAATCGCCGCAAAATTCAATTGAAGAACATGAACAAATCATTCAGGCATGTAAAGAGAAGGATCGGAAAAAAGCGGATGAGCTGACGTACAGCAACTGGATCAAACCGATTCAGGATATTGCGAATAAATTAATGTGAAAAAGGCAGAGACGGTAGGGTCTCTGCTTTTTTAACGTTTTTTGGGCATACTATAGCGAATAAACGGGAAGAGTTCTACACATTCATGGAAAAGGATTTTGTCATATGAACAAGACTGCTGAGAACAATCAAAGAACCATGCCAAGCATCGTGAAGGATGCCTTTCGCATTCATGCAAATCCCTTTCCTTTGAAAAAGGCAATCGGATCAGGCATCGCTTCAGGGTTTCCTGTGCTGATCGGCGCATTGGCGGGTCACACGGATTATGGTTTAACTGCAAGCATCGGGGGCTTTGTTTATTTATATGCGGGCGGAGAATCGTACAAAAAGCGCGCTTTGAAGCTGCTCTTGGTTTCTATTGGGATTGCCCTCTCATTTGGATTGGGCACGCTTTTGTCCGGGATGGTTTGGATGATGGCGGCTGTCCTGGGCCTGATCGGTGCAGCAGCAATGTTTATTTTTAGCGCGCTCGGTATACAAGGCCCTGCGCCAATGTTTTTTGTCCTAGCTTTTTTAGTCAGCTCCGGGCTGCCGGCCGATTCCTCACAAGCGCTGTTCAGAGCGGGACTGACGTTTCTCGGCGGCATTTTCGCCATGGGCATCGCCCTGATCGGTTGGTTGTGGAACAAGCATGGACCGGAGGAGGCGGTGCTGCAAAAAACATATCATCAGCTGGCAGCATGTCTTTCGGCCGTCGGGACGCCAGGCTTTCATAACGCGCAGCATCAGACGGTGCTTATGCTCAGAACAGGTCGTCAAACGGTTCTCGGCAAGGGGAACAGGCGGAAAAAATCACGGCATGATGAACGGTTTTTCCGCCTGCTCGAAAAAGCTGACGACATATTTCTAGCGATTATTCATTTTTCAGCTGAAACGCCAGACGGAGAGAAGGCACAGATTGAAAAGGCACTCCGTCAAACCGGCGATATGCTTGGGCATGCCCGTGTTTCCAGTGCATTTCAGGTTAACGAGAATGAATCAGAATCCAGCCGGAAGCTGTTTGGAGAAATCAATGAGGCTTTGCATATCGCTTCAGGGCGGTTTGTTAAGCAGCTGGATGGGGAACCGAGCCGTCTGCCAGCCTCTTTTTACTTTTTGAGAAATGCCTTTGACTGGCAGTCTCCGATTTTGATACGGGCGTTAAAGTACGGGATTGTGCTGTTTGCCGCCGATATGTTTGCCCTCACATTCGGTTTTGCACGCTCCTATTGGATTCCGCTTTCGGCAGCAGCGGTCATGCTTGGCACTACTGCTGTCTTTACGCTTCACAGGGCCATTCAGCGTTCAATCGGAACCGTGATCGGTGTTGGGCTGGCAGGCGCAATCCTGTTTGTTAAGCCGGGCGGTGCTTATATTGCTTTATGTATTGCAGCGCTGCAATGTCTTCTTGAGTTGCTGATTGTCCGCAATTATGCACTGGCGGTTCCTTTTTTGACCGCAAACGCGCTTGTCATAACAGAAAGCATGCATGGCGGCGCGGACGTCGGTTATTTTATGATAGCGAGGCTGACGGATGTAGCTGTCGGGAGCGTGATCGGACTATTGGGATCGATGCTTTTGTGGAGACGGTTTTCAACGAAGCGGCTGCCTGAACTGATGCGGGACGTCATCCGGCTGGAAGGGCAGTTTATGGAGAAACTGTTAACCGGGCAGAAAGCAGACGAACACAAGTTAAGGGTGAGCCTTGTCAGGCTTAGGGATGCGTATGACAAGGCGCTTGGGGAATTTCCTAACACTCATGCGGATGCGCTCTGGCCTGCCATTTCCGGTGCTCAGCACTTAGGGTATTATTTGCTCTCGGCCCAAGCCCACCATCGTCCGCCTGCTCCGTTTTCTGAAGAAGAGACCAACCAGCTGCGGGCGTTTTTTGAACAAGCTGAGCAATCCGCTTTGATGAAAAGTATGCCGGGGGATATACAAGTGCCGCATGTTCCTTATTACCCGAGGATCAGCAAAGAGCTCTCCGCGCTGTATTCCGGCTTACGGACAGCTTTTGAGAAGTAAAATAATCTTTAATTCGAGATATTTTACTTGAAAGTAATTTTTATTATCCCTATAATAAAGTCTAAGAGAGACAGAATAATCATAATGCATCTGTATGATAATAATTGATGTGTGATCTTAAAAACGAAAGGGCTGGTAAAAATGGCAAAAGTATTGTATATCACTGCTCACCCGCATGATGAAGCTACTTCTTACAGTATGGCAACAGGTAAAGCATTTATTGAATCTTACAAAGAAGCGAATCCAAATGATGAAGTTGTACATATCGATTTGTACAAAGAAAACATCCCTCACATTGACGCGGATGTATTCAGCGGCTGGGGCAAGCTTCAGTCAGGCACAGGCTTTGAAGAGCTTTCTGAAACCGAAAAAGCGAAAGTGGGCCGTCTGGGAGAGCTTAGCGATCAATTTGCATCTGCTGATAAGTATGTATTCGTTACTCCTTTATGGAACTTCTCATTCCCGCCAGTGATGAAAGCATATCTTGATTCTGTTGCAGTTGCAGGAAAATCATTCAAATACACTGAACAAGGCCCTATCGGCTTGTTAACTGATAAAAAAGCGATTCATATCCAAGCACGCGGCGGCTACTATTCAGAAGGTCCTGCGGCTGAAATGGAAATGGGCCACCGCTACATCGGCATCATGATGAACTTCTTCGGCGTACCATCCTTCGATGGCATTTTCGTAGAGGGACATAATGCGGAGCCTGATAAAGCACAGCAAATCAAGGAAGACGCGATTGCGCGTGCGAAAGAAGCAGGAAAAACATTTTAATGAAAAAGCCTCCCCTTTTATCAGGGGAGGCTTTTGTTTATTGCTCCAGTATAATGGTACGTTTCTCTTCACTGCTTTTCATCGCGGCTTCAATGATGCGGATGACATCAATTCCTTCTTCAGCGGTAACAGGCAGCGCAGCCCCTTCCCGTATACTTTCCGCTATTTTGCGGTAATAGGTAAGATAGGAGCCATTTACCGATGAAATGGTTTCTGTTTTTTTGTCTGTGCCATGAACGGTTGTCAGCTGTCCGTAAAATTCCGGATCATCCGCTCCCCAGCTGTCATCCTCCGGTTTTCTTCCTGCTCTGAGTGCGTCTTCCTGTCCGTCGATTCCGTATTTTATAAAGCTTGAATGCTGCCCGTGGATTTGATAACGAGGCCCATTTGCAGGAACGATCGATCCTCCGTACAGAATGGCTTGGAGCTTGCCGTAATCCATTATCAAATGAAAATAGTCAACAGTTTCGGCATTTTCACGCTGGGCCATCACGTTTGCAGTAACAGCTTTTGGCATTCCGAACAAATGGAGGGCTTGGTCTATGATATGAGAGCCGAGATCATACAATGTACCAGTGGCAGCACCTTCTTTTTCCCGCCACCGCGCTTGAACCTCAGGTTTGTAGCGGTCATAGGAGACTTGATATGTATTGATATCTTCAAGGGATCCGTCAGCAATTAGCTTTTTAATCGTTAAAAAGTCGTTATCCCAGCGCCGGTTATGATAGACACTTAACAAAACACCTTTTTCATCAGCAGCCTTCTTTAATTTCTCACCCTCTTCGGCCGTCGCTGTCATCGGTTTTTCCATCACCACGTGTTTTCCGGCCTGAATGCATGCCATAGCGTGCTCGTAATGAAGCCCGCTCGGGGTAGTGACGATGACAAGCTCAATGGCCGGGTCATTTGTCATGTCCTCAAGTTCATGCACAACTTCTGCATCAGGAAAATCCCGTTTTACTTCTTCTGTCCGTGATGTCATAACTTTGCTGATGTGATACTCATCCAGAACGGCAAGCAGCGGCGCATGAAAAACAGAACCAGACAGTCCGTACCCTAATATCCCAACCTTTATCGTATCCACTTTTCTTCTCCCCTTTAAAAGCGTTTTCACAAAAGGTATATACCCTTTTATGAAAATGGTAAAACCTAACTGATTCATTTTTTTGCGGCGGCATGCTTAGACAACAGTTTGGACAATCAGTATAATGGGAATTAATATAAGAAACAGAGGTGTACGCATGGAGAAGCATAACGAACATAAAGCATTAAACCATAAAAGCTCAAAAGAAAAGGATCAAATCACAAACAGGCTAAAGCGGATTGAAGGCCAGGTCAGAGGCATTCAAAATATGGTGGAAAACGATAGATATTGTGTAGACATTCTTGTGCAAATTTCAGCTGTTCAGGCGGCAATGCAAAAGGTGGCTCTCCACTTGCTTGAGGACCATGCCCATCATTGTGTAGCAGATGCCATCAAAAGCGGAGACGGGGAGCAGGCCATTTCTGAGCTTTTGGACGTATTTAAAAAGTTCACAAAATCATAAAGTCTTTTTTTGTTGTAATACCCTACGGGGGTATGGTAGGATGAAAACAGAAAGATAAACAGGAGGAATTCAAATGGAACAAAAAACATTGCAAGTTGAAGGAATGTCTTGTCAGCACTGCGTCAAAGCTGTGGAAACGAGCGTAGGGGAACTGGACGGCGTCAGTGCTGTTCATGTCAATCTGGAAGCGGGAAAAGTCGATGTTTCGTTTGATGCTGACAAAATATCAGTCAAGGACATTGCGGATGCGATAGAAGATCAGGGCTATGATGTAGCCGATTGATTCGAGGTGTCGCTCCTTTAGGGAGGCGCGATATTTCTTTCATTTTTATATACCCCCCGGGTGTATATAAAGGAGTGAGTATGTTGAGTGAACAAAAGGAAATCGCAATGCAGGTATCGGGTATGACCTGTGCGGCATGTGCCTCCAGAATTGAAAAAGGTTTGAAGCGGATGCCCGGTGTGACGGATGCCAATGTCAATCTGGCAATGGAAACGTCAAATGTCACCTACGATCCCGCTGAGACAGGGGCAGCAGCGATTCAGGAAAAAATAGAAAAGCTTGGCTATCACGTCTTGACAGAAAAAGCTGAATTCGATATTGAAGGCATGACTTGTGCAGCCTGCGCCAATCGGATTGAAAAGCGGCTTAACAAAATAGAAGGCGTCACAAATGCTCCTGTAAACTTCGCTTTAGAAACGGTTACGGTTGAGTACAATCCAAAAGAAGCGTCTGCCGGCGATTTGATAGAAGTGGTAGATAAGCTGGGATATAAACTTAAGCCCAAGGGCGATGTAGAAGGTGAAGCAGCATCTTCTAAAAAGAAAGAAGAACGGAAGCAAATGGTGAGACTGATCTTTTCAGCGGTTCTGTCGTTTCCATTGCTTTGGGCGATGGTGAGCCATTTTACGTTTACATCGTTTATTTGGGTGCCGGATATATTTCTCAATCCGTGGATGCAGTTTGCGCTGGCGACACCAGTCCAGTTTCTGATCGGCTGGCCGTTTTATGCGGGTGCGTATAAGGCGCTCAGAAATAAAAGTGCCAATATGGATGTATTGGTCGCGCTAGGTACGACGGCTGCTTACGCTTACAGCCTTTATCTTACCATCCAAAGCATCGGTTCCCATGGGCATACAGACGGTCTTTATTATGAAACAAGCGCGATTTTGCTGACACTAATTTTATTAGGTAAGCTGTTTGAAACAAAAGCAAAGGGCCGTTCTTCGGATGCCATTAAAAAGCTGATGAAACTTCAAGCGAAGACAGCGACTGTCGTAAGAAACGGACAGGAGCAAATCATTCCGATAGACGAAGTACTAGTTAATGACATTGTTTACGTCAAACCGGGCGAACGAATTCCTGTCGACGGAGAAGTGGTTGAAGGCCGCTCGGCTGTAGATGAGTCAATGATCACAGGCGAAAGTCTTCCTGTTGACAAAAATCCAGGTGACAGCGTGACAGGTGCAACCGTGAACTCAAACGGCTTCCTGAAAATTAAAGCTGTCAACGTCGGAAAGGATACGGCACTTTCTCATATCATCAAAATTGTCGAGGAAGCACAAGGGTCAAAAGCGCCGATCCAGCGTCTCGCCGATCAGATTTCCGGTATTTTTGTACCCGTCGTATTGGGGATTGCCGTTCTCACTTTCCTCATTTGGTATCTTTGGGCGGCTCCCGGCGATTTTGCCGAAGCCACCAGCAAGTTTATTGCGGTTCTTGTCATTGCCTGCCCATGCGCCCTAGGCCTTGCCACTCCGACGAGTATTATGGCTGGATCTGGGCGCGCTGCTGAATTCGGGATTCTTTTTAAAGGCGGTGAGCATTTAGAAAAAACACATCGTCTTGATACAATTGTTCTCGATAAAACCGGAACTGTGACAAACGGGAAGCCGCAGCTGACAGATGCCATTCCATTCGGCCGTTTTGAAGAAGAAGATCTGATGCAATTTGCGGCGGCAGCTGAAACGGGATCGGAGCATCCGCTCGGTGAAGCGATTGTTGCGGGCGTGAAAGAAAAAGGGCTTGAGATACCGAAGCTGACTCGCTTTGAAGCAAAAATCGGCGCAGGCATTTTGGCTGAAGCCGGAGGCAAAACCATTCTCGTCGGCACAAGAAAGTTAATGGAGAGCGAACAGGTTGAGCATGGAGCACTTCTTGCCCAAATGGAAGAACTTGAGGCAGAAGGGAAAACAGTTATGCTTGTCTCCATTGATGGTGAAGCCGCCGGGCTTGTAGCGGTTGCCGATACAATAAAAGACACGTCACGGGCAGCAGTAGCCCGTCTAAAAGAGTTGGGCCTGGATGTCATCATGATGACAGGAGACAATCGCAGAACCGCTGAAGCGATTGCGAAGGAAGCGGGAATTACGAGTGTCATTGCGGAAGTCCTTCCGGAACAAAAAGCAGCAGAAATTTCCCGCCTGCAAAAAGAAGGCCGCCAGACGGCCATGGTAGGCGATGGAATTAACGATGCGCCGGCGCTTGCCACAGCCGATATCGGCATGGCGATTGGAACAGGCACGGACATTGCCATGGAAACGGCAGACATTACGCTTATTCGCGGCGATCTGAACAGCATTGCCGACGCAATTCGCATGAGCAGATTAACAATGAAAAACATTAAACAAAACTTATTCTGGGCGCTTGGCTATAACAGCCTAGGCATCCCAATCGCAGCGCTTGGATTTTTAGCGCCATGGATAGCAGGAGCAGCAATGGCGTTCAGCTCCGTTTCCGTTGTTCTGAATGCGCTCCGTTTGCAGAAAGTAAAATAAAGACCGGCTATATGCCGGTTTTTGTTTTACATTGACACTTTCTTGGAAAACGACATATAATAGATGTAACCATTATATGAGTATGTGCTCATATATAAAAATTCAATATCAACACTCATTGATACGCTTTGAAGAGGGAACCCTAAATCGGAAGGTAAGGTGAGACTAGTGAAACAGGAATACGTTCTGGACGGTTTGGATTGCAGCAATTGTGCTCAAAAAATTGAAAATGGAGTCAAAGACATAAAAGGCATAGACGGATGCGCGGTAAATTTTGCGGCAAGCACCTTAACTGTCTCAGCCGATGGGAAAGAAGAGCAATGGGTCACCAATAAAGTGGAGAAAAAAGTGAAATCAATCGATCCGCATGTAACGGTTCGTCAAAAGCATAAAAAGAAATCAGCAGATGACGGCTACCGTAATCGAATGATCAAAATGCTGAGCAGAATGGCGGCGGCTGTCATTCTCGGAGCAGTGGCATATGCCGTTCATTCCGGAACAATCGAATTTTTGCTTTTCCTTGCCGCCTATTTGATCATCGGCGGTGACATTGTCATCCGTGCAGTCAAAAACATCAGCCGCGGTCAGGTATTTGATGAGCATTTCTTAATGGCTCTTGCCACAATCGGCGCTTTTCTAATTCAGCAATACCCTGAAGGCGTTGCCGTTATGCTGTTTTATCAAATCGGTGAGCTTTTTCAAGGAGCCGCGGTCAGCCGGTCCAGAAAATCAATCAGTGCGTTAATGGACATACGGCCTGATTACGCCAATGTCAAAACAGAGAACGGCATCGAACTGGTTTCTCCGGAGGACGTACAGATTGGAGATATCATTGTGGTCAATCCGGGAGAAAGCATACCCCTTGACGGTAAGGTCGTGCAGGGATCAGCGATGGTTGATACGTCTGCTTTGACAGGTGAATCCGTTCCTAGAAAAGCTGCAGTAGGACAAGATGTGATGTCAGGCTTCATCAATCAAAACGGCGTTCTGCATATTGAAGTCACAAAGGGCTACCAGGAGTCTGCAGTATCAAAAATATTAGATTTGGTTCAGAATGCGAGCAGCCGTAAAGCGCGGACAGAAAACTTTATCACGAAGTTTGCCAAGTATTATACACCTGCTGTTGTGATCATCGCGGTATTGCTGGCCTTTGTCCCGCCGTTGGTTATTCCTGGCGCCGCACTTTCTGATTGGGTGTACCGTGCACTGATTTTCTTAGTGATTTCTTGTCCATGTGCGCTTGTTGTCTCTATTCCGCTCGGTTTCTTCGGCGGAATCGGAGCAGCCTCAAAGGCCGGAGTGCTTGTGAAGGGAAGCAATTATTTAGAAGCCTTGAATCAAGTTAAATACGCGGTGTTTGATAAAACAGGAACATTAACAAAAGGCAGCTTTGAAGTGACAGCAATCAAACCTGCGGAAGGATTTACAAAGGAAAGGTTACTTGAAGCGGCGGCATATGCTGAGCTTCATTCCCAGCATCCGATTGCCGAATCTATACGTAAAGCTTATGGAAAAATGCTCTCCTCTGACGTGATAGAGTCATATGAGGAAATATCCGGCCACGGCATTTTTGCAAAAGTAAACGGAACAGAAATCCTTGCTGGGAATAAAAAGCTCATGGAAAGAGAACAGATTGAGGGTGTCCCGGTCGAAAATGCCGGAACAATCGTACACGTTGCTGTTGATCAACGCTATGCCGGAGCCATCATCATAGCGGATGAAGTAAAAGAAGATGCAGCACAGGCGGTTGCTGATCTGAAATCGCTTGGAATCAAACAAACAGTGATGCTGACAGGTGATTCGAAACAAACGGGAGAAGCCGTCGGAAAACAGCTTGGCATTGACGAGGTATATGCGGAGCTGCTGCCGCAGGATAAAGTGTCGCGGGTCGAAGCATTGGAAGCCAAGCTTTCGCCAAATGAAAAACTCATTTTTGTCGGTGACGGCATTAATGATACGCCGGTACTTGCGCGTGCGGATATCGGAGCGGCCATGGGAGGCCTTGGCTCAGACGCTGCTGTAGAAGCCGCAGACGTCGTGCTGATGACAGATCAGCCGTCGAAAATAGCGGAAGCGATTCGCATTGCGAAACGGACACGGCGAATCGTGTGGCAAAATATCGGCTTTGCTTTAGGTGTAAAAGCGATCTTTCTCATACTCGGAGCATTTGGAATTGCGACCATGTGGGAAGCGGTTTTCTCAGATGTCGGCGTTACACTGCTCGCTGTGGCAAACGCCATGCGCGTTATGCGTCTCAAAAACAGATAAATTGTCGGAGAGAATTCATTTTTTCGGGGTTTTCTTATAGGCGCTTGTCTTGTTAAAATAAAGAAGTGGGTCAATTGCGATCCGCTTCTTTTTTAATTTGAAAACGATGAGGTGTCGGAGTGAAAAAGAAACAGCAGTCTTCTGCGAAATTCGCGGTCATCCTTACGGTTGTGGTTGTTGTCTTATTAGCAGCCATTGTAATCATTAATAACAAAACGGAACAAGGCAATGAAGCGGTTTCCGGACAGCCGTCTATCAAAGGCCAGCCTGTGCTTGGCAAGGATGATGCACCGGTAACTGTAGTAGAATTCGGAGATTACAAATGTCCGTCTTGTAAGGTGTTTAACAGTGACATCTTCCCAAAAATACAAAAAGACTTTATTGATAAGGGCGATGTGAAATTTTCATTCGTGAATGTTATGTTTCATGGAAAAGGTTCTAGATTAGCGGCTCTTGCATCAGAAGAAGTATGGAAAGAGGATCCTGACTCTTTCTGGACATTCCATGAAAAGCTGTTTGAAAAACAGCCGGACACAGAACAGGAATGGGTGACCCCAGCCGTTCTCGGTGATCTTGCCAAAAGCACCACAAAGGTAAAAGCTGAGACGCTCAAGGACAATCTTGATAAGGAAACATTTGCTTCTCAAGTGGAAAAGGATTCTGACCTTAATCAAAAAATGAACATAAAAGCAACACCGACGATTTACGTAAATGATAAAGTGATCAAAAATTTTGCGGATTATGATGAAATCAAAGAAACAATAGAAAAAGAGCTGAAAGGGAAGTAACTATATGAAAAATAGAATTGTATTTTTATATGCTTCCTGGGTTGTAGCTCTTGTCGCTATGCTTGGCAGCCTGTATTTCAGTGAAATCAGAAAGTTCATTCCATGTGAACTGTGCTGGTATCAGCGTATTCTTATGTATCCGCTCGTCCTGATTTTAGGCATCGCCACCTTTCAAGGAGACACACGCGTGAAAAAATATGTGCTCCCCATGGCGATTATCGGGGCATTTATTTCGATCATGCACTACTTAGAGCAAAAAGTGCCCGGCTTTACCGGCATTAAACCGTGTGTAAGCGGCGTGCCGTGCTCAGGCCAATATATTAACTGGTTTGGTTTTATGACCATTCCATTCCTGGCCCTGATTGCTTTTATCCTGATTATCGTTTTTATGTGTCTGCTGAAAGGCGAAAAATCTGAATAACATAAAAAGCGCCCGCGTATGCCGGGCGCTTTTTTAATCTCGAAAACTCATGTCCAATAGCATTAGCAGGATTCCCTCTAAATTTATCTTTTTTTATCGTGAAAATGTTATTGATTTTACGCTTGAGCGATTATAAAATCTAGAGGTCGTCAGAAAATTTAACAAACATAAAGGGAGTCATCAGAATGGCTTGGGAGCTGCTCAGTGTGATTGGCATCATTGCGTTTGCAGTCAGCGGTGCAATTGTTGCAATGGAAGAGGAATATGATATTTTAGGAGTTTATATATTAGGGATTGTCACAGCTTTTGGAGGAGGGGCGATCCGCAATCTGCTGATCGGTGTTCCGGTGTCAGCGCTATGGGAGCAGGGCGCGTACTTTCAAATTGCCCTCCTGTCTATTACGATTGTGTTTCTGTTTCCGAAACTGCTGCTGAAGCATTGGAACAAGTGGGGCAATTTATCAGATGCGATCGGTCTCGCAGCCTTCGCCATCCAAGGCGCACTGTATGCCGTAAAAATGGGCCATCCGCTTAGTGCCGTCATCGTGGCTGCGGTGCTGACGGGAAGCGGGGGCGGAATCATCCGCGATCTTCTTGCCGGACGCAAGCCGCTTGTACTGAAAGCAGAAATTTATGCGGTCTGGGCGGCTCTCGGTGGTTTAATCGTCGGCTTAGGCTGGCTGGGAAACTCGTTCGGATTGTACGTTCTGTTTTTCGTGCTTGTTGTTTGCCGCGTTTGTTCCTATATGTTTAATTGGAAGCTGCCAA
This sequence comes from Bacillus rugosus, assembly GCF_023238245.1. Classification (NCBI taxonomy): domain Bacteria; kingdom Bacillati; phylum Bacillota; class Bacilli; order Caryophanales; family Bacillaceae; genus Bacillus; species Bacillus rugosus. Next base: position 3,314,202 of record NZ_CP096590.1, on the reverse strand, counting down.
ACCGTTCTTTTCGTTTAGATAACTAACAGCAAAAAAACCGATTTCAATTTGAAATCGGTTTTTTTGCATATAAATAACCCAAACCTTGATTGATATTGGGTGAATGTGCTAAGATGAATTGTATTTGCCTATTTTTATCATATATTGTATATATGTATCCAATTATATTTTACAGTATTTCATCTGTGTTTGTCAACTATTTTCTGGAGGTGCCGTTCATGAATCAGCAGGATAAAGAATGGAAGGAAGAGCAGTCAAGAATAGATGAGGTGCTGCAGGAGCTCGGCAAAAAAGAGCGGTTTCTGGAAACGTCTGCAGGCGGGTTAAAGCATGATATTATCGGATTAAGAAAAAGCTTTTGGGAGGATGTTACGGTTAATCTTGATGATGCCCATGAAGCAGTTGAAACGATGGCAAGCATTAAGCAGCAGGCAGAGCTGCTGTCTGATCGGGAACGGAATCATCGGCGTATGGATCAGCAGCTCAAACGAATTCATCAATTAAAAGCATCGCCTTATTTTGGCCGGATTGATTTTATTGAAAACGGCGAGGAGCAGGCAGAGCGAATTTATATCGGTTTAGCTTCTTGTATGGATGAGAAGGAGGAACAATTTCTGATCTATGACTGGAGAGCGCCGATTTCAAGTATGTACTACAATTATTCCCCAGGAAAAGCGGAGTACGAAGTGCCCGGGGAAACGATAGAAGGGGAAATGGTGCTAAAACGCCAGTTTATCATCAAAAACGGCGCTCTTAAGGCGATGTTTAATACTGATATGACGATCGGCGATGAAATGCTGCAAGAGGTATTAAGCCATCAGTCTGATACACAAATGAAAAATATCGTGTCTACGATTCAAAAAGAACAAAATCAGATTATCCGTAATGAAAAAAGCAAATTCCTGATCGTGCAGGGAGCGGCCGGGAGCGGAAAAACATCGGCAGCCCTTCAGCGTGTTGCTTATTTGTTATACAGGCACCGTGGCGTCATTGATGCCGGACAAATCGTTTTATTTTCTCCTAACTTTTTATTTAACAGCTATGTCTCCTCTGTTTTGCCTGAGTTAGGAGAAGAGAATATGGAGCAGGCGACGTTTCAGGAATATATCGAGCATCGGCTTGGCCGCAAGTTTCAATGTGAAAGCCCCTTTGATCAGCTCGAATATTGCCTGACCGAAAAAAAGGATGGCGGTTTTTCTTCAAGGCTTTCTGCAATCACATGGAAGGCGGGCTTATCTTTTCAGCAATTCATTGATGAATACGTCAAACAGCTGTCCTCTGAAGGGATGATCTTTAAAAATATCATCTTTCGCGGACAAAAACTGATCACAAAGGAACAGATTCAATCATATTTTTATTCACTGGATCAAGGCCAGTCCATTCCGAACCGGATGGAGCAAACCGCAAAGTGGCTGCTGAGTGAGCTTAACAAGTCTGAGAAAAAGGAACGTCGTAAGGATTGGGTCGTTCAGGAAGCTGAGTTGCTCGACAAAGAGGATTACTTGGACGTGTACAAAAAACTGCAGGAAAGGAAACAGTTCAGTGAGAGTACATTTAACGATCATCAAAGAGAGCAGCAGCTGCTTGCCGCCATCATTGTGAAAAAGGCCTTCAAACCGCTCAAACAGGCGGTCAGACTCCTTGCATTTCTTGATGTTACACAGCTGTACCTGCAATTGTTTTCTGGCTGGGGAGGGAAATCTCAGCATAAGGAGACGGCAGCGATAGGGGAGCTGACCCGGTCGGCGTTTGCGGAAAATAAATTGCTCTATGAGGACGCGGCCCCGTTTCTTTATATGCAGGATCTGATTGAAGGCAGAAAGAAAAATACGAAGATCAAACACCTTTTTATCGACGAAGCTCAGGACTATTCACCGTTTCAGATGGCTTACATGAGAAGCATTTTTCCGTCTGCCAGCATGACGGTACTCGGTGATATCAATCAGTCCATCTACGCCCATGCCATACATGGCGTAAAGCGTATGGATGTATGCTTTGAAGGTGAGCCGGCTGAATATGTTCGTTTAAAGAGAACGTACAGATCGACTAGACAGATTGTCGAGTTAACAAAAGCGATGCTACAGGACGGAGCGGATATTGAACCTTTTAACAGAAACGGGGATATGCCTCTCGTTTTCAAAACCGAAGGACGTGAGGACCTTTGTCAAAAGCTCACGAAAGAGATTGAACGGCTCAAGAAGCAAGGTCACGAAACGATAGCCGTCATTTGCAAGACTGCACAGCAATGTATAAAGGCGCACGCTCACATGAGCGAATATATAGATGTTCGACTGATTCATAAAGAAAATCAAACATTTCAAAAGGGAGTTTGTGTCATTCCAGTTTATTTAGCGAAGGGGATTGAGTTTGACGCAGTCCTTGTCTATGATGCATCAGAAGAACATTACCAAACAGAGCACGATCGCAGGCTGTTATACACCGCCTGCACCCGAGCAATGCATATGCTGACTGTGTTTTATACAGGTGAAGCAAGTCCGTTTGTAACAGCTGTGCCGCCTCATTTATATCAGAATGCTGAATGAAGAGAAGGGGATCCTTCTCTTTTTCTACTTATAATGAAACAAAGCGGTTTTATCATTAGGATTCCTAATAGTTATCATCATGTAAATATATTTTACTTAAGCCTAGTATTCCGGTAAAGTTCAATTAGATGCAATTTTCGATCAGTTTATAACTTTGTGAGGTGGATACGTTGCAACTTCAGGTAATGAACAGTCCGTTTAATCAGGAGCAGGTAGAGCTCCTTAACCGCCTTCTGCCAACCTTGACCGAATCTCAGAAAATCTGGCTGAGCGGATATTTATCCGCGCAATCTGTTTCCGCCCAAGAAACTACGGGGGCGCCGGCGGCAGCTGTGTCTGCAGAAGCGGCGGCACCAGCCGTTTCAAAAGAAGTGACCGTTCTTTACGGTTCACAGACGGGAAACGCACAGGGGCTTGCAGAAAATGCCGGCAAGCAGCTTGAGCAGCGCGGTTTTCAAGTAACCGTCTCATCCATGAGCGATTTTAAGCCGAATCAGCTGAAGAAAGTAAAAAATCTTTTGATCGTCGTCAGTACGCACGGTGAAGGCGATCCGCCTGATAACGCGCTGTCGTTTCATGAATTTCTGCATGGTAGACGGGCGCCTAAGCTTGAAGATCTTCGCTTTTCTGTTTTGGCGCTTGGTGACAGCTCATACGAATTTTTCTGCCAGACAGGAAAAGAATTTGATCAGCGCTTAGAGGAACTCGGCGGAAAACGGATTTCTCCGCGCGTTGATTGCGATCTTGACTATGATGAGCCGGCAGCCGAATGGCTGGAAAGCGTTTTTAATGGCTTAAGTGAAGCTGAGGGCGGAAGTGCCGCGCCTGCGCCGGCAGCAGCGCCTCAAACAGGTGAATCTGCGTTCTCAAGAACCAACCCGTTTCGGGCTGAAGTGTTAGAAAATTTAAATTTGAACGGCCGCGGATCAAATAAAGAAACACGCCATGTGGAGCTGTCTCTTGAAGGATCTGGCCTGACATACGAGCCTGGTGACAGCCTCGGCGTCTATCCGGAAAACGATCCGGAGCTTGTCGAGCTGCTGCTTAAGGAAATGAATTGGGACCCCGAAGAAATTGTGACGCTTAATAAGCAAGGTGATGTCCGCCCGCTGAAAGAAGCGCTGATTTCTTACTATGAGATTACCGTTCTTACAAAACCGCTTCTTGAACAGGCTGCCCAGCTGTCAGGGAGCGATGAGCTTAGAGAGCTTTTAGCCCCGGGAAATGAGGATAAAGTAAAAGCGTATCTTGAAGGGCGCGATTTGCTTGATCTCGTTCGTGATTATGGCCCGTTCAGTGTATCGGCGCAGGAGTTTGTTTCGATTCTGCGAAAAATGCCAGCCCGCCTCTATTCGATTGCGAGCAGTTTATCCGCAAATCCGGATGAAGTGCATTTAACGATCGGCGCAGTCCGCTACGATGCGCACGGCCGTGAACGAAAAGGCGTCTGCTCGATTTTATGCGCGGAGCGTCTGCAGCCGGGAGATACACTGCCGGTTTATGTCCAGCATAATCAAAACTTTAAGCTTCCGAAAGACCCTGAAACACCGATTATCATGGTCGGCCCTGGGACGGGCGTCGCCCCGTTCCGTTCCTTTATGCAGGAGCGTGAGGAGACGGGAGCGGAAGGGAAAGCATGGATGTTCTTTGGCGATCAGCACTTTGTGTCAGATTTCCTTTACCAGACGGAGTGGCAGAATTGGCTCAAAGACGGTGTGCTGACAAAAATGGATGTGGCATTCTCGCGTGATACGGAAGAAAAAGTATATGTGCAGCATCGCATGCTTGAACAGAGCGCAGAATTGTTCGAGTGGCTTCAAGAAGGCGCAGCTGTTTACATTTGCGGCGATGAAAAGCACATGGCGCATGACGTCCATAACACATTGCTTGAAATTATCGAGAAAGAAGGCAATATGAGCCACGATGAAGCGGAAGCTTATCTTGCCGATATGCAGCAGCAAAAACGCTATCAGCGTGATGTATATTGATTTGACTTGAAAGGAGTTTTACAACATGGTGACCAAAATCTTAAAAGCACCGGACGGCTCTCCAAGTGATGTTGAACGCATTAAAAGAGAAAGTGATTATTTGCGCGGCACACTGAAAGAAGTGATGATGGACCGGATCAGTGCCGGAATTCCGGATGATGACAACCGCCTGATGAAACACCACGGCAGTTATTTGCAGGATGACCGTGATCTCCGGAATGAACGCCAAAAGCAAAAGCTTGAACCGGCATATCAGTTCATGCTGCGCGTGCGTATGCCAGGAGGCGTTTCAACACCTGAGCAATGGCTTGTCATGGATGACCTTTCTCAGAAATACGGGAACGGCACATTAAAACTGACAACACGTGAAACGTTCCAAATGCACGGAATTCTGAAATGGAACATGAAGAAAACCATTCAGACGATCCACTCAGCTCTTTTGGATACGATCGCAGCATGCGGAGACGTAAACCGCAACGTCATGTGTGCATCGAATCCTTATCAGTCTGAAATCCACTCAGAGGTATATGAATGGTCTAAAAAATTAAGTGATGATCTGCTGCCGCGGACGAGAGCATATCATGAAATTTGGCTTGATGAGGAAAGAGTGGCCGGCACGCCTGAGGAAGAAGTCGAGCCAATGTACGGACCGCTCTATCTGCCGCGGAAATTTAAAATCGGTATTGCCGTTCCGCCATCTAATGATATTGACGTCTTTTCACAAGACCTCGGATTCATTGCGATTGTTGAAGATGGCAAACTGATCGGTTTTAACGTGGCGATCGGCGGCGGTATGGGGATGACGCATGGCGACACAGCGACATATCCGCAATTAGCCAAGGTGATCGGGTTCTGCCGTCCTGAGCAAATGTATGACGTTGCTGAGAAAACGATTACGATTCAGCGTGATTACGGAAACCGTTCTGTCCGTAAAAATGCACGGTTCAAATACACGGTTGACCGCCTCGGTTTAGAAACCGTAAAAGAAGAATTGGAAAACCGTCTCGGCTGGAGTTTGGAAGAAGCGAAGCCGTATCATTTCGACCATAACGGAGACCGCTATGGCTGGGTGGAAGGCATTGAGGATAAATGGCATTTTACGCTGTTTGTCGAAGGCGGACGTGTGACGGATTACGATGATTATAAGCTGATGACAGGCTTGAGGGAAATCGCCAAGGTTCATACAGGCGAGTTCCGTCTGACATCCAATCAGAACTTAATTATTGCGAACGTTTCAAGCGATCAAAAAGAAGAAATCAGTGCGTTAATCGAGCAATACGGACTTACTGACGGCAAGCATCATTCAGCGCTCCGCCGCAGCTCTATGGCGTGCGTCGCTCTTCCAACGTGCGGATTGGCAATGGCTGAAGCAGAACGTTATTTGCCGACCCTTTTAGATAAGGTTGAAGAGATTATTGACGAAAACGGCCTTCGTGATCAGGAAATTACCATTCGCATGACAGGGTGTCCGAACGGCTGTGCACGCCATGCCCTTGGTGAGATCGGATTTATTGGCAAGGCGCCAGGCAAATATAATATGTATCTTGGTGCTGCATTTGACGGAAGCCGTTTGAGCAAAATGTACCGTGAAAACATCGGTGAAGAAGACATTTTAAGCGAGCTGCGTGTCCTTCTTTCCCGCTATGCGAAAGAACGCGAGGAAGGCGAGCACTTCGGTGACTTTGTCATCCGCGCCGGCATCATTAAAGCAACGACTGACGGCACAAATTTTCATCATTGATAAAGAAAGAAGAGAGACAGGGAATAGCTCCCTGTCTCTTTTTATCTAAAATTTGCTCTGCTGCAAAAAAGTTCACTGTGAGCATATCATGAGAAATAATACCCTAAAAAGGGTACTATAAAAGAAGACAACTCCTGCGAAATCACATATTGGATGCAAGGCCATCCTAGCCCAGCCTCTCATAGACAATCAGGCATTAACTCATCATGCACGATACACATCAGACGAAGGAGGTCATGCATTTGGACATATTTTTAGTTGTTCTCGTTTTATTAACGATCATTGCGATATCCAATATCGTAAACCGGTTTATTCCATTTATACCAGTGCCTCTGATTCAGGTAGCACTTGGGATTCTTGCGGCCTCATTTCCACAGGGGCTTCATTTTGAGTTAAGCACCGAATTGTTTTTTGTTTTGTTTATTGCGCCTCTTCTATTTAATGATGGGAAGAGAACGCCGCGGGCAGAGCTTTGGAATTTACGAGCTCCAATTTTATTGCTTGCACTCGGCCTTGTATTTGCGACTGTGATTGTAGGAGGCTACACGATTCACTGGATGATTCCTGATATTCCGCTGGCAGCGGCTTTTGGACTTGCGGCCATTCTTTCACCGACTGATGTTGTCGCTGTCAGCGCATTATCAGGAAGAGTGAAAATGCCAAAAGGGATTCTTCGTCTGCTTGAAGGGGAAGGGCTGATGAATGACGCATCAGGTCTGGTAGCCTTTAAGTTTGCGATTGCAGCAGCAGTGACTGGTGCATTTTCATTAGCACAAGCGGCTGTCAGCTTTGTATTTATTTCTCTCGGAGGCTTGCTGTGCGGGGTTGTCATTTCGTTCTTCATTATTCGTTTTCGCCTGTTCCTGCGCCGCCTCGGTATGCAGGATGTCACGATGCATATGCTGATTCAAATTCTGACACCGTTTGTCATTTATTTGGCAGCGGAAGAAATTGGCGTTTCCGGTATTTTAGCCGTTGTGGCGGGAGGCATTACCCATGCAGTTGAACAGGATCGTCTGGAATCAACGATGGTCAAACTGCAAATCGTCTCCTCAAGTACGTGGAACATTATTTTATTTATTTTGAACGGTCTGGTTTTCGTTATTCTCGGGACGCAGATTCCGGACGTCATTTCTGTCATCTTTAACGACACTGCAATCAGCAACTTGAAGGTGATCAGCTATATCCTAGTCATTACATTTACGTTAATGCTCCTCAGATTTCTATGGGTGCTGTTTTTCTGGAATGGCAAATGGTTCTTTAATAGGGATCAGAACATCTATAAACCGGGTCTTCGTTCGACGCTGTTACTTTCGATTTCCGGTGTGCGCGGTGCTGTAACGCTTGCGGGTTCTTTCTCCATTCCTTATTTCCTGGAGGATGGCACACCGTTCCCGGAAAGAAATCTAATTCTCTTTTTAGCAGCCGGCGTCATTTTATGCACGCTTGTCATTGCCACCGTTGTCCTGCCGCTTCTGACTGAAATAGAAGAAGAGGACGAGAAACGAAATGAAAAGCTTCTGACGGCGAGGCGCAAATTGATTAAAAAAGCTCTCCGAACGATTAAGGAGGACATGAACGATACAAACAAAACAGCCTCTCTTGCGGTTATAGCTGAATACAATGAGAAAATGAAAAATCTTCGTTTTCAGCAATATACATCATCTAATCGGATCAAAAAGCAAGAGCGAAAAGTCCGTGCCCAAGGGGTTAACGCTGAGCAAGAGGCGCTGGTGAAAATGCTGGAGCGGGGAGACATCCCGGAAGAAACGGCAAATGTGCTGCAAGAACGGTTTAACGAATTAGAAATTTTGTATGCCAACCCATTTAAAGTCGGATTATCAAAAACAAGGCTCAAGCGGCTGATGTATTGGATTTTCTTCGGTGAACATAAAAAGCCGGAGATGTCGATTTTAAATGAAGCGGGATTGATACGGGCAACGAGAGTGAAAACGGCAAAAGCAGCGATAGAATACTTGGAGAAACATAAGACAGAAGAACATAAAGAAGTCTTTTTATCTGTCATTACGTTTTATAAACAGTTAATTTTCAGGCTGGAGCACAGCCATCATGAGCTGAAATCAAGTGCTCATTTTGAAAATCAGAAGCTGGAAGTGAAGCTGAAGGCTGTGCAGGCGATCAGAAATGAAATTCAAACGCTCTTCGAGGAGCGGGAAATTTCCCGAGACATCTCCCATGAGCTTCGCCAATACATTAATGATGTAGAAGCCGCGATGCTTGAAGGCGGCGAATAACTGCAGCAAAAAAGCTGGCGTTCTAACGCCAGCTTTTTTCTATATTAAGGGCGATGGAATTCGACAGTGCTGCCATCCCGGTCGAACCAGCCTCTGAAGGCCCAGTTAATCCAGCCGCCATCTCCTTTGTTTGTAAAGGTTCCATCTTCAAATACCCAAATGCCGTACGTAATGCCGTCATAAACGGCTGAACCGTAAAATTGCACACCGTTCAAGTGATCGTCATACTCTTGGCTTAAATTAAATACCATGACGTTGTATTTTTGGCCGGATGCGTAGAAGGAAGACTCCATAAGGTTTTTCACAAATCCATCCCGGTTCTGTGCGGATTTAATGGCATCGGCAATTTGATTAGCAATGCCAAGCACATCCAGGTTTACATTTAAACCGACCTCAGCTGCAGTTGCTCCGGCTGTTGCTGTCTGCGAATTCTTCGGAGCGGGGGTTTCTTCAGCGGAAGCAAAGGACAAAGGGGCAATAGTCAAAGCGGCACCAAGCGCAAGTGTCATTGGAATACGAATCCGTTTCAAGTTGTTTCCTCCTTTGTTTTCATTTGGTTACACTAGTTGCATACCCTGCTCATTTTATTCATAATCGTAATATTGTTAAAATAGGAAAAAAATAGTGCTCCTTGTTTATTATGCTGTGAAAAAAGAAGCAAAAAGAGGATCTTAAGCGTATTATTGGTATCGGCTGAGAGGATTGTGAGATAATATAGACGCTTACATTTCAGTGAAAGGGTGGATGTTCAAGTGCCAACAAGTTTAAAAGATACTGTAAAATTACATAACGGAGTTGAAATGCCTTGGTTCGGTTTGGGCGTTTATAAAGTTGAAAACGGAAGCGAAGCGACTGAATCAGTAAAAGCGGCAATTAAAAACGGCTACCGCAGCATTGATACAGCAGCGATTTACAAAAATGAAGAAGGCGTTGGCCTCGGAATTAAAGAATCCGGTGTGGCAAGAGAAGAGCTCTTCATTACATCAAAAGTATGGAATGAAGATCAAGGGTACGAAACAACGCTTGCTGCCTTTGAAAAAAGCTTGGAAAGGCTTCAGCTTGATTATTTAGATCTATATTTAATCCACTGGCCTGGCAAGGATAAATATAAAGATACGTGGCGCGCGCTTGAAAAGCTGTACAAGGACGGCAAAATCCGCGCGATTGGCGTCAGCAACTTCCAAGTTCATCATTTAGAAGAGCTTTTAAAAGATGCTGAAATCAAACCGATGATCAACCAAGTGGAATTTCACCCTCGTTTGACGCAAAAAGAATTAAGAGACTATTGTAAAAAACAAGGCATCCAGCTGGAAGCATGGTCTCCGCTCATGCAGGGGCAGCTTCTGGATAACGAAGTGCTCGCACAGATTGCTGAAAAGCACAATAAATCTGTAGCTCAAGTGATTTTGCGCTGGGACCTTCAGCATGAAGTTGTAACAATTCCAAAATCCATCAAAGAACACCGTATTATCGAAAACGCTGATATTTTTGATTTCGAATTGTCTCAGGAAGACATGGACAAAATTGACGCGTTGAACAAAGATGAGCGTGTCGGCCCAAATCCTGATGAGCTTCTGTTTTAATAAAAAACTCCCCGTTACGGGGAGTTTTTTTAGTGTGTTTTTTTCTGTTGAATGAAAAACAACATCAAAAAGGAAATGACGACAATACAGATGACCCACGCCCAGGCGAGGGCATTGTTGCCGGAATCCAAAGCGACGTAAATGGCCGTCGGCAGTGTTTGCGTAACACCGGGGATGTTCCCTGCAAACATGAGTGTTGCGCCAAATTCTCCGAGTGCCCGCGCAAGGCTGAGGATGCTCCCTGTCAGCAATGAAGGATAGGCGAGCGGGACGGAAATATGGATAAATACCTTCCATCTGCTTGCGCCGTCTACCATTGCTGCGCCCTGTATATCAGGATCAATATCGGTGAATCCTGTTTTGGCGGATTGATACATAAGCGGAAAGGCCACAATCGCCGAGGCGATCACAGCGGCCCACCAAGTGAAAATGACAGGCTGCTGAAAGACCCATTCGATGGCTTGTCCGATGAAACTGTGCTTTCCGAAAATGACGATCAAGATAAAACCGACAACTGTAGGCGGCAGAACGAGCGGAAGCATAAAAAGTGTTTCGAGCGCCGTTTTTCCGAAAAATGATGCCCGCGACATCCATGCCCCGGCTAGTGTTCCGAGAATAATGACAACAAATCCGGCAACTGCCGCCACCTGAAAGGAAAGCACAACAGGTGTGAAAAACTCTGAAGCGCTTATGCTATTCGGCAGTAAAACCATATTTCTCAAATACTTTCATTGCTTCATCTGATTGCAGGTAATCGTAAAACTCCTTCGCTTCCTTACGGTGTTTGGTATCTTTTACGATTCCTAACGGATAAACAATCGGACTGTGTGTATCTGCCTTTGCCTCGTCAATCATTTTGACCTTTTTAGAGATCAGAGCGTCTGTTTTATAAACAACGCCTGCGTCTACATTTCCTGTTTCAACATAAGAAAGAACTTGGCGAACGTCTTTTCCGTAAACGATCTTATCCTTCACTTTGTCCCATAAAGAAAGCTTTGTCAGTGATTCTTCCCCATAAGCTCCTGCCGGCACGGATTCCGGCGTTCCGAGGGCGATTTTTTCTGAATCAGCCAGATTGCTAAAGCTAGTCACAGGCGAATCTCCGTATTTCGGAACTATAAGTACAATTTCATTCCCGACTAAATCAGTGCTGTCTTTTTTTGCGATATCCCCATCATCCACTAGCTTTTGAAATTTATCCTCAGCAGCTGAGAAGAACAGATCAGCCCCTGCTCCTTGAGAAATCTGTTTTTGCAATGCGCCGGATGAGCCATAGTTATCTTGGATTGTAATATTTTGATGTTCTTTTTCGTAATTCTTTTGGATTTCCTCAAGTGCATCTTGTGCGCTGGCGGCAGCTGAGATGGTTAACGTTACTTTTTTCTCACTGTCCGATGAAGACTGGTTTGCAGAGCAGCCTGCTGCAAGCAGAAAAACGGTTAAGGCTGCTGTTAAAATGGAATACTTTTTATACATGATTGCACCCCTTATGATTAGTTATAACTAATTATAACTGATTATGTTTGGTTTATGTGGGTTTTTTTACATTCCATCAAAAGGTATAATGAAGTAGGAGAGTGATGAATATGAATGAAACCTCTTCCTATACGATAGAAGAAGTTGCAGGTCTGCTGAAGGTATCAAAGCTGACCGTTTATGATTTGATTAAAAAAGGCATGATCCCTGCTTACCGTGTCGGAAGGCAGATGCGTGTGGACGAAGAAGACCTAAAGCAATATAAGACGAATATGAGAATGTCTCAGCCCATTGCTGCAGCCGAAGTGCCGAAACAGATGCAGGAGGCGGAACCGGATGGCAGACCGAATGTCATGATCAGCGGACAGGACATTTCGATGGATCTTCTCAGCAAGCATTTGGAGAATGCCATTCAGGAGACGCCGCTCCGCAAATATAAAGGAAGCTTAAACAGCCTGATTGATATGTATCAAGGCAAGTGTGACATTGTCAGCCTGCATTTGTACGATGCGGAGACGGGCCAGTATAACGCACCTTATGTAAAACGGATTTTGTCAGGTGAACCGTTTTGTCTGATCAATGTTGTTCTCCGCAAGGCCGGACTGTACGTTCAAAAAGGGAATCCGAAAAACATTCAAGGCTGGGAGGACTTGAAAAGAACCGATATCCGGATCATCAATAGGGAAAAAGGTTCAGGGGCAAGGGTGCTCCTCGATGAACAGCTTGGCTTGCTTGGTATGAATCCGGCTGATGTAAAGGGATACGGTGATATCGTGACCGATCATTACGCTGTTGCTTCACAGGTTTCAAGCGGACAGGCTGACGCGGGAATCGGGGCACAGCACGCGGCACATATGGGCAGTGTTGATTTTATCCCGCTCATCGACGAACAATATGATATCGTCGTTTTGAAAAAACATGATCTGCTGCTGAAGGCCGTAAAGGAGATCTTGGACTCTGAGGAATACAAAGCGAATCTGTCTCATTTAAATGGATATCAAACTAAGCTGACCGGTAAAGTGATGTTTGAAACGTAAAAAATCCCTCTGTAAAGAGGGATTTTTTATTCATAAAAACGGAGCAGGTCACCGTTTAAGATTTTATCAGAGAAAGACAGCTCTTCGTTAGCTTTCTCCTTATAAGGGAGGCACGCATTTTGATCTTCCAGCACTTCACCTGTTTTTTGGCTGTAGCACGTGTTTTTCGTGTATACATAATCGTTCGTAATAAAGCTGCCGTTTCGTAGAACGGCAAATGGGGTGCGGTCGCTGGACAGCAAATCATTGCCGAATTGAATATCGCCTTTTGTCTCAATGCCAAGCAGATGCATCAGTGTCGGCCTGACGTCAACCTGCCCTCCGGCATCAGAGATGGTTTCCGGCTTTTGATCGGTGATTCCCGGGATATGTATGATAAACGGCACCCGCTGAAGCTGAACGTTGTCATATGGCGTGATTTCATTTTTTCCTAAAAACTCAGCCATCGCATCGTTATGGGCTTCTGAAATCCCGTAATGATCTCCCATAAATACGATCATCGAATTTTCGTATAAGCCTTCGTTCTTCAGTTTTTTGATAAAATGCTTTAATGCCTCATCTTCATAGCGCACCGTTGTCACATAACGGTTTAACAGGTCACTGCTTGAATCGAACTCATCTATCAGCTGATCCTCTTCATCAATCTCAAACGGAAAATGATTCGTTAACGTGATGAAACTGCTGTAGAACGGCTGCGGCAGGCTTTTCAGCTTTCCGGCTGACTGCTCTAAAAATTCCTTATCCTTTAAGCCCCAGCTTGTCGATGTCCCGGGAGTGACATGGAAATCATCAACATCAAAAAAACGGTCAATCCCAAATGTATCGTACATCACATCCCTGTTCCAAAATGTTTTATGGTTGGCGTGAAAGATGGCTGAATAATAATCATGCTGTTTCAGCGATTTGTACATCGTATGAAATTGATGGTCGCTTTTCGTGAAAAAGACAGCCCCGCTTAGGGAAGGATACAGCGAGTTAGCGACAATGAATTCTGAATCAGAAGTTTTGCCTTGTTCGGTTTGCTGATAGAAATGATCAAAGTAATAGCTTTTTTTGATGAAATCATTCATAAATGGGGTAATTTCCTTTCCATTTACCTTTTCATTCAAAACAAAGCTTTGGGTCGATTCAAGTGTCACAAAGATGACGTTGCGCCCCTTTGCCAGACCGAATTTGCTTTGATCAGGCTTGCTGTAATCAGCCTCTGTGTAGTTTTTAATCCCAGTCATGCTGTCTTCATCCGCAAATGCTTTCGCGCTTATATTAACAGTCTGAGAAATCGTATCGTAGATATGGAATTGAAACAGGCCAATGCTTTTGACGAGCATTTCCCGGTCAAAGGAATGTGCCAAAAGCTTCGGCTGCTGTACTTCTGCAAGTGCCAGGGTACATAAAATCATGCCGCAGGAAGCTGCATAGTACCGTTTGATCGTGCGGGGTGCGGCTTTTGTCTGCGGGTGTTTTTCTTTTCGGGCAAGCAGCAGCAGAAAAACCAAATCCGCAAACAGAGCGATAAACAGAGGATTGAACAGTTCTTTTACACTGCTGCCCATATCGCTCATATTACTGGCCTGAAACAAAACCGGGATGGTAATAAAATCAATATAAAAGCCATAAAAAATCGTATTGGAAATCAAGATTACAGTCAGAACCAAATTAGCAATCAGCAAAAAGACCCGCTGCTTGTTTTCTTTCAGAAGCAGGCCGATCCCGAATAAAGGAAGGATAAAGCTGAGCGGATTGATCAGCAACATCAGCTCTTCCAACAAAGAATCGATCTGTAAATCAAAGCCGAGTTTATAGATCGCATACGTTTTGATCCACATGAATACGATCGAAATACATAAAAACCGCTGATTGTAAAAAAAGGTTCCTTTCATTAATATGGCTCCTCACGTTTTCTTGATCATCTGCATGTAATGCTTCTTATGTAAAACCTACTAAAAACAGCCCGTTCAGACAAGTGTCAGCTCTCACGTTTAAAACATGCGTCCATGAAACAGCATATAAAAGTAGTAACAAGAAGCAATTGTCAGGCCGGCTAACACTAGCTGCTCGGAAAAACTGCCTGTCTTCATATATAGTGGGAGCCGCACGCGGATCGTTGAAGGGAATAATAATTTGATTCCGTTCACCGTCCAAGCGTCAAGAATCAAGTGGCTCGCCATCCCGATCATCAGCCCGGTTGATATGTTTTTATCTGGAATATATGTGGCTGTGATAAAAAACATGATGAGCAGAAACAGCAGGCTGTGCGTAAAGGTTCGGTGGCCAAAAACGGAGCTGACCACTTTCGATAAAATAGGAAGTCTTCTCCCGATTTTGCTTTGTGTGTGGCAGATATCGGGTATCAATGCCCCAACCGCGCCTGACGCAGCCATAAGCACTGGATCAAATCCATAATAATAAGCCGCTGCCGTACAAGAAGCGATGCCTCCCATGATGTGTGTTTTTCCTGTCATTTCCCGCTTCTCCTTTTATCTTTTGCAAAAAATCTCTGAATTACAAATATATCAAGAGAATGTATGTTTGATCAACAGGACTTTGGACGATAAAAAATTTCTCGCATAATTTTTCAAGGAAAAAGGCATCTTAAACATGTACCTATTTTCTATAAAGAGGTGATACGAATGGGTTTCTTTAATAAAGATAAAGGAAAACGTTCTGAAAAAGAAAAAAACGTAATCCAGGGAGCTCTTGAAGATGCCGGTTCAGCTCTAAAAGATGATCCGCTTCAAGAAGCTGTGCAAAAAAAGAAAAATAACCGATAACCACATGCGGATAGGGCTTGGCTCTATCCGTATTTTCCATCTGTTCCCTTTGACAGATCATTCTTTCTTTGATAACCTTCTGGGAGTAACTAAATAATTAAATCCTCACTCTTTCTCAGTGAGGTAGAGGTTGCGCGGATGATGAGTAACACATGCCAGGCTGACAGGAGCTGTTAAACATGTGTAAAAGGCATCAGCGCCGAAGTGTGGAGAAAGCCGATCCTTCTCTATGCTGGGACTGTATCTGAATAAGTGCAGGACTGCCGCGTGCTTTTTCGCGGAGGGCTATCCGGAGATCAAGGGTGTGTGTTTCTTTAAGCATGGACTTTTGTTCAGGCTTTTTTTGCGTTTACATGATCTCGGGGTCTGGTCCGTACAAAGAATCATGGAGGTACTGGAATGGAACAGACGAAAAAATGGGGTTTTTGGTTATTAACGGCGTTTGTCGTTGGAAATATGGTTGGATCAGGAATTTTCTCCTTACCGAGCTCGCTTGCTTCAATCGCGAGTCCGTTTGGCGCCACGTCCGCCTGGCTTTTGACAGGTGGCGGCGTGCTGATGATTGCACTTGTCTTCGGGCATTTGTCCATTCGTAAGCCTGAGCTGACAGCGGGACCGCAAAGTTATGCAAGAGCGCTGTTCTCTGATCCGAAGAAAGGGAACGCTGCCGGTTTCACAATGGTGTGGGGCTATTGGGTGGCGAGCTGGATCAGTAACGTGGCGATCATTACAAGTCTCGCCGGTTACTTGACTTCGTTCTTCCCGATCTTAGTTGATAAACGTGAAATGTTTTCGATCGGCGGGCAAGTGGTGACACTCGGCCAATTGCTGACGTTTGCTGTATGTACGATCTTGTTATGGGGAACGCACACGATTCTTGTTGCAAGCATTAACGGTGCAAGTAAATTGAACTTTGTTACAACGCTTTCTAAAGTATTAGGGTTTGTCTTCTTTATCGTTGCCGGATTATTTGTGTTTCAAACGACATTATTCGATCATTTTTATTTCCCGGTTCAAGGAGAAAACGGCACAAGCATTGGAATTGGAGGACAGGTTCATAACGCGGCGATTTCTACACTGTGGGCGTTTGTCGGAATTGAATCAGCGGTTATCCTGTCCGGCCGTGCGCGCTCTCAGCGTGATGTGAAACGTGCAACAATTACCGGCTTGCTGATTGCCTTGAGCATTTATATTATTGTGACGTTAATTACGATGGGTGTTCTGCCGCATGATAAGCTTGTCGGCTCTGAAAAACCGTTCGTTGATGTACTGTATGCAATTGTCGGAAACGCGGGAAGCGTGATTATGGCACTTTTGGCTATCCTTTGTTTATTCGGAACGATGCTTGGCTGGATTTTGCTTGGCTCTGAGGTTCCATACCAAGCCGCTAAAGCAGGAGATTTCCCGGCATTCTTTGCAAAAACGAATAAAAAGGGAAGTCCGATTATAGCACTCATTATTACAAACGTTATGTCACAGGTCTTCATCTTCTCGGTTATTTCCCGGACAATAAGTGACGCATTTACGTTTTTAACGACAGCGGCAACGCTTGCGTATTTAATTCCGTATTTGGTATCAGCGATTTACAGCTTGAAGCTTGTCATCAAAGGTGAAACATACGACCAGCTGAAAGGCTCCCGTGTAAGAGACGGATTGATCGCGATACTGGCGTGTGCATACTCCGTGTTTGTTATTGTAACAGGCACAGCAGATTTAACGACATTTATTCTCGGCATCGGTTTATTCTTTGTCGGCTTGATTGTTTATCCATTTGTGGTTAAAAAGTTTCAGAAAGAAAAACAAGCATAAACAAAAGACACCTGATTTGCTTCTCAGGTGTCTTTTTTTATCGAATGACAATTTCTCCTGTTAGGAATCCAATCGTTAAAATAGCTGACAGGAAAGCTGAAATAGAGAGAAAAACCTTTGCGGATAATCGCATAGGCAAAAACCGTTTTTTCAGTCTCTCCAGCAAATCAAACAGAATGAGCACTAAGAAAAATACCAAGAGCACATGAGAAAAAGGTTTTCCGATATAGAGCCTGTTAAAAAACTGATCGCGATGATGATACAGCTTAAGATGAATTGAGTAAGAAAATATCCCATGTGGTCAAAATGAGCCGGTCCCTTTATTGAATGGAAAAAGAGCCGCAGGTAGGCGGCTCTTTTGTTTATTTTGTTAAGCTTTCTGTAATAAACTTCAGTTGGCCCTCTAATGAAATCGGGTCTGTGAAATAGAAGCCAATCGGGTCAATCTTATAGACATGGCCATTCTTAACGGCGTTAAGGTTCTTCCAAATGGAGCTCTCAAATACGCCACCATCGTCACCGCCTGATTGCCATGGGCCTGCGAAAATATAATCTCCAGCGAAGTCAGGGAGCTTCTCTAACGAAATACTTGTATATCCAGGGCCTTGGTCAATGGATTTTTCTTTAGTCAGCTTTGTAGCCTGCAGGCCGAGGTCTTTGTAAATGATGCTCCCGCCCCTACCGAAATCTTTACCGAATACGTAAATGTCTTTTCCGTTCGTTTGCATAATGGAAATTGTTTTGTCACCGACGGCTTTTTTGATTTTTGTTTTAGCTGCCGCCACTTTTTTATCCCACTCAGCCAGCCATTTTTCTGCTTTGTCTTCAGTTCCCGTCATTTTCGCGAATTCTTTCAGCTGTTCGATGTTATCGAGTTTATCATATTTAACTGCGACAGTCGGCGCGATTTTTTCAAGCTTTTTAATATCAGCGCCTTGTGTTGTCCAGACGATAATCAGGTCAGGATTCAAATCAATGACTTTTTCAACGGAAGTGCCGTCTCCGATGTTTGTAACACCATCGGTTTTTCCTTTGTAGTAAGGGTTTTTAAATACATTCTCAGGCGCACCGACGACGTTGATGCCCAGTGTTTTGAAGTATCCGTAGTAGCCGTCAGCCATGACAACCACCCGTTTAGGATGTTTAGGAATTTTCACATTTCCGTTTTCAGCCTTGTATGTAATGGTTTCATCGTCTTTTGAATCAGAGGAAGAGCCTTTGCTTTCTGAGTTATTTCCGCAGGCTGCAAGCGCTGCAATCAATAGCAGGGCAAAGAATGCGGCTCCGAATTTCTTGTATATATGGGTCATATCTCATACCTTCTTTCTGGAAAATAGATGATAAAGAGAATCATTATCAATGTGATTATACCATCGCAAGAGCCTGTTGACACGATATTTTTGCAATTATATTCTCATTTTTGTTTAAAACGCTCTATTAAATCAGCGGAAAAAAGTGATATACTGGAACAGCAATTGATAATCATTATCAGTATCGGAAAGGAAGTACGGCTGTTGAGTCAAAAGAAAAATAGACAGAGCACATCAGAAGAAATCCAATGGACGTCAAGGTCTTATGGCGCGGTCATTGTCCTTATTGCAGGGATATGCTTACTATGCCTTGGCGCGCTTTTATCCATATCCCTCGGTGCAGCGGATATTCATTTGCGCACTGTGTGGGACGCCATCTTTCATTTTCAGCCGACAGAGACGTCCCACCAAATTATACACGATCTTCGGCTGCCGAGAACGGCTGCTGCCGCACTTGTCGGCGCATTGTTAGCAGTGTCGGGAGCGATCATGCAGGGGATGACGAGAAACCCTTTGGCAGAGCCTTCGATTATGGGCGTTACATCGGGCTCCGCGTTTGCCGTTTCGATTGCATTTGCCTTTTTTCCCGGACTTTCTGCTATGGGGCTTGTGCTATGGTCCTTTGCCGGAGCGGGTCTGGGGGCATCGACGGTAATGGGCATTGGCATGTTTTCAAGGGGCGGGCTTACGCCTGTAAAACTTGCTCTCGCAGGAACGGCTGTTACCTATTTCTTTACGGGCATTTCAACCGCTATTGCAATCCGTTTTGATGTCGCTCAGGATATCAGTTTTTGGTACGCAGGCGGAGTAGCGGGCGTGAAATGGTCAGGGGTCCAGCTTTTGCTTCTCGCAGGGGCCGTTGGTTTAACGCTGGCGTTGATCATCGCCCGGTCAGTGACAGTGTTAAGTCTCGGTGACGAGCTGGCGAAAGGGCTTGGACAATATACATCAGCGGTGAAACTGGTTGGCATGCTTGTCGTTGTGATTTTGACGGGAGCTGCGGTTTCCATAGCCGGCACCATCGCATTTATCGGGTTGATCATTCCGCATATTACCCGTTTTTTGGTCGGTGTGGACTATCGGTGGATTATTCCTTGCTCGGCGGTACTCGGCGCTGTTTTGCTTGTGTTTGCTGATATTGCGGCAAGACTCGTAAACGCGCCCTTTGAAACGCCTGTAGGCGCGCTGACTTCTCTCATCGGCGTTCCCTTTTTCTTTTATTTGGCACGCCGTGAAAGGAGAGGGCTGTAATGAAAACAAAAACAAAAAAACCGCTCTTTGTGATGGCTGTGACCTTGCTGCTCATCGTGCTGGTCTTTTTTATCAGTCTGAATTTGGGCGTCATCAAAATTGCACCGCTTAAAACGCTTCAGGTCTTCTTCGGCCAAGGAACGGCGCGTGATGAGCTTGTTTTATTTGAGTTCAGGCTGCCCCGGATCATCCTTTCCTTGCTCGTTGGCGCAGGAATCGCTGTTGCTGGAGCCATTTTGCAAAGCGTATCTCAAAATGATCTGGCTGAGCCCGGTATTCTCGGAATTAATGCCGGTGGTTCTCTTGCTGTTGTTCTTTTTATTTACTTTTTTCAAGGATCAGCTTCAGACCTCAGCTTTTTCGGTACATTTATGCTGCCGTTCAGTGCTTTGGCGGGTGCAATTTTAGCCGCGTTTCTCATTTATCTTCTGGCTTGGAAAAAAGGTGTGACCCCGATTCGGCTGATTTTAGTCGGCATTGGTGTGAATGCTGGATTTAACGCCCTGTTGCTGATTTTTCAGCTCAAGATGGATCCTCATGATTTTATGCAAGCAGCGGTTTGGATATCCGGCTCGATATGGGGGGCGAACTGGAATATGATCTGGGCGATTCTCCCTTGGATCGTGATCCTGCTTCCGTTTACTTTATATAAGGCACGTTATTTGAACATTTTACAGCTCGGAGACCAATTAGCGAGCGGGCTGGGCACTGCTGTTGAAAGGGAAAGACGAATTCTCCTTCTGGCAGCGGTCACACTTGCCGCTTCATGCGTGGCAGCTGCAGGGGGCATCGCATTTCTCGGATTGATCGCGCCCCACGTGGCAAGAAGGCTTACCGGTCCCCGTCACCAGACACTGATACCGGTCTCGGCCTTTATTGGCGCATTTCTGTTTTTGCTCGCTGATACGCTGGCGAGAAATGTATTGGCACCGTCAGAAATTCCGGTCGGACTTGTCATTTCCGTGTTAGGTGCGCCTTACTTTATTTATTTATTGATGAAAGCGAATTAGAGGAGGGGGGCAACTATGAATTCATTATCAACAGATCAGCTTGGAATCGGTTATGGCGACAGGGTGATTGTAGAAGATTTAAATATCTCGATTCCTAAAGGGAAAATTACCACCTTAATTGGCCCGAACGGCTGCGGGAAATCAACGATATTAAAAACAATGTCCAGAATTATGCGTTCACATGCAGGTGCTGTCTATTTAAATGGTAAAGCGATTCATAAAATGTCTACAAAGGACATTGCGAAAGATATGGCGATTCTGCCGCAGACA
Organism: Bacillus rugosus; assembly: GCF_023238245.1. Classification (NCBI taxonomy): domain Bacteria; kingdom Bacillati; phylum Bacillota; class Bacilli; order Caryophanales; family Bacillaceae; genus Bacillus; species Bacillus rugosus. The sequence continues at coordinate 3,293,158 of NZ_CP096590.1, read as the reverse complement.
CCGGAAGCGCCGAGCGGTTTAACGGTGTACGAATTGGTATCGTACGGCAGGTTTCCGCATCAATCAGGATTCGGCAGATTACATGATGAAGACCGCCGGATCATCAAATGGGCGCTTGAAGAAACAGGCATGGCTGAATTTGCTGAACGGCCGATTGAGGCGCTGTCAGGCGGACAGCGTCAGCGCGTGTGGATTGCCATGGCGCTTGCACAAGGGACGGAGCTGCTGCTGCTGGATGAACCTACAACGTATCTTGATCTCGCACACCAGCTTGAAATTCTTCAGCTGCTTGACAGACTCAACAAAGAGCAGGGGCGGACGATTTTAATGGTCATTCATGATCTGAACCACGCAGCCCGTTTTTCTCATTTTATGATCGCGCTCAAAAAAGGCACGGTCATCAAGGAAGGCACCGCACTGGAGGTCATGACACCGGACATTTTGAAGCAGGTATTTCAAATTGATGCCGAGATCGTGACAGATCCCCGTACAAATAAACCTGTATGCTTGACCTATGACCTGATTAAAAATGAAAAAGCACTCGTTTCTGTGTAAGAAAAATCCCGGTTCAGAGCCGGGATTTTTTATTTTTGGCTGTGAAAATATAATTTTTCTATTTGAATCAACCATTTCAATAAAAAGATTGCAAGTCTTTTTGAATTAATAGATAATATTGGTTAGAATGTTTCGGAAATATTACATTGTTTACAGAAAGAGGAGATCGTTGTGTCCAAGAAGAAAAAATGGCTTATTGGCGGCGCGATATGTGCCGGTGTGCTTGTATTGGCTGGGATCGGTGCCGGCGGTTTTTACTTTTTTACTCACATGAACCAAATTGCTGTATCATCGGAGCCCTACGCTGAATCGGTAGCAGTATACATGGGAGGAGAATCAGAATCAGGCCAAACGTTTTCTGGAAAGGTTGAACCTGAGAAACAGCAGAAAGTATACATAGATTCAGAAAAAGGCAGCATTAAAAAAACATACGTCAAAGAAGGCGATCAGGTCAAAAAGGGCGATAAGCTTTTTGAGTATGAGGGCGAGGATCATTCTGACGAAGTTGAGCAAGCCAATTTGCAAATCGAAATGACCAACCTGCAAATCAGCCGTTTGCAAAAATCAATAACGGAAACGGAAAAACAGCTGAAATCGGCAGGAAAAGAAGAGAAATCCCAGCTTCAAGATGAGCTTGATCAGGCTAATTTCGATTTGAAAACAAGCCAGCTTGAGCTGAAGCAGCACCAAAAAGAGCTGGCTGCCTTGACGAAAAACAAAGGGTCTAATGTCATTACAAGCAAGCATGACGGGATCGTTCAAAGCGTCAATCAGGATATCGCTGATGGAGCAACAGGTGACCAGGCAACAGGTCCGTATATCCAAATTGTTTCGACGGGCAAATATCTAGTCAAAAGCCAAATCAATGAGCTGTTAATGGACACAATCAAAAAAGGCAGCAAAGTCAGAGTCACGCTGAAAACAGGCGGTGAAGGCGAGTGGAAAGGAAAGGTCACCTCGATTGGCAAGCTTCCAGCAGGAGCAGGCGAGGGGGAGGAATCAGAAAGTTTTGCTGAGGAAGAAATGAATCCTCAATCCTCTAACTATCCTTTCACAATTTTATTAGACAGCCATAAAGGTCTCGAAGTCGGTTATCATGTCAACATCGAAGTGGTGAGTGATGAGGCTGACGCGGACACAATTAAGCTGCCGTCTGACATGGTCATCCAGGATGACGGCGAACCGTACGTGTGGAAAGCGGATGAGAAGCAGAAAGCGGTCCAGCAGCCTGTAGAAATCGGGGAAACTGATGAAAATGACATGGTGGAAATTAAGAGCGGCCTGACGCCGGAAGATTATGTGATCTATCCTGACCCCGCGGTCAAGGAAGGAAAGCAGGTTACAGTCAATGCTGACACTGAATAATATTTCGAAATCGTACAAGCTGGGAAAAGAAGAAGTTCCAATCTTGAAACATATTAATCTGACTGTTCAGGCTGGTGAGTTTCTGGCGATTATGGGGCCTTCAGGTTCTGGGAAGTCAACGTTAATGAATATCATCGGCTGTTTGGACAGGCCAACCTCTGGAACCTATACCCTCGACCAGATAGATATATTGAAGGGAAAAGACGGGGCTTTAGCTGAAATCCGCAACGAATCAATCGGGTTTGTGTTTCAAACCTTTCATCTGTTGCCGCGTCTCACCGCGCTGCAAAATGTCGAGCTGCCTATGATCTATAATAAAGTGAAGAAAAAAGAAAGAAGGCAAAGAGCCTATGAAGCGCTTGAAAAAGTCGGTTTAAAAGACAGAGTCTCCTACAAGCCTCCGAAGCTGTCCGGCGGGCAAAAGCAGCGGGTGGCGATAGCGAGGGCCCTTGTCAATCAGCCGAGGTTTATTTTGGCTGACGAACCGACCGGGGCTCTTGATACCAAATCAAGCGAACAAATTTTGTCTCTGTTTTCTGAACTGCATCAGGAAGGCAAGACAATTATTATGATTACCCATGACCCGGACGTCGCCAAAAAAGCTGACAGAACGGTTTTTATCAGGGATGGAGAATTGGTATTAGATGAGAGAGGGGAGATCAGCCATGCTTGAACATATTCGGATCTCCTTTCAATCCATATTCTCTCATAAATTAAGATCCATACTGACAATGCTCGGTGTCATTATCGGCATAGCGGCAATCATCGCGATTGTTTCGATGCTGAAAGGACAAAGCGAACAATTAAAGCAGAGCATGATTGGCATGGGAAATAACGCGATCAATGTTGTCTACCAGCCGTCGGGCGGAGAAGAGGAGGGCGGAGGCTACCAGGTTTCGTATACGTCCGCGCCGCCTGTGGCCGAGGAAACAGTAAAGACGATCAAATCTGATTCTATAGTCAAAGGATTATCCTTATATTACTTGTCTGAAGGCACGAGCGTTTTTCATTTAACAAACGTCTCGTACCCACAAGTGTACGGAATAGACGGTGATTACTTCGATATGTTTCCAATCCGTATAACCGAAGGGAGAAAGCTGACGGAAAACGAATTAAACAGCACACACCAAGTAGTGATGATCAATGAAGCTGCTAGAGATGAACTGTTTCCAGATGGAGACGCTCTGCATAAAAACATTGAGATGAATGGTGTGCCGTTTAAGGTTGCAGGTGTTTTTAAAGAAAAAGATCAGCAGGAAAGCATGTTTGAAGGCGACTACGCGAACCCGGTTTTGTACGTGCCAAAAAAAGTGTGGCCGCTCATTGAAGGCTTTGACGCGCCAACGCAGATTGCGGTGCAGGCCGATTCTTCCGAGCATATCCAAGAAGCCGGTGTAATGGCTGCTGATCTTTTAAATCAGGGACTGTCTGAAGCTGAGTTGGAAAAAGCCGAGTACAGTGTGATGGATCTTCAGGAGATCGCGCAGGAAGTGGAGTCCTTTAATCAGTCATTTGCATTGCTGCTTGGCGGAATCGCCAGTATTTCACTTTTGGTAGGCGGTATTGGCGTCATGAACATTATGCTCGTTTCCGTCACGGAGCGCACGAGGGAAATCGGGATTAAGAAAGCGCTTGGCGCTAAGCGGCGTGTGATTTTATTTCAGTTTTTAACCGAAGCTGTCGTGCTGACAAGCATTGGCGGAATAATCGGTGTGCTGGCGGGCTTCGGCATCGCTAAGCTGCTGACGGTCGTTTTTCCGATGCCTTTTATCGTCTCCGTTCCGGCTGTTGTCGGAGCACTTATCTTTTCTATGGCAGTCGGCATTATTTTCGGCTTGCTTCCGTCCATCAAGGCATCGAAGCTTCAGCCTGTAGACGCACTTCGCTATGAATAAAAAGAACGCATTCATTTGGAATGCGTTCTTTTTTTAGCTGGGAAGTGCCGAATTGCATTTGTCTAAAATCAGAAAAACGGCTGCAACGATCATTTCTTCTGTGGTAGACAGCCAGATGTCGCTGATCATTTCGTCTGTTGTATGAGCAGTCATCCACAAAAACAGCAGCTGTACGATGCCAGCAAGGAGAATGAATAAGCGTTTGTCTGTCTTGAAAAATGTAAAACTATGTATCATCAGGCGTTCAAATGGTTCTAAGAATAGCCCAAGAACTAGAAATAACACGGCAAAAAGCAGGACATGAGCTACTGAACGGTAGCTTGTTCCTGCTAAAGAAAACAATATAAACATGACGGCAAAATAGGTCAACACCACTGCTGTCGCGGCCAGCAAGTACTTTATAAAGAGCCGCAATAAGCGATTTGAAGAAATTTGATGTTTCACTGGTACATCTCCTTATAAAGGCTTGCAGAGAACGAGTGCTCTCTGCAAGCTGGTAGTTTTTTATTTACTGCATTTTTTTTTCACAACCGGATGCTTTTCTTTCGAAAGAATATCAGTAAAGTCTTTTCCTAAATCAAGATGCTGTTGAACTAATGTTTCAGGAAGCATTGCAAGCCATTGGTTTAAAGATACATCGGCATAATGATCGTCTTTGAAGATTTCTAAAAAGACAAGCGGTTCATCCCCGATGTTTTCAACGTAATGACCCATTGCAAATGGCACATATCCGACATCACCGGCTTGGTAGTTAAACGTTCGAGCATGGCCGTCAGATGCAAAAACAGTCATTTTTGCTTTGCCGGAGATGTAGTATTGCCATTCGTGAGTATTCGGATGCCAATGCAGCTCTCTCATGGCGCCGGGTTCCACTGTTACGAGCGCAGATGCAATCGTTTTAGACACTTTGAAGTTTGTAGAATCTGCAATATATACTTTTCCTCCCTCTGATTCAATTGGCTCCTGTTCAAGAAGGCGGTAAGTAAACGGATAAGGCGCTTCGCCGTTCGGCCCTTCTACAATGTCATCTTTTAAACATCCTGGGACTGGTTCTTCAAATATATATTTCTCTTCCCCTGGCAAATTGGCAATATCCTCTTGTGTCACGCCAAAGTTCGCAGCAATGACTTCCTTAGGAGTATGAGCAAGCCAGTCTGTCAGCTGGAACGTGCTGTTTTCAGAGAATGAGCCATCGTCAAACACGAGCAGGAACTCGGCTCCTTCATCCAGTGCTTGAATGGAGTGCGGCAGGCCTGACGGGAAGTACCAAAGATCTCCTTCGCCTACATCATCAATAAAGCTGCGCCCTTTTTCATCCACAATTGTGACTCTTGCACTTCCGTAAATCATATAAGCCCATTCTGCTTCTTTATGCCAATGCAGTTCGCGAATGGCACCTGGCTTCAGCCGCATATTTACGGATGCGAGGTTTTCTGAAATCGGCAGCTCCCGTACAGTGACTTCACGGGCATATCCGCCTTTTTCTAAGCGGTTATGAGTATCAGAGAACGAAAACTTCATATTGCTTACGGTACCATTATCAGTCTCCGGCGGAACAAGCATATCCGGATTTTGTCGGTCTCTTTCAATATTGCGTGGGATTTTTACTGTTGCTCCTTCGTCTCCTCTAATTGGCTGTGGGATGTCATTTTGTTTTTTCATGAAATGTTTCCTCCTTAAAATGTAAATGTGATAGCAGAAAGAGAAGGTGAAAGGCCTCTCGTTTTCCCTTCTGTCTTGTTAAGTGAAAAAAGCCAGTGAAAAGTCAACTTCGATTGAAAATTAATTTTTTGCTTTCTGATCTTTCAGTTCTGTCATCAATTCGATAAGCTGATCAAACTTTTTTTCAAATCGGGTCAGCAGGTACATTGCAATTAACGCAGGAAACCCCAGATTGCCGATTTGTTTCACGACTTCCTCTATAAAAACCTGATCCATAGGAAAATACCTCCCTTCTTTTTTTGCAGTCATGTATGTAAGTGAAGGAAATCCAAGAAAACGTAAACTGCGGCTGGAGTATTTAAGGCAAGCGCTAGTCAGAAAGTAGTAGTTTACTTTTTTTTGCTTTCCTTCATTTAATTTAGTAGGGAGGCGGTTTGATGGACTATCAAGGTCTTTTACGGTCAAAATGTAAGGAGATAATGAAGCATCCCATCGTGAAGCATTTTTTGAGCAATCCTCACCATTACCGTTTGTTCAAAAACGTAATGGAAAGCCCGAACGAAAAAGATGCAAAATCATTGGACGAGCAATTTAAGCAATTTTATAAGGAAATCCGCATCGTCAAGTATATGAATTCAATGATTCGGATCTTTTCTATTGATTTTGATAAGCGGGTTCGCAAAAACCAAAAACGGTATCCGCTGACGGTAGACCACCCGGAAGCAGGAGAACGACTTCCTTCCGAAACTGGAAGCGATGCGTTTGAAGCATTTTTAGATATGCAGGATGATTTGAGCCAGCATGTTCAGGATTATCAGCTCTACCAAGCGATCCAGAAGCTGACTGACAAACAAAAAAGCGTGCTGACGAAAGTCTATCTTCACGGTGCCACGATGCAAGAGATCGCCGATTCATTAGGGGAGTCCCGGCAAAACATCTCCAACATTCATAAAAAAGGGCTTGAGAATATCAGAAAACAGCTAGCGGCGCAAAAAAAGGGGGAAAGTAAGCTGTGAACGGCCAGTTTGAACAAAAGAACCAAAAAGACGATAAATTTGACATTGAACATCTGATTGAATGCTTTTCACCAATGATCAGAAAAAAGCTCAGCAATACGTCCTATCAAGAAAGAGAAGATTTAGAGCAAGAGCTGAAGATCAAAATGTTTGAAAAGGCTGATATGCTTTTGTGCCAGGACGTTCCGGGGTTTTGGGAGTTTATTTTGTATATGGTAGACGAGAACTCATAACCATTTATCATCTGAAAATACGAAAAACGGGAACTGCCATGTTCCCGTTTTCTATTTGTCTTGCACCGGCAAAACCTTCCTATTCAAAAATGTACCAAAAACAAACGATATAATGATAAGATGAAAAAAACAGTGACAGAAAGGAACATAAAAGTGGAAAATGCGTCAATTTTAATCGTAGACGATGAGAAAGCGATTGTGGATATGATCAAACGCGTTCTCGAAAAAGAGGGTTATCGAAATTTACTGGATGCGGCAAGCGCAGAAGAAGCGATTCCGGTTGTGAAGGCCAATAAGGTTGATTTGATTGTGCTGGATGTCATGATGGGCGGAATGTCCGGTTTTGAAGCCTGCACGCTGATCAGAGAGTATTCAGAGGCTCCGATTTTTTTCCTGACGGCAAGATCGTCCGACGCGGACAAATTGTCGGGCTTTGCGGTCGGGGCTGATGACTATATCACAAAACCATTTAATCCGCTGGAATTAGCGGCGCGCATCAGAGCGCACCTCAAGCGCACATATCAATCGAAGGAAACGAATTCAAATCAAACCTATACATATGATTATTTTACATTCTCTCCGCAAAATGCCGAGCTGATTGTAGGCGGGGAAGCTGTCGCTTGTTCAGCCCAGCTTTTGCAGCTATTGCAGTATTTTTGTGAACACCCCAATGTGGTGCTTTCCAAAGATCAAATTTATGAAAAAGTTTGGGGGTATCCTTCCTACGGTGACAACAACACCGTTATGGTTCATATCCGCAAGCTCCGGGAAAAAATCGAGCGCGATCCAAGCAATCCGGAGTATATCGTAACCGTTCGCGGTCTCGGATATCGTTTTATTCCAAATCCTGAAGGCAAGCGGTCATGAGGTTAAGATGGAAGTTTTTGTTTCACTTTTTCGGACAGATGCTGATTGTGATCCTGCTGCTCACGGTTATGCTAGTCGCTTCGTTTTTCTATTTAGACGCTCGATTTAGCGATGCGGAATCGAATTCTGGACTGACAAAGGCTACGACCGACACACTTGAAGCATATCTCGATGTAAACGAAGACGGGACATGGGAAGTGGATAATTTTCTGAAGAAATCTGTCGATACACAGCACGGCTGGATGCAAATCATTGATTCGAAAGGGAAAACCGCCTATTCCTACAGCGTTCCGAAAGACGTGCCCGGCACCTATACTAAGAAAGAGCTTTTGTCTATTTATAAAACCAAAAAGCTTAATAACTATAAGCTGAATTATTGGGCCATCAATATTGAAGATAAGTCGTATCTTCTATTGTCCGGCTGGAAATCAAAGAGCGAGCAGCTGCTGACTTCAGTTGAGAAGCGCGAACAAAAGATAGAATCTCTAGCACATTATAAGTCCAGTACCATCGACTATATTAAGCGGGAAAAAGGCGCCATTTACCTATTAGACAGCAATGGAAACATTCTCGATAGCATCAACAGCACAAAAAGTGAAAGAAAAACGATGAACCAGCTGGAGCTGCTCAAATACAGCTCTAAACCTTGGAACTATAAGCGGGAAATCTCCGTTAAAATCCTTAATAAAGACAGATGGATGGTCGCTACGGTGCCGAACCCTGTCTACGTAACCGATCAGGAGTTTAACAAATCGTTTCTGAAGGTTGTGCTAAAGGCGATGTTCCTGATTATGGGTGTTCTGTTCCTGTATATCATTTGGATGACTGTTTGGTATATGTTTCGGTTCGGGCTGCCGATTTTTCACACGATTAAATGGCTGGTTAATCTATCAAAAGGGAAGCTCGAGGAACCGAAAAACCGGAAAGGCCGTCCTGTCAGCAAAAACAAAAAGGGAAAAATCAAACAGCCGTACCGCTTCTTCGGTGAGATTTTTGAATCGATGGATCAGCTGACTGAAACGCTGAGACGGGATAAAAGAAACAGAGAAAAGATCCAGGCAACAAGAGAAGAATGGATTGCCGGTTTATCGCATGACTTAAAAACGCCGCTCAGCAGCATTTACGGCTACAGCATGATGCTTGAGTCGAAGCAGTATGACTGGTCGCCGGAAGAAGTGAAAGAAATGGGACAGGTTGTCAGAGAAAAATCTGAATACATGTCCAAGCTGATTGAAGACTTAAATTTAACGTATCGGCTGAAAAATGATGCTCTTCCAATTGAGAGAAAGCTCACAAGCCTGATCCCGTTTTTTAAAAATGTCATTGAGGATTTCAAGAAAAATCCGTTTTCTGAAGGGTATGATATCTCTTTTGTATCCAAAGAAGAACATATTGAATTTGCACTTGATGAAGCATGGTTCAGACGTATATTAGAAAATCTGCTTGGCAATGCCGTAAAGCACAACGACAAAGGAACAGAAATTCAGGTCATTCTGGAACAAACAAAAAATCATATTTCGTTGAAGGTTAAGGACAACGGGAAAGGAATGGATGACGAAACGATCACCCATTTATTTAACCGCTACTACAGAGGGACGAACACAAAGGATTCATCCGCCGGAACGGGACTTGGGCTTGCCATTGCCAAGGAGCTTGTCCATCTTCATAACGGGACGATTCATGTAAACAGCAGAATGAACATTGGAACGGTCATTACCATCCTTTTCAAAAAACAATAAACATGTGGTTTGGACACCTTTATGCCGGGAATAACAATATATAGACTTAAGCTAAAGAGGTGTAACACATGGACGCAGTATTGGAAGCAGACACTCGGGCAGTGATTGGTGAAGGCCCGTTATGGGACGAAGAAAACGGCCGCTTATATTGGGTGGATATCTTAGGGAGCGAGCTCCACATCTTCGACCCTGAAGAAAAAATTAACCGTTCCGTCAAATTCAAGTCCTTTGTGACCGCGCTGGCGAAATATACAAAGGATAAGCTGATTATGACGATGAAGGACGGATTTTACCTGTATCATCTTCAAGATGACAGCTTGGAAAAGATCAAACAGCCGAAAGATATGGATGAAAGCCTGCGTTTTAATGACGCGAAATGTGACCCGTACGGAAGGCTTTGGGCGGGGACAATGAGCATGGAAGGCGAACAAAAGCAGGGTTCGCTATACCGTTTGGATCCAGACGGCAGACTTATCAAAATGAAAGATCAAGTCTCTACCTCGAACGGTTTGGATTGGGACCGCGAGCGCAATTTGATGTATTACATTGACACGCCGACGCAGGAGATTGTGCGTTACAGCTATAATCCTGAAAGCGGAGATGTTTCAAATCCAGAACCCGTCTATCGTTTTGAGCAATCAGAAGGATTGCCGGACGGCATGACAATCGACCAAAATGGCATGCTGTGGGTGGCGCTGTTTGGCGGCAGCCGTGTGGTTCAGATTGACCCGTTTCAGAAAAAAGAAATCGATTCAATCAGCGTGCCGGCTAAATATGTCACGTGCTGTGCGTTCGGCGGCAGAGACTTAAAAACCCTTTACATCACAACGGCAACTGAAAAAATGACAGAAAAGGAAAGATACGAGCAGCCTCACGCGGGAGGACTGTTTTCAGCAAAGTTGGAAACAGGCGGTTATCAGCCGGTTCCATTCGCTGGAAATGTATAAAAAAACGCATCCGAAACGGATGCGTTTTTTGCATATTAGAGAGAGCGGATAATGCCGCCTTCCACACGCTGTGCCGTGCCGTTGATGGCGGATGCGGCGTCGGATGCGAGGAATACGATCGTGTTGGCGACTTCTTCTGCTGTCGCGTATCGCTGAATAAGAGAAGTCGGCTCATTGACTTTAAAATAGTCTTTAATGAATGTATCTGTATCCTGTCCGGCTGCTTTTGCGGCACCTTCCATGTAGGATGCCACGCCCTCTGTCCAAGTAGGTCCCGGAAGCACTGAGTTTACTGTTACATTCGTGCCTTTCGTCATTTCAGCCATCCCTCTTGAAAGGCTGATCAGCGCCGTTTTTGTCATGGAGTATGGAATCATTGTTGGAAGCGGTTTGATGCCTGCTTCACTTGCGATATTTAAAATGCGGCCGCTGTTTTTGGCAAGCATTTTTGGAAGGAAGTAACGGCTTGTCCGAACCGCGCTCATCACGTTCACTTCAAAATATTGATTCCACTCATCATCTGTCACATCGGCAAAATCCTTTACCTCGAAGAAACCAAGGTTGTTGACAAGGATATCGATATCGCCGATTTCGTTTACTTTTTCAATAAAAGCTGCTGCTTCATCTGTTTTTGACAAATCGGCAGCCGCGCCGTGCACCGTTCCGTATCCAGAAAGCTCTTCAATCGTGCGATCGACAGTCTCCTGTTTGCGTCCGTTGACAATCACTGCCGCTCCCTCTTGCAGAAAGCTTTTTGCCGCGGCTTTCCCGATGCCGGAAGTCGAGCCGGTGATTAAGACGAGTTTGTCTTTTAGCTTTAAATCCATAAGATCATTCCTTTTTATTGATGATGGTATTAAGTATACAAGAACAAAATTAGTGTTTACGAGGATTTTGCTCCCATACATCAACGGGGAAAAGTCATTCAGGGCGATATACAAGCCTGTCAGTCATATAGTATAATTACTCCGAAAAAAGGATACGAATGTCAAATAGGTGCCGGTCTGTGAACAACAGCCGGCTTAATAGGGAAACCGGTAAAAGCCGGTGCGGTCCCGCCACTGTAATTGGCCATAGCGTCAAGAGCCAGGATACCTGCCTGTTTGATCAGCACGAAGTCTGCGAGGACAGATGATGTGTAAACAATAGGCTTTTTTTTGTTGTTTACAGCATCTTTACCATCGTAGAGATGCTTTTTTTAGTTCACTTAGGAGGAAAGGTTATGAAAAAACTAGCCGGAATATGGACTGCGCTTCTGCTGGCTGCCGTTATGATAGCAGGCTGTGGCAATACTGCGGATCAGAAGGATTCCAAGGCAAAACAAAAGACAGAAGCGTTCCCTGTCACCATTGATGATGCGTCGAATCAAGATGTGACCATCACAAAGGAGCCGAAAAAGATTGTATCATTAATGCCGAGCAACACAGAAATTACATACGCTCTCGGCCTCGGCGACAAAGTGGTCGGTGTTACCACAAACGATACATATCCAAAGGAAGTCAAAAAGGTTGAGAAGGTCGGAGATATGAATGTAAACGTTGAAAAAGTCATTTCTCTAAAGCCGGACCTCGTTCTTGCCCACGAGTCTTCCATGTCAGCGTCAGCTGATGCCATCAAACAGCTGAAGGACGCGGGCATTACGGTGCTGACTGTCAATGATGCACAATCATTTTCCGAGGTGTACAAATCAATCGAAATGATCGGAGAAGCTGCCGGGGCAGAGAAAAAAGCCGATCAGCTCGTGAAAAGCATGAAATCAGATTTGCAGGATATTAAAGAAAAAGCAAAAACCATTTCAAAAGACGAAGAGAAAAGCGTATTTATCGAGGTTTCTCCTGACCCTGACATTTACACAACCGGAAAAGACACGTTTATGAATGAAATGCTGAATGTCATCCATGCTAAAAACGCAGCAGCGGACCAAACAGGCTGGGTGCAAATGACAGACGAGGCGATCGTAAAACTCAATCCTGATGCTATCGTTACAACAGACGGAGTGAAAGCGAAAGCTGTGGAAAAACGTGACGGCTGGAGCGACATCAATGCTGTGAAACATCACCGTGTGTATGATGTGGATCCTGATCTCGTGACACGTTCCGGTCCCCGTCTGATCGAAGGGGTCGAAGAACTTGCGGAAAGCATTTACCCGGATACGTTTAAGGAATAATCGTTATGCCGCATATATCATCGGTTTCTTATTTTTAGCCGTGAGCGTCACCTTAGGAATTTCTTGCGGCAGCCTGCAAATTCCTATTCCCGCTATCTTTCGTGTCTTTTGGCATGAAGGCTTCGGCGGTTCTATCGGCTCTGGTGACCCGATGTACACAAATATTATGCTGAATATCAGACTGCCGAGAGTTGTGCTGGCCGCCCTTGTGGGGGCGGCTCTTTCTATCGCAGGGGCCGCTTTTCAGGGGCTGTTGAAAAATCCGCTTGCTGATCCCTACACGCTCGGTGTTTCATCAGGTGCTTCAGTCGGAGCGGTGGTAACCCTGTTCTTTAGCTTGCAGCTTCCTGTCATTGGAGGGTTTACACTCCCGGTTGTGAGTGTAGCCGCGGCACTTGTCACGATTGCGGCGGTCCTTTCCTTCAGCCGCCTCGTCCATGCTTCGATGTCTGTTTCCACCCTCATTTTGACCGGTGTCATCATCAACTCATTTTTGGGCGCATTTATTTCTCTAATCATTGCCCTGACAGGCGACAACCTGCTTCCGATTGTGCACTGGCTGCTTGGCAGCGTCTCGATGAGGGGCTGGAGCTATGTTATTCTGTTTCTGCCGTTTTTTCTTATGGGAACGATTATACTGATCATCAATGGAAGAGAGCTGAATGTGATGACATATGGAGAAGACAAAGCAAAGCTTCTCGGAGTCAGTGTCCAGCAGAGAAAAATGCTGATTTTGATAGCAGGCTCTCTTTTGACGGGAAGCGCTGTGGCTGTGTCAGGCACGATCGGCTTTGTCGGTCTTGTGATCCCGCATATCACAAGGCTATTGTGGGGAACGGACCATCGGCACTTACTGCCGCTGTCCGCCTTGCTCGGAGCAGGTTTTCTCGTTTTAGCCGATCTGCTTTCCAGAACGATCATTGAGCCGATTGAACTGCCGATTGGGATTATTACGTCTTTGGCGGGGGCGCCTGTTTTCGCTCTTATTTTAATTCGGCAGCACCGCGGGGGGAAAAGCTTATGATAAAGGCAGAAGGGCTATCGGGAGGATATGGGGACAGCAGGCTGATCAACAATGTCAGCCTAACAGTGGGGAAGGGGGAATTTCTTGGTATACTCGGCCCTAATGGGAGCGGAAAAACCACCCTTTTGCACCTGCTGACAGGTACGCTGCCTGCCAAGAAAGGCAGTGTTCATCTGGCTGGCAAACCACTGGCAGATTATAAACCGAAGGAACTGGCGCAAATCATGGCCGTCCTGCCGCAAAAAACGGATCAAGCCTTTACCTTTACCGTCAAAGAAACGGTAGCCTTCGGCAGATATCCATTCCAAACAGGACTGTTCAGACAGCAGACTGAAAAGGATGAAGCGATTGTACAGGAAGCAATGGAGCAAACAGGAGTGGCCGCTTTTGCGCAAAAATCGATCCGCGATCTAAGCGGAGGGGAACAGCAGCGGGTGTATTTAGCCCAGGCTTTGGCGCAGCAGCCGCGAATTTTATTTTTGGATGAGCCGACCAATTTTCTTGACCTGGCTTATCAAAAAGAACTGCTTGATCTCATCAGACGCCTGACAAGAGAAAACGGATTGGCAGCTGTCAGCGTTTTTCATGATCTGAATACCGCAAGCCTGTACTGTGATGAGCTCTTGTTTATGAAAAACGGTACAGCCGGGCCTAAGCAAAAACCGGAATATGCTCTCACAGAACATCACATAAAGGCGGTGTACGATACAGATGTCACCGCCTTGTTTCATCACAGCTTGCCTAAACCGATGATTGTGATTCAGCCTGAAAAAGACAGCGTAAAGCAGCGGCCTATCCCATTTGAAGCATTGCTCCAAGCGGGGAGCGATGCCATTCTGCTGCAAACGGAAATCCCGCTTCGTACATTGTCCTCAGCGCCTATAGGTGCAGGGTTCTCGTGGAGCAGGACGCTGATCCATAAACGGCTGGAAGTTCAGGAAGATCCTGTAGAAGGGCTTGCGGTTTATGTGTCAGAAAACGGTTTTCATCTGCCGGAAACGTGTGCGATGGCTTCTCCAAAAAGGCTTGACCGCTTCGTGTATCAGACGTATGAAGATGGAGAGATATCCATTACAATATGCGTCATGACCAGCTTTTCGATCTGGATTTTGATCAACGGCTATGCGGCAGATCAATTCTTCGTCAAAGCTCTTATGGCCGCCGAAGCCGAACGGATGAAAGTGCTGGGAGACGGACGGGCAGAGGGTGATATTCTCATCGCCGCAACACAAACTGAGCAATCTCAAAACACAGAACAGCTGAATCAATTGATACAGAAAGGGACAGCTGAATGTGTAAAAAAGGCGGCAGAGCTGTTTGAATAAGTCTGTAAAGGAGACTGATGTATGAAACTATATACAAAAACAGGCGATAAGGGACAAACGAGCTTAGTTGGAGGCAGAACAGACAAGGACAGCCTCCGCGTCGAAAGCTACGGCACGATTGACGAGCTGAACAGCTTTGTCGGGCTTGCTTTGGCAGAGCTTTCCGTGCAGCCCGGCTTTGAAGATTTAACAGCCGAACTGCTGACCATCCAGCATGAGCTGTTTGACTGCGGAGGCGATCTGGCAATCGTCACAGAAAGAAAAGACTATAAACTAACGGAAGAATCCGTTTCCTTTTTAGAAACGCGCATTGATGCCTATACTGCAGAAGCACCGGAACTGAAAAAATTTATTCTTCCGGGCGGATCGAAGGGTGCTTCGCTTCTCCATGCGGCGCGCACCATTACAAGACGGGCGGAACGCCGAGTGGTGGCGCTGATGAAATCGGAGGAGATCCATGAAACAGTGCTGCGTTATCTCAATCGTCTGTCTGACTATTTCTTTGCCGCCGCACGGGTTGTGAATGTGAGATGCGGCATTGACGATATAGAATATGAAAGAAGTGCTATTGTGTTTCGGGACCAAAACAGCAGCAAATCATAAAAAAAGAAAACGAAAGCCGGCGTGTTCAAATACGTGCCGGCTTTTTTGTTTTTCATTCTGTCAATCTCCTATTTTACGACAAAAAATGAACCTTATGAATTATTGACTGAAAAATGGAAAAATGAGATATTGTAACAAATAGATGTAAAAAATAGGCAGTGGGGGGCTCTGATAGATGGTGAATTTAATTGAAAGTGATAGCATCTGGAAGAGAAATTTCAATTATCTTTTTTTCTCAAGAATAGTTAAGATATCCGGCGATATGTTCGCATTTAATTCAATATTATGGTTTTTAATTTATGACGGCAAAGGTGCGATCGGCACTGCTTTATTGATTGCTGTTACTTTTTTGCCGGAAGCAGTGCTAGCGCCTGTGACGGGCCCTTTCATGAAACAGAATACGCTGAAGTTTTGGATGTACTTTTCAGATCTGACGAGGGCTGCGATTGTATTGATTATTCCTCTTTGTCATTTTGCGGGCTTCTCTCCGCTGTGGTTTGTCATGACACTTATGATTGTGCATTCTGCTACAGGGGCTGCCTACAATCCCGCCTCCATAGCTTTGATTCCCCAAATCGTAAATGAACAGGGCATTCAAAAAGCAAACGCTGTGCTCCAATCCTCCGCTCAAATTGTCCGGCTCGGAGCTGTCACGTTATGCGGCGCTTTTCTTACATTTATCAGCCCTTCTTATACAATGCTTATCGCACTTGTTCTCTATTTGGTTTCTGGTTTACTCGTCCTTTTTATTAAGTACACTGCGGTTGAATCTCAGTCAGAGTCTGCTGCTGTTAAGCAGCGAGGCACATATATCGGCAGACTGAAACGCGGTTTTACACTCGTGAGAAGACATCAGATTTTATATCCGCTCGCCATTTATTGTATCTTTATGAATTTCGCGGCTGCCCCTTGGGAAGCGCTCTCAGCCGTTTACGTTGCGGAAGATTTAAACGGCCAGCCGATCGTTTACTCGCTTTTAAAGGCCACCACCGCCGCAGGCGCCTTTTTATTGGGATTTGTGCTGGCGAAAGTCAAAGTAAACAGATACGGCCTGTTATTTGTAACTGCCGGCATTATTGAAGGATTCGCTTTCTTTATTACCGGTATGAATACCTTTTTGCCGCTCGTCTTTCTCGCTGCGTTTACCTTTGGCGCCGCAGTCAGTGCTGTTAATGTTCCAGAGTACACGATTATCCAGACATCTGTGGATAGTGAGGATCAGCCGCAGGTCTACGCCGTTATACATATGATCTCAAATATTTCCATACCTGCCGGCGCTGTCATTTGCGGGTATGCAGCAAACGCCTTTGGTTCAGGACCTGTGATCGCTGTTGGAGGGGTTGTCGAAATTATTGCGGGTATCGGCATTTTGCTGTTCACAAAGCTGGCTAAAGCAGAACGGTCCGACCTGATCAAAGAAAGGGAAGCAAGTGTTCATCTATAAAGGGTTTTGAAACGCCATGCCTCGTGCATGGCGTTTTTTTGTGTCCATAGGTCTGGCACGAGATACGACTCCGGTCTTATATAAAAATCAATCTCTGATTCGTTTTGCGCAAATGCTAATTTGTTTAAGATGAAGACAAGGAAAACGAAAGGAGGATCTGCATGAAGATAAACAAGAAAACAATAGGCGGATTCTTATTAATTGTATTTGGGATCTCCGTCTTTTTTGGAGGAGGAAGCTTCGGCTTTATCATCCCGCTCGCCATCGGGAGCTTAATGACATACGCAGGAATCAAAAGATTTGCTGCAGGAAAAACGATCACAGGAATTATCTTGGGCGGTATCGGAGCGATCATGCTCATCTGTTCACTTCCGTTTGTCGTCGGAATTGCGCTGGCGGGCGCTATGGTGTATTACGGCTGGAAGCTCATGAAAAACGGATCAGCTGATAACGGTGTGTCATCTTTTGATCCTGAACCGGCTTCGGCTGCCTACCAATCTCATTTTGATGACGAATGGGAAGAATTTTTGAAGAAAAAATAATATCAGCATATTAGGAGGAATCAGGTATGGTATTAAAAAGAATCAGAGACATGTTTGTTGCGTCAGTTCATGAAGGTCTTGATAAAATGGAGAACCCAAAGGTGATGCTGAATCAATATGTCCGTGATATGGAAAGTGACATTGCAAAAGCAAAACAAACAATTGTGAAACAGCACACGATTGCCTATCAATTCAAGAAAAAATATGAGGAAGCAGCTGAAGTGGCTGGAAAACGCCAAAATCAGGCACAGCTTGCATTTGACGCAGGTGAAGAAGACCTGGCGAAAAAGGCGCTGACTGAAATGAAGTATTTAGAAGGGAAGGCGGCTGAACATAAAGCGTCCTATGAACAAGCGAACAGTCAGCTGGCTGATCTGAAAGAACAGCTGGCTGCACTTGAAACAAAGCTGCAGGACGTAAAGGATAAAAAGCAGGCGCTGATTGCCCGGGCAAATGCCGCGAAAGCAAAAGAGCATATGAATACGACCTTTGACAAAATTGACAGCGAAAGCGCGTATCGTGAATTTTTGCGTATTGAAAACCGTATTGAAGAAATGGAAACCCGCGCGGATTATTCAAAGTCAGCTGAAGCCGGCACAGAACTCACACGCAAAGAATTTGCAGACGATGTAGAAGCAGAGATTGAAAAAATGCGGACGCTCTCGCTGCAAAAATCAGATCAGGCATCACCAGCAGCAAATGAATAAGCGGAACGGGGAAGGATTTGCGGTCAAGTCCTTCCCTTCCGCACGTATCAATTCACAGGCTTTTCCTTTATAATAGAATGAATGAGAAGGATGAAATCGAATGAAAAAAATGCTGGGCAAACTGTTGATCACTGCCGGTATTCTAATATTTTTCGCCGTCGTCGTAAAAGACGTGTTTGCTGCAGGCTTGGGTTTCGTAAACGGCACAGAAGCCGATTCAGCCAGCGCATCGCCGCGGGACATCGACAGCGTAGTCATTGTGTCAGATAACAAGGATGTCCGGATCATAGCAGAAGAACGAAATGACATATCAGCAGGCATTTCAGGAGACTCAGGAAAGTTATTTGTTACTGAAAACGGAAGAAAGCTGGAGCTGACCGCAAAGGAAAAAGAATTTCAATTTTTGAATGGGTTTAACCGTTCTTTCCTTGTTGTCCGTATTCCATATGAGTATAAAGGGGATCTGACGGTACGCACCTCAAGTGGTGACGTGTCAGTGGACGGGGATCATCATCTTGCGCTTACCGGATTGAACGCAGTGTCTGCGAGCGGAAATATGAGAGTGACGAACGTCCGCCTTCAAGATCTGAAAGTAAAGGGATCATCCGGAGATGTTTCCATTACAAATACCACCTCTAAAACAGCCGGCATTGACTTAGCTTCAGGAGACGCAAACTTGGCTGATGTATCAGGCTCTCTTGATGTAAAGATGACTTCAGGAAACCTTGATGCGGCACTGAAAAAGGTAACGGGTCCTGTATCTGTCACACTGACAAGCGGTGATGCGGATTTGAGCCTTCCCCAAAACGGCAGCTTTACAGTCACTGCAAAATCAGCGAGCGGGGACGTCAGTTCGCCGTATTCATTTGCTGATACAGCACATAAAGAACATCATCAAATCACAGGCTCGCAAGGAAGCGGCCGGCACCAAATCGATATCAAAACGGACAGCGGGGATCTAACGATACGGTAGCATTAGGCAGAAGAAAGGAGGCGGACACCAGGAATGACAAAAAAACAGCTTCTCGGATTGATCATTGCTTTATTCGGCATCAGCATGTTTTTGCAAATTATTGGAATAGGCGATCTGCTGTTTTGGCCGCTCTTTTTTCTGATTGCCGGCTATTTCTTAAAAAGATATTCCCGTGATTGGCTCGGTTCCGTCATGTACATCTTTGCCGCATTTCTATTTTTGAAAAACCTCTTCAGCATAACCTTTAATTTATTCGGCTATGCGTTTGCCGCATTTTTGATTTATGCCGGCTACAGGCTTGTCAAAGGAAAGCCAATATTTGAACCGAATGAAAAACGGATCGATCTCACTAAAAAAGAACGGCATGATCCGCCAAAAGATGAGAAACATCCTGACATGCGCAGCTTTTTTATCGGAGAGCTGCAAATGATGAAGCAGCCGTTTGATCTGAATGATTTAAATATCTCTGGTTTTATTGGTGATATCAAAATCGACTTGTCTAAAGCGATGATTCCCGAGGGGGAAAGTACAATCGTCATTAGCGGAGTCATCGGAAACGTTGATATATATGTACCATCAGACCTTGAAGTGGCCGTCAGCTCGGCTGTGTTTATCGGAGATATCAATCTGATCGGCTCGAAGAAAAGCGGATTAAGCACGAAGGTATATGCCGCGTCATCCGATTTCAGCGAGTCAAAGCGCCGTGTCAAAGTGTCCGTTTCCTTATTTATCGGTGATGTGGATGTGAAGTACGTATGAGAAAAAAACTGCTTGCCAGCCTTCAGTGGCGCGCCATCCGCATGACAACGGGGATCAGCCTGCTTCTTTTTGCCTGTTTGATTTCCTTTATGATGTTTTATTATCGGCTCGATCCGCTTGTTTTGCTGTCATCAAGCTGGTTCGGAATTCCGTTTATCCTGATATTGCTGCTGATCAGCGTGACGGTCGGTTTTGCCTCAGGGTATATGTACGGCAACCGGCTGAAGACAAGGGTTGATACATTAATCGAATCGATTTTAACGTTTGAAAACGGCAATTTTGCTTATCGAATTCCGCCGCTTGGAGATGATGAAATCGGCCTGGCCGCCGATCAGCTGAATGAAATGGCGAAGCGCGTCGAGCTTCAAGTCGCTTCCTTGCAGAAACTTTCCAATGAACGTGCGGAATGGCAGACGCAAATGAAGAAGTCGGTTATATCAGAAGAACGCCAGCGATTGGCAAGAGATCTTCATGATGCAGTCAGCCAGCAGCTTTTTGCAATATCAATGATGACATCAGCTGTGTTGGAACATGTCAAGGATGCTGATGATAAAACGGTCAAGCGAATCAAGCTGGTCGAGCATATGGCAGGTGAAGCCCAAAATGAAATGAGGGCGCTGCTGCTCCATTTAAGGCCTGTTACCCTTGAAGGAAAAGGGCTGAAAGAGGGGCTTACGGAGCTTTTGGACGAGTTCCGGAAGAAACAGCCGCTTGATATTGAGTGGGATATTCAGGACACGCCGATATCCAAGGGGATGGAAGATCATTTGTTCAGAATCGTTCAGGAGGCCCTTTCAAACGTATTCAGACATTCAAAAGCCTCAAAAGTATCCGTGATTCTGGGCGTAAAGAACAATCAGCTCCGGCTGAAGGTGATTGATAACGGAAAAGGCTTTAAAATGGATCAGGTGAAAGCATCCTCATACGGCTTGAACTCTATGAAAGAACGTGCAAGCGAAATCGGCGGGGTCGCCGAAGTGATTTCAGTTGAAGGAAAAGGCACACAAATCGAAGTGAAGGTTCCGATTTTTCTGGAAGAAAAAGGAGAGAACGAACGTGATTCGAGTATTATTGATAGATGATCATGAAATGGTCAGAATGGGGCTCGCGGCTTTTTTGGAGGCGCAGCCCGATATTGAAGTCATCGGCGAAGCATCTGACGGCAGCGAAGGCGTACGTCTTGCTGCGGAACTGTCGCCTGATGTCATTTTAATGGATCTTGTCATGGAGGGCATGGATGGCATTGAAGCCACGAAGCAAATTTGCCGGGAGCTTCCAGACCCGAAAATTATAGTGCTCACAAGCTTTATTGATGATGACAAAGTGTACCCGGTCATTGAAGCTGGCGCGCTCAGCTATCTATTGAAAACCTCAAAAGCGGCGGAAATCGCCGATGCCATCCGTGCCGCAAGCAAGGGAGAGCCAAAGCTGGAATCAAAAGTGGCGGGAAAAGTTTTATCCCGGCTGCGCCACTCAGGTGAACACGCGCTCCCGCATGAATCGCTTACGAAACGGGAGCTCGAAATTCTCTGCCTGATCGCAGAAGGAAAAACAAACAAAGAAATAGGCGAGGAACTGTTTATCACCATTAAAACAGTCAAAACCCATATCACCAATATTTTATCAAAGCTGGATGTCAGTGACCGGACACAGGCAGCGGTATACGCACACCGAAATCACCTCGTAAAATAGGTGTCCGCTATTTATTCGCGCCTTTCGTCCCGAAGTCTCTGACAACCACATTGACCCGGTAGTCTATTTCCGCATTGCTGAAATAATCATCATCCCATTTTCTTGAGATCTTTTTCCACTTTTGAGGATAATGAATTCTAACCTCGTTTCCCAGCCCTGTTACATCTGCTTTGATATCTTTCTGCAGTTTGCCTGTAATAAATGCTGTTACTGTTTCTTGTAATCGTTTTTCGACTGTCTTTTCAATATCTTTGATATATGAATCCTTAAATGAATCTTCATTCGGATTCCAGTCCTCTGATAAACGACCTTCAATATTGCGTGTGACGGTGAATTTGAACTTTCCGTCCTTGTAGTCTGTCTTGATCTTGCGATGGCTGGAGTACACTTCATAAGAAAAAAGATTGCCATTATGCCTCATATCAATGACGCCTCCTTCGACAGTGCCTGTAAACAAGTTAATATTTTGTACCTCACCCGGTGTTAAATTCCGGTTCCATAATTTATCTTTGATGATAGTAGCCCCGTTTATCGCGAGTTTGCCGTTTTCCTCACCGACATGAGGGATGAGGAATGAATCGTCAGAGGTCAAGTGTTCTGAAATCTCACCCAATGTAACAGGCTCCATCATTCTGATCGTCACCGAGTTATTCTCTGTCAGATCATAAATCACATTAGATGCGGGCTCTCCTTGATCATTCATTTTAAATATATCCTTAGTTCTGCCATCGGTGACAAAGACGTACGAACTCCTCCTTGTTCCGTTGTCTCTGACAAACTGGTTAATGATCGCGTCCATTCCAATATGGTCCGAAATCACGCTTTTGGAAAGCAGAATGAGACGCAAATGCTGTGAAAACGTAGGGTTATGTTTTAATGCAGATGTTCTCATCATTTGATGGACAGTTTCACCCTTAGTGACAGCAAGCTGTGTTGGGTCAGACGAAGAGCCTTCCTTGGTACTGATTCTTTTCGGCACGAGAATCTGCTGTGTCAGTTCTAAATTTTTGTCATCCGGCCTGTCTAAGCCAACACCGATGATCAGGCTTAATTCCTCAATATTCCGGCTGTCCCAGCATCCGGTCAGCAATAGGGTGCATATAAACATACTTAAAATCCGGATTTTCATTTTGCTGTAAACCTCCTTTTGAGAGCTACAATGAAAAACAGAATGAAGGGAAGCAGAAATAGGCCGACGAAAATGTATCCAAGATAATCGCTATACATCATGACCTGATTGGCGTCATCCGGCCATAGAGAAAAATAATAGACAGCCGCGCCGATGAGCACCATGCTTTTTTTAGTTGATAATCCGAACGTCTTCTTCAGCCCGTTAGCTGCAAAATATCCGTAAATGACAAACGTTGTGAAAAATTGGATGATCCAGACGACCAGCAAAAACGATTCAAACCGTTCAATGAATATTCCTTTGAGCTCAAAGGACTGAAAGAGAGAAATCGTCGGCCAGATCAGCGTTTTCACCTCAGGAGCGGTCAAAGCCCCAACAACGATGATATACGTCAGGATATATAACATAATCGGAATCAGAAAGCCGAAAGCCGCGTATCTGAATGTGTATTTCTTTTTCTTCATATGTTCAGGAAGAAACAGCATTATTTCCATTCCTAAGAAAGAAATGGAGACAACAGTCAGGGAATTCGCAATGGGTCCAAGACCTTCGCCTAAAACAGGGCGCAAATTACTGATGTCAAAAATTTTAAAACTGATCCCAAACACAATCAGTAAAATAATAATCGTTACCATTAAATAAAAGGGAAACAGCCGCGACACATCACTTAACCCTCCAACAATTAAATAAATGCCGCAGCAGATAAAGGTTAAAATAATGACCTGAATCGGCGTCTTCTCCAGCAGGAAAAACTTTACCATTTCAGCCATCGCCCTGGTTTCAAAGCTGGCCACTCCGATAAAATAACAGCAGATCAAAAGGCCGAAGATGCTGCCGATCCATTTCCCAAGCCCTTCCTGCAAATACTCAAATAGAGAAGAGTACTGATGTTTTTTTTGAATGAGCGTGTTTAAATAAATGAAAAGGATAAAAATGACACCTTCTAATATCAGCGATATCCAGCCGTCAGGAGTATTAGCCTTAGTGGTCAGCGCTCGCGGCAATGTTAAAAGACCGGCACCAAGCATCGTATTTGCAATAATAGCAATACCTTGGAAGGTATTAAGTTTCAGTGGAGTCTGTTTTTGGCTCATTTGGATTATTCGCCTCTTTTGGTTTGTTTTTAATTGGGAGACGGATAATGGAATCATCCGTATTTTTCAGGCTGAAGAATCCGTTTGGCGAAAAATACGGAGATCCAAAGCTCGTTTGTCTCGTTAGATGCGTATAAATCACAAGCATAAATAAAATAATCCCGTACAGCCCAAGAATAGCGGCGGAAAACATCGAAATAAAACGCAGCACCCGGAAAGACAGACCCATTCCGTATTGGGGAACGGTAAAGGATGCAAGGGCAATGACGCTGACAACGATGACCATAATCGAACTGACGAGATTCGCCTCTACCGCCGCCTGTCCGATGACAACGCCCCCGACGAGCCCGATTGTCTGGCCGAGCGGATTGGGGAGGCGGAGCCCGGCTTCCCTCAGCAGCTCAATGGTTACTTCCATCAGCAGAGCTTCAAATATCGGCGGAAACGGCACGTTTTCCCTGTTTGCCGAAATCGTGACGGCGAGCGCGGTCGGCAGCAGCCCTTGATGGAAGGAAACGAGTGCGATATAAATCGATGACAAAAACAAGGTGATGAAGATAGAAGCAAAACGCAGTGACCGGATAAGAGATGCTGAAATCCAGCGTTCATAGTAGTCATCTGGTGACTGCATCAGGATACCGAGAGAAACCGGGACCAGCAGCACAAATGGTGAACTGTCGACCAAAATGGCCACACGGCCGTTAAACAGGGCCGACGATACCTTATCGGGTCTTTCAGTATTTTGAATCTGCGGAAACGGCGAATATTTATTATCTTCAATGAGCTCCTCAAGCGTTCCGCTGTCCTGGATATCCTCCAGTTGGACATTTTTAAGCCGCGCTTTTACTTCTTTTATGACGAACTTTTTTGCTTTGCCCTCAATGTACATAATGGCCGCCGGCTTCAGCTTGTTTTTGCCGATCATGATTTTTTTGGTGATTAACTTCGGATGAGAGGTTCTTTGTCTAATCAAAGCGAGATTTGTATCGATATCCTCTACAAACGCAACTTTTGGTCCGCGAACCACTTTCTCAGTTGTCGGCTCTGTCAGGCTTCTTGTTTTTTTCTTTCCTGTAGATAGAATATAGACTTTGTCCAATCCGTTGATAAACACAGCGCACTTACCGCTGAGAATGGACTCGACCGTTTTTTTCGCGGTTTCAACAGGTCTTGCGTCAAGCTGGTCAAGGCGTTTTTTGACTTGGTCAAGCGTAAGGGTATCTTCATCTTTGATTAAGGTTTTAATCGATTCTGCAACCTTCTTCTGATCATTCAGTTCACTAAAATAGAGATAGTAAAAAACAAGACCGTTGGAGAGCATTTTTTTGTTTTTCACCAGATCATCGTTTTCTTTTAATTTTGGAAGTACCAATGCTAAATTATCGTGTATATATTCCTTAAACTCTGTTTGTTCCAACGAGGTCACCTCTTATCCAAAACCTTAGTAGAGGTTATCTTTTCCTGTTAAAAAAATGATATACTGTGTTAGAGTATTTCATGGTGTAAGTTTTTTATGAAAGCGGAGGATACGAAGTGGCACAGGTAAGGCTTGCTGGAAAACAAGAAGAAATAGAACAGCTCATCAAATCATTTGAAAAGCATTATGATGTCTCTTATACATCAAAGGAGTATGGCAGGACGAATCCGAAGTACAAATATTCAAAGGGTTCCCGTGTGTATCTTGAATTAAAATTAAAATCTGCCAAGATCGAAAAATAAAAAGGATTTTTTATTTTACTGGCGAATTATGATCTATTGAAGCAACCGTTATGGAGGGATACATAAATGGAATACAGAATTGAACGAGACACCATGGGAGAAGTAAAAGTTCCTGCTGATAAATTCTGGGGCGCCCAAACACAGCGAAGCAAGGAGAACTTTAAGATCGGTTCTGAAAAAATGCCGA
Source organism: Bacillus rugosus (assembly GCF_023238245.1). Taxonomy (NCBI): domain Bacteria; kingdom Bacillati; phylum Bacillota; class Bacilli; order Caryophanales; family Bacillaceae; genus Bacillus; species Bacillus rugosus. The sequence goes on along the minus strand of NZ_CP096590.1, from coordinate 3,267,514 downwards.
TGCGTGTTGTGAAGGCGTTTGCAATATTAAAACGAAGCACAGCTCTTGCTAATAAACGCCTCGGCAATCTGGATGCGGAAAAAGCGGAAGCGATTGCAGCGGTTTGTGATGATGTGCTCAAAGGCAAATACGATGACAACTTCCCGCTTGTCGTATGGCAGACAGGAAGCGGCACACAAAGCAATATGAACATGAACGAAGTGGTAGCCAACCGTGCGACTGCTTTATTAAAAGAAAAGAACTCTGATCAAACGATTCATCCAAATGATGACGTGAACCGCAGCCAAAGCTCAAATGACACATTCCCGACTGCGATGCATGTTGCCGCTGTTTTGGCTGTTTACGAGCAGCTTGTGCCTGCGCTTGACCAGCTTCGCAATACATTGGATGAAAAAGCGAAAGCATACAATGATATTGTCAAAATCGGACGCACGCACCTTCAGGATGCAACGCCTCTGACGCTCGGACAGGAAATCAGCGGATGGGTTTACATGCTGGACCGTTCGAAGGAAATGATTTTGGAAGCAACAGATAAAATGCGTGCGCTTGCAATCGGTGGAACGGCTGTCGGAACGGGAATCAACGCTCATCCAGAGTTTGGAGAGCTTGTCTCAGAAGAGATCACAAAACTGACCGGCCAAACGTTCAGCAGCTCGCCGAATAAATTCCACGCGCTCACAAGCCATGACGAAATCACTTATGCGCATGGTGCCTTAAAAGCGCTTGCGGCTGATCTAATGAAAATCGCAAACGATGTCAGATGGCTTGCAAGCGGACCTCGCTGCGGCATCGGGGAGATCGTCATCCCTGAAAATGAGCCGGGCAGCTCCATTATGCCTGGTAAAGTCAATCCGACACAAAGTGAAGCATTGACAATGATCGCAGCTCAAATCATGGGGAACGATGCGACAATCGGCTTTGCAGCGAGTCAGGGGAACTTTGAACTGAACGTGTTTAAGCCTGTGATCATTTACAACTTCCTGCAATCTGTGCAGCTGCTGAGTGACGGCATGAATTCATTCCATGATAAATGTGCTGTCGGTATTGAGCCAGATAAAGAAACCATTCAGGAAAACCTGTCAAATTCATTAATGCTTGTTACGGCGCTGAACCCGCATATCGGATATGAAAATGCGGCGAAAATCGCCAAGCTCGCCCATAAAGAGGGATTGACGCTGAAAGAAGCGGCTTTGAAGCTTGAATTGCTGACAGAGGAGCAATTTAACGAAATGGTTAAGCCGGAAGATATGGTAAAACCAAAGGCGTAATAGAAAGAAAAAACGGCTGCTTTATAAGCAGCCGTTCTTCTAAATATGTTGCTGTTTTAATAGATATTTAAGCTGCTCCGCATCTTTGGCGAGAGCTTCAGACTCCGTCAGATTATGGATCATTCCTTTTATGATCGCCAGCTTCGGTGTTTTTTTCTTCATTTCTGCTTCAAGTATGTCCAAGCTCTCCGATAATTCAAGAGAGGAGTTTGTGTTTAAGCTGTTAATTTTGTCACGAAGGCTTTTCACAATCGATTCAGTCAGCGGGTCAGGCCGTCCGTGCGTAAGAGGCCCAAATAAAGAGCTTGCCTCTTCCAATGTGATGAAAGGCTTATCGTTTCGTTCAGACATGCCTTTTACCATATCATCAATTCTATTAATAATGATATCAGCTAATTGATCCGGCTTCACAGTGTAGCCAAGCAAAATCATGCATTCCAGGTAAATCTGGCTGATGCCCTCTATTAAAAAACAAAGCTCTGCAGTATACGGTTCCGCTTTTTTTCCGTAAATGTTCAGCAGGCTGTCGATATGAAATTGAAGTGAGGACTGGCGGATTTTTTTGGCGCATTGAGCCACTTCCTCTGTGTAAGGCAGAGAACCTTCCTTCATCTGCATGCCGATAAAATCCTTGTGTTCCAGGATGTTTTCATAGAGCACGGTAAGCTGTTTGCGGTAAGCTGTTCTGGGGCTGTCGCCCTTCGTTTTAATATTTAAAATTCGGGTAAACGTTTTATCATAATAGTAGTTCAGCATAGACAGAAGAAGCGCTTCTTTCGAAGGAAAATAAATATAAAAAGCGCCTTTAGATATTTTGCATTCTTTTGCGATTTCCTGAACTGATGTTGAGTTGTATCCTTTTTGGGCAAATAGTTTTAAGGCTGTTTCAATAATCAGCTTTTCTTTTTCCTTCAATGGTTCCACCCTTTCGGCGCCCGGAGGCCTGAACAGGATATGACCATATAGTCACACCTTCTGTTATAAAATTAACCTTATTGTAACTTGTTTTTTTATCATGTATTATTTATATTATAAATTGAGATGACCGAATGGTCAAAGCTCAAGCGAAAGGGTGAATCTAAAATGAGAGAATTGGACGAAATGATCAGCCGCTTGCGAAACAGAGGAATCAAAGTGGAGAAAGTCAAATATCCGAAGCAGACCTTGTCAGAGAAAAAATGGGTTCATCAATGCAAACAGCCGCTCAAAACAAACTACAGAGATTTTAACGGCTATTCTTTCACATGAAAAATAGACTGCAAAAACATCTACAGTCTATTTTGGCACTGCTATGCGGTATGTTACACCCGTTTTGTCATTTTCAATTGAGATAGACGCCTTATGAAGAGTTAAAATTCGTTTTACGATGCTGAGACCAATGCCGAATTCGCCTTTCTTCCCTTTATTAAAAGGCTCATAGAGGCTGGAAAGCATCTCATCTTCAATATGAGGACCGTCATTTTTAATGGTGATCACGATATTCCGATCATCTTGTTTCATGCTGATTTCTATTTTTGTCTCAGCATAGCGGATTTGATTTTCTAGAATATTCTCGAGGAGTTTGTTCCATTGCTCTGGATCGCCCGGCATCAGAATGTCTTCCTCTACATCAATTTCCCACAATAATTCTTTCCGCGCCCACTTCAGTCTATCGATGACTTCTTCTGTCACTTCCACGATACTGAACATGTCATGCTGCACTTTTTGCTTCGCTAAATAATCCAGCTTCGTTAAATATAGTAAATCCTTTATTTTTTTCTCCAGCTTAAGAGCTTCGCCTTCAATGACATCAACTGTATTTTCAAGATCTCCTTTAGGAAAAATCCCGTCTTTAATCGATTGCGTATAGCCTCTGATGACCATAACCGGCGTTTTTAAATCGTGAGAGATATTTTGCAATAGGGTTCTTTCTGTTTCGTCCTTTTGCACAAGCTTTTGGCGCATCTCTTCGATGGTATGGCCTAATTTGCCGATCTCATCTTTCCGATCCACTTTGACTGGGTCATCCCAATCCTGTTCGGAAATCCGTTTGACGTGCTTTTCAAATGACACGAGAGGTCTTGATAAATACTTCGCAAGCCAAATGGCCGGAATCCAGCTTAATAAAATGACAACAGCTATAATAAACAGAAGCTGTTTGAACAGGGTATAGGCCAGATCGTCGCGATAAGAATCAAGCGCGTAAGAGAGCATCATAGCCGATTGTCCATTGACGGAAAGTCCCTTTTTAATGACAAAAAACACTTTCTCTCCATTGATGTCGGCGCTGTAACGTTTCTTTTTGACCTCCTGTTTATCGGCCAGCTTGTACACCTTATGGATAAACGAAGACGAGAGAATGCGTAAATCCCTGTCTGAAGAAGCATCTTCATTTTCAGGCAGAAGCACGTGCTGTACGGAGCGAACGGTTGTCGGTGCCGTGGCTTCTTCGCTGTAATAGCGCCGTTCAATTGAACCCGGCAGGCGGTACTCCGTCAGAACATGCTGTTCATTTTCAATCGTCGTATACGTTTCATTGGTAAAGAAATCGCGCAGCGTGTTTGAAAATAACAAAAGCAGTAAAAGAGATATCCCTAATAAGATGCCGGATATGACAACCCATATTTGAAACGAGAGAGGCTTGTTTTTCATGATGTCATCATCCTGTAGCCGAACCCGTAAATCGTTTCCACCTTCAATTCAGGCATCTTTTTGCGCAGTCTCCGGACGAGGTCATCAACGACCCGGTCTGTTCCGAAGTAGTCATGCCCCCATACGTTTACCAGAATATCCTCACGTGAGTATGGATGTCCTTTATGATGGATAAATAATAGCAGCAGATCAAATTCCTTCGACGTCAAATTGATGATATTTCCGTTTTCATCATAGACCTCGCGGGCGTCTTCAGCGACTCGATACGAGGAGACGGCGATTTCATTCTTTTGTACAGGCGGAGCTTCCTTATAAACGAGCTGCAGTAGCTTCTGCACACGTATAATCAGCTCCCGCGGCAGAAACGGCTTTGAAATATAGTCATTGCTGCCAAGCTCTAAGCCAAGCACTCTGTCAATATCTGCGTCTCGGGCGGAAATGAAAATGACCGGCACGTCAGGATCTTTCGCTTTAATTTCTTTTATTAATGTATAGCCGTCGGTATCCGGCAGCATGATATCGAGAATCCACAGGTGGGGAGACGGCGTCATTTTCTTTCTGGCGTCTTCACCTTTCGTAAAAGATGTAATGTTCCAGCCCTCATTCTCTAAATACTTCGTCAGCAGTTCATTCAGGTTATCCTCATCTTCAACTAGATAAATGGTGTATGACAAGGCTCTTCACATCCTTTCAACGTCATTATAAACTAGTTTTAACATACGGCAGGCAATTTTCATAATTTCACATATTCTTTTCATTTTTATCCCACAATGTTTGTTTATGATATGTATAAGGGAAGAAAGGAAGAGAAAAAGAGCGAGGAAGATGAAGGATGATCAAACATATTCTATTTTGGTGCTTTGCTTTTCTCCTCATTATTGGGACAATTGAACTTGTACATGCGATTAATATGTAACGATAAATGAAAAACCGTTAAAGGAGTGTAAGAACATGGATTATCGACGTGATGACCAAAACGATAAACATCAATCAGCATCTTCACATATAGAACATCAGAATACAGAAAACAAGCAGACTGAACATCCTGAACAGGAATTGCTTGACGCGCCTGTTTCGTATGAAGCTGGAAGGCAAGAAGCGGCTAGTGCTTTAGAAATGGAAAAGGCAGAAACGGCTGTGAAAAAAGAAAAGAAGCGGAGAGCCGCTTGGCTGAGTCCGATTTTAGGCGGAATTATTGGCGGGGGCCTGATGCTTGGCATCGCGCCTTATCTGCCGTCAGACCAAGATCAGACGACCGAGGCTGTTTCCGCAAATAAACAGGTACAGTCAGATAATTTTACAACGACCCCGATAACTAACGCTTCAAACGTCGCTGATATGGTAGAGGATTTAGAGCCGACGATTGTCGGAATCTCAAATATTCAAACCTCGCAAAATAACACATTCGGCACGGGAGGCGGCTCCAGCTCAGAAAGTGAAAACGGAACCGGGTCAGGCGTTATTTTCAAAAAAGACAGCAATAAAGCGTATATCATTACAAACAACCATGTCGTTGAAGGCGCAAATAAATTGACTGTCACACTATACAACGGAGAAACGGAGACTGCTAAGCTTGTAGGCAGCGATACGATAACTGATTTGGCTGTCCTGGAAATCAGCAGCAAAAACGTCAAAAAAGTGGCGAGCTTCGGTGACTCTTCACAGCTGCGCACGGGCGAAAAGGTCATAGCCATCGGAAATCCGCTCGGACAGCAGTTTTCTGGTACTGTGACACAAGGCATCATCAGCGGACTGAACCGGACGATTGATGTGGATACAACACAAGGTACGGTGGAAATGAACGTGCTCCAAACTGATGCAGCGATCAACCCGGGGAACAGCGGAGGCCCGTTAATTAATGCAAGCGGCCAAGTGATTGGCATCAACAGCTTGAAGGTAAGCGAAAGCGGCGTGGAATCACTTGGATTTGCGATCCCAAGCAATGATGTCGAGCCGATTGTTGACCAGCTGCTGGAAAACGGGAAAGTAGACCGTCCGTTTTTAGGTGTGCAAATGATTGACATGTCACAAGTTCCTGAAACGTATCAGGAAAATACGCTAGGCCTGTTTGGAGATCAATTGGGCAAAGGTGTTTATGTAAAAGAAGTTCAATCAAATTCACCGGCGGCAAAAGCCGGAATCAAATCTGAGGATGTCATTGTCAAACTAAATGGTAAAGACGTGGAAAGCAGCGCAGATATCCGCCAGATCCTTTATAAAGACTTGAAGGTCGGAGATAAAACGACAATTCAAGTGCTGCGGAACGGAAAAACGAAAACGCTAAACGTGACACTGACTAAGCAGACAGAAAGCAGCTCAAGTTAAGCGGTAATCAAAAAGCTGAACCCGAAAAGGGTTCAGCTTTTTTTATCCTAAGTATGCGGAAAGCATCCACACTTGTTTTTCAACTTCATCAATTAATCCGACAAACAAGTCCGCTGTCGCATTATCTTGATTTTCTTCAGCCAGGCCGATCACGAACTTAGATTCACTGCTGATTTGTTTGTAGTCGTTTACCAAAGCTTGTACCATTTCTGATGCGGCTGTTTCATTTCCGCCGTCTGTGATAGATGCATGCTCAGTGTATTCTTTCAATGTGGCAACAGGCTGTCCGCCGATCGCCAGCAGGCGTTCAGCGATGGTATCAACTGTTTCAGCCGCGTGGTCATACAATTCTTCAAATTTCTCATGCAATGTAAAGAAATGCGGCCCTTTTACATACCAATGGAAACGATGGAGCTTAGAGTATAAAAGAAACCAGTTTGATAATTGGGTGTTCATTGAATTCTCAACTAATGTTTGATTTGTTTTTGCGTTTTCAGTTTTCATAAGTTACGTCCTCCTTGTGATCTGTTAATTTAATTATATCACGTATCAAATAAAAATCAATACTAAATTATAATAATTATAATTTAGATGAACCGAATAGTTTTTTCTTCAGGATAGATTCCCACGCAGACCAAGGAAAAATCGATCGGAATAACAGGGTAAGCTTGATGCCTTTTCCGATCGGGTATCGCAATTTCTTTAAGTGCTGCTTTGTTGCCAATTGATAAATGAGGTCGGCAACCTCTTGGGGATCTCCACTTTCATCTGCGTTTTTTTCAACGTAGGAAAGGATCTTTTTATAGTATTGATGATAGGCTGAATCGTCAGCAGGCACCGACATATAATTTGATAATGATGTTGACCAGATCGATGTCTTGTATGAGCCTGGCTCAATCAAAGCGGTTTGGATACCGAACGGAAGCAGTTCCACACGCAGGCTCTCAGAAAAACCCTCCAATGCATGCTTGGAAGATGCATAAGGGGACAGCGCGGGGAATCCGGTCAGGCCGCTGATGCTGCTCACGTTTATAATCTTTGCTTCGCTATGCTTTCTTATGTAAGGCAGAACGGTTTTTGTCACATGGATTACTCCGAAGACATTTGTTTCAAATTGTTGTCTGAAATGTTCCATCGGCACATCCTCGACAAATCCTCCGTAAGCCGTTCCGGCGTTGTTGACGAGAAGATCAATAGGAGCGTAAGCACTAATGGCTTTTCCGAATGAGGCTATCGATTGCCCATCTGTGACGTCGAGAGCGGTAATAAGAATAGAATCAGACACATTGTGTGCTGCAGCCAATTCCCGAAGTTGGTCAGCTTTCTCAGGCTGTCTTGTTGTGGTAATCACGAAAAATGACTTGGCGAGCTTTACGGCTGCCAGTTGGCCAAAGCCTTTTGACGCTCCTGTTACGATCGCGATTTTTTTATTCATCATATACCTCCTATTTAACTGCTACAGCTATTGTACAATCATGAACGGAAAATGACGCCTATAAAAGAAATTTTTATACAATAATTCAGAATTGTTCTATAATAAAACGAAAGAAGGAAAGGGGTTTTGTATGATGGCGCTGCAAGGGGTAGACCAAAGATGGGATCTTGATTCATTTTTTAAGGGCGGGAGCCAATCAGAAGAATTCAAAGGGTATATCGAACAGCTGTCACAAAGTCTGTGTGCATTTCAAGACATGACTGAGGCGTTTCAGGTGCCTGAATCGCCTGAAGATGCGGAAGGACTGATTGCTTTGCTTGATTTATTCGAACAGACATCTGTCAAGCTTCAGCAGGCCGGTGCTTTTGTTGCTTGCCTTCAGGCCCAGAATATCAGTGATCAAAAGGCTACTGAGCATCAGTCACTCATGAATCGGCTTTCTGCAGATTTTCAATCATCCCTCGTCACATTAGATCATAAACTGGTGGCCATTGAACAAGACGTGTGGAATGAATTGTTAACAAACCCGGGATTACGCGATGTATCGTACATATTAAATGAAAGAAGACAGAGGGTTGCCGAAAAGCTTAGCCCGGGTAAAGAAAAACTGATTGGAAACCTTGCGGTGGACGGATATCATGCTTGGAGTGACTTATACAATATGATTGTCGGAAATATGACGATACCGTATGAGGAAAACGGTGTGAATAAGCAATTGTCTGTCGGTCAGGCGGAAAATGTGATGGACCATCAAGACCGCGCTGTCAGAAAAACGATATATGAACGTTTGCATAAAGCTTGGGAAAGCAAGCAGGATATTTTCAGCAGCACGCTCAATCATTTGGCAGGCTTCCGGCTTGAAACCTATAAAGCGCGCGGCTGGGAGAATGTCCTGAAGGAGCCGCTGCAGATCAATAGGATGAAAAAAGAAACACTGGATACGATGTGGCAGGTCATCACTGAAAACAAGCAGCCGTTCGTTCAGTTTTTGAACCGGAAAGCATCCATGCTCGGCCTTGAAAAGCTTAGCTGGTACGATGTTGAGGCCCCAATTGTTTCTGACGGAAAGGTCTATTCATATGATGAAGCCGCAAATGTCATTGTCAGCCAGTTTTCAACGTTTGGCAAAAAGCTGTCCTCTTTCACAGAAAAAGCCTTTCGGGACCGTTGGATTGAAGCGGAAGACAGGAGCGGAAAAAGAGTTGGCGGCTTTTGCACGAGCTTTCCGGACAGCGGAGAATCACGGATTTTCATGACGTTTTCGGGAAGTGCCTCAAATGTCTCCACGCTTGCACATGAGCTCGGACACGCGTTCCATCAGGAAGCGATGCTCAATGTCAGGCCGTTAAACCGGTCTTACGCCATGAACGTTGCGGAAACAGCCTCAACGTTTGCTGAGATGATTGTGGCGGACGCGACTGTCCAGCAGGCGGAGACGAAGGAAGAAAAGCTTGTCCTCCTAGAGGATAAAGTACAAAGAAGCGTTGCATTCTTCATGAATATCCACGCAAGGTTCTTATTCGAAACGCGATTTTACGAAGAAAGAAAGCGGGGAGTCGTCCCGGCCGGCCGTTTGAATGAGCTGATGGAAGAGGCGCAAAAAGAGGCATACTGCAATTCGTTAGGAGAGTACCATCCGCTCTTTTGGGCATCAAAGCTGCACTTCCATATCACGAGGGTGCCGTTTTACAATTTCCCTTATACGTTCGGCTATCTGTTTTCTCTCGGCATTTACGCACTGGCGCTTGAAGAAAAAAACGCGTTCGAAGAGAAGTATATTGCGTTATTGCGCGATACGGCTTCTATGACCGTGGAAGATTTGGCGATGAAGCATTTAGGTGCTGACATCACGAAGCGCGATTTCTGGGAGAATGCCATCAAGCTGGCTGTGCGTGACGCGGAAGCCTTTTTGCAACTGACTGAATCTTTTCAGCGTGATTGAGAAAGCCGAGCATCGGAGCAGGCTTTCACAGGATGTGATGACGGCGGCTTTTAGGCAGGACGCCTGGGGTGTAGCCGCCGTTCCAATCATTATTGAGCACCGACGCACAGCCCTGGCAACGAATGCGAGGAGTTGTCGACACACTGAAGCCGGTGGCGTTATACGCCCCGGCTTTTTCAATTCTTCTCTGAATGAGGATTTCATTCTCTGGATATACCTAAAATAAATGGAATCCTACAGGGGGGAAACATATGCGTTTGATCAGAGCAGCCGGGGCTGTTTGTCTCGCAGTGGTTCTGATTGCTGGCTGCCGTCTCAATGAAGATCAGCAGCAGGCAGAAGGAGAGAATACATCCGTCACCCAGCAGAAGTCCGTTCCTTACAGCAATTTCTCGCTTCGCGTGAGCTACGGGGATGGTGAGCATAATCGTTATGAAAGCATATATACAAAAAACGGGACTCAGGAAACAGCGGAAGTACAGGATAAGCTCTCCGGTGTCAAACAGGAGGGAGAAGAAGCATTAGATGAGATGAAAATGATCCTGAGCGAGCTTTCCGTGACAGACCAAATGGCAGAAACAGAAGTGATCAACAGTGTGCTGGCAGCATTTAATCTGGACAGCCATTATGATCATATCGACTTAAAACTGAAGCTGAAAGACGGATCAGTAAGAGAAATTAAGAAATAACCTGTGATAAAAAACCCATAAACGCCAATTATGTCCAAAAAACTAATTGAAAATGATTTTCAAAGTCATTGTTTTCTGCTACAATGAGGGATATATGACCATATCAAATGGCTGAATATCGAATCACTTGCATTGATGACAATTGACTTTAAACGCATGTATATAGAAAACGTGCAATACATAGTGCTGCTAAAAAGCCAGCAAAAAGGAGCGGTTATGGGTATGAGTGCAATTTCTACAGAAACGCTGAGCTTAGGATACGGGGATGCCGTTATTATTGATGAGTTGAATTTAACAATTCCCAAAGGTGAAATTACCGTATTTATTGGCAGCAACGGCTGCGGAAAATCGACACTTTTACGTTCATTAGCGCGTCTGATGAAGCCGAGAGGCGGTTCAGTCCTGCTGGAAGGAAAAGCGATTGCCAAGCTTCCGACGAAGGAAGTCGCGAAAGAGCTCGCAATCCTGCCACAGGGTCCTTCGGCTCCAGAGGGGCTGACGGTGCATCAACTGGTGAAGCAAGGAAGATATCCTTACCAAAACTGGCTGAAACAGTGGTCAAAAGAGGATGAGGCAGCAGTTGAGAGAGCGCTTAAAGCAACAAAGCTTGAGGACATGGCTGACCGCGCCGTCGATTCTTTGTCAGGCGGACAGCGCCAGCGGGCTTGGATCGCGATGACGCTTGCGCAGGAAACGGATATTATCCTTTTAGACGAGCCAACGACGTATTTAGACATGACGCACCAAATTGAAATTCTTGATTTGCTGTTTGAGCTGAATGAAAAGGAAGAGCGGACGATTGTTATGGTTCTCCATGACTTAAACTTGGCGTGCCGCTATGCGCATCATCTTGTGGCTATAAAGGATAAACGTATTTATGCTGAAGGCCGTCCGGAAGAGGTCATCACTTGTGATCTTGTGCAAAATGTGTTTTCTATGAACTGTCAGGTCACACAGGACCCGCTGTTCGGAACGCCTCTTTGCATCCCTCACGGCAGGGGCAGATGCATTGTCCAGGAAGCGGCTTTCACATCACATGGATAAATAACGCCAGCGAAAGGAGCTTTCACCCTAAGAAAGCTCCTTGCTGTTTTTTCGAAAGGAAGATGGAAAATGGAACAAAAACTTCAGGAGCAGCTGGATGGATTGCTGGAGAAGTATACGGAGCTTCTGCTTGGTGAAACAAACAATGAGCTAAAAGAAGAAGTGAAGCAATGGATTTTGTACACGCATATAGCCAAAAGCATGCCGCCGCTTGCTAAGCATTGGAATGCGACATATCCTGACGCGAAGCAGGGCATTAAAGATATCATTCAGCATATAAAGGAATTAAATGAAACCCATCGAAACAAACAATAGCTAACAAAGCAGTCTGCCAATTATAGCAGACTGCTTTTTTGTGATGCTGCCGTTTTATCGGGCGTAAAGGAATCCATAAAGGTCTGCAGCGCGCTGCTGATAAACGAATCTTTTCGGACAATAAATTCTGTTTTCATCTGTCTGAGAGCTTCAGGCAGCGGGTACAATCGAATCGACCCTTCAGCCTCGTGTTTCTGTACAACCGTTCTCGGCAGCAATGAGATGCCCAGACCTGCTGTAACCCCGCCGATAATCGCTTCAAGTGTCCCAAATTCCATAATGACAGGCTGTGTGACACCGACAGAGTGCAGCCATTTTTCAAGTGTCTCTCGATACGAGCAGCCTGTGCTGTAAACGAGAATCGGCTTTTTGATAGCTTCTTCCGCATCAGAAATGGAGGCAGCCGAAACAACCACTGGCTCTTCCTCAAATGCAGGATAGGATTCGAGCTCAGGATGATTGCATTCGCATCCGATAAACGCGCCATCCAATTCATACCGGAGAACTTTATCTAGGAGGAATTGTGTATGTCCTGTTGTTAAAGACAACTGGACGTTTGGGTGTTCTTCATAATAAGAAGCCAGAAGCTTCGGAAGCCTCACCGCAGCGGTTGTCTGAGTGGAGCCAATCATAAGCGGCCCGCTTGGCTCTATGGTAGATGAGAGCGCTTTAGACGCTTCATCCAGCAGGCCGATAATTTTATTTGCGTAGTCGAGCAGCAGTTTTCCGCTTGCAGAAAGTGTCATGCCCCGATTGTGACGCAAAAACAGAATGGTGCCCAGCTCAGCTTCCAATTGCTGAATTCTGGCCGTGACATTGGATTGCACATAGCCAAGCTGCAGGGCGGCTTTCGTAATGGAGCCTTCACGGGCTACCATTTGAAACACACGTAAATCTCCGCTTTCCATTTTGAATTCCTCCGTTCTTTGCTATCAATTTGACTGATATCAAGTATCTTTAACAATCATTATACGTAACATCAAACCTGGATTACAATGGAATCAGCAAGATATGTTAATCAACAGAGAGGAGTGGCGGCAATGAATGTAATGAACAAAATAGCTCTTGTAACGGGGGGCGGCACAGGAATCGGGAGAGCAGCCAGTATGGAATTGGCAAAACGCGGAGCGATTGTTGTGGTGAATTATTCACGTTCACAATCCGAAGCGGAGGAAACAGTGGAAATGATTCAAAAAGCTGGCGGGCAAGCCATCGCCAGCCGAGCGGATGTATCAAAAAACAGCGAAGTGCAGGACATGGTTCAAAGGATCGTAAAAACACACGGCACGATTGATGTTTTAGTCAACAATGCAAGCATTACACGGCACATTCCAATGGATGATCTTGAAGCTGCGACAGAAGAAATTTGGGATGAGTTATACGCTGTCAATGTGAAAGGAATGTTTTTCTGTGCGCGAGCAGTGGTTCCGTTCATGAAAAAAAGCAAGGTTGGAGCGATCGTAAATGTCGGCAGCATCGCGGGATTAACCGGGGCGGGCTCGTCTATGCCTTACGCAGTATCAAAATCGGCAGTGCATGGTTTAACGAAATCATTGGCCCACGGCTTAGCGCCCGAAATCAGAGTGAGCGGTGTAGCACCGGGAGCTGTCGCAACAAGATGGTGGGCTGGCCGAGAAGAAAAAATGAAAAGCATGATTGGCACTTTGCTGTTACAGCGTATTGCTGAACCGGATGATGTCGCCAAATTGATTTGTTCTCTTATTGAACAGGAATCACTCACAGGCCAAATCATCACAATTGACAGCGGACAGACGCTGTAAAGAGAGGGGGGCGGAGAAATGCCTTTTGTACAAATTCATTTGCGGGCGGGAAGAAGCGAAGCATGGCTCCAAAAACTAAGCAGAACCATTCACCAATCGATGACCGAAGAAATCAATGTGCCGAAAGATGACTATTTTCAAGTCATCAGGCAATATGAAAACAGTGAATTTTATTATGATCCGTCTTATCTGCAGGTCGAGCGTACAGATGAACTGATCTACATTCATTTTACGTTGAAAGATTCAAGAACAACTGAACAGAAAAAAGCGCTTTATCGCTCAATCGCAAGCCGAATTCATTCAGAGCTTGGTGCAAGAAAAGAAGATGTATTTATCATGCTGGCTGGAAACCAGGATGAGGATTGGTCCTTCGGAAATGGAAGGGCTCAGATGATCGAATAAAAAAAGCCCGCGGATTGGCACCCGCGGGGCGTTCTATTAATGGGAAGGTGATTCAACGGCTTGTGCCGCTTTCTCCTTAACTTGTTCTTCCGTTTTCTTGTTTGATAGCTTGATAGGTTTTAAGAACAAGGTAAATACGGCTCCGACTGCGATAAAAATCAGGCCTGTATAAAACACGCTGTGGAGCGAATCCATCAACGATGTTTTTAAAATCGGCATAATATGGGATGAGAAAGCCGCAGGGATTTGTTTGATTGCGTCCGGACTGAACAGTGATTGCAGCAGTCCTTGCGGGTTTGTATCAATCATACCCTTTAGCTGGGCGGCAAATGAGCTTGCCTGTGCCGGAAGTGAGTCTAAGTACGGCACCAGTTTATCTGTTAATAAACTTCCGGATCTCGCATTCATCACGGCTCCCAGCATGGTAATGCCGAATGTTCCTCCGATAGAACGGAAGAATTGGCTGGATGAGGTGACAACCCCAAGCTCCTCCTTCGAAAAGCTTTCCTGTAAAGCGAGTGTCAGAATCGGCATAACCAGACCCATTCCCAGACCAATAATCGCCATATACGATGTAGCGATAAGCTTGCTCGTATCAAGATCCAATGTCGTTAACAACAGGAATCCTCCGGCCATAACCAGCATACCTGTTATGATTTGCGGTTTAATGCCGACTTTGTAAACAAGCTGGCCGCCGATAATGCTTGTAATAATCATAGAGATCATCATCGGTGTCATAATCGTTCCTGATTCAGACGCACTTACACCGACAATTCCCTGCATAAAGAAAGGAACGAACGTAATTGCACCAAACATTCCGATACTCATAAAGAAGCCGATCAGGTTTAAAAATGTAAATGTTCTGTTTTTAAATAGATACATTGGCAGGATAGGCTCTTTTGCTTTTGACTCTACAATAATAAAGCTGATAATGCCGATCAGCGCGAGTGCGAACAAGCCAAGAATCTGCCATGACCCCCACGCATAATCTTTTCCGCCAAAACTTAAGGCGAGAAGGAGGCTGACAACCCCGACAATCATCGTGAAAATACCAGCGATATCGAAGTTGATTGGGCCAGTCTGCTGGCGGCCCTGTAATCCTCTGGCAATAAAAATAACCGCAATAATTCCGACTGGAAGGTTAATATAGAAAACCCATTTCCAGTTTAGCGAGTCTACAATCCAGCCGCCGATTTGCGGGCCAATCACTGAAGCTAGCCCGTAAATTGCGCCAAAGACCCCTTGGAATTTGGCACGCTGTTTTCCTGTGAACAAGTCACCGATGACAATCATCGCCATCGGCATCATAATGCCTCCGCCGATTCCCTGCAGTCCTCGGAAGATAATCAATTCTGTCATATTGTTGGCCATTCCGCACAAAGCAGAAGCTGCCATAAAAATAATCAAACCTGATACATAGACAATGCGGCGTCCCAATAAATCGGCCAGTTTACCGGCAATTGGAACAATGGTTGTAGATGTTAACAAATATGCAGTTGTCAGCCAGGTCATCATGCTCAAACCGCCCAGATCACCGACAATTTTCGGCATGGCCGTTCCTACAATGGTGCCGTCAAGAGCTGAAAAAAACATGGCAATAATTAAGCCTGTTATTAATAACGTTCGTTTTGATTGTTTGCCTTCACTACTCATTTCATCCGTTTCCTTCTTTCATGTTTTGCTTTTCATCAGTTTCCGCTGCAGCCTTTGCGAGCTTTTCTGTAATATGCGCCGCGTGAAGCATTTCTTCCTCCGTCAAGAAGGAAAGGTATCGCGCCATAATGGCTTTTCTGCCCGCCAAAACCTCCTCAAACTTTCTGTCTCCTTCATCAGTAAGACTGATATCAATCACTCGCCTGTCTTTTGTGTTGTGTGTTCTGGCGATGAGATTTTTTTGTTCAAGGCGGTCAGCCATTAACGTCACAGCGCTTGGCTTAACCTCCATACGCTCGGCAATTTCAGATATTTTGAGGCTGCCGTGTTTTTTTAAGCTGGCCAGCACAAACAGCTGCGCTGGGGTGACACCTTGTTTTTCCATGCTTTCTAGCATTTCAGGCTGTATCTTTTGAAAGAGCGCCTGAAGCGATAATTGAATATCGGACATTAACCGATCCGCACTCTTCATATTCATTTCTCCTCTGTTACATACACTGTATTTATATTTTGATGACAAAATAGTTAATGTCTATTAAATATAAATAAGTATTAATGAAAAGTCAACTGATTTTTACACAAAAAAAGGATAGATGCCCGGAAGAACATCGTATCCTTTTTGCTGATGTTGTTATTGCTGATAAGGAGACTGCTGCTGAATGGTCTTCTGGAATTTTTGATAGGATTGCTGCAGCTTTTGGGCATCCTCTGCTTCAACAGAATACCATCCATATTGGAACATGAGGTCATACAGTTTTCTTTGCGCTTTTTGTGACTCATCAAAAATGGATTGAATATCTTGATAAAGAGACTCGTGGCTGAATTCGTGCAAGGCTGTGCAATAAGCGGTTGTCATGTATTTTTCTGTTGTCAGCAATTCATTGACGAAATCTCTGTCATTCATCTCCGAAGTTGTCGGTACAGGTGTCTGCGGGTTGCTGATTTTCTGATTTTGCTGATTCATTCTGGCGCCTCCTTATTGGATGTAGCCGGACTGCTGTTGGCCTGGCTGCAGGTGCTTTAATATTCTTTGATAGTGATCATGATGCATGTGTCCGACGCGGTCGAGTTCTTGTTTTAATGATTGATCCTGGCACTGCTGCGCCATGAAATGCGCTTTTTTCATTGCGAGCAAATTCCAGTTCAGCATGTCATTCAGATACAAATGATCCTTTGTCGAAATAACGGAAGGCGGCATTTGGGATTGCTGCTGATTGTCCATTGTGATCCTCCTTTGAATTCTGTTCATTTTATAGTTTCCTTCAGGCTGGGATTTATATACAGGTGTTTTGAAGATGAAGGCAGGAGGGAGTCGAATGTTGAGACATGTGTTTTTATTCTTATCTAAAAATAAAACACTTACCAAGTTCGCCAAAGCATACGGAACCCGGCTTGGAGCACGAAGGTTTGTCGCCGGAGATACAATTGAATCGGCGGTTAAGACCGTCAAAAGGCTAAACAGAGCCGGTTTGTGCGCAACAATTGATTATTTAGGCGAGTATGCCGCTTCAGAAAAAGAAGCAAATCAAGTCGCAGAGGAATGCAAGAAAGCCATTCATGCCATTGCAGAACATCAATTGGACTCAGAGCTTTCATTAAAGCTGACCTCGATCGGGCTCGATCTTTCAGAAGAACTTGCCCTATCTCATTTGCGTGCCATTCTATCCGCTGCGAAGCAATATGGTGTTGCTGTGACGATTGATATGGAAGACTATTCTCATTATGAACAGACACTCGCTATCTACAGGCAATGCAAACAGGAATTTGAGATGCTCGGCACGGTGATTCAGGCGTATCTGTACCGGGCGGCAGAAGATATCAGACATATGCGCGATTTAAAGCCGAATCTCCGACTTGTGAAAGGCGCTTATAAAGAATCTGCGGCTGTAGCGTTTCCAGACAAAAAAGGAACAGACCTTCATTTTCAAAACTTAATAAAGCTGCAGCTGTTAAGCGGAAACTACACGGCTGTCGCCACACATGACGATGACATCATTGCGTTTACGAAACAGCTCGTTGCTGAACATCATATCCCAGCGTCACAATTTGAGTTTCAAATGCTGTACGGCATCAGACCGGAGCGGCAGAAGGAACTTGCCAAGGAAGGGTACAGAATGCGTGTGTATGTCCCATATGGAACTGACTGGTTCAGCTACTTTATGAGAAGAATTGCCGAACGGCCCGCCAATGCAGCGTTTGTGTTAAAAGGGATCTTGAAAAAGTGAAAGCAGCCGCGGGAAGCAGCTGCATTATGATTGTTCCATGTTATGTTTTTTATACTGCTGATTTTGACTTGTCCGTTTTCCGCCGCCGTAATGCTGAGTCGGACCGGCATCTCCCTTTACGCTCGCCGCGCTGACTGCCGCTGAAGACGGATTTTTTTTCTCTCGCACCATTCCCTTCACCTCCGGGCTTAAGTTGCCCGTCTTTTATAGGATTCATACAAAAAAATAACAAATTAGCTATTGAAGTCGAACCGGAAATCTTTTAAGATGAAAGAAGAAACGGGTTTCATTTTTTTTGGTCGAAAAATGAATGACTATTCATTCAATGTTCAAGGGGGATATCTCATGCACAAACACATTCGGAAGGCAGCCGTTTTAGGATCGGGGGTAATGGGTTCCGGGATTGCGGCGCATTTGGCTAACATCGGAATTCCTGTCCTGCTGCTTGATATTGTGCCGAACGATTTGACAAAGGTAGAGGAAAAAAGGGGACTGACGAAGGACAGTCCGGAGGTGCGCAGCAGGCTGAGCAGGCAGGCGGTGAAAAAACTGCTGAAACAAAAGCCCGCTCCCCTCACATCGGTGAAAAACACCTCCTATATCACACCAGGCAATCTGGAGGATGATGCAGCAAAGCTGAAAGAAGCAGATTGGATTATTGAGGTCGTTGTCGAAAATCTAGATGTTAAAAAGCAAATTTTCGCACTTGTGGATGAACACCGGAAGCCTGGAAGCATTGTCTCAAGCAACACCTCCGGCATATCAGTGCAGGAAATGGCTGAAGGCCGGTCGGATGATTTTAAGGCCCATTTTCTTGGAACGCACTTTTTCAATCCCGCCCGCTATTTAAAGCTGCTGGAGATCATTCCGATTAAGGAAACGGACCCTGATATTTTAAAGTTTATGACAGCCTTCGGTGAAAATGTCCTCGGTAAAGGCGTTGTTACAGCAAAGGATACACCGAACTTTATCGCAAACCGCATCGGAACATACGGGCTTCTCGTCACAGTCCAGGAAATGCTGAAAGGCGGCTATCAGGTTGGGGAAGTTGATTCAATCACAGGCCCGCTGATCGGCAGACCGAAAAGCGCGACCTTTAGAACGCTTGATGTTGTCGGGCTCGATACATTTGCCCACGTCGCCCGAAATGTGTATGACAAAGCGGATGGAGACGAAAAAGAAGTATTCCGCCTGCCGGTTTTTATGAACGATATGCTGGAAAAAGGGTGGATCGGAAGCAAGGCAGGCCAAGGCTTTTATAAAAAAGAAGGAAAAACGATTTATGAGCTTGACCCAGTAACGCTTACTTATGGCGAGCGGACAAAAATGAAATCACCGGCACTTGAAGCGGCAAAACAGGCAAAAGGGACAAAAGCGAAAATGAAAGCGCTTATTTATTCGGAGGACAGAGCCGGCAAGCTGCTGTGGAATATCACATCTCAAACCCTTCTTTACTCAGCCGAACTGCTTGGTGAAATTGCCGATGATATTCATGCGATTGACCAAGCCATGAAGTGGGGATTCGGCTGGGAGCTGGGCCCGTTTGAAATGTGGGATGCCATCGGCCTCAGGCAGTCGGCGGAAAAGTTTGAACAGCTTGGAGCAGATATTCCTGGCTGGATCAAAGACATGCTGGACAAAGGAAATGAAACCTTCTACATCAGAGAGAACGGAACGGTATTTTATTATGACCGCGGCGAATACAGAGCCGTAAAAGAAAACAAAAAACGGATACATTTACAAGCGATCAAGGAAACAAACGGCGTGATTGCGAAAAACAGCGGAGCTAGCTTGATCGACATTGGTGATGATGTGGCCCTTCTTGAATTTCATTCGAAGAGCAATGCGATCGGCCTCGATATCATTCAAATGATCAACAAAGCGTTAGAGGAAACAGAGCGGAACTACAAAGGCCTTGTCATCGGGAATGAAGGGAAAAATTTCTGCGTCGGTGCGAATCTTGGCATGATCCTAATGGAAGTCCAGGATGACAACTTTTTGGAAGTTGATTTCGTGATACGTCGTTTCCAAGAGACGATGATGAAGATCAAATACAGTGCGAAACCAGTTGTCGCTGCCCCATTTGGTATGACGCTCGGCGGAGGAACAGAGGTGTGTCTTCCGGCGGCGCGTATTCAAGCAGCAAGCGAAGCTTATATGGGGCTTGTGGAATCAGGCGTCGGCCTCATCCCAGGCGGAGGAGGAAACAAAGAGCTGTACATTAACCATCTTCGCCGCGGTCTTGATCCAATGAATGCGGCAATGAAAACATTTGAAACGATTGCGATGGCAAAAGTATCCGCTTCCGCCCAAGAGGCTCGAGAGATGAACATTTTAAAAGAAACGGATCACATCAGCGTGAATCAGGACCACCTGCTGTACGATGCAAAGCAGCTGGCCGCATCGTTATACGATACCGGTTGGCGGCCGCCTATAAAAGAAAAGGTCAAGGTGGCGGGAGAAACCGGTTATGCCGCACTCTTGCTTGGCGCCGAGCAAATGAGGCTGTCCGGCTATGTATCTGAGCATGATTTCAAGATCGCGAAAAAACTTGCTTACGTCATTGCCGGCGGAAAAGTGCCATTCGGTACAGAGGTTGATGAAGAGTATTTATTGGAGATCGAGAGAGAAGCGTTTTTGAGTTTGGCAGGAGAGGCAAAATCTCAAGCGAGAATGCAGCATATGCTTGTGAAAGGTAAACCTTTACGGAATTAGGAGGGAGCTTATGAAAGAGGCAGTCATAGTGTCAGGTGCAAGAACACCGGTTGGGAAAGCAAAAAAAGGATCGTTGGCCACCGTTCGCCCGGATGATTTGGGAGCGATTTGCGTGAAAGAAACACTGAAACGGGCAGGCGGCTACGAAGGCAATATTGACGATTTGATTATCGGCTGTGCAACCCCTGAAGCGGAACAGGGGCTAAATATGGCGAGAAATATTGGCGCACTTGCGGGACTGCCGTACACGGTACCGGCAATTACAGTCAATCGCTACTGCTCTTCAGGTCTTCAGTCCATCGCATATGCGGCGGAAAAAATTATGCTAGGCGCTTACGATACAGCGATCGCCGGCGGAGCAGAATCCATGTCGCAGGTTCCGATGATGGGGCATGTGACCCGTCCGAACCTCGCATTGGCAGAAAAGGCGCCGGAATATTACATGAGCATGGGACACACAGCCGAGCAGGTCGCGAAAAAGTACGGCGTCTCCCGCGAGGATCAGGATGCGTTTGCTGTTCGCAGCCATCAGAACGCGGCAAAAGCCCTTGCAGAGGGGAAGTTTAAAGATGAGATTGTTCCAGTCGAAGTGACGGTGACAGACATCGGAGAAAACCATAAGCCTCAGGAAAAACAGTTTATGTTTTCTCAGGATGAAGGAGTTCGCCCGCAAACGACGACAGACATCTTAGCAACTTTACGCCCGGCTTTTTCCGTTGACGGAACGGTTACTGCGGGCAATTCCTCGCAAACGAGTGACGGAGCGGCGGCAGTTATGCTGATGGACCGGGAAAAAGCTGATGCACTGGGCTTGGCGCCGCTTGTGAAATTTCGTTCCTTTGCAGTAGGCGGCGTGCCGCCGGAAGTGATGGGAATCGGTCCGGTAGAAGCCATTCCGCACGCCTTGAAGCTTGCGGGGCTTCAACTGCAGGACATCGGCTTGTTTGAACTGAACGAAGCTTTTGCATCACAGGCCATTCAAGTCATCCGGGAGCTGGGAATAGATGAAGAAAAAGTGAATGTCAACGGGGGCGCAATCGCACTCGGACACCCGCTTGGCTGTACGGGTACAAAGCTTACACTCTCATTGATTCATGAAATGAAACGGAGAAACGAGCAATTTGGAGTCGTCACAATGTGTATCGGCGGCGGGATGGGAGCGGCCGGTGTATTTGAATTATGCTAAAGGGGGAAAAAGAAATGGCAAAAAAAGCGGCTGAAGTACAAAAAGGCGGCGGTTTCTTAATCGAGGATGTCACATACGATCAAATGTATACACCGGAAGATTTCACTGATGAGCATAAAATGATTGCGAAAACAACAGAGGACTACATCGAGCAAGATGTTCTCCCTCATATAGATGACATCGAAAACCATCAATTCGAGCATTCCGTCAGGCTGTTGAAGAAAGCGGGCGAACTTGGGCTGCTTGGCGCTGATGTGCCTGAGGAATACGGAGGGCTCGGTCTTGATAAAATCAGCTCGGCACTCATCACTGAAAAATTTTCGCGTGCGGGAAGCTTTTCGCTTTCTTATGGCGCGCATGTCGGCATCGGATCCTTGCCGATTGTCTTTTTCGGAACAGAAGAACAAAAGAAAACATATTTGCCTGGGCTCGCTTCGGGCGAAAAGATCGCGGCTTATGCACTGACTGAGCCGGGCTCTGGATCTGATGCGCTTGGAGCAAAAACGACAGCCGTACTGAATGAAGCGGGAACCCATTACGTGTTAACCGGGGAAAAACAGTGGATTACTAACTCTGCCTTTGCTGATGTATTTGTCGTTTACGCTAAGGTGGACGGCGAAAAGTTCTCGGCCTTTATTGTAGAAAAAGATTTCCCGGGAGTATCCACGGGCCCGGAAGAAAAGAAAATGGGGATCAAAGGATCATCGACAAGAACGCTCATTTTAGATCAGGCTGAAGTGCCAAAAGAAAATCTGCTTGGAGAAATCGGCAAAGGGCATCTCATCGCCTTTAATATTTTAAACATCGGCCGCTACAAGCTGGCGGTTGGCACAATCGGTGCATCTAAGCGGGTAATCGAGCTGTCTGCAGCATACGCAAATCAGAGGCGCCAATTTAAAACGCCAATTGCGAGCTTTTCATTGACACAGGAAAAAATGGCGACAATGGCTTCAAGGCTGTACGCAATGGAAAGCTCTGTCTACAGAACCGTGGGGCTGTTCGAAGACAATATGAGTCAGTTTACGGCCGAAGATCTCAAGGACGGCCGGCAAATTGCCAAATCAATTGCCGAATATGCAATCGAATGCTCTCTTAATAAAGTATTTGGCTCTGAAACACTTGATTATATCGTAGATGAAGGCGTGCAGATTCATGGAGGCTACGGTTTTATGCAGGAGTACGAAGTAGAAAGAGCCTACAGGGATTCGAGGATCAATCGAATTTTTGAAGGCACAAACGAAATCAACCGGTTAATCGTGCCAAGCACTTTCCTGAAAAAAGCGTTCAAAGGCGAACTGCCTCTATTTGAGAAAGCGCAGTCGCTGCAGGAAGAACTCATGATGATTATGCCTGAAGAGCCTGGCAGCGGCGTTTTAGAGCAGGAGAAATATATCGTTAAGCAAGCCAAAAAAATCGCGCTGTTCGCTGCCGGTCTCGCTGCACAAAAATACGGAAAAGCCATCGATCGCGAACAGGAAATTCTCGTCAACGTCGCGGATATTGTCAGCAATGTGTACGCAATGGAGTCAGCCGTGCTCAGAACGGAAAAAGCCATTGCCGCACAAGGCGCAGAAAAAGCGGTGCAAAAGGTGCTGTATACTGAAATTTTCGTTCAGGAAGCCTTTAACGAAATTGAAGCGCACGCGAAGGAATCTCTTATCGCAATGGAAGAAGGAGATTCACTCCGCATGATGCTTTCCGCTTTGCGCAAGCTGACGCGCGTAACTCCTAAAAACGTCATTCAGAAAAAACGCGAAGCAGCAGCGGGCGTTTTCGAGGCTGAAAAATATATTGTCTGATTGGCCAAGAGCTCCGCATGCGCGGAGCTTTTTTAAGAAGCACTGTTTTAGGTTTTTAAAACAAACTGTGTTAAAATAACCTCGATTATTTTATTGAGGGGGAAGAAGATGTCGTTAACTTTTTACTGGTACCCTAAATGCGGAACGTGCCGCAAAGCAAAGAAATGGCTTGAAGAGCATGGGAAAGAAATAAACGAAATACATATTGCAGAGCAGCCACCAAGCAAAGAAGAACTAAAAGCGATTTATGAAAAAAGCGGGCTGGATCTCAAGAAATTTTTCAACACGAGCGGCATGAAATACCGCGAGCTGAATCTCAAGGAAAAGCTGTATCACATGTCGGAGGACGAACAGCTTGAACTGCTGGCTTCAGACGGAATGCTGATCAAACGGCCGCTTACAACAGACGGCGAAAAAGTGACAGTCGGTTTTAAAGAAGACCAATTTGAAGAAAACTGGGCTTAATGTAAATTTTTTTTGAAAAGTGTGGTATCTTCTTATTGTAGTGCTGTAAAAAATGGAGGGATTCAATTGAGCATACCTAAAGATTTGCGTTACTCAGGAGAACACGAGTGGGTAAAAGTTGAAGGAGAAAAAGCCAGAATCGGAATTACGCATTTTGCCCAGTCCGAGCTAGGCGACATCGTGTTTGTCGAGCTTCCTGAAGTCGGCGCTGAAATCAAAGCGGACGAGCCGTTCGGCAGCGTTGAATCCGTTAAAACGGTATCTGAGCTTTATGCACCGATTAACGGAACTGTTGTGGAAGTAAACGAAGATCTTGATGACAGTCCGGAATTCGTTAACGAATCTCCGTACGAAAAAGCATGGATGATCGTCGTTAAGCCGTCTGACGCTTCTGAAATTGAAAAACTGATGACAGCAGAGCAATATGAAGAGATGACACAAGAAGACTAAAACAGGATAGCTGTAAAGGCAATTGGACACGCTAACGTTATGGGAGGTGTCCAATATGGCTTTCAGCAAACATAAGCTCGATGTCACCAATGATGTGACAGGCCGCTTTCAAAATGGCCGGCTCTCGTTATATCATGAAAATGAGATGATTGGCCAAATGACAAGCATGAATGAATATGAGCTTAAGTCCGGTTATTCCTTTGAAAATGAGAAATTTTATAAGACAGCTGATGTGGTCTCAGGAAACGACGAAAAATATGTGGATTGTGACTACGAAAACGGCTGGTGTTAATGTTGGCGGTGAATTTCACTGCCTTCTTTTACAATCTGAACGTTTCAAATATGACGCGGCAGGTGAAGAAGATGAAGATGGATGAGCTGGAAAAGGTTATGATTGTTGAAGGGAAAACAGATAAAGAGAAAATCGAAAGCGTCCTGAATGAACCAGTGCGCATTATCTGCACAAACGGAACAATCAGCCAGCTGAAGCTTGAGGAATTGGCTGACGAGCTTTACGATAAAGACGTCTATATATTAGTTGATGCTGATGAATCAGGTGAGAAATTAAGAAAACAGCTGAAAAGAGAATTTAACGAAGCCTGCCATCTACATATCGACAGAGCCTATAAGGAAGTGGCGGCTGCGCCCAGGCACCATGTCGCCTCTGTATTGCTGCGCGCGAATTTGAATGTCCATACTATTTTTCTTGAAAGAAAATCCCGAGGTGTATAGCATGAAAGAACTCCAAGAACATGAACTTGAGCACATTGCAGATGATGTGTATCTCCTTTACTTATATACTCCGTTTTGCGGCACCTGCCAGCTTGCAAGCAAAATGCTGACAGTGGTGAAAGAAATGCTGCCTGATGTCGCCTTCTATAAAAACAATGTCAATTACTCTCCGACATTCGCAAAAGCGTATCAAATAGAAAGCGTCCCTTGTTTTCTGCTGTTTAAAGGCGGAAAAGTGGTCGAAAGAGGATATGCGTTTCATTCGGTTTCTTATTTATATGAGCTGATCAAACAAAAATCATCTTCCGCATCCCATTTATGACATATTTCTCGGCACATTCCAATGAAATTGTCGTTCGTTTTATAAAGGGGTTCTTGCGCCAAAAAGAGAAATGTATGTATGACCAACAAATAGGAGGTTGTACATATGGAGAAAGCGGAAGTTTTAGAAGATGAGTATCAGCATCTGTTTTTAAAACCCCTTTTGAACGCTTCAACATTGCTCATTACCTTCCAAGGAGAAACAGAAGCCTTAACCGTCTCAATAAACGAACAGGGAGAAATGAAGAAAATTTCTCCGCCCCAAACGTCCAACCTGACCTTTTACGGAAACCAAACAGAAATCATTCATTTATTGCACGGAGATATTTCCCTTCAGCACCTGATTCAGAGCGGAAGCCTGAAAGTGAAGGGGTCATTCAGAGCCCTGTTAAAACTAGAAGCTATACTCTGGCTGACGAATGGGTTTTTTCAGAGAATTTTAAAGAATTAAAAAATAGGAAATTATTATAATAGTAAAAGTTGACATCATTTATTTTATTGACATTTAATCATTCGCCATGCTATTCTACATTAAGAATTTCCGGACGAAAAAGACTATATATTTCTCTTATCAAGAGAGGTGGAGGGAAGTGCCCTATGAAGCCCGGCAACCATCAACGCTGTTGAAATGGTGCCAATTCACACGAAGCGTTCAGCTTTGAAAGATGAGAGAAAGGCCATTTTATATAAGCCTTTCTGCTCAAGTGTGCAGAAAGGCTTTTCTTTTGCAGAAAAAACCCGGAAGATTTCTTAGAATAGTGTTAAGGCAGGTGATTGCTTTGATCAATCTTCAAGATGTTTCAAAAGTTTATAAGTCGAAACACGGAGATGTCAATGCTGTCCAAAATGTCTCGCTTTCCATCAAAAAAGGTGAGATTTTTGGAATTATAGGATATAGCGGAGCTGGTAAAAGTTCCTTAATCCGTCTGCTGAACGGCCTTGAGAAACCAACCTCAGGAACCGTGGAAGTGGCGGGAACCAAGATTAATGAAGTAAACGGACGCGCCTTAAGAAATGCACGCCATGAAATCAGCATGATTTTCCAGCATTTCAATTTGCTTTGGTCGCGCACCGTTAGAGACAATATCATGTTTCCTTTAGAAATTGCCGGGGTGAAAAAGAGTGAACGGATCAAGCGCGCCGATGAACTGATTAAACTGGTCGGATTAGAAGGAAAAGAAAAATCTTATCCGTCTCAGCTGAGCGGCGGGCAAAAGCAGCGTGTTGGAATCGCCAGAGCGCTTGCAAACAATCCGAAGGTTCTCCTTTGTGATGAAGCGACATCAGCATTAGATCCGCAAACAACAGATTCAATTTTGGATCTATTGTCCGATATTAATGAAAGACTCGGTTTGACGATTGTGCTGATCACGCACGAAATGCATGTCATCCGCAAAATCTGCAACAGAGTCGCTGTTATGGAAAACGGAAAGGTTGTGGAAGAAGGCGAAGTTCTCGATGTCTTCAAAAATCCGAAGGAAGACATGACAAAACGATTTGTTCAGCAGGTGACAGAGCCGGAAGAAACGAAAGAAACGCTTCAGCACCTTCTTGATGAAACAGGATCAGGAAAAATGGTTCAGCTCACATTTGTCGGTGATTCAGCTGAGCAGCCTCTGATTACAGAAATGATCAGAAACTTCAATGTCAGCGTCAATATTCTGCAAGGGAAAATCTCGCAGACGAAGGATGGAGCTTACGGTTCACTGTTCATCCATATTGATGGAGCCGAAGAAGAAGTGCAAAACGTGATCCGGTTCATTAATGACAAACAGGTGAAAGCAGAGGTGATCACGAATGTTTGAAAAATACTTCCCGAACGTTGATTTAACTGAGTTATGGAATGCGACATATGAAACACTTTATATGACGCTGATCTCTTTACTGTTTGCTTTTGTCATCGGGGTGATCCTCGGCTTGCTGCTTTTCCTGACAAGCAAAGGGAGCCTTTGGCAGAATAAAGCGGTCAACTCTGTGATTGCAGCCGTTGTCAATATATTCAGATCAATTCCGTTCCTTATTTTAATTATTTTACTCTTAGGGTTTACGAAGTTCTTAGTCGGCACGATCTTAGGGCCAAACGCCGCATTGCCGGCGCTGGTGATCGGCTCGGCACCGTTTTACGCGCGCCTTGCTGAAATCGCATTGCGCGAGGTTGACAAAGGTGTTATTGAAGCCGCTAAATCAATGGGCGCCAAAACGTCTACGATTATTTTCAAAGTGCTGCTTCCGGAGTCTATGCCGGCCCTTATTTCTGGCATCACGGTTACAGCCATTGCTTTGATCGGCTCAACGGCAATTGCCGGAGCCATCGGTTCAGGCGGCCTTGGAAACCTTGCGTACGTAGAAGGATATCAGTCTAATAATGCTGATGTTACCTTCGTTGCAACTGTATTTATTTTAATCATCGTCTTTATTATTCAAATCATCGGTGATTTAATAACAAATATTATAGATAAACGATAAGGGAGGATTTACATTGAAAAAGCTATTTTTGGGTGCATTACTGCTTGTATTTGCAGGGGTTATGGCTGCCTGCGGATCAAATAACGGCGCTGAATCCGGCAAGAAAGAAATTGTGATTGCAGCGACAAAAACACCGCATGCGGAAATTTTAAAAGAAGCTGAACCATTATTGAAAGAAAAAGGCTACACGCTGAAAGTGAAAGTGCTTAGTGATTACAAGATGTACAACAAAGCTTTAGCTGATAAAGAAGTGGATGCGAACTACTTCCAGCACATTCCTTACCTTGAGCAAGAAATGAAAGAAAACACAGATTACAAGCTTGTGAATGCCGGAGCTGTTCACTTAGAGCCATTCGGTATTTACTCTAAAAAATACAAATCGCTGAAAGACCTTCCAAACGGTGCGACAATTATCCTGACAAACAATGTCGCTGAACAAGGCCGTATGCTTGCAATGCTTGAAAACGCAGGATTAATCACACTTGATTCTAAAGTGGAAACAGTTGACGCAACATTGAAGGACATTAAGAAAAACCCGAAAAACCTTGAATTCAAAAAAGTAGCGCCTGAATTAACGGCAAAAGCATATGATAACAAAGAAGGAGACGCGGTCTTCATCAATGTAAACTATGCGATCCAAAATAAATTAAATCCTAAAAAAGATGCGATTGAAGTAGAATCAACGAAAAACAACCCATACGCTAACATCATTGCAGTAAGAAAAGGCGAAGAAGATTCAGCAAAAATCAAAGCGCTGATGGAAGTTCTTCATTCTAAAGAGATCAAAGACTTCATCGAGAAAAAATACGACGGAGCTGTGCTTCCTGTATCTGAATAAGACTGAAACCCCGGATGAGAAATCCGGGGTTTTTTTCGGGTATTTTCATAAAAGCTGTTCATAATAAAAAGGAATGTTAAACAGATGGAGGGATCTTCTTTGAATCAAGACAGAGGAAGCATGCAGGACGCGCTAAAACAGTATAAATTAGGTTTAGGCACATTTGAACAAAAGATGCCGCTGATGGGAAGAAAGTTTAACGAGTTTACTGAACAATGCTTTGCCGGCAATTCTCTGACTGAAAGAGAAAAACAGCTGATCGCCCTCGGAATCGCCATCAATGCACAGGATGAATATTGCATGATCTATCACACAAAAGGCTGTCTTGATGAGGGAGCGACAGAAGAAAACATTCTCGAAGCAGTCAGTGTGGCAGCGGCATTTGGAGGCGGCGCGGCTCTCAGCCAAGGCGTGACAGTTGTCCAGCAGTGCATCGAGGAATTTGGAAACACCACGCATTAAGAGAAGGAATATTCCGAAAAACAATTCTCATTTGATCTAAAAGGATGCTTTCGTCTCATCTGCCGTTATTTCAAGCCATATCCTTTTTGCAGCATCCATCGCAAGGCTGATACAATAGAAGCAAATATATGAAGGGATTGATTCATTATTTGCAACAGCCAGGATAGACTGAACCTCGATTATACGTCTGAAATGGAAAAAGCGATGCAGCTGTCTCACGGAATTGGATACGAGGAGTACGGACGCCGGCTGGAAACAAGAATGAAAGTAGAGCGGCAGAGAGAGCTTGATTATGAAAAGAGCAAGCGGATTTCTGCGGGAGCTTATTGAGAAAATCAATCTTTTAAAAAAGGGTGGGAATCCACTCTTTTTCTTTTTCAATCGCTTTAATAAAGTGCTGATCTTTGTTAAACTTGAGGAATGTGCAAGGCATGATAAAAAGTTGTATTTACTTTTCATTTGTTATAAAATTAGAATGAGAATAAAATGAGAATAATGATTATATATTTTTGGAGGTATAGATATGGCTGCTTCAACATTAACGATCAAAGATCTTCACGTTGAAATCGAAGGGAAAGAGATCTTAAAGGGTGTAAACCTTGAAATAAAAGGCGGAGAGTTCCACGCTGTAATGGGACCGAACGGAACTGGTAAATCCACTTTATCAGCTGCTATTATGGGGCATCCTAAATATGAAGTAACAAAAGGCAGCATCACGCTTGACGGCAAAGATGTACTGGAGATGGAAGTGGACGAGCGTGCGCAGGCAGGTTTATTCCTTGCGATGCAGTACCCAAGTGAAATCAGCGGTGTGACAAACGCCGACTTCCTTCGTTCAGCAATCAACGCGCGCAGGGAAGAAGGCGATGAAATTTCTCTTATGAAATTCATCCGCAAAATGGACGAAAACATGGAGTTCCTTGAAATGGACCCTGAAATGGCTCAGCGCTACCTTAACGAAGGCTTCTCAGGCGGGGAGAAAAAACGCAACGAAATCCTTCAATTAATGATGATTGAACCGAAAATCGCCATCCTTGATGAAATCGACTCAGGTCTTGATATTGATGCACTGAAAGTTGTATCTAAAGGGATCAACAAAATGCGCAGCGAAAACTTCGGCTGCCTGATGATCACTCACTATCAGCGCCTGTTAAACTACATCACTCCAGATGTTGTTCACGTTATGATGCAAGGCCGCGTTGTAAAATCCGGCGGTGCAGAGCTTGCACAGCGTCTTGAAGCAGAAGGTTATGACTGGATCAAACAAGAACTTGGCATTGAAGACGAAACTGTAGACCAAGAAGCGTAAGCGTTAGGGGGATTAACATGACACTAGGTACAAAACTATCCGTAGATCAGGAGTATCTCAAAAGCTTTTCCGAGAAGCATCAAGAACCTGCCTGGCTGAAAGACCTGCGCTTACAGGCTCTTGAACAAGCTGAGGATCTGCCGATGCCGAAGCCTGACAAAACAAAAATCACAAACTGGAACTTCACGAGTTTCGCGAAGCATACAGTAGATACTGAACCGCTTTCTTCATTAGAAGATTTAACTGATGAAGTAAAAGCGCTGATCGATGTTGAAAACGAAGATAAAACATTATATGTACAGCGTGACCAGACGCCGGCATACCTATCTCTTTCTCAAGAATTGAAAGATAAAGGCGTCATCTTCACTGATATTCTGACTGCTGCACGCGAGCACAGCGACTTGGTGGAGAAATACTTTATGAAGGACGGCGTGAAGGTTGATGAGCATAAATTAACTGCTCTTCACGCAGCTCTTGTTAACGGAGGAGCATTCCTTTATGTTCCGAAAAATGTTCAGGTGGAGACGCCGGTTCAGGCTGTTTATGTCCACGAAAGCAATGATACGGCTCTCTTCAACCACGTGCTGATTGTGGCTGAAGACCACAGTTCTGTAACGTATGTTGAAAACTACATCAGTACTGTAAACCCGAAAGACGCTGTCTTCAATATTATCAGTGAGGTCATCACAGGTGATAATGCCAGCGTGACATACGGTGCGGTGGATAATCTGTCTAGCGGTGTGACAACATATGTTAACCGCCGCGGTGCTGCTCGCGGACGCGACAGCAAAATTGAGTGGGCTCTGGGCCTGATGAACGACGGCGACACGATTTCCGAAAACACAACAAACCTTTACGGTGACGGCACATACGGCGATACGAAAACGGTTGTTGTCGGAAGAGGAGAGCAAACAGAGAACTTTACAACACAAATCATCCATTTCGGTAAAGCTTCAGAAGGTTATATCTTGAAGCACGGTGTGATGAAGGATTCCGCTTCTTCTATCTTTAATGGAATCGGCAAAATCGAACATGGCGCTTCTAAAGCGAATGCGGAGCAAGAATCACGTGTGCTGATGCTCAGTGAAAAAGCACGCGGCGACGCAAACCCTATTCTTTTAATTGACGAAGACGATGTAACTGCAGGACATGCGGCATCTGTCGGCCGTGTGGACCCTATTCAGCTTTACTACCTGATGAGCCGCGGAATTGCGAAAGAAGAAGCAGAACGCTTAGTCATCTACGGATTCCTTGCACCGGTAGTAAACGAACTTCCGATTGAAGGCGTTAAGAAACAATTAGTTTCTGTTATCGAAAGGAAAGTGAAGTAATGAATATCACGGATATTCGTGAACAGTTCCCGATCCTTCACCAGCAAGTGAACGGACATGATCTCGTTTATCTCGACAGCGCGGCGACTTCTCAGAAGCCGCGTGCTGTCATTGAAACACTGGATAAGTATTATAACCAATACAATTCCAATGTTCACCGGGGCGTCCATACACTTGGAACCAGAGCGACAGACGGTTATGAAGGAGCGCGTGAAAAAGTCCGCAAGTTTATTAACGCGAAGTCAATGGCTGAGATTATTTTCACAAAAGGCACGACCACATCACTGAATATGGTGGCGTTAAGCTATGCGCGCGCCAACCTGAAACCGGGTGATGAAGTGGTCATCACCTACATGGAGCATCATGCGAATATCATTCCGTGGCAGCAGGCTGTCAAAGCGACTGGCGCCACATTAAAATATATTCCGCTGCAGGAAGACGGAACGATTTCTTTAGAAGACGTCAGAGAAACGGTCACAAGCAACACAAAAATTGTTGCAGTGTCTCATGTATCTAACGTTCTCGGCACGATCAACCCGATTAAAGACATGGCGAAAATTGCCCATGATAATGGGGCTGTTATTGTGGTGGACGGTGCACAAAGCACGCCTCACATGAAAATTGATGTGCAGGATCTCGATTGCGACTTCTTTGCGCTTTCTTCCCATAAAATGTGCGGCCCTACCGGTATTGGTGTGCTGTACGGAAAGAAAGCCCTGCTGGAAAACATGGAGCCTGCCGAATTCGGCGGTGAAATGATCGACTTTGTCGGGCTTTATGAATCAACTTGGAAAGAGCTTCCGTGGAAATTCGAAGCGGGTACGCCGATTATTGCAGGAGCAATCGGTCTCGGTGCCGCAATTGATTTTCTCGAAGAGATCGGTCTTGATGAAATCTCCCGCCACGAGCACAAGCTTGCAGCTTATGCACTTGAACGCTTCCGCCAGCTTGACGGCGTAACTGTTTACGGACCGCAAGAGCGTGCCGGACTTGTCACATTTAATCTCGATGATGTTCATCCTCACGATGTGGCAACCGTACTTGATGCGGAAGGGATCGCTGTCAGAGCCGGCCACCATTGCGCGCAGCCGCTGATGAAATGGCTGGATGTAACTGCTACTGCAAGAGCAAGCTTTTATCTGTATAATACAGAGGAAGAGATTGATAAGCTTGTGGAAGCTCTTCAAAAGACAAAGGAGTATTTTACAAATGTCTTTTAATGCAAACTTAGATACATTGTACAGACAGGTGATTATGGATCATTACAAAAACCCGCGCAACAAAGGGGTTTTGAATGACAGCATCGTCGTGGATATGAACAATCCGACATGCGGCGACCGAATCAGACTGACAATGAAGCTTGACGGAGACATCGTGGAAGATGCGAAATTTGAAGGGGAAGGCTGTTCCATTTCAATGGCATCCGCTTCGATGATGACTCAGGCGATTAAAGGGAAAGATATTGAAACAGCCCTTTCCATGTCTAAGATTTTCTCGGATATGATGCAAGGGAAAGAATATGATGAGTCTATAGATCTCGGGGATATTGAAGCCCTTCAAGGCGTTTCAAAATTCCCGGCCCGTATCAAATGTGCAACCCTGTCATGGAAAGCACTTGAAAAAGGAGTCGCAAAAGAAGAAGGCGGCAATTAAAAGGATTGGAGTGAAAATGGATGGCTAAAAAAATGCCTGATATTGGTGAATACAAGTATGGTTTTCACGACAAGGACGTTTCCATTTTCCGTTCAGAGCGCGGATTGACAAAAGAAATCGTAGAAGAAATTTCTCGCATGAAAGAAGAGCCTCAATGGATGCTTGATTTCCGCTTGAAATCACTCGAGCATTTCTACAACATGCCGATGCCTCAATGGGGCGGAGATTTAAACTCACTGAACTTTGACGAAATTACGTACTACGTAAAACCGTCTGAGCGTTCAGAGCGTTCTTGGGATGAAGTTCCTGACGAAATTAAGCAAACATTCGACAAGCTCGGTATTCCTGAAGCTGAACAAAAATACCTTGCGGGTGTTTCTGCTCAGTACGAATCTGAGGTTGTATACCACAACATGAAAGAAGATCTTGAAGCGCAAGGCATCGTCTTTAAAGACACTGACAGCGCGCTGAAAGAGAATGAAGATATCTTCCGTGAGCACTGGGCAAAAGTGATCCCGCCGACTGATAACAAGTTTGCGGCGCTTAACTCAGCTGTTTGGTCCGGCGGATCTTTCATCTACGTGCCTAAAGGCGTGAAGGTTGAAACACCGCTTCAAGCTTACTTCCGTATCAACTCTGAAAACATGGGTCAGTTCGAACGTACACTGATCATCGTTGACGAAGAAGCAAGCGTTCATTATGTTGAAGGCTGTACTGCCCCTGTTTACACAACAAACTCACTTCACAGTGCGGTCGTTGAGATTATCGTGAAAAAAGGCGGCTACTGCCGTTATACAACGATCCAAAACTGGGCGAACAACGTTTACAACCTAGTAACGAAGCGTACAGTCTGTGAAGAAAACGCAACAATGGAATGGATCGACGGCAACATCGGTTCTAAACTGACAATGAAATATCCGGCTTGTATCCTTAAAGGCGAAGGCGCGCGCGGTATGACGCTATCTATCGCTCTTGCGGGTAAAGGCCAGCATCAGGATGCAGGTGCGAAAATGATTCACCTTGCACCAAACACATCATCTACAATCGTATCAAAATCGATTTCAAAACAGGGCGGAAAAGTAACGTACCGCGGAATCGTCCACTTCGGACGCAAAGCGGAAGGCGCCCGCTCTAACATCGAGTGCGATACGCTTATTATGGATAACAAATCAACTTCAGACACAATTCCTTACAATGAAATCTTAAATGATAACATTTCATTGGAGCACGAAGCGAAAGTGTCTAAAGTATCTGAAGAGCAGCTCTTCTACTTGATGAGCCGCGGTATTTCTGAAGAAGAAGCAACTGAAATGATCGTAATGGGCTTCATCGAGCCATTCACAAAAGAGCTTCCAATGGAATACGCAGTTGAAATGAACCGTTTGATTAAGTTCGAAATGGAAGGTTCAATCGGTTAATTTTTTATAAAAAGGACGTGGCTGGTTTTCAGTCGCGTCCTTTTTTGTATCCAGAAGAAAAACCGCTGGCCGAGAAGCCGCGGTTTCTTACTCTTCGATCTCCTGATTGATAATTTGTTTTACAGATGTATTGCTGTTGTGTTCCCTGTTCATCTCTTGTAAACGAGTATAAGCCGTGTCGAATTCCTCTTTTGACATCTGTTTTGCAGCTAATGCAGAGCATAAAATGGCAAAGGCGATCGGCATTGTATTAATGTGAATATCGATATGGACTTCTGAATTGCCGCTGTTTTCGATCATAGATCCATTGTTAGGCATCTCTTGAGTATATCTGTTGATAGGAATGATATTCTCGTTCATTACTCTTCTCCGTCTTGTGATTGCGCTTGTGCCTGATCCTGATCTGTATTCACGTTAACCACGACTTTTGCATTGCCGCTGTTTTCAACTTTAGCCACTGCTACATTGCGCTTTTTGTTTTCTTCATTTTCATGATGATTTTCGCTCATGGTATCATCCTTTCTCTATTGATAGTGACAGGATATTCAATAGAAGAGTGAAGAGATTGGACGAACTTCGCGGTTTTTCCACATTGGGGCAAAAGGTCGAAGGAAAGCACTCTATTTGGTAAAATGAATAGACATTATAATAGAAAAGGTGTTTGCTTATGAAATCGTACATCATCGTCGGCGCAGGAATTCTCGGCGCGTCGACTGCTTACCATCTTGTCAAATTGGGTGCCCGGGTCACGGTGATTGACCGAAGGGAAACTGGACAAGCGACTGGCGCGGCGGCCGGGATCGTCTGTCCTTGGCTTTCCCAGCGGCGCAATCAGGATTGGTATCAGCTTGCCAAGGGAGGAGCACGGTATTATACGGATTTAATCCATCAATTGGAACAAGACGGAGAAACAGATACAGGATATAAGCGTGTCGGTGCTATCAGCATTCATACTGATGCGTCAAAGCTTGATAAGATGGAGGAGCGGGCGTTTAAGAGACGGGAGGATGCGCCGGAAATCGGCGACATTACACGCTTGTCGGCAAGTGAAACGAAAAAGCTGTTTCCGATTTTAGCTGACGGCTATGAATCAGTTCATATCAGCGGTGCCGCCCGTGTGAACGGAAGAGCGCTGTGCCGGTCGCTTTTAGGCGCTGCAGAGAAACGAGGCGCAAAGATTATCAAAGGAAATGCGTCCTTGCTTTTTGAAAATGGAACGGTCACCGGTGTACAAACAGATACGCAGCAGTTTACGGCTGACGCCGTGATTGTGACAGCGGGGGCATGGGCCAATGAGATCATGAAGCCTCTTGGCATTCATTTTCAAGTGTCCTTTCAGAAAGCGCAGATTATGCATTTTGAAATGACGGACGCGAATACTGGATCGTGGCCGGTTGTGATGCCGCCGAACGATCAGTACATTCTTTCGTTTGATAACGGCAGAATTGTAGCCGGCGCCACGCACGAAAACGATGCCGATCTTGATGATCTGCGTGTGACAGCCGGAGGACAGCACGAAGTATTGAGTAAAGCGCTAGCGTCAGCACCGGGTCTCGCTGATGCTGCTGCCATTGAAACAAGAGTGGGCTTCAGGCCGTTTACACCAGGATTTCTGCCAGTTGTTGGCGCTGTACCGGACGTTCAAGGCCTTTTTGCCGCTAACGGTTTAGGCGCTTCGGGATTAACGATGGGGCCTTTCTTGGGTTCAGAGCTCGCAAATCTAGTTCTCGGAAAGCAGACAAAAATCGACCTTAGCCCTTATGATCTAGCCGAAGCGTTGCATAATAAGTAAAAGCATAACAAACAAATATAATAAGCTGTTCTAGCTTTTCTTTTCTGTCTGTGTTAGCATTTACCTTTAATGAAAAAGAGGACGTGAACTGATTTTGATAAAAATTGATATACCTGCACCAAATGTCACCATCACCGAACGACAGCAGTCAGCTAATGATAACGAGCCGAAAATAAAGGCGATTCACGGATTCATCGACTTTCACCAGATACCAAGGGATAAAGGCGGCATCTTCATGTTTTACAACATTCATGACGAGCTGCTGTTTGTCGGTA
The DNA here is from genome assembly GCF_023238245.1 of Bacillus rugosus. Lineage (NCBI taxonomy): Bacteria > Bacillati > Bacillota > Bacilli > Caryophanales > Bacillaceae > Bacillus > Bacillus rugosus. The sequence continues at coordinate 3,230,592 of NZ_CP096590.1, read as the reverse complement.
AAGCTAGAAAGTTAAGACAGAGAATTAAGAAGCATTTTGAAGACACTGTCTCACCGATCAAACATCACAGAGACGAAGTATATAAAATTGAAGTATGTGTAGTCGATGATCCAATGGAAAGAGAAATTTACGAAACGTATATCATCAACACACAGCACTCGAAGTACAATATAGACAAGGTATTCTTTAAATAAGAAGCCAGTCTGCGGATTGAACAGCGAAGCCAGAGCTTATGTTAAGCTCTGGCTTTTGATTTGGGCATTTTTCCGCAAATCGACCCTTTGTCTATCAGTTGAGTAAATTATTGAGAAATTTCAGAAAATAATATTGACAATCCCAGTCGCGGACTTTAATATAACAATATATAATGTTATATAACGTTATATAATAAAAATGAGGAGTGAAGGATTTGAGTCAGGTCACAGCAAAAGTAAATCGTGAGGTTCAAGCTTTCTTGCAGGATTTGAAAGGGAAAACCATTGACCATGTATTCTTTGTCGCATGCGGAGGGTCTTCGGCTATTATGTATCCGAGTAAATATGTGTTTGACAGGGAGTCAAAATCAATCAACTCCGACCTTTACAGCTCCAACGAATTTATTCAGCGTAACCCTGTTCAGCTTGGTGAAAAGTCTCTTGTTATCTTGTGTTCGCATTCGGGAAATACTCCGGAAACAGTCAAAGCTGCTGCGTTTGCAAGGGGCAAAGGCGCACTTACGATTGCGATGACGTATAAACCGGAGTCTCCTTTAGCACAGGAAGCGCAATATGTTGCCCAGTACGATTGGGGTGATGAGGCACTTGCAATCAATACGAACTATGGCGTTCTGTATCAAATCGTTTTCGGCACCCTGCAAGTATTAGAAAACAATACGAAATTTGAACAAGCAATTGAAGGTTTAGATCAATTGCAAGCTGTGTATGAAGAAGCCCTTAAGCAGGAAGCTGACAACGCACAGCAATTCGCAAAAGCTCATGAAAAAGAAAGCATTATTTATACAATGGCAAGCGGTGCAAACTACGGTGTCGCTTACTCCTACAGCATCTGCATTCTCATGGAAATGCAATGGATTCATTCCCACGCCATTCATGCCGGAGAATATTTTCACGGACCGTTTGAAATTATTGATGAATCCGTGCCGTTTATCATCCTGCTCGGTTTAGATGAAACTAGACCTCTTGAAGAGCGGGCGCTTACCTTCTCGAAAAAGTATGGCAAAAAGCTTACTGTGCTTGATGCCGCATCTTACGATTTCACTGCAATTGACGATTCAGTTAAAGGCTATCTTGCTCCGCTCGTTCTCAACCGTGTGCTGAGAAGCTATGCGGACGAGCTTGCAGAGGCGAGAAATCATCCTTTATCTCATAGAAGATACATGTGGAAAGTTGAGTATTGATCTGAAACTGAGGAACCATTATGCATTAGACTATAATGTTATATAACATTATAGTCTAATGTCCAGAGGAGGCCAACCCTTTGAAGAAAATGTTGTTGTTCTTGATCATTGCAGCTGTCAGTATGCTCACCATTGCGGGCTGTTCGAGCCAGAGCAGTTCAGCGGATGGAAAGGTGACATTGAAATTTTTCCACAGATGGCCGAAGGAGCCGGAAAAAAGTTATTTTGAAGAGGTTGTTAAGGAATTTGAAAAAGAGCATCCGGATATCGACATTCAAATTGAAGCCGTTTTGAATGACTCCTATAAAGACAAAATTAAGGTTATGCTGGGAACCACCAGCCCTCCTGATATTTACTTCTCTTGGAGTGACGAGTTTGCTTTTAAGTTCATCAGAGGCAATAAAGCACTTGATCTCTCGTCCTACTACAAAAATGATACAGATTGGTCATCACAGCTCGTTCAATCGCAAGTTACACCATTTACTTATGAAAACAAGCAGTATGGTGTACCGTGGCAAATGGACGCTAAATCATTCTTCTATAATAAAGACATTTTTCAAAAGCTGAACCTTGATCCCCCAAAGACATGGGATGAATTAATTGATGTATCAAAAAAGCTGAAAGAAAATGGCTACACACCGATCAGTTTCGGAACAAAGGCGACTTGGACAATCTCGCACTACATCGGCACGCTCAATCAGCGGATGGTAGATGAAAAAACACGGGAAAAGGACTATAACGCCAAAACAGGTGAATTTACTGATGAAGGCTATGTAAAAGCGCTTGAAAAGCTTCAGGAGCTGATGCCTTACTTCAATAAACATGTAAACTCCGTCGATCATGAATATGTGAGACAGCAATTTAAGAGCGGAAAGTCGGCGATGATATATGCGGAAACAGCGGAAATCAAGCTGGTTGAACCGGTGAATCTGGGGATGTTCCCATTCCCTGAAATCAGCGGGCAAAAAGGATCTTCAAAAGCGTTAACGGGAGCGCCAGAAGGGTTCATGATTGCCTCAAAAACAAAACATCCGAAGGGAGCGATGGAATTTTTGCAGTTTCTGACGTCGAAAAAAATGGGTGAAAAGCTCGTCAAAGATGTCGGGAAATACAGTGCGGTGCAAGGAACGGCTACCGAAGAAAATTCTACAGCTATTCAGCGTGAAGCGGTTCAGCAAATTGTTGATGCCAAATCAATGGTTCCATGGTTTGATATGGATGTCGATGTTGAAATCGCAGATGCGTATTTAACGAGTGTCCAGCAAATGCTTGGCGGCGACATGACACCGGAGCAGGTGATGAAAGCCGTTCAAAAAGCAGCGAAGCAAGTGAAGGCGTCAGCTGAATAAATCAAAGAAAAGGTGAAGCTTCGCACCTTTTCTTTTTATAAAGGAGATGAGATATCCTTGGTCAATCAGAATAAAATAATCCCCTATTTGTTTTTGGTGCCCGCTCTCGTTTTTTTACTTTTCGTTTATATCCCGATTTTTGAGAATGTCTTCCTCAGCCTATTTCAATGGAGCTCTTTTTCTCCGGAAAAAACGTTTATCGGATTGAGAAACTATGTTGAATTATTTCATGATCCTGTCTTCTATCAGGCACTTACCAATAATGTGCTTTACGCAGTGATCTCAATTGTATGCCAGGTATTTGGCGGTTTGATTTTGGCGGCGGTGCTTGAGGATAAGCTGGTCAGAAAATGGTCGCCGTTTTTTCGTACCGTTTTCTTTTTGCCGGTTGTCATCTCCATGACGGTGATTGCGCTTTTGTTTGATTTTATTTACAACCCTGAGACGGGGCTTTTAAATCAGCTGCTTCAGGCGGTCGGTCTTGATCAGCTGACGAGAGCCTGGCTCGGGGATGACAGCACGGCTATGCTTTCTGTTATTTTTGTGTCTCAATGGCAATCTGTCGGTTATATTGCGATGCTGTACATTGTGTCGATTCAAAAAATACCGGATGAACTGTATGAAGCGGCCCGGCTTGACGGAGCGGGAAAAATTCAGCAGTTTTTTCATATTACCGTTCCCCAGACGAAAGAGATGTCTTTTGTTGCGGTGGTTATGACGCTGACCGGCGCCTTTACAGTATTTAATGAACCGTACATATTGACAGGCGGCGGGCCGGGAAACGCCTCAGAAGTATTAAGCACGTTTTTATACAAAAGCGCCTTTACAAAGGATATGATGGGCTATGCCTCAGCGATTGCCACCGTTGTGTTACTCATTACGCTCGCATTGTCGCTCATGCAAATGAAGTTCTTTAAAACCGGAAAGGAGGACTAACAGATGCTGCCTCAGAAGGAGACAGATTCGTTCAGATTGGAGCCTGTGCCAGACCGGCACATTGAGATGAAAAGAAAGCCTAGACGAAAATGGTACATCGGAGAAACGTCTGTGTGGGTTTTTCTATTTCTATATCTTATTGCGATCGCCTATCCGCTTCTATGGATGGTGATGAGCGCCTTTAAAAACTCGGACGATATTTTTGAGCATAGCTGGTCGCTGCCGTCTTCATGGCATCCGGAAAATTTTGTGTCCGCCTGGAATCAGGGGATTTCTTCTTATTTTATGAACAGTGTCATCGTCACGGCGCTTACGTGTGTGATCACTGTCTTTATCAGTGCATGGGCGGCGTACGGCCTTTCCCGGTTTGAGTTTAAAGGAAAAGGATTCTTTTTGGTGCTTTGTCTTGGCGGTTTGATGCTGACGCCGCAGGTCAGTCTTGTGCCGCTTTATTCTATTATTCAGTCGCTGGGCCTTTACAATACGTATTGGGCGTTAATCCTGCCGTATGCGGCTTACCGGATCCCATTCACCATCATTTTGATCCGATCCTATTTTCTTTCTGTTTCCAAAGAATTGGAGGAGGCGGCTTATTTAGATGGGTGCACGAGTTTTGGAGTATTTTTCAGAATTTTCTTACCAATGAGTGTGCCGATTTTGGTGACATCCGGCATTTTGACGGCTTACCATACGTGGAATGAGTTTATGTTTGCGATTATCTTCATAGATGATGAGAATTTGCGGACCATTCCAGCCGGGCTGATGCAGTTTAGAGACGCGCTGCAGACAGATTGGGGCGTCCTGCTGGCGGGATTAACGATTTCAGCTGCGCCGATTATTATTCTATTTTTATTGATGCAGAAATATTTTGTCCGCGGGATTGCAAGCGGAAGTGTAAAAGGATAAAGGAGGAAGCACAATGAAATTGATTGCGGTTGGAGATAACGTTGTAGATTACTATCAGGACCAAGAAACGTTCTATCCGGGAGGAAATGCCTTAAACGTCGCAGTGCTTGCCAAACGGCTCGGGCATGAGGCTTCGTATATCGGGATCGTTGGCAATGACGAAGCAGCGGCACATCTTTTGAACGTACTGAAAATGGAGAAGGTCAATGCGGATTACATCCGCCAGGCGCACGGAGAAAACGGAATGGCGATTGTCACCCTTGATGAACAGGGGGACCGTATTTTTGTCAGATCAAATAAAGGCGGCATTCAGTCCCGGCTTCGGCTCGCGTTCCAGCAGAAAGATATAGCCTTTATCAGCGGGCATGATCTGCTGCATACCAGTGTGTACAGCAGACTTGAGAACGATCTTCCGCAACTGTGCGGGCTGATCCCGGTCTCCTTTGATTTTTCAACTAATCGGGAAAATGATTATTTGAGGAAGGTCTGTCCTTATGTGACGTATGCGTTTTTTTCAGGAAGCGATTTGAGTGAGTCGGAGTGCGGCGAGCTTGCTGAAAAAGCTCATAAGTATGGAGCGAAAATCGTGTGTATGACTCGCGGGGGCCAAGGAGCAATCCTGTCTTCGGGTGACCGAATCTACCATCAGCCGATTGTGGAAACTGATATAATAGATACACTTGGAGCGGGAGATTCTTTCATTGCGGGTTTTTTGACTGCTTTTTGCGAGAAGCAGGACATAATGCACGCTTTGCGCCAAGCGGCGGAAACGGCTGCGAAAACATGTGGTGTGTACGGGGCTTTCGGTTATGGCCATCCTTTTCGCTTGGAGGATGGGGGAAGCAGTGAAAAAACGAGAATACTATAAGCAGTGTCTCGTTTTTTATGCCTGTTATGTGTAGGGACTGTTGATCGTAAAAGTGACACGGTTTGTGTGCATCAGAAACAGTGAGCAATAGATTGGCTGGTCGTTTGATGTAAAAGCCGTTTTGTCGATTTCAAACAGTGCATCCCCGATATCGCAATCCAGGTATTTGCTTTCCTCCTGCTGGGCATATACGACATTTAATAGCTTCGTATTGTACGTGGGTACAACTTTGTATTGCTGTTTCAAAATATCATGCATGGATACGCCGTCAGCAATAAAGGTATCAATGCCGGGAAACAAATCCAGCGGATAATGCGTCACTTCAAAGGAAAGCGGCTGATCATCGTTATATAAAATCCGTTTTAATTCAACGACAGGGCTCTCGGGATTGATTTGCAGCTTTTCGGCAATGGGTTTTGCCGCAGGAATGATCTCATGGGACAGCACCTGATGCTTCGGTTTTTTGCCGGTTGATTCCATAAATTCTGAGTAGCCGTTTACAGCGATCAGCTCTCGTTTTAATTTAGGGCTTTTAACGAACGTTCCCTTTCCCTGCTGCCTGATCAGATAGCCTTCCTCGACTAAATCGAGAATGGCTTTCCTGACGGTAATACGGCTGACATTATACTTGCTGCAAAGCTCGTTTTCGGTAGGCAGCTTGGCAGCTGGGGAATACACGCCCTTTTTGATGTCATCAGTGATGATTTGTTTTAGCTGAATGTATAAAGGTGTAGAACTTCCGTTGTTTAACAAAGGGTAGCCTCCTTTTAACCTATTATTCATATTATAATGTATTATGACGTTATAATACAAATTTACACTTTTATTTTAGAAATATAGCAAAAATAGGAATCGATTACTCTAAAAATAACAGAAAGACCAAGTTGTTTCCAGTGACGAAATAACAGATCAAAAGATAGGGGGACATTATTGGTGGCTTCGTTAACATTTGAGCATGTCAAAAAATCATATCACTCACAATTAACGGTGAAGGACTTTGATTTAGATGTAAAGGATAAAGAGCTTTTGGTGCTGGTGGGGCCGTCAGGATGCGGAAAATCGACCACGCTGCGGATGGTGGCGGGATTGGAAAGCATCTCTGCAGGAAACCTCCTCATCGATGGGGAGCGGGTCAATGATCTCCCGCCGAAAGAACGTGATATTGCGATGGTATTCCAAAATTATGCCCTTTATCCACATATGACGGTTTTTGATAATATGGCGTTTGGATTAAAGCTCAGAAAGATGCCGAAACAGGAAATTGCCGAGCGAGTCCATGCGGCAGCAAGAATTTTAGAGATTGAGCATTTGCTTAAGAGAAAACCGAAGGCGCTCTCCGGCGGGCAGCGGCAAAGAGTGGCGCTTGGCCGATCGATTGTGAGGGAGCCGAAGGTCTTTTTAATGGACGAGCCGCTTTCCAATCTGGACGCAAAGCTGAGAGTGACGATGCGGACAGAAATCAGCAAGCTTCACCAGCGTTTAGAGGCTACTATCATTTATGTCACGCATGACCAGACCGAAGCGATGACAATGGGCGATCGGATTGTCGTAATGAATGAAGGGGAAATCCAGCAAGTGGCGAAACCTCACGACATTTATCATTACCCGGCAAATTTGTTTGTCGCAGGCTTCATCGGCTCCCCTGGAATGAACTTTCTGAAAGGCGTTATTGAAGAACAGCATGGAGAGCTGTTTTTCACAAACCCCTCGATCAGGCTTCATATTCCTGAAGAAAAAGCGAAGCGGCTTAAAGAAAAGGGATATGCGGAAGAACAAGTGATTACCGGTGTCCGGCCGGAGCATATCACACAAATGACAGAAAATGATCAGCTGTTTGATTCAGTGTTTAAAGCAAAGGTAGAAGTGAATGAAAATCTGGGATCAGAGCTGATTGTGCATGTCACGGCAGGGGACGAGCGGCTCACGGTCCGCCTGGACGGAAACACGCGAATCGCCGCAGGCGATTCGATCCAGCTGGCAGTGAAAATGGATCACGTCGTTTTTTTCGATGCGGAGACAAAAGAGGCTGTGTATTAGAAAAGGTGCTCCTAAACAGGAGCACCTATTTCTTATGGCCAAATCTCGTCCGCCCATTCGGGGTGGTCGATAAATGGATTGCGGTTGTGCTGATATTTCTCATAAATGATTTCATTTCTTTTTCGCTCGCGGTCATCAACAGGGTCTTGCTTATTCCATTCGAGCAGGACAGATTGTTTTCCGTGATAAGGAGCTGAGCCGTTGCCTGTTTTATCATTCAGTTCAAGATCAGGGTATCCGTCATCACCTTCATAACGGACAGCCATGTAAAACAGCATGCGGGCGACATCGCCTTTCACATCATCGCGGGGCTCCCATGAATCTCCGTCATAATAATTTCCGGGCGCTTTCGCATGTTCTGTGCCGCCGTTGTCAAAATCCATATTTCCTCTTGCGCTGTTGACTTGAACATCAGCCGGGCGCAAATGATGAATGTCGGTGCCAGGCCCCTTGCTTGTACCAAAGTCACCATGGGATTTCGCCCAAACGTGCTCGCGGTTCCAATCGCCGACATTGCCGCCGTTCAGGTTTTTCGACCGGGATTCATTCGTATAGAGCAGGATGACGTTATTTGGGTTTCTCGGGTCTTCATCGGTTTCTTTCAGCGCGTTCCATACCTCGCTGTAGGACAGCATTGTGTGCCCGCTGATGATGCGGTGCAAGGCGTTTTTTAGCGATTCTCCTGTTTTTCCTTCAGTCCCTTCATAATAGGTATCTGTGTCAGTGTAGGGTGCAGCGGGGGCGGCTAATGAGAGAAGGCCCCCGGTTCCTGAAGGGGAAGACGCGAATCGGTCATTCAGGCTCAATGCGGTCTGCGGGCTTGCTGAAGCGGCGGGTGCAAACCATCCGGAAATCAGTAATACACAAATGAGCGGCAGAAACCATGCTTTTTTTGTCATCACTTGCCCTCCTTTTATCAGATCATATCTATTATCTAAAATTGAAACAAAGGATAGAAGTGTCATTTTGTATATTTTTCATTAAAATTGTAAATTAGTCCCTTTGGAGGAAGCGGATATCCACTGTTCCAATATCTTTAGGCCCCGTTTTTGCTTCAGCTGAGATTTGGCAAGGCCTGTTCCCTCTTCAATTGATGTGGTATGTCCGAATAAATAGTAACGCAGTCCCGCATTCATGATGACTTGCTTTCTATCATAGTCTACCTAGGCTTCCTAGCTGCCGGGGATCGCCTTGATTTTTCTGCCTGTACGGCCGGACTCATAGTTTGATGCAAAGCTGCTTCGTTCGCCTTTAATCCATAGTCCTCTGGTTTTAAAATAAACGATTCCGTTTTGTTCTCATTGATTGTAAACATGAAGCTGTTGCAGTGAACAGGGACTCTGTTGCATATTGGCTCTCTCCCTTACCGTGTTTTCTATTGACTTTACATGAAAATGACACTGAGAGGTAGGGAGGTTCTGGCCGATCTAGTTCCGAATGGATATTGTGACTAAAAAATAAACGATTTTTTGGTTAATCTGTCAATGAACTATCGAGTTCCCCCTTCTATAATGAAGTCACCATAACGGCCAGGGGGGAGTACATGGAAAAGCAGAAGCTTTCAGTCAAAAACAGCATCACAGATTATATTGAATGGCTCGCCCAATACGGCGCATCTGCGGACGGCGGCGTAACGAGGCTTTTGTACACAAAAGAGTGGATGGACGCGCAGCTCGCCGTGAAAACGGAAATGTCTTCATTTGGGCTTGAAACAAGATTCGACGATGTCGGAAATGTGTTTGGAAGGCTTTCGGGCACCCAGTCTCCAGATGAAGTGATTGTAACCGGTTCACATATCGATACGGTCATCAATGGGGGAAAGTATGACGGCGCCTATGGCGTTCTTGCGGCAATGCTCGCGATAAAGCAGCTCAAAGAAACGTACGGAGCGCCGAAAAAAACACTCGAAGCAGTCTCCTTATGTGAGGAGGAGGGGAGCCGTTTTCCGATGACCTATTGGGGATCGGGGAATATGACGGGCGTTTTTTCAGTAAAGGATGCAGGAGAACCGAGAGACGAATTAGGCGTCTCTCTGCAAACAGCGATGTATGAGAGCGGTTTTGGCAAAGGCGTGTTCCAGTCAGCGTATAGGACAGATATCAGCGCTTTTGTTGAGCTTCATATTGAACAGGGGCAGACATTGGAAATGTCAGGGCGGGACCTCGGCATTGTGACAAGTATTGCGGGTCAGAGGCGATATCTCGTCACGCTGGAAGGGGAATGCAATCACGCGGGAACCACCTCCATGAAATGGCGAAAGGACCCGCTTGCAGCCAGCAGCCACATCATTCATGAACTGCTGCTGCGGTCGGAAGAGCAGCCGGATGAGCTCCGCCTGACATGCGGAAAAATAACGGCAGAGCCTAATGTAGCCAATGTCATACCGGGCCGCGTGCAGTTTTCAATCGATATTCGCCATCAGCATCAGCACGTGCTGGAGCAATTTCATGAAGACATGGCTGCTTTGATCAACGGCATTTGCCATCAAAAAGGGATTCGCGCCGTAATTGATGAATATATGCGGATAGAGCCTGTGCCAATGGACGAAAGGCTGAAGGCTGCGGCTTCTGAAACAGCGGCAGAAATTGGCATCAGCTGTGAAGAAATGGTGAGCGGAGCAGGGCATGACGCGCAAATGATCGGAAGGCGCCATCCAGCTTGTATGCTGTTTGTGCCAAGCCGCGGCGGGATCAGCCACTCACCGAAGGAATATACCTCAGCCAGACAGCTTGAGATCGGCGTCCGCGCATTGATTGATTTATTATACAAACTGGCTTATTGATAAAGGAGGAATGGCTGTGTCAGGCAGAAAAGAATTATGTACCCCGTTAAGAACGATTATGACGCCGGGTCCTGTTGAGGTTGATCCGCGTGTATTAAGAGTGATGAGCACTCCGATTGTCGGCCAATTTGATCCGGCGTTTACGGATATCATGAATGAAACGATGGAGATGCTCAGGGAGCTGTTCCAAACGAAAAACCGTTGGGCATACCCGATTGACGGCACTTCACGGGCGGGAATCGAAGCGGTGCTGGCGAGTGTGATTGAGCCGGGAGATGATGTCCTCATTCCCATTTATGGACGCTTCGGCTATTTGCTGACTGAAATCGCTGAGCGGTATGGGGCGAATGTTCATACACTTGAGTGTGAATGGGGAATGGTTTTTGACCCAGATGACATCATACGGGAATTGAAAAAAGTGAGGCCGAAAATTGTGGCCATGGTGCATGGGGAAACATCCACAGGGCGAATTCACCCGCTGAAAGCAATCGGCGAAGCCTGCCGAGCCGAGGATGCATTGTTTATTGTCGATGCAGTTGCGACGATTGGCGGCTGCGAGGTCAAAGTCGATGATTGGAAGATTGACGCAGCCATCGGCGGCACGCAAAAATGCTTGTCTGTTCCATCGGGGATGGCGCCGATTACATATAATGAGCGGGTGGCAGATGTGATTGCGGCTCGTAAAAAGGTGGAGCGCGGCATAGCGACAAAAGCTGACAGGTCGACGCTTTCGGGAAACCGGCCGATCACAAGTAATTATTTTGATTTAAGCCAGCTTGAGGATTATTGGAGCGAAAGACGGCTCAATCATCATACAGAAGCGACGACGATGCTGTACGCTTTGCGTGAGGGTGTCAGGCTGGTGCTTGAAGAAGGTCTTGATGCCCGCTTTGAGCGGCATCGCCATCATGAGACCGCATTATCAGCAGGGATTAAGGCAATGGGGCTGAAGCTGTTTGGAGATGACACCTGCAAAATGCCTGTTGTCACTTGTGTAGAAATCCCCGGTGGCGTTGACGGCGAGTCTGTCCGCCGCATGCTGTTGGCGCAATTCGGAATCGAAATCGCCAGCTCATTCGGCCCTCTGGCGGGAAAGATCTGGAGAATCGGCACGATGGGCTACAGCTGCAGAAAAGAAAACGTGCTGTTCGTGCTTGCCGGGTTAGAGGCAGTACTACTCAGACATGGCGCAGGGATCGAAGCAGGAAAAGCGCTCCAAGCGGCGCTTGATGTGTACGAAAACGCCGGCCGCCAGGCGGCGGTATAAAGAAAAGCTTACGGGAAGTCCGCAAGCTTCAGCGTGTCGACAAACCCTCGCATTCGTTGTCAAGGCTGCGCTTCGGTGCTCACGAATTTCAACATTCGCTGTGCTCTGATGCTCGCCTTTCCTAGACTTCAAGGGTTTTCAATCACGCTGAAAAGATGACAAAACCCTAAAACTATAAACCGTTTTAGGATTTTGTCAACAATCGAAGCTTGTGGGAACGCCGCAAGCTTTTTTAGTGATACGATTTTTCGCTTTTTCTCCAATCTGTTTTTCTTCGTTTGACCCTTTTTACAAATCCTCTTTCCCCGTGTTGCATTTTCTGACGAAGCATGAGTCATTTTTCCTTCCATCAGCTATTCTTTATACAAGTTACCTATAAAATCATGCTGAACTTGTTGTTTTTTAAAGCGATTTTTCAGAGGAGGATGCAGCGTTGGGAAATTTGCACATGATGTTAGATGCGCTCCTGGAAGATCAGGATGAGGCTGTGCTGGCGACAATTGTTCAAGTTGAAGGCTCAGCGTATCGAAAAGCAGGCGCTTCTATGCTCTTTAAGAGTAATGGCGAACGGGTCGGCTTGCTGAGCGGAGGGTGTGTGGAAGAAGATTTACTCCACAGAATCAGTGAACTGGGCGATCAACTGACGTCAGCGCTGATTCCATATGACATGCGGGCGGAGAACGATCTTTCCTGGGGTATGGGAGCAGGATGCAACGGCATGATTCATATTCATGCGGAGCGAATCACTCAGGAAAAGAGACGGCACTATGAAAGAGTGAGGGACTGCCTTCATACAGGCAAAGCTGTCACAGCCGTTACGCAGCTTGACTCCTCCCGTTATATGTTTCTGTCCGAGAACGGGCATTTTGGGAACTGGCCGGACGCGCCTCTGCAAGACATTCAACGTACCGCTTCAACGCTTCATTTACCGCATTTTGATCCATCAACCAACATGTTTATTCAACGGATTGAACCGAAGCCGCGTCTCATTTTGTTCGGAGCGGGACCGGATATTGTGCCGCTTGCCAATTTGGCGGCTGATACAGGGTTTTCGGTTATCGTGACAGATTGGCGTCCCGCTTATTGCACATCCTCTCTTTTCCCAAAAGCGGATCGGCTGATCACCGCTTTTCCAGAACAAATGCTCAGTGAATTTCAGTTTTACCCGCATGATGCAGCTGTTGTGGCAACTCACCATTTTCAGCACGATCAAGCGATCATCAACTTCTTATTTGCTCAACATCTTCATTATATCGGACTATTGGGTTCGTCAAACCGTACCAAACGGCTGCTGAATGGAAAACAGCCCCCGGCTCACTTTTACAGTCCGGTCGGGCTGAAAATCGGTGCGGAAGGCCCCGAGGAAATTGCCGTCAGCGTTGTCGCGGAAATCATTCAAACAAGAAAACGGCTGGCGGTTGTATGAGAAACCCCTATATTATCGGAGTGTTTCTCGCTGCCGGCAAAAGCAAAAGGATGGGCCAAAACAAGCTGGCTTTACCGTTAAAAGGAGGAACCATCGGCTCGCTTTCTTTGCAAACCGCTCTTTTGTCCCATCTTGATCACGTGTTGATTATCGAGAGAACTGAACATGCTTCCCTTGAGTGGATGGGGGCGCCATATCACTCGCCGCCTTTTCGAGAACGCTGGAGCCTGCACGTTTGTCAAGAAGCTGAAAAAGGCCAAGGTCATTCAGTCAGCAGCGGGGTGAGAAAAGCAGAAAGCATGGGAGCGGACGGCGTTGTCATTTTATTAGCCGACCAGCCTAGGCTTTCCGTCGATCATCTCAATGCCCTTGTGGCAATGGCTCCTGTGTCATTTGCCGTGTCTTCATCTTTAGGCGCGCTCACCCCGCCAATCTATTTCTCATCGGCTTGTTTTCCTTATGTAAAGGAGTTAAAGGGAGATGAGGGGGCTCGCAGTCTCCTGAAAAGCGGGCAGCTTGGAACAGGAGCCGTTTTGGAAGCGAAGACAAGCGCGGAGTTGAAGGACATTGATACACCGGAGGAATACGACATAGTGAGGAGGCTGGTGATTTGAACGGCCAAGTGACAAAAGCAAGGATGAATATTCAATTATGGAGGCCGGCAGCGCTCGATGAGGCGTATTCGCTTTTGGAGCAGCTTGCCCCGGATGTGTGTGCCGCATCGGGCAGCACACTGCTTCAGCTTCAGTGGGACAAAGGGATTCTTCCGAAACAGCATCTCGTCAGTCTTGAAGGAATTAACGAGATGAGAGGAATCAGCGCCAGTGACACACACGTGTCGATCGGAGCGCTCACAACACTGAATGAATGCAGAAAGAATCCTTTAATCAAGAGTACGCTCGGTTGTTTCAGCGATGCTGCTTCCGCTGTCGCCGGACCCGGAATCCGCAGCCGGGCCACGATTGGCGGCAACATCGCGAGTAAAATCGGGGATTTGATTCCGCTCTTACTTGTGCTTGATGCTGAGCTTATCGTATATCAAAAGGAGCTGATCAGGTTGCCGCTTGGCGATTGGCTCATAGATGAAGACTTTAGAAATGCCATCGTCACGCGTGTCAACATTCCTCGTGTGGAGGGAGAGCGTGTGTTTTACCACAAGCTCGGAAGGCGCCGGGCTTTTACAGGCGCTGTTGCTGTTGCAGCTGGACATTTTTTGAAAGACGGTGGCATTCGCCTCGCCGCTGGCCATGCTGATATCACACCGGAAAGATTAGTGGAAAGCGAAGCGAAATGGATGGCGCCAGGGTGGAATCCGCACGAGATGTACGAAACACTTATCCATGAGCTGCCGTTTGCCGCGGATGCTTTTATGTCAGCGGCATACAGAAAAAAAGCTGCTGCCAACGTCATCATGGCAGAGCTGATGGCTGAGGGAGGGGAATAAATGATCATCAACAAACCGTCGAGAATCAGGCCGGATGGAAGAGGAAAGGTCACAGGGAAACTGAAATATATGACAGATCTCACCTTTCCGGGAATGCTGTATGGCAAAGTACTGAGAAGCGCTTATCCTCATGCGGAGATCATGTCGATTTGCACCATGAAAGCTGAAGAAATGGAAGGTGTGCGGGCAGTTGTCACTTATAAAGACGTTCCCGGTTTAAATAGATTTGGCATTGTCATCCCTGACCAGCCGGTTTTATGTAAGGACAGGGTGCGGTATGTCGGCGATGCGATCGCCGCAGTGGCTGCAGAAACGGAGGAGAGCGCGGAAGCGGCGCTGGAGCTGATTCGTGTTGAGTATAAAGAGCTGGAGGTCATTGATTCACCAGAAAAAGCGCTTCGGCCGGGTGCGCAAAGACTGCATGAGGACGGGAATATCCTGCACCGCGCGTTTTTTTCACACGGCGATGTGGAAGAAGGATTTCAAGCATCTGACACATTCCTTGAAGAAACTTATGAGCTGCCGCGGCAGATGCATACGTATATGGAAACGGAAGGAGGCGTAGCCGTTCCGGAGGACGGTGGGGGATTTACGATGTATGCAGGAACGCAGCACGGCTATAAAGACCGTTTCCAGCTTGCCCGTATTTTTAACATTTCTGAAGAAAAGATCAGGGTTGTGTCGAGTCCGATGGGCGGCTCGTTCGGCGGGAAGGATGAGCTGAATATCCAGCCGTATGCCGCGCTTTTGGCCTTGAAAAGCGGACTTCCTGTCAAAATTCATCAGACCAGAAAGGAATCTGTACGTTCAGGCATTAAGCGCCATCCGATGAAGATTACGATAAAAACGGGTGCGGATCATGCGGGGAAGCTTTTGGCTCATGATGTGAAAATTGTGGCAGACACAGGCGCTTACGCTACGCTCGGACCGGCCGTTCTTGACTTTTCTGTCGAGCATGCCGTGGGACCGTACCGTATTCCAAATATCCGGACTGAAGGAATATCTGTGTTTACGAACAACGGGGTGGCGGGAGAATTTCGGGGCTTTGGCGGCAATCAAATCACATTTGCACTCGAAACCCATCTAGATCGTCTCAGCAGCATGGTCGGAATCCACCCGCTGGAGCTGAGAAGAAAAAATATTAGAAAACCGTATGACTTAGGGCCGCTAGAGCATCAGATTGCACCGACTGACGGAGCGGCGCAGGTGTTGAATGCCATTTCTGAATCTCCCATTCTCATAAGAAAACACCAGAACCCCGGGTATATACGGAGAGGCACGGGAGCGGCAATTGCGATGCACGGCGGCGGGCTGGGATATGGCCGAATAGATTCAGCAGGAGGCCGTTTGTCCCTTTCAAGTGATGGCAAAATCACAGCTTCATTCGGATTTGAAGAATGCGGACAGGGGATCTTAGCCGCAATCGAACATATTGTCACCGAGGAGCTGGGCTGTGCCGCAGAGGATGTTTCCATTGTCATCGGGGATACCGCAAAAGTGCCGAAATCAGGCTCGTCCACCGCATCCCGCGGCACAAGCATGGTGTGGCATGCGATCCAGCGTTTGAAGAAGCCATTTCTTTCTCAGTTGAAAAAAAGGGCGGCAGAATGGAGCGGCTGTGTGGCGGAAAACCTTATTCTCGGTGCAGCGGGTTTACGTGATCAATCCACAAAGGAGCTCGTGGTGACGTATAGAGAGCTGGCTGAAAAAGGCCCTTTGGCAGAGGAAACCGCATTCGATTTTCCGGCAACGCCTGATCCTGTGGCGGGCGGCCATTTTCTCTATTCATTTGGCGCGGCGGCTGTTGAGGTGGAGGTTGATCTATTAACAGGCGATATCAAAGTGATAGATTGTGAGCACGCCATTGCGGCAGGTCCGGTTGTTAGTCCGCAAGGCTATCAGGGGCAAATTGAAGGAGGCGCTGCCATGGCGCTCGGCTACACGCTGATGGAGGAAGCCAAAATGACGGACGGCCATTATGCGGTGGAAAATCTCGACCAGTATATCATTCCCGGTGTAAAGGATGTTCCTGATATGAAGCTGACCGCGATAGAAGAGCTGATAGAAGGTGATTCTCACGGCCCGCGCGGCGTCGGTGAAATCGGAACGATCGCCATCACCCCAGCGATTGTAAAGGCTGTGCACGATGCGGTCGGATGCTGGATAAACAAGCTGCCGATTTCAAGAGAAGAGCTTCTGAACGCGATAGACAGAAAGGGGATGAAGCAATGGACATAATAAAAGCTGGCCCATTCCCTTTAAAAAAGGAACAGTTCCGAATGACCGTGAACGGGCAGGGGCTTGAGGTTGCAGCCGTCCCCACGGCACGTCTGAGTGACCTGCTTAGAAAGGAATTTCAGCTGACCGGGACAAAGGTGTCCTGTGGAATCGGCCGCTGCGGAGCATGCTCCATCTTAATCGACGGGAAGCTTGCCAATGCGTGCATGACGATGGCCTATCAAGCAGACGGCCGCTCTATCACAACCATCGAGGGGCTTCAAAAAGAAGAACTGGATATCTGCCAAACTGCTTTTCTCGAAGAAGGCGGCTTCCAATGCGGCTACTGCACCCCAGGCATGACGATTGCGCTTAAAGCGCTGTTCGAGGAAAAAACGCATCCCACAGATGAAGAGATAGAAGAAGGGCTCGCGGGAAATTTGTGCCGGTGTACCGGGTACGGCGGGATTATGCGGTCTGCTTGCAGGATCAGAAAAGTGTTGAGCGGCGGGAAAAGAGAGTCCGGTTTTTAAAAGCCGGGCTTATTAGTCTTTTCAATTTATTTTCGAATTGTAATATATCTAAAGAGCAGCCGGAGGTCAATTGTCGGTTCTTTTGCTGGAGCATTGTGGACTCAGCCAGTGGGGGTGAGCACTGTGGATATTTTGAAGATGCAGATTTGTAGCAAAAGTTTATATTTCTCTGGTTCAGAAACTTTGTCAGAGAGATTAGTTAATCACATAGCAAAACGCCATAAAATTTCTTATGGCGTCTATCGAAAAGGGAGGTGCTCATAAAACGGAGGAGCTAGGCAATGTTAAACTTAATAACCACCAAAGAAAGAAGTACCAACAATGATTAACAGAATGAATAGCACCACGATCAAAGCGAAGGAGCTACCATAACCGTTTGAGTAACCCATATTGCCACCTCCTTGAGTGAGGATAGTATAAGATATGCCGAACGATCATTTTCGACATAGATTTAAGTCTAAAAAAGAGAAAATGAATATTTTGTCTAAATGTGTAAGAGAGAAGGCGTTGACTTTAGTATGTGGTTTCGGAACCAACTTAAAGAAAACCAACAAAACACATTTCATATCGCTTCAGATCGTCTTAAAATCTGAAAAACGATTACTCCTATAATCCCTTCTAAAACGGAGGGTCTTTTTTTATGTCTCAAAAACAATTGAATCTAATACGATGTTTATATTTCTCTTTCAGAACCTTTGTCAGCACACCGTTAGTTAATGAATATAGCAAAACGCCATAAAGATTTCTCATGGCGTCTAGCCCAAACAGGGAGGTGCTTATAACATACTAAATTGGAACGCCTTCTGGAAAACCACCAAAGAAAGAGGTTCCAACGATGATTAACAAAATGAATAGCACCACAATCAAAGCGAAGGAGCTACCATAACCATTTGAGTAACCCATATTGCTACCTCCTTAAGTGAGAATAGTATAAGATATGGCAGACGATCATTTTCGACAAAGATTTAAGTCTAAATAAGAAAAAATGAATCTTTTGTCTGAAGGCTTGATAGAGAACGCATAATCAAAAACGATTAAAACAGTTAGGATAAGAAAATGAAACCTGTAGTATGACCCAAATTGCTGCGTACTGTTTTCAAACGTAATTCTCAGGACCTTTCTCAAAATAGAGAAGGTTTTTTATTTATGCGGTGCTGCCAGCTAACCCCTACACATATTAAAGTCAGCATCACCGGCGGGCTACCTCTTTAACTCCCCCTATACACCTGATAACCAAACGGCGACAGCAAAAGCGGGATGTGATAATTCGCATCTGAATCTGCTAGATGAAAACGGACGGTAACTATGGTTAAAAACGGCTGGTCGGCCGTATTCACATTTTTACTGGCAAAATAGTCTCCTGCATGAAAGTCTATCACATACTCTCCAGACACCAGCTCTTCACCAGCCAGCAGCGGAGCATCGACTCGGCCGTCATCGTTGGTGAAGGCCTCTTTAACAAGGATGATCTCTTCGCCCAGCCGCTTCAAGTCAATTTTTACGTTCGCCGCGGGTTTGCCGCAGGTTAAATCTAAGATATGGGTTGTCAGATTTCCCATCAGGCCTTCAGGCTCCCTAATGCTTCAGCGGCTTTCTGTTTTTCTTTCTCGGCGTCTTCTTTTGTCACGGTAAAGCGCTGGAAACCGAATGGCGGGCGCGGTTCGGTGTAGACTTTTCCTTTCGACCCTGGGATCTCTTCAACGACCGTGTCCCATGTGTGATTTTGGGATTGGAAGCTGACAACCGTGAGCTGCGGGAATCTCATTAGTATTCTGCAGCCGATATGATAGATTAAATTTTGGATTGAAGGGGTTTCGAGCTCGTGAAAAACGGTGCTCGCCAGGTCGCGAACTTGTTCGGCCGCAACATAGCGGGCGGGATCCGTGGCACGTGCGTCATCTGTATTTTCATACTGCCAGCTGATGTTTAAATAGACAAATAGAGGACGGTTGCCGTCTTCCGGGAGAGTTGTATATTCGTCTCGAATAAAGCCGACGAAGGAGTTGCCGCTCACCTTGACGAGCTGAAGATCCATGATTTCGCTGTACTGCTCTGTGATCGTTAAAGTATCCCCGGTTCGTTCTGCTTTCAGCACAGACCGAGCGCGTTCATTGCGTGATCTTCTAAAGACGAGGTGGCTTGTGCCGAGTTCTTGCTCCTCGTATGCAGGCATCGCCTCAAACGGAATGTCTTCGCCTGTCAAAGTGATCGTGTCCATATGAGAATAAGTATCTAAAAATCGGTGAGCCATATAGTGTAAGAATCCCTCGGTTGTCGTCCCTTCATAGGAAGCGAGATGGCGCTGAATAAAGTTTTTCATTGAGTCTGTAGCCACGACGAGTGTATTATCTCCGTCTATAAATGATGGCAGAAAGGCATCTCCGCTAATTTCGCATGTCACATCAATTCCGACGACAGTATTGTCTCTCCCTGTAAAAGAAGACTCTGGAATTTCCCGTACACCTGTGAGCGGCTTTAAAAACGTTCGGTATGCAAATACATTTCCTTTGCCATAAGACATAGTTCTATTCATTTGCGTCTCTCCTTTTTCAGTTATGATGTCCGCCAGCCGAAAGCGGGCGATGCGGTAAATTTCTTTAAGGGCCTGCTGGAACTCCGTTTCTCGTTCGTTCTCAAGCCTTTCCAGCAGGGCTTGGTGAATGTCCTGTTTCGTTGTTCCCTTTACAGCTAAAATAAAAGGAAAGCCGAAGCGTTCATAGTAGCATTCATTCAGCTTGAGAAACTCCTCGTATTCCTCTTGTTCAAGTTTACTGAGCCCCGCGTTTTGCTGCTCTCTTACCGAGGTAACACTCATTGTTTTCTTTGTTCCGAGCCGGGGGTGCTTGTTGATTAAATCAAGCTGTGTCTGGCGGTCCGCGGCTTTTACAATGCCGGTCATTTTGTGGTGAAGATCAGATAGGGAAGAATATGGCCGCAATGCCGCGGCTTTCTCCGCAATCCATGAAGAGTGTTCAAAAATAGATCCAAGCGTGTCTGTCAGTGTTTGTATGTCCATTTGGTTCAGGTCATCCATTGTGAACATTGGCATCTTCCTTTACGTTTTTATTTCACACTATTTGGCTGATTGGTTTGAAAAAAAGCGTGCAGTGCAATTGCCGACAAACTGCCGATTACAATTCCGCTTCCAGCCAAGACTGAGGCCGCGCCCGGAAGAGATGAAAACAACGCGGGAACGGTTGTGGCGCCGAGCCCTAAGCTGACGGAAGAGGCGATGATCAGAAGGTTGCCTTGCGTATCGAAATCGACAATAGAAAGCATTTTGATCCCGTAAGAAATGACCATGCCGAACATGACAATCATCGTGCCGCCGAGAACTGGGGCTGGAATCACTGTTGTCAATGCCGCGGCTTTTGGAACCAGTCCAATCCCCATCAGCATGATTCCTGTGATGACAATAACGTTGACACTTTTCATTTTTGAAAGCTGAACGATACCGACATTTTGCGAGAAGGCTGTATAGGGAAACGCGTTAAATAAGCCGCCAAGCATAATCGCAAGCCCTTCCGCCCGGTAGCCTTTTTCCAGATCTTTCTCCGACAGCCTGCGGTTTGTGATATCGGCGAGAGCAAAGTAAACGCCTGTCGATTCAACCAGGCTGACAATGGCAACGAGAAGCATCGTGACAACAGC
This sequence comes from Bacillus rugosus, assembly GCF_023238245.1. Taxonomy (NCBI): domain Bacteria; kingdom Bacillati; phylum Bacillota; class Bacilli; order Caryophanales; family Bacillaceae; genus Bacillus; species Bacillus rugosus. The sequence goes on along the minus strand of NZ_CP096590.1, from coordinate 3,209,780 downwards.
CGGCAGCTCAAAAGTTGGCGGGCCGAAATAAAACAGAGACGGAACATGAAGCCAGGACGCCTCCACGATGTCAGAAAAATCGACTTTTCCCATAAAGAATGCGGCCGCTGTTCCTGCGATAAGGCCGAGCAAAATCGCTATGGAGCGGATAAAGCCGTTAAAGAAGAAAAACAGCAATAAGATAAAAGCTGTGACGCCAAAGCCGAGGAACACGTTGTCAAGTGAACCGAAGTCTTTGCTTCCTTCACCGCCTGCCAGGTTATTCATTGCCGTCGGAATCAAGCTGATGCCGATGATCATGACAACTGAACCGGTCACGACAGGCGGAAAAAAACGGACAAGTTTTCCGAAGAAGCCCGCGGCTAAGACGACAATCAGTCCTGCGGCGATAATGGCGCCATATATGGCTGAGACACCGTATGTGCTGCCGATGGAAATCATCGGTCCGACCGCGGTAAACGTACATCCGAGCACAACGGGGAGGCCGATTCCGAAATACTGGTTTTTATAGAGCTGCAAAAGAGTCGCCGCCCCGCACATGAACAAATCAATCGCAATTAGGTACGTCAGCTGCCCCGCATTCAGCCCAATCGCCGCTCCGACGATCAGCGGAACGAGAATCGCTCCCGCATACATGGCAAGCATGTGCTGAAGTCCTAGCATCATCAGTTGAAAGGCATTGTGCTGTTCCTTCATCTTTTTTACACCTCTTTTTCTAATGCGAGTGTATGGTCTAATACCGGAAGTTCAGTTTTCTGTGCTGTTTTTTCTTTTTTGCCGCGCAAGCTGAAAAATACATTCAAAAAAATGGCGGTCAGGCTTCCTGTGATAGTGCCGTCACTGACCAGAATCCGGATTGGAGCGGGGAATTCAGCGAAAATACCGGGCACCGTGCTGGCGCCGATGCCGAGTGCGATTGAGCATGCGATGGTCAGCAGGTGATATTGATTTTTGAGATCCGCTGTGCTGAGCATTTTGACGCCTGACGCAATCACCATGCCGAACATGACGACGGTCGCGCCGCCAAGCACAGCAGCAGGAACGGCAGAAGCAAGGGCTGCAATCTTCGGAATCAGTCCGAGACAGACAAGGATACAGCCTGCGGTAACGACGATATTTCTCGTTTTTACCTTTGTCAGCTGCAATAAGCCGGCGTTTTGCACAAAGGTATTATAGGGGAAGGCGTTGAGCAGTCCGCCGATAAGAATGGCGATTCCTTCCGCTCGGTAGCCTTTGACTAGGTCTTTTTCGGTTAAAGATTTGTCACATATCTTTCCGATAGCGTAGAAGACGCCGGTTGATTCCACAATAATGACGATTCCGACGATCAGCATCGTTAAGATTGGGCCGATTTCAAATGAAGGGGCTCCGAAATAAAACGGCTTCGGGATTTGAAAGAGTGGGGCTTCAGCGACTGCAGAAAAGCTGACTTTACCCATGATGGCTGCTGCCGCTGTTCCGGCAGCGATTCCAATCAGAACGGACAGCGTTCGGGCGAATCCTTTGAGAAAGCGGTTGAGGATTAAAATCAGGACAAGGACGCCGACAGAGAGAAGAAGGTTTTCAAGTGAGCCGTATTCGGGGTTGGCGCTGCCGTTTATTTTTTCGCCGCCAGCCATATTTTTCACACCTGTCGGAACAAGTGAAAGGCCGATTAAGGTTACAACGGTACCTGTTACGACAGGAGGAAATAACGCGGTCAGCTTGCCGAAAAAACGTGCAAACATAAAGATGAAAACTCCTGTCGCGATGATTGAACCGTAAATCGCTTGAACGCCGTAATTCGCGCCTATTGCAATCATCGGGGTGACGGCCACAAATGAACTGCCGAGCATGACGGGTAGCCCGATGCCGATGTGTGCTCCGCGCAAGGTTTGCAAAAGTGTCGCGACGCCACACGTTAACAGGTCAATCGCCAACAGGTAAGACAGCTGTTCAGGTGTTACATTCAGCGCCCTGCCGACAAGCAGGGGCACTAAAATCGCACCTGCATACATGGCCAGCACATGTTGCAGTCCAAGAGTAAACACCGCGAACGATTTTTGTTTCACCATAGTCCCTCCTTTTATATGTGAACTTTAGTAACATGATAGCGTGCCGATTATCGGGTGTCATTGGATACAGTAGCCGAAAAAGACAGGTGCTATTGCTGAAAGTGACGAAAAACGATTCGGTTTGTAAGAGAATGTGACAAACATTAGCTGATCAGCCGCTGCATCCGTAGGGCAAGCCGCAAACGCATCGTCGTCTCAGGATCTTTTAAGCTTTTGCCCAGCAGCTCCTCACATTTTTCAAGGCGGTAGATGACCGTATTACGATGAACGTACAGACGCTTTGCCGTCTCAGAAATTTGGCAGTGTGTTTCTAAATAGACGGACAGCGTATGAAGCAGGCTTTGGTCCTCCTGCTGTTTTTCAGCAAGGCTTTGAAGCGTCGAGTTGTAAAACTTCTTCAAATCTTCAACAGGAAGCAGGCGGAGAAGCTCAGGCACATCTTTGGCATGATACACTTGAATAAACTCCGTGCTTCTTGACAAATGCCCTGATTGCAGAGCGTCTGAAGCTTCTGTGAACGCGTCGGGAACGTCAATGAGCCTTTGGCATATATTGCTGATGCCAAAGGACACAGTCCGTTTAAATTGCGCTTTGACCTGTGTTTGAAACTGTTCTAAAAAGCTGATCACCGAGGCGTGCATTTCACTCCAGCTGTCTGTCGCCTCGATCAGAATAATGCCGACATTTCCTTTAATAAAGAGGTGAGGCGGAAACGGGAAGGCTGATAATTCGCCTTCAAGAAATTCGAATACGCCGTCGGAGGCGAGCTGATTTTCTGTAAAGCTGATCGATTCGTCATTGCGGTCGAGTTTTCCGGCAATGCACATGTACTTTTGATCCCAGCGAAGCTTAAACTCCTTCGCCCGGTTTTTGATTTCGTCGTCTGAAGAAAATGAGCGCTCAATAAAATTGCTGAAAAATTCATTGCGCGCACGCCGGCCGAATTGCTTCAGCGCATTTTCCTTCAGCAGTTCAAAGGAAATCACGTTGGCTGCTTGCTCAATGGTGAGAATCAACCCTTTGTCGCCAGCCTGCACCATGTCCGGTATCAGCAGGTAGCCGCAGTTTTTTTCGTGATTATAAATAGGAAGAACAGAATACGTTTTTCGATCCGAGAACGTAGAGAAACAAGTGAAAAACGGCCCGGATACGGTATTCAGGGTGCTTTTCAGCTTTACGGTTTCAAATGAAATCTGATGGGATGCTGACAGTATTTTGGCATGCTGGTCAAGAAGCAGCACGGGCAGCTGAAGAAGGTCTGACACCTTTTTAAGGAGAGATTGCAGCCCCTTTCCGCTCATAATGTGGTTTGTGAATTTTTTGTGTGCGTAAATGGCTTGCTGCAGCTCGTTAGAACGCATATCGAGAATGTGGCTGAGTGTTGCATTTACAATATCGCCGAGGCGGATGTGTTCTGGAAGCTCAATGATCGGAAACGCGTATGAATCGGCCAGCTCGATGATTTCTTTCGGGATATCCTCCAGGTAGCGCTTTGTTTTAATGCCGAGGCCCGCACAGCCGCGTTTTGCCATTTGCTGAATCAGTTCAGATAACTGGTGCGGGTGATCCTTCAGGTGATACGCGGTAGTGACGAGTAATTCGTTCTTATGCAGAAAGTCTGCGATATCCGGAGCGTCCATCATATTGACATGCTGAACCTCTCTTTCTCCTCCTGCTTTTCCCGCGATTAAATTGGCGTTTTTATAAGCCGGTATTTTCATCACATCAAAAATATTCATAGAGCATTCTCCTTTTCTATAAAAAATATTGGTTAAGATGAATAATTTTCAATAGGAATTCTAGCGGTTTTGCTGATGTAATACGATCATAGTAGCAGTAAACTGTTGAAAATAGAACTGATTGTGTTACATAAACTGACATGGAAAATCGTCAACTTTACATAGGGGGGATCAATATGGCGTACGATATGGTGATAAAAGGTGCGAAAGCAGTTACGCCAGACGGCGTTAAAGAAGCTGATATTGCTGTTCAAAATGGTGTCATTGCCGAGATTGGTTCAGCCATTGAAGCAAGCGGGGCAGCAATGATCCAGGCAGACGGCCAATATGTGTTTCCGGGTGCGATAGACTGCCATGTTCATTTCAATGAACCGGGCAGAGAGGACTGGGAGGGGATTGAAACAGGTTCCCAGATGATGGCAGCAGGCGGCTGCACCACTTATTTTGATATGCCGCTCAATTGCATTCCATCAACTGTGACGGCAGAACACCTTCTCGCAAAAGCCGAACTCGGCAGGCAAAAGTCAATCGTGGATTTTGCGCTATGGGGCGGCCTTGTGCCCGGTCACATCGATGACATCCGCCCAATGGCTGAAGCGGGAGCGATCGGGTTTAAAGCATTTTTATCAAAATCAGGCACAGACGAGTTCCGCTCTGTTGATGAACGAACCTTGCTCAAAGGCATGACAGAAATCGCGGCTGCAGGAAAAATCCTCGCTCTTCACGCCGAGAGCGACGCGATCACAAGCTATTTGCAGATGGTTTTGGCCAATAAAGGAAAAGTGGATGCAGATGCGTACGCCGCCTCTCGCCCGGAGGAAGCCGAAGCTGAAGCGGTGTATCGCACGATTCAGTATGCGAAGGTGACGGGCTGTCCGGTTCATTTTGTCCATATCAGCACGGCGAAAGCGGTCCGGCTGATCAGAGAGGCGAAACAGGAAGGGCTTGATGTTTCGGTCGAAACATGCCCGCATTATGTCTTGTTCAGCCATGACGATTTACGGCAAAAGGGCTCTGTTGCAAAATGCGCGCCTCCGCTCCGGTCACGGGAGTCGCAGGAAGCGCTGATCGAGGCGCTCATTGCGGGGCACATTGACATGGTTTCCTCAGACCATTCCCCTTGTCGTCCATCCTTAAAGCGGGAGGATAATCTCTTTTTATCATGGGGCGGAATCAGCGGCGGACAGTTCACTTTATTAGGAATGCTGGAATTGGCTCTTGAACATCAAATTCCGTTTGAAACCATCGCTGAATGGACAGCGGCTGCACCTGCGAGACGATTCGGACTTCAGAAAAAAGGGCGGCTTGAAGCGGGATGTGATGCGGATTTTGTCCTCGTCAGCATGGAGCCGTACACTGTCACAAGAGAATCGATGTTTGCGAAGCATAAGCATAGCATTTACGAAGGACATACATTCCCCTGCGGCATTTCGGCTACATACAGCAGGGGCCGGTGTGTGTACAGTGGCAGGGACAAAACAGAAAGAGCAATTGAGGGAGCGCTGATCGTTCCATCGTAAAAAACCCGGCAGATTTATTTTGCCGGGTTTTTTTCCTCTAGTTTTTCTTCAATAAAATCCGCAGTATGTCTAACTCCATCTTCTTTAACTATAAGAGAGGCAGCTTCAGATGCACGTTGAGAATACGTATGGTTTGAAACCAGTTCATTGATCTTGGAAACGAAGGCTTTAACTGACATATCCCTTTCTTTCAGAGGGGCAGCAGCCACTCCGATGTCTCGCATTTTTCTTGCCCAAAAAGGCTGATCCCCTGAGAATGGGCATATTACCATAGGTTTGCCGGCCTTCAATGCCGCGGCCGTCGTCCCAGCCCCTCCATGATGAATGACAGCTTGTGATTGAGGAAAAATCCAGTCATGAGGAATGGAGCCGGCTGTAAAAATATGAGGTGAATCTATCGTCTGTTTAATCCCGCTCGAGCCCGTCAGCAAAATGGCACGCTGCCCGGTTTCTTTGAATGCTTGCTGAAGCATGTCCAGAATGTGATCCGGGTTTCGTAATGGCATACTGCTAAAGCTAACCGTAAAAGGCGGCCCCGCTTCTAAAAAACGCAATAACTCAGGTGGAGGGGTCCAGGCATCTTCGTCTAAAAACCAGAATCCTTGCATAGAAACATGGCCTTTCCATTGTTGGTCAAAGGGAATGATGGAAGGACTGCACCCATACAGAACAGGAATATGCTTTCCATTCAGTATGGAATCATCCTTAAAAACAGAACGTTTATCAGGCAGGCTAAGTGTCTCATGTCTCCACTTGTTAATCAGCGAAAAAAACGCTGCGGTCAATAATCGATTCATTTTAAAACTGGCTCTGTTAAGGGCTCCGTTCTGCATGGCAAACGGTAAGACAGGGTTTGTAAAAAGACGGGTGGGAGCTATAACAGGAACGGGATGAGCGATAAAGGCAGGGATGTGCAGGGCTTCGGCTATATCATAACCGCCAAATACTTTAGGATGATAAATGATTGCATCAGCATCTTTAGAGGCCGCCCATATATCGTCTAACATTTGTTCCATCATCGGATAAATGACGGTTTTCATTTGGCTGACAATCGATATCAGATTCCCTTTCAGCATGTTTTTTCCCTCTTCTGATTGCGTCAAATCTGCGTAATCAGCTCTGATGGCTGAAAAGGTGAGCCTGTTTTTCTCGGCTAGATCTTTGAACGCGCCTCCAGTGCAAATCGTTATATGATGTCCGCGTTTGGATAATTCTTTTCCTAATACGATAAAAGGCTGTACATCGCCCCTCGTACCGATCGTAAGCAGGTTGATTTTCATGATTCGCCTCCGGAATGTCATTCATTACCACTAATTTATCATACATAAGCATCTGATCAGTTTTTAAAATGCAATCAACGTGGTATCTTTTTTAAATGGGAGGCGGCGGAGGCAATGAAACATGTCACATACATACTAAAGCAATCTTGGTCGCGCCATACGAGCTCTAAATGGACAGAAGAATGTCCGGCATGCGGCCAATGCGGAGTGACAGCATTGGTGATTCAGGATCAATTCGGCGGCGCTATTTTCAAAACAAAAGTCGGTGAGAGCTGGCATTTTTATAACAGCATCAATGGCGTGATGTACGATTTTACGAGTGAACAGTTTCAGGCGCCGCTTGAATATCAGCACATTCCTTCTTCAAGAGAAGAAGCGTTTTTAGATACGAATGAGGAACAATACCAGCATCTTCATTCAGCATTTTCCCGCCATATGAACAGCATTTCCGAGGAAACCTGAAAACACGTGTGATAAACTGGGAGAGAGGTGAATGATTGTGATTTATATCGGACTGACGGGATGGGGGGATCATGACAGCATCTATCCGCCGAAAACGGCCAGCCAGAAAAAATTGCAGGCCTATTCCTCCCATTTTCCGATCGTTGAATTAGACGCGAGCTTTTACGCAATTCAGCCGGCGCGAAATAATGAAAAGTGGGTGAAGGAAACGCCGGAAACCTTCCAATTTATCGTGAAAGCGTATCAGGGTATGACGGGACATCAGCGCGGAGAAATTCCCTTTGACTCAAAAGAGGAGATGTTTGCCGCGTTTAAGGTCTCTTTAACCCCATATTTACATAGCAATAAGCTTGCCATGGTGCTGTTTCAATTTCCGCCATGGTTTGACTGCAAGAAGGAGAATGTCGCTTATTTGAGATGGTGCAAGCACCAAATGGGCGATATCCCATGTGCGCTTGAATTCAGAAACCGCTCCTGGTTCTCTCCGCCATTTTATGAGCAGACGCTTTCATTTATGAAAGCGGAAGGCTGGATTCACAGTGTCTGTGATGAACCGCAAATCGGAGAAGGAAGCGTTCCGACTGTATTGCGCGCGACCGATGAAAACAAAACGCTCGTCAGGTTTCACGGGCGCAACAAGCAGGGCTGGATGAAGCCTGATGGCGGGAAAAACTGGCGGGAGGTCAGGTACCTATACCGCTACAACCAACAGGAGCTGGAGGATTGGAAAAAGCACCTGAATGAATTGCAGCAGCAATGTAAGGATGTTTTTGTCCTGTTCAATAACAATTCCGGCGGAGACGCCGCGGATAACGGCAAGCAGATGCTTGAACTGCTTGATATCGAGTACAGCGGACTTGCTCCGAGACAGCTCGATTTATTTTAGAAAAGAGGTTTTGATTGATGTCGTTTGTGATTTTGGTCGTACTGGGATTAATCGCAGGTACGGTTGGAAGTCTGATTGGGCTTGGCGGCGGAATTATCATCGTGCCGTCTCTTATGTTTCTAAGCGCAGTGACGCCGCTGTTTCAGGATGTAACGCCGCAGGTCGCAATTGGAACTTCGCTTTTGGTCATTATTTTTACGGGTCTTTCTTCAACTTTGGCTTATATTAAATATAAAACCGTTGATTATAAGAGCGGGCTCATTTTCTTTATCGGTTCAGGTCCCGGCAGTATTATTGGGGCTTACGTGTCAAAGCTGTTCAATTCAAACTCGTTTTCCATTTGGTTTGGCATTTTTATGATTCTTATCTCATTATCCTTAATGCTGAAGGCGAAAGCCCGGCCGGTCAATAAAGCTCATAATGGGATTATTCGGACATTTCAGGATGATGCAGGTGAGCCTTATACGTACTCATATCAGGCCCCCATTGGCATTGCGATTGCCTTTGTCGTCGGCTTTTTAGGGGGGCTTTTCGGAATAGGCGGCGGATCGCTCATGGTTCCGGCGATGATGCTGTTATTCCTGTTCCCGCCGAAGGTTGCGGTGGCAACGTCCATGTTTATTATTTTCCTGTCCTCTATGACAGGATCTGTTTCACATGTTATTTCCGGGCACGTCAATTGGCTGTATGCCCTCGCACTTGTGCCTGGTGCTTGGTTCGGCGGAAAGCTTGGCGCCGCCATCAACAGAAAAATGCAGACGAAAACGATCGTAATGATCATGCGGATCGTATTGATTTTGATCGGCTGCCAGCTCATTTATGAAGGCATTTTCAGCTGAACGATTAGGGAGAGATAATATGAAGGAGAAGCTCCGCTTATATCATACAAATGATTTGCACAGCCATTTTGAAAACTGGCCGAAAATTGTAGATTATATCGAGCAGAAAAGAAAAGAGCATCAATCAGACAGCGAAGAGACGCTCGTTTTTGATATTGGCGATCATCTTGATCGTTTTCAATTCGTGACAGAGGCGACTTTCGGAAAAGCGAATGTCGATCTCTTAAACCGTCTTCACATTGATGGAGCGGTGATCGGCAATAACGAAGGGATTACGCTTCCGCATGAAGAGCTCGCAGCCTTATATGATCATGCTGAATTTCCCGTTATCGTCTCGAATCTGTATGACAAAAATGGAAACCGTCCGTCCTGGGCTGTTCCTTACCATATCAAAACATTGAAAAACGGTATGTCCATTGCTTTCTTAGGCGTAACTGTGCCGTATTATCCCGTTTATGACAAACTGGGATGGACAGTAACAGACGCCCTTGAAAGCGTAAAGGAAACCATTCAAGAAGTGAAAGGGCAGGCTGATATCATTGTTTTACTGTCGCATTTAGGCATTCTTGATGATCAGGCGATGGCTGAAGCTGTACCTGAGATTGATGTGATCCTCGAATCGCACACCCATCATTTGCTTGAAGATGGACAAGAGGTAAACGGCGTATTACTTGCCAGCGCCGAGAAATACGGGCATTATGTCGGCTGTGTAGAAATCACGGTGGACAGCATACAGCGAAGCATCATCAGCAAAACAGCGTCAGTACAGAATATGGCGGAATGGACAGGAGAATCAGCAGAAACAAAAGCGTTTCTTCATGAAAAAGAACATGAAGCCGAGGATAAGATGTCCGAGGCCGTTGCGGAGCTCGCGCAAGATGCTGAGGTGAAGTGGTTTGAAGAATCAGAGCTGCCTTTGCTTTTGGCATACGCATTAAAGGAATGGTGCGGGACGGACATCAGTATGGTGAATTCCGGTGTCATTCTCGGTCCGCTGAAAGCGGGTCCTGTGACGAAGCTGGATTTGCACCGCATCTGCCCTCATCCGATCAACCCGGTAGCTGTCCGCCTGACGGGAGAAGAACTGAAAGAGACCATTGTCCATGCGGCTTCCGAACAAGTGGAGCAGCTCCGGATCAAAGGACTCGGCTTCCGCGGAGAAGTAATGGGAAAAATGGTGTACGCGGGTGTTGATGTAGAAACGAAACGGCTGGATGACGGAATCACGCATGTCACACGGATCACGCTGAACGGGGAAGAGATTGAAAAACATAAACAATACTCTATTGCGGTGCTTGACATGTTTACGCTCGGCAGACTGTTTCCGATCATCCGCGACGCCGCAGAAAAAGAATATTTTATGCCGGAGTTTTTACGGGATCTGCTCGCTTGGAAGCTCGCGCAATAAGGAGGTCAGCCCACAACAAGCTGTGCCCTTCATCATAAAGTGAAGATGAAGGGAGTGGTTGACGTGGTAAATCTGACACCAATCATGATAGAAGGACAGCCTTTTACAGCTGTGACAGTGAAGCTTCCAAAAACGAATTTTATGGCGGTCACAAATGATCACGGATACATTATGTGCGGCGCGCTTGATGTGGCGCTGCTGAATGAAAAATTAAAGGAGCGGGGCATTGTGGCGGGGCGCGCAGTTGGTGTACGCACCATTGACCAGCTGTTAGATGCACCTTTAGAATCCGTCACGTACGCCGCGGAAGATCTCGGCATCCATGCCGGCATGAGCGGCAGAGAAGCACTTTTAAAAATGGCGAAATAAAATAATTTGGCCCGGCTATTACTATGTCCCCTCTTACAAGCATACATTGTGATATGTAAGGGGGGATTTTCTTGCCAAGATATCGCGGCCCTTTTCGCAAGAGAGGACCTTTGCCTTTCCGGTATGTGATGCTTCTGTCAGTTGTCTTTTTTATCCTGTCAACTACAGTCAGCCTTTGGATGATCAATGGCTCGATCAAACCTGTTTTAATGAGCATCGGGGAGATGGAAACGAAGCGTATAGCGACAGAGGTGATCCAGGATTCGATTGAGGATTATATGTCTGACAGTGAGAATATGAAAGATATGTTTCAAATGAATTCTGATGAAAACGGAAACTTAACGACAATCGATTTTAATACACAGGTCGTAAACAGTGTGAAAACAAAAGTAACAAAGCAGCTTCAAGCTCATCTGAAAGAGATGGAAACCCACACCGGACACAGCGGCGCCAGTGAAAATATTATGATCAACATTCCGCTGGGACAGGTAACCGGCAACAGCCTACTCGGAAACCTCGGGCCGAAAATCCCAGTCCGGTTCAATTTAATCGGTGACGCTTTTACAGATGTCAAAACCAAAATCAAGCCGTATGGCATAAATAATGCACTTATTGATATCAGCATCTTTGTTGAAATTAAAGTGAAGGTCATCATTCCGTTTGCAAGCAAAACCGCTGTCGTCACAAATAATGTTCCTGTATCGATTAAAGCAGTACAGGGCGAAGTGCCGCAGTTTTATAACGGAAGCGGCGGCTCAGGTGTCACGCCTTCTGTCCAGCTCCCAAGCACAAAAGAAGAGGACAGTGCCGAATCGAAAAATGAAAAAAGCAGCAAATAAGCCGCCTGTCGAAGAGGCGGCTTTTCGTTATTTCTTTTTTTTGTATTCATACCGCTCCCACGCTCGCAAATGCGGGTACGGATCAAACGACCATTCGGTTTTTCCGTTATCTTTATACATCCCGTAGTGAAGGTGCGGCGGGAACTTACCAGCTGTTCCCGGCGGGCCGTATCCTGAGCTGCCGACAGATCCGATCACTTGGCCAGGCTCAACGATTTGTCCTGTTTTAATCCCTTTGGCAAACCCATTGAGATGGGCAAAATAATGATACGTATTGTTAATGTCTCTGATGCCGATTCTCCATCCTCCGAAGCGGTTCCAGCCCTTCATTTCAACTACGCCGTAACAGGTTGATTTGACAGGAAGGCCGTAATGGGCAAAGATATCCGTGCCTTCATGAATCCGTCTCCCCCCGAAGCCGCGGGCATCACCCCATGTGCTGCGATAGCTGTAATCGGTTCTGATCGGAAGCGGAAACGCATGCTCGCCCAGATCAATATGACCGTAAGCTTTAAACAGTTTCATGAATTCAGATATGATCCCGACCGTCTGATCACGCCTGTAATAATTCCAAAGCCCGATACGGATATTGTCCTCATCTGTGCCATACGACAGCAAGTATTGGCTGAATGTATACAAAATATCTTCGTCATTGCTGACCTCGGCTTTTCCATCTCCGTCACCATCCATTCCGATTCCGTCAAACACTTTAATGCTTAACGGCGCATCGTCTTTCGGATTCGGGTTTTCAGGCCCGCTCCAGATTTCATCCGGTATATAGATGCTGATGATTCCCGCTTTGTCAGGCAGATCTTTTCGGTTGCTTCGCACATTTTCCTCGTACTGGTCTACTGCGGCGAGCGCATACCAAGGAATCTGCGTCACAGCTTCGACTTTATGATATAATTCCATCCGTTTTGACAGTACTGGATCTGAAAGCTTTTTTCCAGATGCCGAAGGCTCATACGCAAACAAAAGGAGAAGAAGAGCGGATAACAAAACTTTCACAAAATAATCTCCTTTCATATTGAATACACATAGTTTGCGGCAAGCTGGCTTAAAAATGTCAGTAATGATCTTCCCTTGTCGAGAAATTTTTCCTATGTTAAAGTGTCTAAAGAAAAGACTTTCTTTAGTTAGAAAAACATTATTTTTGTTGCAGAAATAAAACCTGCACCTTTCTCGTTTTCAGAATGTTTCGTGTCAGAAATTGAGTATATTGGATATTGGAGATGATGGGAATTGGCAAAGAAAGACGAACACCTCAGAAAGCCCGAATGGCTCAAAATCAAATTAAATACAAATGAAAACTATACAGGGCTCAAAAAACTTATGCGGGAAAACAATCTGCATACCGTATGCGAAGAAGCAAAATGTCCGAATATTCATGAATGCTGGGCGGTCAGACGTACAGCGACATTTATGATTTTAGGTTCTGTTTGTACAAGAGCATGCCGTTTCTGTGCTGTCAAAACGGGCCTTCCGACTGAGCTTGATCTGCAGGAGCCGGAACGCGTAGCGGATTCTGTTGCGCTTATGAATCTGAAACACGCGGTCATTACAGCTGTTGCGCGTGACGACCAGAAAGACGGCGGGGCAGGCATTTTCGCGGAAACTGTCCGTGCGATCCGCAGAAAAAGCCCGTTCACAACAATTGAGGTGCTGCCGTCTGATATGGGCGGAAACTACGATAACCTGAAAACCTTGATGGATACACGCCCAGACATCCTGAATCACAATATCGAAACGGTTCGCCGCCTGACGCCAAGAGTCCGCGCGCGCGCGACGTACGACCGTTCGTTGGAATTTTTGCGCCGTGCGAAGGAAATGCAGCCTGACATTCCGACAAAATCAAGCATCATGATCGGACTCGGCGAAACGAAGGAAGAAATTATTGAAGTCATGGACGACCTCTTGGCAAACAACGTGGATATTATGGCAATCGGCCAATATCTGCAACCGACGAAAAAACACTTGAAAGTCCAAAAATACTATCACCCTGATGAATTTGCTGAATTAAAGGAAATCGCGATGCAAAAAGGCTTCAGCCACTGCGAAGCCGGCCCGCTTGTCCGTTCTTCTTACCATGCGGATGAACAGGTGAACGAAGCATCTAAAAAGCGCCAAGCACAAGCATAATGCCAAAACGCCAGATCATCTGGCGTTTTTGTCATTCCTATCGATTTTCATGTCCTGACGGGTTTCTCCGTTGGCATTTTCATTTTCTGAGACGGGGTTTCCTTGCGGGGAGGTTTTCATTTCTTGAATCGTCCCCGACATGATCTCTCTGATATCCCTTGAACCGGATCCGAGATTGCTGTAATTTTCGATTGACTGCATATGGTTTGGATTATCGGAAATATACACATGATAGTACCGCGGTATCACAGAAGCAGCGGTTTTCTTCACCTGATCGGCGGTCAGTTCGCGATCTTTTGAATCGGTTTTATACACGACAAGCGCTTCTTGATCGGTCACCAATGTTGCAGCATCTTGAATATGGGGGAGCTGAACCGTTAAACTTGATATCATGTGAGCGGTTTCTTCCCGGTTCATCACCGGCGTTTTCTGCTGTTCGCCGTCAAATTGTTCTTTTTGATAGCGGACATAGCCAAATTGTTCATTCTCATCATGCCGGTTAAAAGCCTCGTTGCGATCAGATACATGAATTGGTCTGGTTTGATTCTGCGTCTGATTCCTGACATTTTGCCCGGCATTGTCCAATCCTGCACCTCCGCACCCGGATAAAAGCACGGTCAACAGGCAGAGGCTGACAGCAGTTCGTTTCATTTAAATCCCTCCTCATGTGTAGGGTAGCCAAATTGCATGATTTATTCTTTAGCAATTGATGGGGACGGGGCAATGAATTATGATAGGAATGAGTGAAAAAGAGGTGAGATCATGATTCTTATTCAAAATGCCGAATTTGAATTGGTGCACAATTTCAAAGACGGCTTCAATGAAGAGGCTTTTAAAGCCCGCTACTCCGATATTTTAAATAAATACGATTATATTGTGGGAGACTGGGGATACGGTCAGCTCAGGCTCAAGGGCTTCTTTGACGACCAGAATCAAAAGGCAACCTTCGAAACGAAAATCAGTACATTGGATGAATACATTTACGAATACTGCAATTTCGGCTGTGCGTATTTTGTCTTGAAACGGATCAGAAAATAAATATACACAAAAGGGGATGCTGTCATGTATTTTGTTGACAGAAATAAGATCGAGCAAACACTCGGGTTCTTTGAGCACCAGCTGTCGTTTTTTAACTCGCAACTAGACTGGCAGTCTGAAATCGGGGGACTGGCACTTGAGCGTATAGGCCATCTGTTAATCGAATGCATTTTGGATACAGGCAATGACATGATTGACGGTTTTATTATGCGGGACCCGGGCAGCTATGATGACATTATGGACATACTTGTTGATGAAAAAGTTGTCACGGAACAAGAGGGAACTGAGCTTAAGAAATTGATCGCCTACCGCAAAACATTGGTTCAGCAGTACCTGCTCGCTGACAGCGACGAGCTTTACAGGCTGATCACGGCACATCAGACAGCTCTTCAAAACTTCCCGAAACGGATCAGAAGCTACTTGGAAACAGAGCTTGGTCCTGTTTCTGCGTTTAAATAACAACTGGAAAGCCACAGGAGTGTTGGAAATGAAAACATATAAAGGGTATTTAATTGATTTAGACGGAACGATGTACAATGGCACGGAAAAAATTGAGGAAGCGTGTGAATTTGTCAGAACGCTGAAAGATCGCGGCGTTCCTTATCTTTTCGTGACAAACAATTCTTCGCGGACACCGAAGCAGGTAGCGGACAAGCTTGTGTCTTTTGATATTCCCGCAACGGAAGAGCAGGTCTTCACGACCAGCATGGCGACTGCCCAGCATATCGCCCAGCAGAAAAAAGACGCGTCTGTATATGTGATCGGGGAAGAAGGCATCCGCCAGGCGATTGAAGAAAACGGCCTGACATTTGGCGGGGAAAACGCGGATTATGTCGTTGTCGGTATTGACCGTTCCATTACATACGAAAAATTTGCTGTCGGCTGCCTGGCAATCAGAAATGGCGCCCGCTTTATTTCTACAAACGGAGATATTGCGATCCCGACTGAAAGAGGCCTCCTGCCTGGAAACGGCTCACTGACATCTGTATTAACCGTATCCACAGGCGTACAGCCGGTATTTATCGGCAAGTCGGAATCAATCATCATGGAGCAGGCGATGCGCGTTCTAGGCACAGATGTATCCGAAACACTCATGGTCGGCGACAACTACGCGACCGACATTATGGCCGGCATTAACGCCGGTATGGATACGCTGCTCGTTCACACAGGCGTAACGAAAAGAGAGCATATGACAGACGATATGGAAAAACCGACTCACGCCATTGACTCTCTGACTGAATGGATTCCATACATTTAAAAAGGGCACCCAAAAGGGTGCCCTTATTCTGTATGCCGCGCACGGTGTGCGAGCCTGCTTGAGGCCGCGGCGGAAATCGCGCCGACGATGTCATCTAAAAAGGTATGGCATTCGCCGGTTGATTTATCATTTAACTGTTTAAGGATTCCGGGTTTTTCTTTGTCGATGTAACCATAGTTCGTAAACCCGATCGATCCGTAAATGTTCACGATGGAAAATGCCAGAACTTCATCTACTCCGTATAGGCTTTCATCGGTTTCCAGCATCGTTTGCAGCGGTTCAGACAGTTTTTTCTGCTCAGCAAGAACATCCAATTCAATGCCCGTTAAAATCGCGTTTTGCACCTCGCGTTTTGCGAGAACGCGATTGACGTTCAACGTGCATTCATCAATGGTTAAATCCGGATGATATTTTTTCTGCAGAAAAAAGACAAGCTCGGCAATGTCTGATACCTCAACGCCGCGCTCCTTCATCCGTGCTCTTGCTTTTGCTTCCATCTGATTGATTTGTTCGTTTTCTGACATCAGCTTCACCCAATCTTTTTTACTAGTTTATACAAAATGTTTGAGATGTTTACGACTTTTTCTTGCGCCTTCGTCGGATTAAAATATGTATTCATAATTCCGGACGTGTATGACTACGATGTGATGAGCCCTAATTCAACAGGCAGGTGATCATTGTGAAAGGTACAATAAAAGAAAAATACGGTATTCACATCAGGCAGCTTTCGATGTACCAGCACACATATCAATGCTTTCAGACACCGAATTCATTCTTTCTGATTGTCCCCGTTTCCCAATTCTCAGAGACAGAGCTGGCAGAGCTTTATTACATGAGTCAGTATTTACAAGAACAAAGTGACCCATACGTTTCGGTTTTTATCTTTACAAAAGAAGGTGAGCTGACGTTTGAACATGAGGGGAAAACGTACGCTCTGCTGAAGGCGGCACCCCCTTTTTCAAACCGTGCGTTCTCCATTGGACAGGAGCTGGCGGAATTTCACCGAAAAGGCAGAGGGTATCCGTATGAAGTGAAGGCAGCCGGAAGAATCGGCCAGTGGAAGGATCTGTGGGGAAAACGCATTGATCAGCTGGAGGTGTTTTGGCAGCGAAAGGTTCATACCCCACCTCATGAGCCATTCGATAAAAAAATGATCGAATCATTTCCATATTATTTAGGGCTGTCAGAAAACGCGATACAATATTTAGTGGACACTGAGCTGGATGACAAGCCCCAAGCCGCTGATTCAGGAACGATATGCCATCAGCGGATGGAAAGACATACATGGTCACCCGAATCCCTGATCAGGATTCCTGCGGATTGGGTATTTGACCACGCCTCACGTGATTTGGCTGAATATATGAGGCATACGTTTTTGCATCACAGACAAGATTTTAATCAACAAGGCTTTCACTTTTTGCAGGAATACGAACAAGTTACGCCGCTGTCTTCGTTTTCAAAACGTCTATTATACAGCCGCCTGCTCTTTCCGCTTCATTATTTTGAAATCGTGGAGAGCTACTACATGTCATCAGAATCAGAAAAGCATTATTGCGAAGAGCAGCTTGACTTCATTCTTAGTGACTGCGGACGCTATGAGCAATTTCTCAATACAGCGCAGGAATTCATGAACATGCGGGCGCAAAAGCCATTTGTTCCCCGCGTGAACTGGCTCGGTAAAGGCAGCCCAAGGTGAGGAGAAAATCTGACAAAAATAATTAGAAAATAAAGAATCTTGTCATATCAATATGTTAAGCGTTTACATTCTTAAAATTCAGCCGATTGCTATCTTGTCAAAACAGGAGTGGGCTTATATAATGTTTGTAACTTATATGTCTGTGTTGAGTTAACAATTGTCTTTTTCAAGAGGACAATCAAAAGAAAGGTGGAGTTTTTTTGAAAGCAATTCGTGTAGGGCTTTTAGGTTTAGGTACCGTCGGAAGCGGTGTCGTTAAAATTATTCAAGACCATCAGGATAAGCTGATGCATCAGGTCGGCTGTCCGGTTACGATAAAAAAAGTGCTTGTAAAAGATCTAGAGAAAAAGAGAGAAGTAGATTTGCCGAAGGAAGTGCTCACGACAGAAGTGTATGATGTCATTGATGATCCAGATGTTGATGTCGTCATCGAGGTGATCGGCGGAGTTGAACAGACAAAACAATATTTGGTCGACGCGCTGAGATCGAAAAAGCATGTTGTCACAGCAAACAAAGATTTAATGGCTGTGTACGGATCCGAGCTGCTTGCGGAAGCGAAGGAAAATGGCTGCGATATCTACTTTGAAGCCAGTGTTGCCGGCGGGATTCCGATTCTGCGCACGTTAGAGGAAGGCCTCTCATCAGACCGAATTACAAAAATGATGGGGATCGTGAACGGAACAACGAACTTTATCTTAACAAAAATGATCAAAGAAAAAAGCCCTTATGAGGAAGTGCTCAAGGAAGCGCAGGATCTCGGCTTTGCCGAAGCTGACCCGACTTCAGACGTGGAAGGGCTAGACGCCGCACGGAAAATGGCAATCTTGGCGCGCCTCGGCTTCTCAATGAATGTCGATCTGGAAGACGTCAAAGTAAAGGGTATCTCTCAAATTACAGATGAGGATATCAGTTTCAGCAAACGCCTAGGCTACACGATGAAACTGATCGGGATTGCTCAGCGTGATGGCAGCAAAATTGAAGTCAGCGTACAGCCGACATTGCTTCCTGATCACCATCCGCTTTCTGCTGTGCATAATGAGTTTAACGCCGTTTATGTATACGGAGAGGCCGTCGGTGAGACGATGTTCTACGGGCCGGGAGCCGGAAGCATGCCGACTGCGACATCTGTTGTTTCTGACCTTGTCGCGGTTATGAAAAACATGCGCCTCGGCGTAACTGGCAACAGCTTTGTCGGACCGCAATACGAGAAAAACATGAAGTCGCCGTCTGACATTTACGCACAGCAATTCTTAAGAATTCACGTCAAAGACCAGGTCGGTTCATTCTCGAAAATTACGTCTGTGTTCTCGGAACGGGGCGTAAGCTTTGAAAAGATCCTGCAGCTGCCGATTAAAGGTCATGATGAGTTAGCGGAAATTGTAATTGTCACGCACCATACATCAGAAGCTGATTTCAGTGATATCCTGCAAAACCTAAATGATTTGGAAGTCGTTCAAGAAGTTAAGAGCACATATCGTGTAGAAGGGAACGGTTGGAGCTAATGTGGAAAGGGCTTATCCATCAATATAAAGAATTTTTACCTGTAACAGATCAAACACCGGCGCTTACATTACATGAAGGAAACACACCTCTTATTCACCTGCCGAAACTGTCTGAGCAGCTCGGAATTGAGCTTCATGTCAAAACAGAAGGCGTCAACCCTACGGGATCATTTAAAGACCGCGGAATGGTCATGGCTGTGGCGAAAGCAAAAGAAGAAGGCAACGATACGATTATGTGCGCGTCAACAGGAAACACGTCTGCTGCTGCAGCTGCTTATGCAGCCCGAGCTAACATGAAATGCATCGTCATCATCCCGAACGGAAAAATCGCGTTCGGAAAACTCGCTCAGGCTGTTATGTACGGAGCCGAGATTATTGCAATCGACGGAAACTTTGACGACGCGCTTAAAATTGTCCGTTCCATCTGTGAGAAATCACCGATTGCCCTTGTCAACTCAGTCAACCCTTACCGCCTTGAAGGCCAAAAAACAGCAGCCTTTGAAGTGTGCGAGCAGCTGGGCGGAGCACCGGATGTTTTAGCGATTCCGGTCGGAAACGCAGGCAATATCTCAGCGTATTGGAAGGGCTTCAAGGAATATCATGAGAAAAAAGGCACAGGCCTTCCGAAAATGCGCGGGTTTGAAGCTGAAGGCGCAGCGGCAATCGTTCGCAATGAAGTAATTGAAAATCCGGAAACAATAGCAACAGCCATCCGTATCGGAAACCCGGCAAGCTGGGACAAAGCTGTAAAGGCAGCTGAGGAATCCAACGGGAAAATTGACGAAGTCACTGATGATGAAATCCTTCACGCTTATCAGCTGATCGCCCGTGAAGAAGGCGTGTTTGCAGAACCGGGATCTTGCGCTTCCATCGCCGGCATTCTGAAACAGGTGAAATCCGGAGAAATTCCGAAAGGCAGCAAGGTTGTCGCTGTGTTAACAGGAAACGGACTGAAAGATCCGAATACAGCGGTCGACATTTCAGAAATCAAGCCGATCACACTGCCGACGAATGAAGACAGCATCCTTGAATATTTAAAAGGAGCGGCCCGTGTATGAACGAAGCCGACATGCTGTTCACTGTCACTGTTCCCGGAAGCACGGCTAACCTAGGCCCCGGCTTCGATTCGGTTGGAATGGCGCTCAGCAGATATTTGAAGCTGACCGTCTTTGAGAGCGACAAATGGTCTTTTGAAGCTGAAACAGAAACAGTCGCCGGAATCCCGGCGGGTACAGATAATCTGATCTATCAAGTGGCGAAACGGACAGCAGATTTGTATGGCAAAGAAATGCCTCCTGTCCATGTAAAGGTGTGGAGTGACATCCCGCTCGCACGCGGCCTTGGCAGCAGCGCTGCAGCGATTGTAGCAGCCGTTGAACTGGCTGATGAATTATGCGGCTTAAAGCTGACTGAAGCGGACAAGCTGCATTTAGCCAGTCTTGAAGAAGGACACCCGGATAATGCGGGCGCTTCTCTCGTTGGCGGACTTGTCATCGGCCTTCATGAAGATGACGAGACACAAATGATCCGCGTCCCCGATGCTGACATTGATGTTGTCGTTGTCATTCCTTTTTACGAAGTGCTGACAAGAGACGCAAGAGACGTACTTCCGAAAGAGTTTCCGTATGCGGACGCTGTAAAAGCAAGTGCAGTCAGCAATATACTCATTGCTGCCATCATGTCCAAGGATTGGCCGCGCGTCGGAAAAATCATGAAGAAGGATATGTTCCATCAGCCGTACCGGGCGATGCTTGTCCCTGAGCTGTCAAAAGTAGAACACGTCGCCGAGATGAAGGGCGCATACGGAACGGCTCTCAGCGGGGCAGGCCCGACGATTCTCGTTATGACTGAAAAAGGAAAGGGAGAAGAGCTCAAAGAACAGCTCGCGCTTCATTTCCCTCATTGTGAAGTCGACGCTTTGACCGTTCCGAAAGAGGGAAGTATAATAGAGCGAAATCCTTTATATCAAGTGAAAAGTGTATAGATCATGCCAAGCGTCCCTCAGCATCAGCGGAGGGCGCTTTTTTTCTGCTGGAGATAAAGGAGTTTTTATTTAGAAAAACGAAATAGTTGTAAAAAGGAGGAGATGAACATGAAAAAGCTGATAACCGCAGAAGACATCACAGCGATTGTCTCTGTAACCGATCCTCAATATGCCCCAGACGGCACCCGTGCCGCATACGTGCAGTCACAAGTGAATTCCGAGAAAGATTCGTATACATCAAATATATGGGTCTATGAAACGAAAAGCGGCGGGTCTGTTCCTTGGACACATGGAGAAAAGCGATGCACGGATCCAAGATGGTCTCCGGACGGGATCACGCTTGCCTTTATTTCTGATCGTGAAGGTGATGCAGCACAGCTGTATATCATGAGCGCTGAAGGCGGGGAAGCGAGAAAACTGACTAATATCCCGTATGGCGTGTCAAAGCCAATATGGTCCCCGGATGGTGAATCGATCCTTGTCACTGTCAGTTTGGGAGAGGGAGAAAGTATTAATGATCGTGAAAGCGGAGCCGGACAGCTTTGAACCTGTTGAAGTTCAAGGTCTAGCCTATAAACGGGACGGCAAAGGACTGACGAGAGGTGCGTATGCCCAGCTTGTGCTTGTCAGCGTGAAGTCTGGCGAAGTAAAGCAGTTGACAAATCACAAAGCCGATCATGGTGATCCTGCTTTTTCTCCTGATGGCAAATGGCTTGTTTTCTCAGCTAATTTGACTGAAACGGATGATGCCAGCAAGCCGCACGATGTCTGCATGATGTCGCTGGATACTGGAGATCTCAAGCAGATTACGTCTCATCGCGGCTCATTCGGACCAAGCTCATTTTCACCGGACGGAAGGTATCTTGCTTTGCTTGGACATGAAAAGGAATATCAGAATGCAACGTTCGAAAAGGCATGGCTCTATGATATGAAACAAGACAACCTTACATGTCTGACTGAAATGCTTGACGTTCATTTAGCAGATGCGCTCATTGGAGATTCACTGATCGGAGGTGCCGAACAGCGCCCGGTTTGGACGAAAGACAGCCAAGGGTTTTATGTCATTGGCACAGATCAAGGCAGTACGGGGATCTATTATATTTCGATTGAAGGCCTTGTGTATCCGATACGTCTCGAAAAAGAGTACATTAATAGTTTTTCCATTTCACCTGACGAACAACACTTTATTGCCAGTGTGACAAAGCCGGACAGACCAAGCGAGCTTTACAGCCTCCCGCTTGGGCAGGAAGAGAGACGGCTGACTGGTGCGAATGACAAGTTTGTCGGCGAGCATACGATTTCAATACCTGAAGATATTCAATATGTCACAGAAGACGGCGTGACGGTGAACGGCTGGCTGATAAAACCTGCACAGGCGGAAGGTGAAACATCATATCCTCTTATTCTCAACATACACGGCGGTCCGCACATGATGTACGGACATACATATTTTCATGAATTTCAGGTGCTGGCGGCGAAAGGGTACGCAGTGGTTTATGTCAATCCGAGAGGAAGCCACGGTTACGGGCAGGAATTTGTGAACGCCGTCAGAGGAGATTATGGAGGAAAGGATTATGAGGATGTGATGCAGGCTGTGGATGAGGCTATCAAAAGAGATCCACAGATTGATCCTGAACGGCTTGGTGTCACGGGCGGGAGCTACGGAGGCTTTATGACCAACTGGATCGTTGGACAGACGAACCGCTTTAAAGCTGCCGTCACCCAGCGCTCGATTTCAAACTGGATCAGCTTTCATGGCGTCAGTGATATCGGCTATTTCTTCACAGACTGGCAGCTAGAGCATGACATGTTTGCTGACACAGAAAAGCTCTGGGACCGTTCTCCTTTAAAATACGCAGCAAACGTGGAGACACCGCTTTTGATCCTGCATGGCGAGCGAGATGACCGGTGCCCGATCGAGCAGGCGGAGCAGCTATTTATCGCTTTGAAAAAAATGGACAAGGAAACCATGCTCGTCCGTTTTCCGAAAGCGTCGCACAATTTGTCACGCAGCGGTCATCCGGGACAGCGGATCAAGCGACTGAATTATATCAGCTCATGGTTTGATCAATATCTCTAATAAAAAAGCCAGGCTGATTAACTATCAGCCTGGCTGCTTTATTAAAAGACTTGTTCTACTTCAACGACACCCGGCACTTCTTCAAGAAGAGCGCGTTCAATTCCGGCTTTCAGCGTAATTGTTGAACTTGGGCAGCTGCCGCATGCGCCTAGAAGACGAAGCTTAACGATACCTTCATCTACGTCTACAAGCTCACAGTCACCGCCGTCACGAAGTAAAAACGGACGAAGTTTGTCCAGCACTTCCTGCACCTGTTCTTTCATTTCAACTTCAGTCATGACATTCGCTCCTTTCGTCGTCATAAAACCATTATATTCAGTGTAACAATAAAAATCTATTGTTTGGTTTGCAAAGTTGCTTTCCCTATTATAGCACATTCAGACTTGAACACAAAAACGGTTTTTTTCTATAAAAACGTCTTTTGGCTCTGTATACTGAAAGAAAGGACATACATAGAGAGAAGGAGGCGTTTACCTGTGACAAAACCAGTCATGCTCAGTGTGTACGGAGCAGAAACCGTTTGTGCAAGCTGTGTCAATATGCCGACGGCTAAGGATACATACGAGTGGCTCGAGGCTGCGCTGAAAAGAAAATATCCAAATCAGCCTTTTGCGATGCAATACATCGATATTTATGAGCCGCCTGACAATGAACATGCAAAAGAGCTTGCGGAAAAAATCAGAAATGACGAGTATTTTTATCCGCTTGTTCTTGTAGAAGACAAAATTGTTGGTGAAGGCAATCCAAAATTAAAAGACGTTTATGAGGAAATGGAGAAGCATGGGTATACAGAAAACCGCTGACAGGATCAGCGGTTCTTCTCTATCATTAACCATTATGGTGTTTGTACATCCACAGCAAGCCGGATTTCAACATACGCGGGACACGGCCGATCAGCGGGCGGTCAGCAACAAGACCGAAGCCGGCTTTTTTACCGAGTGAACCGAGAACGCCTTTCAGCTTGAACTGCGGCATTGATTCTGGAAGGGCTTCTCCATTCCAGCGTTTTTGCAAGATTTGGACAATCTGCTCTGCTTGAGCCTCTGCCAGCTGGGCGCTCGGTGCATGAGGGAGGCTGGCGCAATCGCCGACAACGTACAGATGTTCATCACCAGGAAGATTGTGATGAGGCGTTAATACGATACGCCCTTGTGCGTCCTTTTCAACATCTAAGTCTCTAACGACTTTGTTCGGCTGAATGCCAGCTGTCCACACGATGGCGTCTGCAGAAACCGGTTCATCGTGGTTATACACAACGCCTTCTTCAACTTTTGTGATATTTGCCCTGTTAATAATGCGGACACCGTGCTCTTCGAACCAATTTTGCACATATTTACTCAAACGCTCGGGAAAGCTTGATAAAATGAGATTACCGCGGTCGAACAAAATAATGTTCAGGTCATCACGGCTTTCTCTCAGTTCACTTGCAAGCTCAACGCCGCTTAAGCCCGCTCCGACAATGGCGACAGTGGCATTAGCGCTCAGGTTATTCAGCTTTTGATAGGTTTCGCGGGACTGATCGATGGTTTGAATGCTGTAGGTGAATTCAGGCGCTCCCGGCACGTTGTGATATTTGTCCTCACAGCCGAGCCCGATCACAGCGTCATCGTAAGAAATCGGTTCACGATCTTGGAACAGTACTTGTTTTTGTGCAATATCAATTGAAGAGATATCACCGTATTGGACATCCAGGCGAGGGTGCTCTGGGAATGACACTCTGATATGATGGTCAGAAATTGTGCCTGCGGCAAGGGCATAATATTCTGTTTTCAAGCAGTGATAAGGATTTCTGTCAATTAACGTGATTGAAACATCTTCAGGCAGCTGGTTTGGCAATAAGCGATGAAGAACACGCATGTTCCCGTAACCTCCGCCGATCAAGACCAATTTTTTCATTTGAATTCCCCTTTAATCCGAAGAGTATGATAGACACATTGAAGAAAATACGAACTATGTAAAATAACATCTAGAATTATATCGAATTTGATCTAAAATCACAATAATAGTTTGAAAATAACCTACAAATTAGCCTGAAAGTGCAAATTAGTAAAACGTTATTTGTGAAATGATATGTTACGATAATAATTTTTGAACAATCCGTTGTCTTTGACGAATGATAAAAAATTCGCGATAATGGACATATGTGAGGTGAAACCGCATGAATCCAATGATTGAATTTTGTGTCAGCAATCTGGCTCACGGCTCTCAGGAAGCCCGGGCGATTTTAGAGAAGGATCCCAACCTGGATGTCCTTGAATACGGCTGCTTAAGCTACTGCGGGACGTGCATGGAGTCGCTTTTCGCCCTTGTAAACGGAGAAGTCGTCATGGGTGAAACGCCTGCTGAGCTTGTTGAGAATATATATACATTTATTGAAGAAAATCCAATGTTTTAAATGAAAAGGGCCTGGACAGGCCCTTTTTTATTTTGCCGTACAAAAGAACTAAAAAAATGTGTAGACATCAAAAAATATTATTGTTATCGTATAAAAGATATTTTTTTAAATAAAATTTTAAGAGGTGTAGGTGTATTCATGAGTGTTCTGTGGGGACTGCTCGGCGCAGTTGCGATCATTGCTATCGCGTTTTTATTTTCAGAAAAGAAAAGCAATATTAAGATAAGAACCGTCATCGTTGGTTTATGCACACAGGTGGCGTTTGGATACATCGTGTTGAAATGGGAAGCGGGACGCGCTGTTTTTTTATGGTTTTCAAGCCGTGTACAGCTTCTGATTGATTATGCGAATGAAGGAATCAGCTTTATTTTTGGACCGCTTCTGAAAGTCGGCGACAGTCCTGCATTTGCATTAAGTGTACTGCCCGTTATCATTTTCTTCTCAGCACTGATTGCAGTTTTATATCATTTGAAAATCATGCAGCTTGTTTTCCGTGTCATTGGCGGCGGATTGTCGAAGCTCCTAGGGACAAGCAAAACGGAATCTCTTGCGGCTGCTGCTAATATTTTTGTAGGACAATCAGAATCTCCGTTAGTGATCAGACCCCTGATAGCCGGTCTGACGCGCTCTGAATTGTTCACGATTATGACGAGCGGTCTATCGGCTGTTGCGGGTTCGACCTTGTTTGGATACGCGCTACTCGGTATTCCGATTGAATACTTGCTTGCGGCCAGCTTTATGGCTGCTCCCGCGGGTCTTGTCTTTGGTAAATTGATTATTCCCGAAACTGAAAAGCCGCAAACCGTAAAAAGCGATTTTAAAATGGATGAAGGTGAAGGCGCAGCCAATGTCATTGACGCAGCTGCAAAGGGAGCTTCAACCGGACTGCAAATTGCCTTAAACGTTGGAGCGATGCTGCTTGCGTTCGTTGCATTAATCGCTGTAGTAAACGGTATTCTCGGCGGAGTATTCGGCTTGTTCGGTTTAAAAGGTGTCACATTAGAATCTCTTCTGGGTTATGTGTTTTCCCCAATCGCCTTTTTGATTGGTGTGCCTTGGCATGAAGCATTGCAGGCGGGAAGCTATATCGGCCAGAAATTGGTGCTTAATGAGTTTGTCGCTTATTCTAACTTCGGTCCGCACATCGGCGAGTTTTCTAAGAAAACCGCTACCATTATCAGTTTCGCGTTATGCGGATTCGCCAATTTTTCATCAATTGCGATAATGCTCGGTACGCTTGGCGGTTTAGCGCCTAGCCGCCGTTCGGATATCGCACGCCTCGGTCTGAAGGCTGTTCTTGCGGGAACATTAGCCAATCTGCTCAGCGCAGCCATTGCCGGCATGTTTATATAAACGATAAAAGCTCCTTGCGACAATGCAAGGAGCTTTTATGTATGAAAAACGGGGGATAATTGTATTGTGTCCGTTTATAATAGCTTTTATACTAAGAAAAAGAAAAAAAGTTGGAGGCACCTATGAACTCATTTCGATTTACCAAAATGCACGGCCTGGGAAACAGCTATATCTACGTGAATCAATTTGAAGAACAGCTTCCGGAAGAAAAACTGTCTGAGATTGCCGTTCAGGTTTCTTCTGTTTATACAGGGATCGGTTCCGACGGAATGATCCTGATATGCCCTTCAGATCAAGCGCCTGTCAAAATGCGGATTTTTAATAATGACGGGTCTGAAGGGAAAAACTGCGGCAACGGCCTGCGCTGCGTCGCAAAATACGCTTATGAGCATAAGCTGGTTGAGAAAACATCTTTTCTGATTGAAACCCTCTCCGGGCTTGTGAAAGCGGAGGTTCAAGTTGAAAATGGGAAAGTGAACGTGGTCACTGTCGATATGGGCGAACCGCGCCTGACAAAAAACGAGCTTCCGATGCTTGAAGGCGGAGAAGAGCACACGATCAATGAAACGATGACATTTGGTGAAGTTGAACTAACAGGCACTGCCGTTTCAATGGGAAATCCCCATATCGTTTTTCCGATCGCTGACATTGAACAGGCACCCCTGACGACACTGGGACCGGTGATTGAGAAAGATCCGAGATTTCCAGAAGGCATCAATGTAGAATTCGTCGAAACCGTGAATGAACATGAACTGCATTTCCGCGTCTGGGAACGGGGATCAGGCATTACTCAGGCATGCGGGACAGGAGCATGTGCAGCGGCCGTCGCATCTGTGTTAAATGGCGTATCAAAACGAAATCAGGACATCACGGTGCATTTAGCAGGCGGAGATCTAGTGATTAATTGGAAAGACAACGGCCATGTGATGATGACAGGGCCGGCTGAAACTGTTTGTGAGGGCGTCTATTTCTTGTAAAACACCTTGTTTGAGAATTGGACCAATCATGTTTATAATAAAAGACAACATCCGGTTTTTAAAAGGAGGTTTACAAAAATGAGCAACCCGGTAACAATTACAGAAGCAGCAGCTTTGCATATAAAAGATATGATGAAAGAGCATGAAGAAGAAAACGCGTTTCTGCGTGTCGGCGTCAAAGGAGGCGGCTGCAGCGGCCTTTCTTACGGCATGGGCTTTGAGCACGAAAAGGGCGAATCAGACAGCATGTTTGATCAGCACGGGATCGCTGTACTTGTTGATAAAGAAAGCCTTGACATCATGAACGGCACCGTGATTGATTATAAGCAATCCATGCTCGGCGGCGGCTTCACCATCGACAATCCAAATGCCATCGCTTCATGCGGCTGCGGTTCTTCTTTTAGAACAGCGACGAATACAGGTACACCTGAAGAGTGCTAACAACAGAAAACGGCAAGTCAAGCTGGGAACCGCTGACTTGCCGTTTTTTTATTTTTAACATTTATCCCCATTAAAAATCGAATTCTTCACAATCACATAATCCACATTGCGGATCGCGTCAAGTTTCGTTCCGCCTGCATAAGAAATAGAAGATTGAAGATCCTGTTCCATTTCAATCAGCGTATCCTTGATTGAGCCTTTATGTGCCACGTGCATTTTCTTGCCTTCTACATTTTTCTTTTCGCCTTTTTGGAACTCAGAGGCTGAGCCGAAGTACTCTTTGTATAGCATTCCGTCTTTTTCGACCGTTTGGCCTGGTGATTCTTCGTGTCCGGCAAATAGTGAACCGATCATGACCATCGTTGCGCCAAATCTGATTGATTTTGCGATGTCGCCATGTGTGCGGATGCCGCCATCCGCGATAATTGGTTTGCTGGCTGCTTTGGCACACCAGCGCAGCGCTGCTAATTGCCAGCCGCCTGTGCCGAAGCCGGTTTTGATTTTCGTAATACATACTTTTCCCGGTCCGATGCCAACTTTAGTGGCATCCGCTCCCGCATTTTCAAGTTCTCTGACCGCTTCCGGCGTTCCGACATTGCCAGCAATAACAAAGCTGTCCGGCAAATGTTTTTTAAGGTGCTGGATCATTTCAATGACCGCATTTGAATGGCCATGAGCGATATCAATTGTCACGTATTCAGGAGTCAGATTTGCTTCTGTCAGTTGGCGGACAAATTCATACTCCTCATCTTTGACGCCCACGCTGATAGAAGAGAATAATCCGCGTTCGTTCATATCTTTAATAAATTCAATTCGTGTTTCAGGTTCAAATCGGTGCATCACATAAAAGTAACCATTTTCGGCTAATTGAATGGCTAGTTTTTCATCTATAATCGTCTGCATATTGGCAGGAACGACGGGCAATTTAAATGTACGTCCGCCTAAACGTACGGATGTATCACATTCTGAACGGCTATTTACAATGCATTTTGCAGGAATTAGCTGAATATCTTCGTAATCAAATACATTTTCCATCATTTTCACTCCTAAAAACGAATATTTAAAAGAATACTATATGAAACGTTCGCCTTCTATAATGTACTCTGTTTTATTTAGGATGTCAAACGTTTTTATTTTCTTACAGGTATGTGCAAGTGCCGAAGCTTGTCATGCTCGGTGAGTTTGGGTATCATAGTCTTAACGAAAAGTCTTAGAGAGCGGATTAAAACGCGAATGATATACGTTCAGCAAAGCTTGGTCGTTCAGCACCAGGCTTTCTTTATGAGATGGACATGTGAAAGGAGCGAATGAGATGACGCAAAACGAAGGAAAAACACCGAAGTCCCAAAAGATCCAAGACCGCATTATCATGACAATGATCTGGATCGTCGCAGCCCTTGTGATTGCGCTGGTAATTGGAACTGCGATGAACTATCTAAATATCTTCAAATAAAAAAAAAAGGAGCTGTGTCGCTGACACAAACTCCTTTTTTATTACTTATTTTCAAAAAGACTTGTTGAGTGAAGAGGCTGTACGCGGGCTTTCGGATCCATGTAAGCCTTGGCGTTGTTCACTGCTGTCGGAGCCTCGCCGAAGCCGCTTGCGATCAGGTTGACTTTTCCTTCGTATGTGCAAATGTCACCTGCTGCAAAGAAGCCTTCGATATTTGTTTCCATTGTTGATTTGACGACAATAGAATTTTTCTCGATGTCTAGACCCCAGTTTTTGATCGGGCCAAGAGATGAAACGAAACCGTAGTTGACGATTAAGTCATCGATTTCTAAAATCTCTTTGCGGTCGCCTTTGACTTCTTCAAGCACAAGCTGTTCAATTTTGTCTTCTCCGATCAGCTCCGCAGGGACGAATGGTGTTAGGACATTAACCTTCGACGCATGAAGGTTTTCCACACTGTGCTCGTGCGCGCGGAACTTATCGCGGCGGTGAATGATGGATACTTCTTTTGCAATCGGCTCAAGCATAAGCGCCCAGTCAACCGCTGAATCTCCGCCTCCAAGAATCGCAACGCGTCTGCCGGCGAATTTTTGCAAATCGTCAACGAAGTAGTGAAGGTTTTTGCCTTCATACTGCTCGGCATTTTCAAGTTCCAGCTTTCTCGGTTTGAATGCGCCGTTTCCTGCAGTGATGATCACTGTTTTGGAGTAGTGGATTTCTTCATTTGTCACAAGCTTAAACACGCCGTCCGCTTGTTTTTCAACAGATTCAACCGCTTGCTCCAGGCAAATGGTTTGGTCGAATTTCGCCATTTGCTCTTTTAGGTTATTGATTAGCTCTTGTGCGCGGATTTTTGGGAAGCCCGCTACATCGTATATATATTTTTCAGGGTATAGGGCGCTAAGTTGTCCGCCGAGCTGAGGCAGGCTTTCGATAATTTTGACGCTTGCCTGTCTCATGCCTCCGTAAAAAGCGGTGAATAAGCCGACCGGTCCCCCGCCTATAATTGTAATATCATAAACCTTTGTATCCTCTCGCATACGAAAATTGCCTCCTAAATGAAAATTGTTATTAATTATACCATATTGCCGTTCAAATTGACGAGTCAGCAGAAAAAATGTAAGTGTATCGCGTGCGCACCCATTCTTGAAAATATTTCCGCAAGCCGATACGATGATAACCAAATGATTTGATCTTTTTCTGAATGTTTCTTGGGCCAGCCGGATAAATATAATAGTAGTGCTATGCGTGAGGACTTCACAAAAAACTTTTCAATATATTTCATAAAATCCCGCCAATAAGCTGAAGCTAACACAAATGATGATTTTATTATGCGTCTAACAAAAGCAAAAAAAAGAGAAGGTGGATGTGATGGCATTGAATAAGCCCAAAATCGTGATTTTAGGTGCTGGATATGGCGGATTGATGACGGTAACTAGGCTGACAAAGTTTGTCGGACCGAATGATGCTGATATTACGCTTGTGAATAAACACAATTATCATTATGAAACGACATGGATGCATGAAGCGAGCGCGGGTACGCTCCATCATGACCGCTGCCGTTATCAGATAAAAGATGTAATCAACCAGTCGCGGGTCAATTTTGTACAGGATACCGTAAAGGCAATCAAAATTGATGAGAAAAAAGTTGTGCTTGCGAATGGTGAGCTGCAGTACGATTATTTAGTCATCGGACTCGGCGCGGTGCCCGAAACGTTCGGTATTAAAGGTTTGAAAGAATATGCGTTTCCTATCGCCAACATCAACACGTCGCGTCTGCTGCGGGAACATATTGAGCTGCAGTTTGCGAGTTATCATACGGAAGCGGAAAAACGGCCGGACAGGTTAACGATCGTTGTAGGCGGAGCCGGATTTACGGGAATTGAATTTCTCGGCGAGCTGGCAGCCCGCGTGCCTGAGCTCTGCAAGGAGTATGACGTTGATAGGAGTCTCGTCCGCATTATTTGTGTAGAAGCAGCGCCGACCGTTTTGCCTGGCTTTGACCCTGAGCTTGTTGATTACGCCGTTCATTATCTGGAGGAAAATGGAGTTGAGTTTAAGATCGGCACGGCTGTACAAGAATGTACACCGGAAGGAGTCAGAGTCGGGAAAAAAGATGAAGAACCAGAGCAAATCAAATCGCAAACCGTAGTATGGGCGGCTGGTGTCCGAGGCCATCCGATTGTGGAGGAAGCCGGTTTTGAAAATATGCGCGGCCGGGTCAAAGTCAATCCTGACCTTCGCGCACCCGGACATGACAACGTCTTCATTCTCGGTGACAGCTCGCTATTTATGAATGAAGATACGGAGCGCCCGTATCCGCCGACTGCGCAAATTGCAATGCAGCAGGGAATAACGGTTGCCAAGAACCTTAGCAGGCTCATTAAAGGCGGAGAGCTTGAGCAATTCAAGCCGGACATTAAAGGAACGGTGGCTTCTCTTGGCGAGCATAACGCAGTTGGGGTCGTTTATGGCAGAAAGCTGAAAGGCACACCGGCTTCGTTTATGAAAAAAGTCATCGATAACCGCTCGCTGTTTTTGATCGGCGGACTCGGACTGACGCTGAAAAAAGGCAAGTTCAAGTTTTTCTAAAAACCCGCGGAAGCGGGTTTTCTTTATTAAAAAACGCCAAAATAAAAAGATAACGAGAGGAAAACAAGTATGTTTCCGCTTACATCAAAAGATTTGTCACATGATCTGACTTTATTATTGACAGCTTGATATGATATATTATCAGAAAATTAAGAAAAAAGGGGATGATCAGATGAAAACTGCATCGACAACCGCTTCACATGCATGCCCATTTTGCTCAGGGAAAGGGTATTTTCAATTGATCCTCGGCGGTTCAGAAACTTGTCCGTCTTGTCAGGGGACAGGAAAAGACAGTCATTCTTTTTCCAGACGTTGACTTTATTTCAGCCCCCGCGTTACACTAAAAACAACGCAGGGGGTGGGATAGGTTGATTAGTCTGCCAGTCGTAATCATCTCAATTGTTTTGTTTTTTGTCTTGTTTTTTGGAATCGGTTTCTTATTAAACATGCTGCTGAGAATGTCTTGGATTATGGCTGTGATTTATCCGATTGTATGCCTTTTCATTATCAGCAAGGAAAAGCTGATCAGCTATATCCAGTCGCCGGGAGAATCCTTTGCCGGCCTGTTTCATCGTATCGTATCTTTAGCTGCTGCTGATGTGCTGATTTTAGCCAGCGGTTTGGCTGGCGCCATCGTGTCGGGTATAGCGATCAACATGCTCAGAAAAAGAGGATATCAAATGTTTTAAATGCCGCTTTCTTCTAAAGAAAGCTTTTTTTGTGCTTTCTGCTCATTCACCATTTTGAATATTGCTCTGTCCAATTGGGAACAATGATTCGGAGGAGAGGTGAATGATATTGATTATGATCAGACGTTTGCTGATGACCTGTTTATTTCTGCTTGCATTTGGCACAACATTTTTATCAGTGTCAGGAATCGAAGCGAAGGACTTGTCAAAATGGGTGCAGGAACATCAAGAAAAGCACTTGAAGCATGCAGGACTGACATTAAAATCATTGCAGCAGAAAAAAACACAAACCATGTCAGCGGCCAAGGATAAAACAAAACCGTTAGAAGAAGCGTTTGACTGGAACGAGTATCCGGTTCAAAGAGTAACAGCAACAGGGTACACAGCAGGAGCTGAATCGACGGGTAAACAGCCCGGCGATCCATTATACGGGCTTACATATTCAGGTGTGAAAGTGAAACGGGATTTGTACTCCACTGTTGCCGCTGATCCATCCGTTTTCCCGATCGGCACGATTTTATTCATTCCGAACTACGGTCTCGGAGTTGTGGCCGACACAGGATCAGCTATTAAGGGAAACCGCCTTGATCTGTACTTTGAAACCGTCAAAGATGTGTACAATGAATGGGGCAAAAAAACCCTTGATGTATATGTGATTAAAAAGGGAACGGGAAAGGTCACCGAGGATGAGCTTGAGAAGCTCAATGAAACAAAATCTTTGCAGGTGTTCAGAAATCAATATAAAACTGTGAAAGAATAAAACGCTCCAGCAAAAGCTGGAGCGTTTTTTACATGAAAAAGTAAGCGAGTATCAATGTCAGAAAAATACCTGTTAAGCCTCCGAAAAAAACCTCGATCGGCTGATGTCCGAGAAGCTCTTTCAGCTTTTTTTGCTTTTCTTTATCTTCAGCTTTCGGGAAGTCCTTTGCTTCATTTACGAAGCGGTTAAAATCAATGACAAGCTTATTGATGACTGTTGCCTGTTCACCGGCGTGACGTCTGACGCCAGTTGCGTCAAACATGGTAATGACGGCGAAAATGGCAGAAACCGCAAAGAGTGAGGAGCCTAATCCATGCTCCAAGGCTACGCCTGTAGAAAGCGCAGTGACCGCTGCGGAGTGAGAGCTCGGCATGCCGCCTGTGCTTGTGACCAGCGACCAGTCCAGTTTTCTGGACACGATAAACTGTATGGGCACTTTGATGACCTGAGCAAAAATAATTGCGGCCAGGCTTGATAATAAAGGAAAATTCATTAAAAGTTCCATCGGCGACATCCTTTCTATTTAAAAAATCCTTCGTGTTTCAAAAGAAAAAAGCAAGTCTTAGACTGTTGTTTGATAAAATAAGTGTAATGGAAAGAATGTTTTTCCTATTATACCATTGTTCAATACAAATACCCATTACGTTAGGAGTGTAAGCTTCATGTTTTATGCGGTTCAGCAATTAGAGCATACAGAAACCCTTGTAGTCGGGCTTTTTCAAAAAAGCCAGCTGACAGGCAAAGCATTGGAAATTGATGAAATGCTGCAGGGCCATCTGACACAGCTTTTGAAAGATGGTGATGTCTCTTCAAAACCGAATCAAGTATCAAAAGTATTCCCTCCATCTTCTGCAGGTATGAAACGGATTTATTTCGTTGGTTTGGGGAGAGAAGCAAATTATTCGTTTGAACAGGCGAAGGAACGTTTTGCTCATATTTTTCAAGCCATTCATAAAGACCGAAGACAAGAAGCAGCTGTCCTGCTTGACACATTTATTTCTGAAGACGTGCCTCCAGCCGATGCCGCTCACGCTTTAGCTGAGAGCTGCCTGCTTGCTTCCTATGAGGTGCAGGATTATAAGCACAAATCAAATGAGCCTGATAAACAAATTGAAGCTGTGTATGCTGTCACAGATGAAGATACTCAGGAAGTGCAGGCGGGACTTCGTGTCGGGCAGGCATACGGGCAAGGGGCAAATTCCGCAAGAACGCTTGTGAATATGCCGGGAAACATGCTGACAGCGACTGACCTCGCTTCTTATGCAGAAGAGCTTGCGGCGAAATATGATTTTGAGTGTGAGATATTGGAGAAATCAGAGATGGAAGAGCTCGGCATGGGCGGAATACTTGCGGTAAACCAGGGTTCGACCGAACCGCCCAAAATGATTGTTTTGAAGTATCAGGGCAAAAAAGATTGGGAAGACGTTGTCGGACTTGTCGGAAAAGGGATTACCTTTGACACAGGCGGATACTCCATTAAAACGAAATCTGGAATAGTCGGTATGAAATCTGATATGGGAGGAGCAGCAGCGGTTCTCGGGGCAATGGAAACCATCGGAGAGCTTCGTCCCGAGCAAAACGTGCTGGCTGTTATTCCGTCAACCGATAATATGATCTCCGGCGGGGCGATGAAGCCTGATGATGTCATCGTATCATTAAGCGGAAAAACGATTGAAATCCTCAATACGGATGCTGAAGGAAGACTTGTGCTAGCAGATGGCATTACATACGCGAAACAGCATGGCGCTTCAGTTCTTGTTGATGTGGCTACGCTTACCGGCGGAGTCGTTGTGGCATTAGGAACAGAAACGACAGGCGCTATGACAAATGACCAAAGCTTTTATCAGCAGGTAGCTGATGCTGCGGAAGAGTGCGGCGAGGCCATCTGGCAGCTGCCGATAACAGAGAAGGATAAAAAGCGCGTGAAAAGCAGCCAAATGGCAGATCTCAGCAATTCACCGGGGCGCGAAGGACATGCGATTATGGCGGGAACATTTCTTGGTGAATTTGCTGAAACAACGCCTTGGGTTCATCTTGATATTGCAGGTACAGCGACTTCCAATAAAGCAACCTGCTTCGGGCCGTCCGGGGCTACCGGTGTAATGGCCAGAACACTGGCCACACTTGCGGAACGATTTACTTTGGAAGAAGATAAAGGTGAATAATGTTAAATCCCTGCTGCGGAATGCAGCGGGGATTTTTTCTTCCAAAATCTTTAGTTGACTAAAGTGTATCGGTTATGATACGATACGTTCGTACTTTATTTATCTACTACATTAGCAAACTAAAGGATTTTTGGAGGGGTATCATGAATGCAGTCGTCATCGCGGTGCTGCTTATGCTTGTCTTAAGCCTGCTGCGTGTCAATATTGTTATCGCATTAATTATAGGCGCTCTGGCCGGCGGGCTAACAGGCGGGCTCGGTCTTGGCGAAACGGTTAAAGCTTTTACTGACGGACTCGGAGGAAATGCCACCGTTGCAGTCAGCTATGCCATGCTAGGCGCGTTTGCTGCGGCTTTAACGAAAACGGGCCTTCCGGACGCAATGGTGGAAGCCTCCGTTAAATTAATCGGAAATAAAGAAGACACTCGTAAAAAAGCACTGTCCAAAGTGCTGATTGTACTGATTATTTTAATTATATCTTGTTTTTCGCAAAACGTGGTTCCGGTTCACATCGCATTTATCCCGGTGTTGATTCCGCCGCTTTTGAAAATCTTTAATGAACTTGAAATGGACCGCCGTCTGATCGCATGTGTGATTACATTCGGTTTAACGGCGCCTTATATTTTAGTGCCGGTCGGTTTCGGCCAAATCTTCCAAGGCATGCTCAAGGATAATATGGCAGATGCCGGATTAAACGTATCTCTCGGTGATATTCCTTACGCCTTAATGATTCCCGTTGCGGGTATGGTTGTAGGTCTGATTATATCAATCATTGTATTCCGTAAACCTAAAACATACGAAACAAAAGAAATATCTGGTACGAATCCTTCTCCATATACGAAAAAAAGCCTGGCTATCGCGGTGCTTGCCATCGCAGTGTCACTCGGCGTCCAGCTTTACTTATCTCAGACTTTGGGAGTAGAAGGGATGATTATGGGGGCGCTGGCAGGTCTGATTATCCTGTTTGTCAGCGGTGTGATGAAGCGTGATGAAGCGGACTCACTGATTACTGACGGAATGGTCATGATGGCCTTTATCGGTTTTGTTATGCTCGTTGCTGCCGGATTTTCAAATGTATTGACGAAAACGGGAGATGTCGAGTCACTGGTCAAAACAGCAGCTGGCATTATGGGGCACAGTCAGTTAGTGGGCGCATTGCTGATGCTCATTGTCGGCTTGTTCATTACAATGGGGATCGGTTCATCTTTTGCGACAATTCCAGTTATTACAACGATCTTTGTGCCTCTTTGCATGCAGCTCGGATTCAGCCCGATGGCAACGGTTGCGATTATCGGAGCAGCAGCTGCGCTAGGCGATGCCGGTTCACCTGCCAGCGATAGTACTCTTGGACCGACTTCAGGTTTAAGTGCAGACGGCCAGCATCACCACATTTGGGATACTTGTGTGCCGACATTTTTATTTTATAATATCCCGCTTATCATATTTGGCTGGGTTGCGGCGCTTGTTTTATAGGAAAAAGGCTCTCCTTTACTAGGGGAGCCTTTTCTCGTTATGATAAAAAAACCGTCCAATAGAACGGTTTTTATGTGGAAGATATGTGATTTCGGTTAAAGCCGGTTGCTTTATGAATAGAGCGGTAGATCGCAGGCGCTATAGACGCCAGTATCACAGCCATCACCGTGTCTTTTACCATAAACCAGGTCATAAAGCCCCAAGCCGTACCGTAGCTTACTGGCGTATGAATCCACAGCTTCAGTGCAAGATACATATAGGTAGTGCCGATGATATACATGATGGCTGTTCCGATAAGAGAAGCAATCAGAAATCGGATTTTACTCGGCTGAATTTTGCGTTCTAAGAACCATCCAGCTGCAAATGCTGCAGGGATGTATGAGATAATAAATCCGCCGCTTTTTCCCGCAAACGGTGCGAAGCCCGCTGAAAATTGAGCAAACACAGGCGCTCCTGCCAATCCGACAAGCGCATATACAATCATGGCAATACCTGCTCGTTTGCTGCCGAGAAGCAAGGCTGCCAAGAGACAGAAAAACGGTTGCATCGACAGCGGAATGCCGGCTACTTGTAAAAAGGGTGCCACTGATGTAATGTTGGCGCCGACGGCCATAAGTGCGGCGAACATGCCAATCAGCGCCATATCTCCCGCACGAAGTTTATGGTGTTTCATTGTTGTTCCCCCTTAGGTTTACATACACAATCATAGAGTAATAAAGAACGGAAAGATTGTCAACATGATTTTAAGTAAGGTTAACAAAAGGAGGGTTCTGTATGTATTTCGGAAAAATAAAACAATCCGATCAATCTGGGAGAGTCCCGCCAAATCAAAACGTCACAACCTCTTTTCCTGTGCTTCATACGGGAAATGTCCCATATTACGAGGATATGGCCAAATGGAATCTTCAAGTGTACGGATTGGTTGATCACCCGATGCTGTTAAGCTTTGAAGATGTCAAAGCCTTTCCTCAGTACGAATCGAAAAATGACATCCATTGCGTCACTGGCTGGTCACGGCTTGATAATGTGTGGCAAGGCGTGCGTGCTCGTGATATAGCGGAAAAAGCGGGTGTTAAAGATGAAGCGGGCTACGTCATTTTACATGCAGAAGAGGGCTGGACGACCAATCTGCCGCTCGATGATTTTTTGGCAGAAACCTCACTTCTGGCTTATGCGCATAATGGCGAGCCGTTAACGCCTGAACATGGCTTCCCGCTGCGAGGCGTGTTTCCGCATCTGTATTTTTGGAAAAGCGCTAAGTGGCTGCGCGGCATCCAATTTACAAAAGAGAATCACCCCGGCTTTTGGGAGCAGAACGGCTATCACATGAGAGGCGATCCGTGGCAAAATCAAAGGTTTACATGGGATTAAGGTTCTATTTCAAACAGGACAATCTGCATCTTTTCAGGTTTTTATTTCCATATTGGTAGTCTTCAGGTACCTTATTTGATGAAGGTGCCTTTTTTATTAAGGAAAAAGTTGACTTTCTCTGGAAGAAAACCTATTATTTGAGGTGTCTAGATGATAGTGAAAATCATTATCATATATTGTGATTTAGTTTAAGGAGAGGAATGTCGTACTGCATGAATGAGAAAACAGATCGGGCGAAAGGCGGGACACAAAACGCATTTACCATTCCTGGTACGGAAGTGCGTAGGATGTCTTCACGCAATGAGAACCGTGCCTATCAAATTTTTATCTCGAAACCGAGTACGCCGCCGCCGCCCGCTGGTTATCCGGTCATTTATCTGCTGGATGCCAATTCTGTCTTCGGAACGATGGCAGAAGCTGTTCGAATACAGGGGCGCCGTCCAGAAAAAACCGGGGTGATCCCTGCTGTAATCGTCGGCATTGGCTATGAGACAGCAGAACCGTTCTCTTCAGCGCGTCACCGGGATTTTACAATGCCGACAGCTCAATCGAAATTGCCGAAAAGGCCCGATGGAAAAGATTGGCCGGAGCATGGCGGAGCAGAGGGCTTTTTCAGATTTATTGAGGAGGATCTAAAACCGCAGATAGAACGAGATTATCAAATTGACAGAAACAGACAAACGATCTTTGGACACTCACTTGGCGGGCTGTTCGTGCTGCAGGTGCTGTTAACAAAGCCGGATGCGTTTCAAACGTATATTGCGGGAAGTCCGTCCATTCATTGGAATAAACCGTTTATTCTTGAGAAAGCGGACCATTTCGCCTCCCGCTTCAAGAAAAACAATCAACCTATCAATCTCCTGCTTGCGGCAGGAGAATTGGAGCAGCATCATAAAAGCCGGATGAACGATAATGCGAGAGAGCTTTACGAGCGGCTGGCCGTTTTATCAGAACAAGGCGTACGGGCAGAATTTTGCGAGTTTTCAGGAGAAGGACATATTTCGGTTCTTCCTATTTTGGTCAGCCGGGCGCTGCGTTTTGCGCTTCATCCCGACGGACCGCATATGTCAGTGGGCTGAGACATTCTCAGCCTTGCTTCTAAAAATAAAATATTCGTCACTGAAATTATATTTGACTGTCACATGACATTTGGATATGATTATTTTTATAATTGATAATGATAATCATTATCAGTGGATTGCGCTTTTCTTTTCAAGGCGCAGCAGTCTTTTTCGCTGGATGTCCGTTCGGCATCTGAAGCGAAGAAAGGAATTGATGATATGAATGCAATGGGTATAAAGGGCAAAATTGCTTTTATAACAGGGGCTGCCCAAGGGATAGGAGAAGCTGTTGCACGGACGCTTGCCGGTCAAGGCGCACATGTTGCGGCAGTTGATTATAATCCTGTAAAGCTGGAAAGGGTTGTGAGCAGCCTTAAAGCGGAAGGCTGCCATGCGGAAGCTTTTCCCGCGGATGTAAGAGACAGCGCGGCAATTGACGAGATTACGGCGCGCATCGAACGTGATATGGGGCCGATCGATATTTTGGTGAATGTAGCGGGTGTTCTTCGCCCGGGACTGATCCATTCACTTAGCGATGAGGAATGGGAGGCCACGTTCTCAGTGAATTCGACTGGTGTATTTAACGCCTCGCGTTCAGTCAGCAAATATATGATGGACCGGAGATCGGGTTCGATTACAACGGTCGGATCGAATGCTGCCGGTGTGCCGAGGACATCAATGGCGGCATATGCATCTTCAAAGGCTGCGGCTGTGATGTTTACGAAATGCCTTGGCCTTGAGCTTGCAGAATATAATATTCGCTGCAATATTGTGTCTCCCGGATCAACGGAAACAGACATGCAGTGGTCCTTATGGGCTGATGAAAACGGAGCGGAGCAAGTCATAAAAGGATCACTTGAGACATTTAAGACAGGAATCCCGCTCAAAAAACTGGCTCAGCCTTCGGATATTGCGAATGCCGTGCTCTTTTTGGTTTCTGGCCAGGCAGGGCATATTACGATGCATAATTTATGCGTAGATGGCGGTGCGACCTTAGGCGTGTAACTCAATTTAAAGGAGGTTCATGAGAATGTTGGAACAAAACGTTATATTCCAAACAAAAGCGGAGCATTTGCTTCATGAGTATCAGCCGGGGGCTTTTTTCTTAGCTTCTCCTCATCGCGTACTGTTAGCGAAAGGCATTAGTGAAATCGTACCGGAAGCAGACGGGCCAAACCAAATAGAAACCCTTTCCGGCCGTATTGCAGAGACGCTGAATCAAGCAAAGCAATCAGGGCAAAGCCGTCCGCTTGTTGTCGGAGCTGTTCCTTTTGATCATGTAAAAGCAGCTCGGCTCGTTGTTCCTGAAGAAGTGCGCTGGTCGGGACCGCTTCAATTTGATCATGCGGAGAAGGAACAGCAGCCGGCGCATACATACCACATAGAACCTGTTCCTGCACCAGAGGAGTATAAAAATGGTGTGGAAAAAGGACTGGCACGTATTGCCGATGGAACACTCAGCAAGATCGTCCTGTCCAGATCGCTGCATTTGACATCGTCTGAACCGATTCAGACGGATGAACTGCTTCGCCATCTAGCGCAGCATAACACACATGGCTACACGTTTGCCGCGGACGTGTCCGGCCAAGCGGAAACGTCTTCCCGCCGAAC
This sequence comes from Bacillus rugosus, assembly GCF_023238245.1. Lineage (NCBI taxonomy): Bacteria > Bacillati > Bacillota > Bacilli > Caryophanales > Bacillaceae > Bacillus > Bacillus rugosus. Next base: position 3,168,347 of record NZ_CP096590.1, on the reverse strand, counting down.
ATTGCTCGGTGCAAGTCCGGAGCTTCTCGTGTCTAGAATGGGAACTCAGGTCGTTTCCAATCCATTAGCCGGCTCAAGGCCTCGCAGTGATGATCCTGATGAAGACCAGCGCCGGGCTGCTGAATTGCTTTCTTCTGCTAAGGATCTCCATGAACATGCGGTTGTGGCTGACGCGGTTGCGGCAGCGCTGCGGCCTTTCTGCCGGACGCTGGATGTTCCGGAGAAGCCTTCACTGATCAAAACGGAGACGATGTGGCATCTGTCCAGCGTGATTAAAGGAGAGCTATCCGATCCGTCCGTGACCGCATTGGAATTGGCAGCAGCGCTTCACCCGACACCGGCCGTCTGCGGAACACCGACTGATCTTGCAAGAGAAGCGATTCTAAGCATTGAACCGTTTGACCGCGGTTTCTTTACCGGTATGGTCGGCTGGTGTGACGATGCGGGTGACGGAGAATGGATTGTAACGATCCGGTGCGCAGAGGCAGAAGAACGCTCACTTCGCCTGTATGCAGGAGCCGGTGTTGTTGCCGGGTCAAAACCCGAGGAAGAGCTTCAGGAGACATCCGCGAAGTTTCGGACAATGCTGCGGGCAATGGGCGTGAATCATATATGATCAGAATGAATTGCTGGAGGGATACAACATGCTGAATGGATTTACTCCTTGGCCTGAAGAGTTAGCTGAGACATATCGAAAGAACGGCTGCTGGGCCGGCGAGACGTTTGGAGATTTGTTAAGGGACCGGGCTGCCAAACATGGTGATCGCATCGCAATTACATGCGGAAACACCCATTGGAGCTATCAAGAGCTTGACACAAGGGTTGATCGCTTGGCTGCCGGATTTCAGAAGCTCGGCATTCAACAAACGGATCGTGTCGTGGTGCAGCTGCCGAATATCGCAGAGTTTTTTGAAGTCATTTTCGCGCTCTTCCGTCTGGGGGCGCTCCCAGTCTTCGCACTGCCTTCCCATCGAAGCAGTGAAATTACATATTTTTGCGAGTTCGCCGAAGCGGCTGCTTATATCATTCCCGACTCTTATTCCGGCTTTGACTACCGTTCACTTGCCAGACAGGTTCAAAGCAAGCTGCCGTCTTTGAAACACGTCATTGTTGCAGGTGAGGCAGAAGAATTTTTACCGCTGGAGGATCTGCATACAGAACCTGTAAAACTGCCTGAAGTCAAATCTTCGGAAGTAGCGTTCCTTCAGCTTTCTGGCGGAAGCACCGGCCTATCGAAACTGATTCCGAGAACCCACGATGACTACATTTACAGCCTGAAGCGGAGTGTGGAGGTCTGCTGGCTCGACCACAGCACGGTGTACTTGGCTGCATTGCCGATGGCGCACAATTATCCGCTCAGCTCGCCTGGGGTTCTCGGCGTATTATACGCTGGCGGAAGAGTGGTATTATCTCCTTCTCCAAGTCCTGATGACGCATTTCCTTTGATTGAACGAGAAAAGGTCACGATCACCGCTCTTGTGCCGCCTCTTGCGATGGTATGGATGGATGCGGCAGCCTCACGCGATGATGATCTATCCAGCCTTCAAGTGCTGCAGGTGGGCGGCGCCAAGTTCAGTGCTGAAGCCGCGCGCAAGGTTAAAGCTGTTTTCGGCTGCACGTTGCAGCAGGTGTTCGGAATGGCAGAGGGCCTCGTCAATTACACGAGACTGGATGACCCTGAGGAAGTCATTGTCAACACCCAAGGAAAACCGATGTCCCCATATGATGAAGTACGTGTTTGGGATGATCAGGATCGTGACGTAAAACCTGGTGAAACAGGGCATTTGCTGACGCGGGGGCCGTACACGATTCGGGGTTACTATAAGGCAGAAGAGCATAATGCTGCTTCTTTTACTGAGGATGGTTTTTACCGTACGGGAGATATTGTCAGGCTGACATCAGACGGCTATATTGTCGTTGAAGGCAGGGCGAAGGATCAAATTAACCGCGGGGGAGAAAAAGTGGCGGCTGAAGAGGTAGAAAATCATCTGCTGGCGCATCCGGCTGTCCATGATGCCGCAATGGTCTCAATGCCCGACCAATTTCTTGGCGAAAGATCTTGTGTGTTCATTATTCCCCGGGATGAAATCCCGAAAGCCGCAGAGCTCAAAACGTTTTTGAGAGAACGCGGACTGGCGGCATATAAAATCCCTGACCGGATTGAATTTGTCGAGTCCTTCCCCCAGACAGGGGTAGGAAAAGTCAGCAAAAAAGCGCTCCGTGAAGCTATTTCCGAGAAGCTCCTTGCAGGATCAAAAAAATAAAACAAACAACAATTTGAGAGGAAGTGTTCAAATGGCTATACCTGCCATTCAGCCGTATCAAATGCCGACAGCGTCTGATATGCCGAAAAACAAAGTTTCATGGGTGCCTGATCCAAATCGGGCAGTTCTGTTAATACACGATATGCAAAACTATTTTGTCGATGCTTTCACAGCGGGAGCCTCTCCGGTAACAGAGCTTTCAGCGAATATACGCAAGCTAAAGGATCAATGTGCCCAGCTTGGGATCCCTGTCGTCTATACCGCGCAGCCTGGAAGTCAAAATCCGGAAGACCGGGCGCTGCTGACAGACTTTTGGGGTCCGGGATTAAACAGCGGCCCTTATGAGGAGAAAATTATAACCGAGCTTTCCCCTGAAGATGATGATCTCGTGCTGACAAAATGGAGATACAGCGCGTTCAAGAGAACGAATCTGCTTGAGATTATGCGCAAAGAGGGACGCGATCAGCTGATCATTTCCGGGATTTACGCCCATATTGGCTGTCTCGTTACAGCATGTGAAGCATTTATGGAGGATATCGAAGCCTTTTTTGTGGGAGATGCAGTTGCTGATTTTTCAAAAGAAAAACATCAAATGGCGCTGGACTACGCGGCTGGGCGCTGTGCATTTACCGTGATGACTGACAGTCTTCTTGATCAGCTGAAAAATGCACCGGCAGACGCTCAAAAAAAGTCAGTAAACACTGGCAAAGAAGTGTTTACATGTGAGAAGATCCGTAAACAAATTGCTGAACTTCTTCAAGAAACTCCTGAAGATATTACAGATCAAGAAGATTTGCTCGACCGGGGGCTTGATTCGGTAAGGATTATGACATTAGTAGAACAATGGCGCCGTGAAGGAGCCGAGGTGACATTCGTGGAACTGGCTGAACGTCCGACAATCGAAGAATGGCAGAAACTGCTTACAACCCGCAGCCAGCAAGTGCTGCCAAACGCGGATTATTTATAAAAGGAGGGTAAACAAACGGATGCCTGATACAAAAGACCTTCAATATTCTTTGACCGGAGCGCAAACCGGCATATGGTTTGCTCAGCAGCTAGACCCGGAGAATCCAATCTACAATACAGCGGAATATATAGAAATCAATGGACCAATCAACACTGCTCTTTTTGAAGAAGCTTTGCGGCACGTGATAAAGGAAGCGGAATCGCTGCATGTCCGCTTCGGTGAAAATATGGACGGGCCTTGGCAGATGATAAACCCATCTCCGGAAGTAGAGCTGCACGTCATTGACGTCAGCTCTGAGCCTGATCCGGAACAAACAGCATTAAACTGGATGAAAGCAGATTTGGCAAAGCCGGTAGATTTAAGTTATGACCCTTTGTTCAATGAAGCTCTGTTTATAGCCGGGCCTGATCGATTCTTTTGGTATCAGCGCATTCACCATATTGCGATTGACGGCTTCGGCTTTTCCCTGATTGCCCAGCGTGTGGCAAGTACGTATGCCGCGCTTGTGAAAGGACAATCAGCTACAGATCGTTCCTTTGGGTCTCTCCAGGCCATTTTGGAGGAGGATACAGATTATCGTGCATCAGAGCAGTATGAGAAGGATCGTCAATTTTGGCTGGATCGTTTTGCTGATGGACCTGAGGTTGTAAGTTTGGCAGACCGAGCGCCAAGAACATCGAACAGTTTTCTTCGTCATACGGCGCATCTGCCTCTATCTGATGTAAACGCGTTAAAAGAAGCGGCGCGCTATTTCTCAGGAAGCTGGCATGAAGTCGTGATTGCGGTGTCAGCTGTTTATGTGCACCGAATGACCGGCTCTGAGGATGTTGTGCTCGGTCTGCCCATGATGGGACGGATAGGGTCCGCATCACTGAATGTACCAGCTATGGTGATGAACCTTCTCCCGCTTCGGCTGTCTGTAAGCTCTTCGATGAGCTTTTCAGAACTTATTCAGCAAATTTCCCGGGAAATCCGCAGTATTCGGCGACATCATAAGTATCGCCATGAAGAGCTTCGGCGTGATCTGAAACTGATAGGAGAAAATCATAGATTATTTGGCCCGCAAATCAATCTCATGCCGTTTGATTACGGTCTTGACTTTGCCGGGGCCCGAGGAACAACGCATAACCTTTCAGCTGGTCCTGTCGATGATCTATCAATCAATGTATATGACAGAACGGACGGCAGCGGGCTGCGGATTGATGTAGATGCGAATCCTGAGGTATACAGCGAGTCTGATATTAAACGTCATCAGCAGCGGATCTTACAGCTGCTACAAACGGCTTCAGCCGGGGAGGACATGCTGATTGGGCAAATGGAGCTTCTATTGCCAGAGGAGAAAAAGCAAGTCATTAATGAATGGAATGAGACGGCAAAGCCTGAGAAGCTGCTCAGCCTTCAGGACATGTTTGAGAAGCAGGCAATCCTTACGCCGGAACGTATTGCTCTCATATGTGATGACGTTCAAGTAAACTATCAAGAGCTGAATGAAAAGGCAAACCGCCTCGCGCATCTGTTGATCGAAAAAGGGCTTTGTCCGGAGCAATTTGTCGCTTTGGCGCTGCCGCGTTCTCCAGAGATGGTGGTTTCGATGCTTGCTGTACTAAAAACTGGTGCGGCGTATCTTCCGCTTGATCCGGAGTTTCCGGCCGACCGAATTTCTTACATGCTCGAGGATGCAAACCCCTCATGTATCATAACGACTGAGGAAATAGCAGCCCGTCTGCCTGATGACCTGTCAGTACCGCAGCTTGTGCTTGATCAGGCTGTTACGCAGGAGGTTCTAAAACGCTATTCGCCTGACAATCCGAATGTATCGGTTTCTCTTGCCTATCCTGCGTATATCATCTATACCTCAGGATCAACAGGAAGGCCGAAGGGTGTCGTTGTTACGCTGAAAAGCTTAAGCAATTTTCTGCTGTCCATGCAGGAGGCGTTTTCTCTAGGAGAAGAAGACAGGCTGTTGGCTGTGACGACTGTCGCTTTTGATATTTCAGCATTGGAGTTATATCTTCCGCTTATCAGCGGCGCGCAAATCGTGATCGCAAAGAAAGAAACGATCCGTGAGCCGCAGGCATTAGCTCAAATGATTGAATATTTCGATATCAATATCATGCAGGCGACACCGACATTATGGCACGCATTGGTGATGAATGAACCTGAGACACTTCGAGGGCTCAGAGTGCTTGTCGGAGGCGAGGCGCTGCCGAGCGGCCTTTTGCAGGCGCTTCAAGAGCTTCATTGTCCAGTCACGAATTTATATGGACCTACTGAAACAACGATTTGGTCTGCAGCAGCTTTTCTTGAAGAAGGGCTGAAGGGCGTTCCGCCGATTGGCAAACCGATTTGGAATACGCAGGTATATGTGCTTGATAACGGTTTGCAGCCGGTACCGCCGGGAGTTGTCGGAGAGCTTTATATTGCAGGAACCGGCTTGGCTAGAGGTTATTTCCGCCGACCTGATTTAACGGCTGAGCGTTTTGTTGCAGATCCGTACGGACCGCCGGGGGCTCGGATGTATCGGACCGGAGATCAGGCCCGCTGGCGCACTGATGGGTCTTTGGATTATATCGGGCGGGCGGATCATCAAATCAAAATTCGCGGGTTCCGAATTGAACTTGGAGAAATTGATGCCGTGCTTGCCAAGCATCCGGACATCGAACAGGCCGCGGTTGTCGTTCGGGAAGATCAGCCGGGAGACAAACGATTGGTAGCGTATGTAGTCGCTGCTTCAGCTATTGATACTGCCGAGCTTCGCCGTTATGTGGGTGCCAGTCTGCCTGATTACATGGTGCCGGCGGCATTTGTAGAGATGGACGAACTGCCATTAACACCTAATGGAAAGCTCGATCGGAAAGCACTGCCGGCACCTGATTTGAGTACATCTGTCAGCAATCGGGGACCGCGGACTCCTCAGGAAGAGATATTGTGTGACTTGTTTGCCGAAGTTCTTGGTTTGGCACGGGTCGGCATTGATGACAGTTTCTTCGAGCTTGGCGGTCATTCTCTTCTTGCAGCCCGTCTGATGAGCCGTATTCGCGAGGTAATGGGAGCCGAACTCGGTATCGCTAATCTATTTGACGAACCGACAGTAGCCGGACTCGCAGTCCATCTACATCAGGCGCAGAGTACACGCCCCGCATTGCAGAGAGCTGAACGGCCTGAAAGGATTCCACTTTCTTTTGCCCAGCGCCGGCTATGGTTCCTCCACTGTCTTGAAGGGCCTAGTCCTACTTATAATATTCCGGTTGCTGTCCGTCTGTCGGGTGAGCTGGACCAAGGAGTGCTGCGAGCGGCACTTTATGATCTCGTCTGCCGCCATGAAAGTCTTCGGACGATCTTCCCTGAATCACAGGGGACATCTTATCAGCATATTTTAGACGCTGATCAAGCACGGCTTGTTTTACATGTTACTGAAATTGCTGAGAAGGAGCTTTCTGAGCGGTTTGCTGAAGCTGTGCGCTACAGCTTTGATCTTGCAGTTGAACCTGCTTTTCGTGCAGAGCTTTTTGTCATCGGTCCTGACGAGTACGTGCTGCTTCTCCTTGTACACCATATTGTCGGGGACGGCTGGTCCTTAACACCGCTGACCCGCGATCTTGGAGCGGCTTATGCGGCTCGCTGTCACGGAAAAGCTCCTGAATGGGCGCCCCTTGCTGTGCAATATGCAGACTATGCGCTTTGGCAGCAAGAACTGCTTGGAAGCGGAGATGATCCAAATAGTTTGATTGCCGGACAGCTTGCTTTCTGGAAAGAAACCTTGAAGAATCTTCCTGATCAGCTTGAACTGCCAACCGATTATTCACGTCCGGCTGAGCCGAGTCATGATGGGGATACGATTCATTTCCACATTGAGCCTGAGCTGCACAAGCGATTGCAGGATCTGGCCCGGGCAAATAGGGTGAGCCTGTTTATGGTGCTTCAATCCGGTCTCGCCGCTTTATTGACAAGGCTCGGGGCGGGCACTGATATTCCGATCGGCAGTCCGATTGCGGGGCGGAATGATGATGCGCTAGGCGATCTTGTGGGGCTGTTTATCAATACATTGGTGCTCAGAACCGATACGTCCGGTGACCCAAGCTTCCGTGAGCTTCTTGACAGAGTACGGGACGTGAATCTGGCAGCCTATGAAAATCAGGATCTTCCGTTTGAGAGACTCGTGGAGGTGCTCAATCCGGCTCGTTCGCGTGCGACGCATCCTTTATTCCAAATCATGCTTGCATTCCAAAACACACCGGATGCTGACCTGAACCTACCTGACATGGAAAGCAGCCTGCGGATCCACAGTGTCGGTTCAGCCAAGTTTGATTTGACGTTGGAAATCAGTGAAAATCGTCTTGCTGACGGGACTCCAAACGGATTGGAAGGACTGCTCGAGTATAGTACTGATCTTTTCAAGCGGGAAACTGCTCAGGCTCTTGCTGACCGTCTGATGCGCCTGCTGGAGGCTGCCGAATCTGATCCGGATCAGCAAATCGGAAATCTGGACATCCTTGCACCGGAGGAGCGCAGCAGCATGGTAACAGATTGGCAAAGTGTTTCTGAAAAGATTCCGCACGCATGTTTGCCGGAACAATTTGAGAAGCAGGCTGCTTTAAGTCCTGATGCCATTGCCGTTGTTTATGAAGATCAGTCAATGAGCTATGCAGAGCTGAATGAAAGAGCAAATCGGCTTGCCCGCATGCTGATCAGCGAAGGCGTCGGACCGGAGCAATTTGTAGCCTTGGCACTGCCTCGGTCATTGGAAATGGCTGTCGGGCTATTGGCGGTGCTGAAAGCCGGCGCAGCTTATCTGCCTCTCGATCCAGACTATCCGGCTGACCGAATCGCTTTTATGCTGAAGGACGCACAGCCGGCGTTTATCATGACGAACACGAAAGCTGCAGAGCACATTCCGACAGCGGAAAACGTGCCGAAAATCGTGCTCGATGATACCAAACTGGCAGAGAAACTAAACACATACCCTGCTGAGAATCCGAAAAATACGGATAGAATTCAGCCGCTTTCTCCTTTAAATACGGCGTATGTCATTTATACATCAGGCTCAACAGGCGTTCCTAAAGGTGTGATGATTCCTCACCAAAACGTAACGCGTTTATTTGCATCGACTGATCACTGGTTCCATTTCAGCTCAGACGATATCTGGACCATGTTCCATTCCTATGCGTTTGACTTTTCGGTGTGGGAGATTTGGGGGCCTCTGCTTCATGGCGGGCGTCTTGTGATCGTGCCTCATCACGTCAGCAGATCGCCAGAAGCGTTTCTGCGCCTGCTTGTCAAAGAAGGTGTGACCGTTTTGAATCAGACACCGTCTGCTTTCTATCAGTTGATGCAGGCGGAACGGGAGCAGCCGGATCTCGGGCAGGCGCTCAGTCTGCGCTATGTCATTTTTGGCGGAGAAGCGCTTGAACTCAGCCGTCTAGAGGATTGGTATAACCGTCATCCTGAAAATAGACCGCAACTTATCAATATGTATGGTATTACAGAAACGACTGTGCATGTGAGCTATATCGAATTAGACCGAGGCATTGCGGCTTTACGGGCCAACAGCTTGATCGGCTGCGGTATTCCCGATCTTGGCGTTTATGTGCTGGATGAGCGCCTGCAGCCGGTTCCTCCGGGTGTAGCCGGAGAGCTATATGTATCAGGAGCGGGGTTGGCACGAGGCTATTTAGGCCGTGCTGGATTAACAGCAGAACGCTTCATAGCCGATCCGTTCGGTCCTCCGGGTACTCGGATGTATCGAACTGGGGATGTGGCCCGCCTCCGCGCTGACGGCTCTCTTGACTATGTCGGCCGTGCCGATCACCAAGTGAAAATTCGGGGCTTCCGGATTGAACTGGGAGAAATTGAATCGGCGCTCATTCAGCATTCGCAGCTTGAAGATGCAGCAGTAATCGTGCGTGAGGATCAGCCGGGAGATAAACGTTTGGCAGCTTATGTCATACCTTCTTCGGAAGAAACGTTTGATACGGCGGAACTGCGCAAATATGCTGCTGAGAGGCTTCCGGATTACATGGTGCCTTCTGCCTTTGTGACGATGAAAGAACTGCCGCTGACACCGAATGGAAAACTTGACCGTAAAGCGCTGCCCGCTCCGGATTTCGCAGTGGCTGTGACAGGACGCGGACCGAGAACGCCGCAGGAAGAAATCCTCTGTGACCTGTTTATGGAGGTGCTTCACTTGCCGCGTGTCGGCATTGATGACCGTTTCTTTGATTTAGGCGGACATTCCTTGCTTGCTGTACAGCTGATGAGCCGCATCCGCGAAGCGCTCGGCGTAGAACTGAGCATCGGAAACTTGTTCGAAGCGCCGACTGTGGCCGGGCTTGCAGAAAGACTTGAAATGGGTTCAAGCCAAAGCGCACTCGACGTTTTGCTTCCGCTTCGAACAAGCGGAGATAAGCTTCCTTTATTCTGTGTTCATCCGGCAGGGGGTCTCAGCTGGTGCTATGCCGGTTTGATGACGAACATAGGAACAGATTATCCGCTCTATGGCTTGCAAGCCCGGGGAATCGGGCAACGTGAGGAGCTTCCGAAAACACTTGATGACATGGCAGCCGATTACATTAAACAAATCAAAACGGTCCAGCCGAAAGGGCCGTACCATCTGCTAGGCTGGTCCCTGGGCGGAAATGTCGTTCAAGCGATGGCAACCCAGCTGCAAAATCAAGGAGAAGAAGTATCCTTATTGGTGATGCTGGATGCCTATCCGAACCACTTCCTTCCTATAATAGATGCGCCGGATGATGAGGAAGCGCTTATTGCTCTTCTGGCGTTAGGCGGGTACGACCCAGACAGCTTAGGGGACAAACCGCTAGATTTTGAAACGGCGATTGAGATTCTTCGCCGTGACGGGAGCGCGCTAGCGAGCCTGGATGAATCGGTCATTTTAAATCTGAAGAATACGTATGTCAATTCTGTCGGCATTTTAGGCTCATATAAGCCGAAAACCTTCCGTGGAAATGTCTTGTTTTTCAGATCAACAATTATACCCGAATGGTTTGATCCGATTGAACCGGATTCGTGGAAACCTTATATTAACGGACAAATTGAACAAATTGACATCGACTGCCGCCATAAAGATCTTTGTCAGCCGGAACCGCTCGCTCAAATCGGCAAGGTTCTCGCTGTCAAACTGGAAGAGATGAATAAATAAGGGGGAAGAAAGAGATGGCAAATCCTTTTGAAAATGCGGATGGCATATATTTGGTGCTGATCAATGAAGAAGGCCAATATTCCCTATGGCCCGGATTTATAGATGTGCCGAGCGGCTGGACAGTCGTTCATGAGCAAAAAGGGCGTGAAGCTTGTCTGGACTATATCCAATCGCATTGGAGCGATATGAGGCCAAACAGCCTAAAGCCTGTTGAAAATGTATAATCGCATAAAAAAGAGACTGCTTGCCGCAGTCTCTTTTTCTATCTCACGCAGATGTTTGGGTATGATCACAATCTCTGACTGGGTTTCCGTTTTCATCCGTACACCATGATTGGGATAAAAACGCTAAAAACACAGCGGCCCACTGATCGGCAAATTGAATCAGAATGCCTCCGTCATGCCAAGAGCCGTTGTCTTTTTTCCAGCGGCTATCCATGGCATTCCCTTGATTCATATGGATATTGTGCATGCCGTTGGTCGGGGTAAAGCCGAATATTTTATCTGCAGTTTGTTCCGGCCCAAATTTTGAGCCGAATATATAAATTGGCGCTTTCTCTTCTTTTGCTTTCTTCATATACGTTTCAATAAAATCATTTAAATCATTATCAGGCCCCGTGATTTCATGCGGCAAAGGCTTCATTTCTCCCGGGTCAAACAAATTGCCCCGCACATAATCCAGCGCCACTTCACGGTTTGCCTCATTGATCCTTGTATATCCATACGGCATGTTCGGAAGGATGGTAATCGAGCTTGAATCAAATTGATCGTCAGCCAAATACAATACTTCAGATTCCTCAGAACTGGACATCACATTGATGGCGCACCTGTAATACGTATTCTCTTCACCGAGCACTTTGACTTGGAAATGAGGACTGTCATCATCGGTTTCACGCTTCATGTCTAAGACAATGCCTTTTAACACGCCATATTGCTGAACAGCCATATGAATCCTCCTTTATGATCAACTTTCATCGTTTAAGTTCGTGACATGGCCTCTTTTTTCCTTTTAAAAGATAAAAAAAGCCTGCAGAATTCTTTCTGCAAGCTCTATGTGAATTAAGCACCTGCCACAGACGACTCATCCTGTAATGCTTTCTCGGCAGGGACATACTCATATCCTAAATCTTTTGCGACAGCTTCATAGGTCACGTGTCCATTTGCTGTGTTTAAACCTGCTCTCAGTGCTGTATTGTCTGTCAGCGCCTTCAAAGTCCCTTTGTTAGCGATCTGCAGCGCGTATGGAACAGTAACGTTAGTCAGCGCGATTGTTGATGTACGAGGGACAGCGCCTGGCATGTTCGCCACAGCGTAGTGGACAACGCCGTGTTTTTCATATGTCGGCTGATCATGTGTGGTAATATGGTCGACGGTTTCGACGATGCCGCCTTGGTCGATCGCAACATCGACAATCACTGAACCAGGTTTCATTTGTTTTACCATTTCTTCAGTGACAAGAGTCGGAGCTTTAGCCCCCGGAATTAAGACTGCGCAAATGAGAAGATCCGCTTCCGCCACAGCATCTGCAATATTGACTGGATTAGAAATTAACGTTTTAATCTGATGGCCGAAGATGTCATCAAGCTGGCGCAGGCGGTCTGCGTTTAAGTCGATAATGGTCACGTCTGCTCCGAGGCCGACTGCCATTTTCGCCGCGTTTGTGCCGACGACGCCTCCTCCGATAATCGTTACTTTACCACGGGAAACGCCTGGCACTCCGGCAAGCAGAATGCCTTTTCCGCCTTTAGGTTTCTCTAAAAATTGAGCCCCGATTTGTGCTGCCATTCTGCCTGCAACCTCTGACATTGGCGTCAGAAGCGGCAATGTCCGGCCGTCACTAACCGTTTCATATGCGATCGCCGTAACCCCTTTATCTTTCAACGCCTGTGCAAGCTTAGGTTCAGCGGCTAAATGAAGGTACGTAAACAGCACAAGCCCTTCGCGGAAGTAGATATATTCTTCCGGCAGCGGTTCTTTTACCTTCATGACCATTTCGGCGTCCCATACCTGTTTCGGGTCAGCAATAATTTCCGCTCCTGCTGACTCATAGGCTTCATTTTCAAATCCGCTTCCAAGGCCCGCACCTGTTTCAACTAGCACCCGGTGGCCGTTTGAAATGAGCTGAGAAACGCCTCCAGGTGTTAATGCAACGCGGTTTTCATTGTTTTTTATCTCTTTAGGAACCCCTATGATCATATCTGTCTCCTCCTGTACCTGTAATGTTTTTAGTGTAGCTTGATTCTTTAGAAAATTCTTTGTTTGAAAAAGAAAATAAAAAAACATGGATTTGTGAAATTTCACAAATCCATGTGACGAAGCTTAATATCTAAATAGATGGTAAATTTTTGATTCACATTTTTTAAATCGATTTCAGCGATCTGGCTGATCCGCTTGAGACGGTAATTCAACGTATTAACGTGTATATTTAACACCTTGGAGGCTGTATTCACGTTGCTGTCTGCTTCAATAAAACGTTCTAGCGTTTCTACCATATTTGACTGGTGATCCCGATCATACTGTTCAAGTTTGGAAAGCGAATAATTAAAATATCCGGTCTGTTTCCGTTTTTCATCTAAGACATCCAAGTATTGATAAATGCCTAACTCAGAAAAACTGAAAAGATGTTTTGTCTCTTCTGCGAACCGTTCCTTCGCTTTTAAGACCGACAATGCCTCCTGATAGGAGCGGGAGACAAAAGAAATAGAATGGTATATTCCGCCAAAAGCGATAGAAACGCCTTCTATTTTATAACGTTCCTTCAGCTGTTTTTGCGTACTTAAAGCAAACTGCTTTAAATCTTGAAAAGGATGATCTGTTTTAGGCGCGGTTAAAATAATGAGTTCGTTGGAATCTACGGTCGTCAGCAGCACGTGAACCTGCTGGGTCGTTTCCTGCAAATATTGCAGCTGCTGTTCGATTTTTTCAGTCAGCTCGCCGTTAATCCGGATAATCATAACGGAAAACTCAGAAGGGGCGACCATTCCAAGCTTGTGGAAGCCATCTGCCATGTCATGCTCCTGATGAATGTGTCCGGTCAGCATTTTCCAGAAAAATTCTTGGCTGCGTTCTTCATTTTTCGTTTTTCTGATTTGGAGTTTAAGAAGCTTGTTTCTCACTGCTTTTGCGGCCATTTGCAATGTCATCAGATCATCGTCAGACAATGTTTTTTGGATCTCAAGCGCCCATATGAAGCCAAGCACTTGGTTGTTTTTCCAAATGGAAATTGCAACGCGATTGCTTAGCCCGACTTCATCTATGTGCTTTACTCTGATCGGCTGGTCCGTTTTTAAAAGAGCAGGAATCGTTCCGTCTTTCCACAACTTGTTAATGACCTTCTCCGGTACTCTTCTGCCAATGATTGTAGACGTCCGGGCAGGGTCTGTGCAGTCGCTGTGTGTGCTGTAGGCAAGCAGCTTGTGGTTAACATCCTCTATGGTAATCGGGCACCGCAGAACGTCACTGATATGATCAGCAACATCTTCAAGTCTGTCAAAACTGTATTTAAACGGATCATTTGGCATGGTCATAAATCTCCCTACTTTTCATGCTTGATTTCTTTTTGACATCTCATCCCCTTCCTTTTATTATGATTGTTGTTGTTTGTGAAAATCAACAACAAAGAGCGGAAGCGAAAAAAGCAATTACATGGCATACTGAGAGAAACGTCTTATATACGATTGGCGGTGCATTCGCCCATTTACAGTACAGTTGTATGCCTTAAATGATATGAAACCTATCCTATTATTCTTCTAAGAAAGTCATCGGGGGCAAGCTTGATTAAGGAAAGAAAAAACTGAACCTTTCAGAAATGGTGCTGTAGCATCAAATTTTCTGAAAGGTTTTTTTTGGGAGTTGGAGAATCATTTGGGTCTTTTGGATTATTCGGAGAATGAAGAGAAGATTAAGAAAATGAACCTACTTGTTTAACAATATATGTCATTTTTAAGTGATCAGGGGTAAACCATTGGACTCATTTTGTAAAATTAAAACATATTTGTTTGACTGTACCGAAAAACTGTTTTTATAATAATGACGTTCTAAAAATAAGTGAATTAGCCCATATTTAGGCTGATGGCACAGGAGGTAATGAGGAATATGGCAGGATTAATTCGTGTCACACCCGAAGAGCTAAGAGCGATGGCGAAGCAATATGGCGTTGAAAGCCAAGAAGTATTAAACCAGGTTGATCGTTTAAATCGCATGATCTCTGATTTGAAAAGCATGTGGGAAGGTGCTTCAAGCGAAGCGTTCGCAGATCAATACGAGCAGCTCAAACCTTCATTTATCAAAATGTCAGATTTGCTTCAAGATGTGAATCAGCAGCTTGATCAAACAGCAAATACACTTGAGTCTACTGACCAAGACATCGCAAATCAAATCCGCGGATAACAGTATGAAAGGGAAGGAGCGCCTGATTCACGAGAAGACGGCGCTCTTTCTATGTAAGGGTGATCCTAAAATGTATATTGATATTACAATAGATTTGAAACATTATAACGGCAGTGTCTTTGATCTCAGATTGTCAGATTACCACCCGGTGAAAAAAGTAATTGATATTGCTTGGCAAGCCCAGAGCGTAGCCATACCTCCGCGCGAAGGGCACTGGATCAGAGTGGTTAATAAGGATACGGTGTTTTCCGGAGAATGCAAGCTGTCTGATTGCGGCATTACAAACGGAGACCGGCTTGAAATATTATGAAAGGATCTGGTTGAATGTCGGATAAACAAAAATCATATTTAGAAAACCAATTAGAAGCCGTTGCCGAGAAAACAGATGCCGGCTATACATTTACCTTTCAGCGGGAAAAAATAAAGCTTCTGGACGGTCTCGAAGCCAACGTGATCAAAGATGTAAATCCATTTTTTCATAAAGAGATCGATGTGACGGATGACGAAGTGATCATCACAATCCAACCTCCTCCCTCCTATAAAGCATTCCGCTTCATGAAAGCTAAAGATAAAAAAAGCAAATGGCAGTTTGCCTATCAGCTTGTCCAAGCTGTACAGCAGCACAATCTGTCTAGGCTGAATTTGATTGTCGCTCCTGAAAACATTGTATTCGATAAAGGCCTGACGCCTTATTTTCTCCATTATGGAGTAAAAGAAAGCATTCCTCCTTACGGGCATGATGAGGAAAGAGTGTGGGGGGAGCTGAAAGCGGCAGCGGCTTTGGCAGTTGACGGCGCTTTTGCGTTTGAAGATTACCTGAAATTCAATGAAACGCTGACGTTCTCCGCAGAGGCTAAGGCGATATTGGAGGCGGCGTCCTATGATGATCTGCTCGAGCTGATTCAAACCCATATCGATGAGCTCGAAGCCAAAGCGAAAACATACATACATATCCCGAGAAAGAAGTGGAACATCCAGCGGTACATCGGCCTGGGGCTCATTGTTTTGCTTGTACCCGCCCTTATTTATTCGATGTACTCTTTATTTTTCGCACAGCCAAAGCACCAGGCGATAGTGGACAGCAACCGTGCTTTCCTAAACAAACAGTACAGTGAGGTTATCAGCACACTGTCCAAGTACGATGCGGAAAGCCTGCCTGAATCGGTGCAGTATCAGCTGGCGACGTCTTATGTTGAGGTTGAAAATCTAGGGAGTGCAAAAACTAAAAATATTGAAAATAATTTAGTCACACTGCAATCAGACCCTCAGCATTTCTTGTATTGGATTGATTATGGTCGAGGGAATTACAAAGAAGCTATCAGTATCGGCCGTAAACTTGAATACAATGATTATATTTACTTTGGGCTAGCTAAATATAAACAGCAGCTTTTATCTGAAGATACAAATGATGAAGATATACAAAAAGAACTCGATTCAGTAAATAGTGAGCTTGAAAAAGCAAAAAAGGAACATGAAGAAAATAAAGGACAGGATACATCTTTAGTCGATACAACCGAAGAACAAACACAAACAGACGAAGAAAAACAACAAGCTGAAGAGAAAGCGGCAGAAGAAAAAGCCGCAGCCGAGGAAAAAGCGAAACAAGAAGAACAGAAGAAAAAAGAAGAACAAGAGAAAAAAGAAACAGCAAAGAAAGATGAGAAAAAAGATGACAAATAACGTGAGACATGAAGCACAGGTCATCGCATGCTGCCATTCGGCCGTTAGGGGGTTCGCCATTTGAGTCTATTATGGGTTTTTTACCAAAATAACGTTCAAAAACTGAAACTGTCTGACCTCCCGTCGTCCCATCCGGTGACCATAGGGCCTGATGTAAAGGATTCCATTACGATTGGCACCATTCCCTTTGAAAGCGGAGTGATTTCTCTTCAAAAGGAATCCGGCGGCCAATACGAAGTTTTCCTGGGAAATGATTGTCTCGGCACGATTGAGCCGGATGCATCATTTACTCTCCAAACAGATCAGCAGGATATACGGTTGATATTGACGGGCAGTGAGCCTCAGAAATCTGTTTATTTTACGGGGAATCGGGATGAAATCATATGCTCTTCAGAAAAGACAAATGCAGATATTTATCTGAATCCGCAAGATTTATCTTTTGCCGAACAAAGTACGTTCTCTTTACTCCGTGTCGGCGTAAGCTGGTCGGTTCGTCCTGAAAGCGGGACGATCTTCTTGAACGGAGAGAAAATCATCGCCAATACACCGCTCCAGCCGGGGGATGAAATTTTCTGGAACTTTACACAAATGAGAGTCAATGAACAAGATCTTTTAGAAATTGTTCATTTTTCCTCGTTTGAAACAGCATTAACAGAAACGGTCAAACCGAGCACAGAGATGCAGAAAAAATATCCGCAGTACAGAAGAACGCCGCGAATGGTGTACGACCTGCCGGATGACCGCGTATCCTTCAGTTTTCCTTCTCAGGAGAGCGATCAAACCAATAGAGGGCTGTGGCTCGTCATCCTGCCTCCGCTTGTGATGCTGATCGTGATGGGCGTTGTCGCCATCATTCAGCCGCGCGGCATATTCATACTCGTTTCGCTGGCGATGTTTATGATGACCCTGATTACCTCGACGGTGCAATATTTCCGCGATAAAAACCAGCGAAAAAAACGAGAGGAAAAACGGGAGCGCGTGTATAAGCTTTACTTAGACAATAAGCGGAAAGAGCTTCAGGCGCTAGCTGAAAAGCAAAAGCAGGTACTTGAATTTCACTTCCCTTCGTTTGAACAAATGAAATACTTAACAAGTGAAATTAGTGACCGGATCTGGGAAAAATCACTTGAAAGCAAGGATTATCTCCAGCTGCGGCTGGGGACGGGAACAGTCCCTTCCAGCTATGAAATCAATATGAGTGGCGGAGACTTGGCCAATCGTGATATTGATGACCTCATGGAAAAATCGCAGCACATGCAGCGTGTTTATAAGGATATCCGCAATGCGCCGGTTACGGTCGATTTGGCGGAAGGTCCAATGGGGCTTGTCGGTAAATCGCAAATTGTGAAAAATGAGATTCATCAGCTGATCGGACAGCTGTCGTTCTTCAACAGCTATCATGATCTGCGATTCGTTTTTATTTTTCATGAAGAAGAGTATAGAGACTGGGAGTGGATGAAGTGGCTTCCGCAATTTCAAATGCCCCATATCTATGCGAAAGGTTTTATATATAATGAGCAAACCCGAGATCAGCTCCTGTCTTCACTTTATGAATTGATCAGAGAGCGCGATCTCGAAGATGACAAAGAAAAACTGCAGTTCAAACCGCATTTTGTATTTGTCATCACGAATCAGCAGCTGATCTCAGAGCATGTCATTCTCGAATATTTAGAAGGACAGCACGAGCATCTGGGCATCTCTACAATTGTTGCCGCAGAAACAAAGGAAAGCTTGTCGGAAAACATTACGACTCTTGTCCGCTACATCAATGAGCATGAAGGCGACATTTTAATACAGAAGAAAAAAGCGGTAAAAATTCCGTTCAGCCTGGATCATCATCAGCGCGGGGACAACGAACGGTTCTCACGCACGCTGCGGACGCTGAATCACCAGGTCGGCATTACGAATTCCATTCCGGAGACGGTATCGTTCCTGGAGCTTTTCCATGCGAAGGAAGTAAAAGAAATCGGCATTCAACAAAGATGGCTGACGAGTGAATCGTCGAAGTCGCTGTCAGTGCCGATCGGCTATAAGGGAAAAGATGACATTGTGTATCTGAACCTTCATGAAAAGGCTCACGGTCCGCACGGGTTGCTTGCAGGGACAACAGGGTCAGGGAAAAGTGAATTTCTCCAGACCTACATTTTGTCACTTGCGGTGCATTTCCACCCGCATGAAGCGGCTTTCTTATTAATTGACTATAAGGGCGGAGGAATGGCACAGCCGTTTCGCAACATTCCTCATCTACTCGGTACGATCACGAATATTGAAGGCAGCAAAAACTTCAGTATGCGGGCGCTTGCTTCCATTAAAAGCGAGCTGAAAAAAAGGCAGCGTCTGTTTGACCAGTATCAAGTCAATCACATCAATGACTATACAAAGCTGTACAAGCAGGGGAAAGCAGAAGTGGCAATGCCTCACTTGTTCTTAATTTCTGATGAATTCGCCGAGCTGAAAAGCGAAGAACCTGATTTTATCAGGGAGCTTGTCAGTGCCGCGCGTATCGGGCGAAGTCTCGGTGTTCATTTGATTTTGGCTACACAGAAGCCGGGCGGCATCATCGACGATCAGATTTGGAGTAACTCGCGCTTTAAAGTAGCGCTGAAGGTTCAGGATGCCACCGACAGTAAAGAGATTTTGAAAAACAGCGATGCCGCAAACATTACCGTGACAGGACGCGGTTATTTGCAGGTCGGCAACAATGAAGTGTATGAGCTGTTCCAATCCGCCTGGAGCGGTGCGCCTTACCTAGAGGAAGTCTACGGAACAGAGGATGAAATTGCGATTGTCACGGATACGGGTCTGATCCCGCTTTCTGAGGTGGATACCGAAGATATCGCGAAAAAAGACGTACAAACAGAAATCGAAGCTATAGTTGATGAAATTGAACGCATCCAAGATGAAATGGGAATCGAGAAGCTGTCAAGCCCATGGTTGCCGCCGCTTGCGGAACGTATCCCGCGCACACTCTTCCCATCGGACGAAAAAGATCATTTCCACTTCGCGTATGTCGATGAACCTGATCTGCAAAGACAGGCTCCTATTGCTTATAAGATGATGGAAGACGGAAATATCGGCATATTCGGCTCTTCCGGCTACGGAAAATCGATTGCCGCCGCAACGTTCCTGATGAGCTTTGCGGACGTGTACACACCTGAAGAGCTCCATGTCTATATCTTTGATTTCGGAAACGGAACGCTTCTGCCATTGGCGAAGCTCCCGCATACCGCGGATTACTTCCTGATGGACCAATCAAGAAAAATTGAAAAGTTCATGATTCGAATCAAAGAAGAAATTGACCGCCGTAAACGTCTGTTCAGAGAAAAAGAAATCAGCCACATCAAAATGTACAATGCGCTGAGCGAAGAAGAGCTTCCGTTCATTTTCATCACCATTGACAATTTTGACATCGTGAAGGATGAGATGCATGAGCTTGAATCGGAATTTGTCCAGCTTTCAAGAGACGGACAGAGCTTGGGCATCTATTTCATGCTGACAGCGACGCGGGTTAATGCGGTCCGCCAGTCATTGTTAAATAACCTGAAAACAAAGGTTGTCCATTATCTCATGGATCAATCTGAGGGATATTCCATTTACGGACGGCCGAAGTTCAATCTTGAACCGATCCCAGGGCGCGTCATCATTCAAAAGGAAGAGCTTTACTTCGCGCAAATGTTCCTGCCTGTTGACGCCGATGATGATATCAGCATGTTCAATGGATTGAAATCAGACGTTCAGCATCTTCAGGAGCGCTTTGCTTCTATGGAGCAGCCGGCACCGATTCCGATGCTGCCTGAGAGTCTGTCGACGAGAGAATTTTCCCTACGCTTCAAGCTGGAACGCAAGCCTTTATCTGTCCCGATCGGGCTTCATGAAGAAACAGTCAGCCCAGTCTACTTTGATTTGGGCAAGCATAAGCACTGCCTGATTTTAGGCCAGACCCAGCGCGGGAAAACAAATGTCTTAAAAGTAATGCTTGAACATCTGATTGATGATGAAACCGAAATGATCGGCCTGTTTGACTCGATTGACCGCGGCTTATCCCAATATGCGAAGGAATCGGATGTCTCATATTTGGAAACGAAAGAAGATATTGAGCAGTGGATCGAAACAGCAGAAGACATTTTCAAAACAAGAGAAGCCATGTATGTGGAAGCCGTCCGCCAAGGAGACGCGCAAAATCTGCGATTCTCACAAGTGGTGCTGATGATTGACGGGATTACGAGATTCCAGCAGACGATTGATACGAGAATACAAGACCGTCTGGCAAACTTCATGAAATCATATGCACACCTTGGTTTCAGCTTTATCCCGGGCGGAAATCACAGCGAATTCTCAAAAGGCTATGACTCCTTGACGACAGAGATGAAGCAAATTCGCCACGCGATTCTGCTGATGAAAAAATCTGAGCAAAATGTCATTCCTCTCCCGTACCAAAGACAGGAGCCTGAGATTCAGCCGGGCTTCGGATATGTTGTGGAAAACGGGAAGGAGCAAAAAGTTCAAATTCCTTTATGTTCTGCAGAAAGGGAGAGTGCTAGATGACAGAACAACGAAAAAGCTTGATCAAGTTAATATCCGCCGTCATCATCATTTTGTTGCTGCCGGTTTTGTTTTTCCGATTTATAGGAGACGATCCGACGAAGAAAGCAGTCAATTCCACGCGGCAAATCGCGGTGGTGAATGAAGACACAGGCGTATTGAGTGATGAGGTAAAATCTGATGAAGAGGACAAATCCGCCCAGTTCGGCAAGGAAGTAGCGGCCGTTCTGGGTGAACGTCCTGATTATTCATGGACAGTCGTAAACCGAAGCGCGGCCGAGACTGGCCTCGCATCAAAGAAATATGATGCGATCGTCTACATTCCCTCAGATTTCTCAAAAAACATTTTGAGCTATGACAACGACCATCCTCAAAAAGCAACGCTCGAATTCAGCATTCAAGATAACCTGAATGCCGTCAACAAAGAAAAAGTTCAGCGTGAGCTTGAGGATGCCCAAAAGACAATGAACAAAAAAATGTCGGCCTTATACTGGAACTTTGTTTCACAAAAAGTGGACAACATCAGAGGAGAATTTGACAAAATCGTCAATAAAGAATCTGAATTCCAGAATGTCATGTACAACTTTTACAAACCAAGCTCTAATGATTTAGCAGGTGAAATCAAACAGCAAAAAGACTTAATCGATGAGCTGAAGAAATCAATGAATGAAGCGCAGGGCACGACAAAAGAAAAAGCTTCAACAGCGGAGGAAGCCAAAAACACGCTGAAAGATTTCATTGATACCGTTGAAAGATACAAAGAATATCAAGAAAATCAGAAAAAGCTGCTTATGGCAGCCCAAGATTCAACACAGCAGCAAATCCAGACAGGTCTAGATGCCATCCAAGCACAGCAAAAGGCGAATCAGTTCAGCGAACGCATGAGCGGATTGGCAACAGGGATCAGCCAAGCGAAAACACAGCTTGCACAAACAAGTACAGTGCTGGCAAATGCCCAGCAACTTAGGGAAGGTCAAGTTCCTCAGCAGGAACTTGGCATGGCGAAGATACAAAGTGATTTAATTAATCAATATCAGGCCGCATCAAGACAGACAGCATTAAATCAGGTTTATGAACTGCTTGTCCCAGCGCGTCAGGCACTGACGGTTGCGAAAGGGGACGACCCAGTCGAAGACGATGGCTCTGACAACAATGATAAAGATAAAGACCCGAAAGAAGAGGATCCTGAAGAACTGAAAATTGATCTTGAAAAACAGCGTGAAGAACTGAAAAACATCGCCGCGGATATTCAGGACATTTCAGACAACCTAAAGGAGCCAGAAAAAGAAGAGCCGAAGCCAGAGGATCCGGGAACAGACGAGCCGTCCACTGACAACCCGGAAAAACCTGATGACGGAACTAACACGGATCCCGATGATACACAGGGAGACACCGGAAACGACGATAACAATAGTGATGCCGGGACTGACGGCGATACTCAGGATCAAGACCAGCAGCAGGGAACAGACGGTCAGGAGCAGAATGGCGAAGCCTCTGATGGTGAGTCAGACAGCGGACAAACCGACACTGGCACATCTGTCGAACAGACTGCTTCATCTGACTCAGCCCTTCGATTTATCCAGCTGGCAAATGAGGACGGAACCGGAGATTCAGGAGATACCGGAGGCGACGGTGGTACGACTCAGCCTGAGGACGAAGGTCAAACAGGAAACGATGAGATTTCTGATATCGCAAAAGCAAAAGAACAGCTCAACAAAGCGTCTGAGCGAATCAAGCAAATTGAAGAAGAGCTCAAAGAAAAAGAAAATGCCCATAATGAAGAACTGAAAAAGAAATTAGAAGAACTAAAAGAACAAATGAATAGTCTCAATGATGAAATTGATGAATTGAAAGACAAAGTGAAAAAGCTAGAAGGCAAACTTGAAAACCTTGAAGCGAAACGGAAGAGGGAGTTCGAAGGGATTTACAGCGCGATTCGCGAGCTGGAAAATAAAGATCAGCTTCAATTCTCCGGAGAAATCAATACAGAAAGCATCTCTGCTTTAATGAGATACTATAAATATTTATCAGTTTATGACTCTGTATTATCCAGAACGATAGACAACGCTGCAAAAACCAATGTCATCGACGGCCAGCAGGGCAACGTCAAATCCATCCTGGCTCTCACACCTGCAGAATCAGCCAGCTGGGAAGATCTGAAAAACAACACGATGCAAACTGATGAAGACATTAACAGCTTCATCGATGGCATGACCAAATTTACGGAGGACTACAGCGGCTTCATCCGTGACTCTCAAGCAGGTGTTCTTGACGAACTGACGAAAATCTCTGAAAGTGCCGCAAAAGCGTCAGAACAGCTAGTAACAGGCACAACGCAAGAAGCTGCGACGTTCAGTAATGACGGGCTGTCTGGCACAATGGCACTGAGTGTCCAAGATACGGTCGGCCAGGAAGTGCTGCAAATGTCAGATATGATGGGGTCATTGTCTGATCGCCAGTCAGGCATTATTGATTACACGACGAATATGCAGCAAAGCGTCAATGATGTTCAGGCGAAAGCCGACACCTTAAACAACAACTGGGGGAAAAATGTCGCCTCCACAAAGCTTGTCCGCAGTGACGTTTACGGCATATTGGGAAATACATTAGTAGACGGGCAAAACAATGGCTATGTATATGACTACTTGGCGAATCCGCTTAAAATCAGTGGAGAGGTACCGGAAGAAAAAACCCAGACGGTGCCCCCGGTTGTCATCCTTGTCATTGTGTTAATCAGCAGTCTGTTAATCGGCTATTTCAGCTCGTATTACCAAAATGCGCCGCTTCTCGTCAAAGGAGCGCTATTCGGAATTTTGAATATCCTTGTCGGGCTTATGATCAGCTTGTTCGGTTTGAATATTTATTCACTGCCGGACGATCAGACGATTAAGTGGTCGGTGTTTACGATTCTATTGCTGGTCGCAAGCTCTGCCTTTATCCGAGCAGCATTCAGATTCGGGTCGATCCCTGGATGGGTTGCCTCAGCGGCAATGATTCTATTCTACGTTGCACCGCTTATTGATTTGATAATGCCGAACTTTACATTTGAAGATCCGGTTTCGAAAGTATATATCGACATCCAGTACGGTACAGGACACTTGTTTACAATCGGAATAACGGTTCTGCTGATCATTACGGTTATTGCCGCGGCTCTGCCGCTGATCATCCGGCTGATGGCCGAACACACAGCAGAAAGCGATGAAACGTATGAAGCGTAATCGCAGCATGGAAAAGGGGATCATGATTTGTATGCTCTCCTTTTCCCTTTTCATACCCTCTGCTGTAGCAGCCGAAACCGAAGAAAATACAGATATCGCGCCAAACCAGTATGAGAAGAAAGACATCGAAATTGATACGAATTATTTGCATGAAGATACCTACTATGAAGAGAAAACAGAACTGCCTGAGGAACAGAAGGATATCACTTTTGATAAGCCCGAGGACAAGGACGCCGAGCTGATAAAAGATTTGTTTACATCAACAAATGCCGAAGAATCCAACACGATTGCGGCCCAGTCGAAACAGCTCGGGATTACGTTTGCTGAAAAACCAATCACAAAGACGTCATCCACGGAGACAGAAGAAAGGCAGGAAACATCTTCATTGCTGCTTCCGATTATGTATGTTGTGCTAATCCTGCTCGGCATTGCAGGCATTGTGTTCCTCATCCCAAAAGTCATAGCGCAGGAGAACAAAAAGGCATAGGCTCTGTGCTTGTGTTGTGCAAAAGCGGTACCGTACAATAGGAATGGAAGGAGGAGGTTTCCAATGGATCTTTATATCATCACCGGAGCGTCAAAAGGACTGGGTGAAGCCATTGCATTACAGGCTTTAGAGAAGGGTCATGAAGTCCATGCCTTATCCAGAACGAAAGCGGATGTCTCTCATGAAAAATTGACGCAGCATCAAATAGACCTCATCAATCTTGAACAAGCTGAACAGCAATTTGAAACATTGCTGTCATCCATCAATCCAGATCATTACTCAGGTATTACCCTGATCAACAACGCCGGAATGGTAACGCCGATCAAACGCGCCGGCGAAGCGTCACTTGACGAGCTGCAGCGCCATTATCAGCTGAACCTGACTGCGCCCGTGCTTTTGAGTCAGCTGTTTACAAAACGGTTTGCTTTATACAGCGGAAAAAAGACGGTTGTCAACATTACGTCAGGCGCCGCCAAAAATCCATATAAGGGATGGAGCGCGTATTGCAGCTCAAAAGCCGGGCTCGACATGTTTACGAGGACATTTGGATTTGAACAGGAGGATGAAGAACTGCCGGTGAACATGATTTCTTTCTCACCAGGTGTTATGGACACTGAGATGCAAGCTGTCATCCGTTCTTCATCGAAAAAGGATTTCCACGACATTGAACGTTTCCGGACATTAAATGAAACAGGAAGCCTTCGCAGCCCGTCCTTTATTGCCGGCACGCTGCTTTCTTTATTAGAACAAGGCACGGAAAACGGACGCGTTTACGATATGAAAGAGTTTTTATAGAGCAGACATTTTCTGCTCTTTTTTTTATAAAAAAGGCAATCACCCTCGCACGATGTTGAACAGCCGCATATACTGACTGAAACTCTGCTTTTAGGGTATAACAATGATGACAAGAAGACAAAATGATGTGACATAAGAATTGAGTTTCTCTGCAAATTATGTTAGGATTCTAAAAATATCTAAAGGAGGGGTTTCCATGAGAAAGGTTACATTAATGGATGTTTTCACCCATCCAGTTGCACAAAAATATCTACAGCGTTCCGGTGTGGCACATGCAATTGCCTGCGCTTACCATGCGTACAGGCTGTCTATAAAGGCTGACATCAACCCTGATTTAGCTGCAAAAGCGGCGCTGCTGCATGACATCGGCCATTATGAATGGTATACAGACGGAAAGTGGGATTATGAGAAATACAAAAGAAATGACATTCATGCCATTAAAGGGGCGGAACGGGCGCATAAGCTTCTGATTCGGCTGGGCGAGGAACCGAAAGCTGCTAAAGAGATTGCCCTTGCCATTTTGCTTCATACCGATTCCTATTTACCCGAAGGCGAATTAGAGAAAAACACGCTTCAGCAGATAGTCAAAAAAGCGGACGAACTTGATGAAGAGCCGGGCGGCCACCATCATTACCGCCAAATCGATCCTTCAACTGCACGTAAAAAAATAGAAAAGCTGGACCAATTAATCGACCAAGCCCAGGCATCCATGATAAAGCCTGTATAAGTCCCGTTTTTTCACGGAACAGCGCCAGCTTTCTTCGCTGTCTCCGCTTCACCACCATTTCCTTTACACCCGCTACCAAACATATTCTCCTAAAATCCCCGCGTCCCTGGTTTTATCAGGTAAGCCTGTGTCATTATCCATAATTGCGGCATAAACTGAGATAAAACATAAAAAGGGGATTGAAGTATGGTCAACCAAGGTAGTCCGCAACTGGTCTCTTTAGTCGATCCTTATGTCTATCAGACCATTAAAAAGCTCATCGGCTCAAGGTTCGTGATACAGACAGTACGAGATACGGTCAGAGGCAGACTGATCGATGTAAAACCTGACCATATCACAATTGAAGGTGCCCGAAATTCTGTTTGTTTGATCAGAATCCAGCACATGATTTCCGTCACGCCAGATTACAGTGAGCGGGTTTAACAGTGCTTGCGCATGAAAAATAGGCGTACACCGAGACGTCCTATTTTTCAGTTAAGCGCTGATCATTTCACCAAGATCAAAACCGGCACATTCTTGATAGCAGGCATCTGAAAAACAAAAAGTGACACCGTACACTATAGCCGGAACGGACTGAAAGCTGTTGGTGGACAAGAAAGTGATAGCTTGGCTCATTCTTTACATATACCTGGGGTTTCCCGGAAAACGGGGCACAGAGCAGTGCTGTCTCATCCTCTGACCGTACATTCCCGCTCTTTTTCGGAGAAAGAGGATGCCAGTTCCGAATCTAGATCGTATTTCACAGCCTGCATCACCAACACTCCTTTCATTATATTAAGAGTTCTGATATGAGTTCATTTTTGTTACAATGATGGGGTATAAGTCCTTTTATCTGACAGACAAAGAAAAACTAGGAGGAACAAAGCTTGTTGAAATCAAAAGTCCATTTTTGGACATTGCAGATTTTATTTGTTTTGCTGATTATTTACGTGGCAACAAAGGTTTCATTTGTGTTTCAGCCGTTTATTGTTTTTATCTCGACATTGTTTTTCCCGATGCTGATTGCGGGAATTTTGTATTTCATTTTTAATCCGGTCGTCCGCCTGCTTGAGAAAAAAATTCCGCGGACATTATCCATTCTATTGATCTATTTACTATTTATCGGTTTGCTGGCCTTCGTTTCAGCGTCAGTCGGGCCTGTTATTACATCGCAAGTGACTGGGCTGTTTAACAATCTTCCTGATTACATAAAACAGATTCAGTCGCTGACAAAAGATTTGTCACATTCCCAATGGTTTACCTGGATGATGAATCAGGATTATGTATCGATATCAAAAATTGAACAGTCTTTGACAAGCTTTCTCCAAAACCTGCCGCAAAATATCACGTCCAGTTTATCTGCGGTGTTTGGTGTCGTGACAAACATCACACTTGTTATTATTACTGTTCCATTTATCCTTTTTTACATGCTGAAAGACGGACACCGCTTTCCGCATCTGGCAGTAAAAATTCTTCCGGCTTCTTATCGGACAGAAGGCTTAAAGATTTTTAAAGATTTATCCGATACGCTTGCAGCTTATTTTCAGGGACAGCTGTTGATCTGTCTTTTTGTCGGAACAGCGTGTTTTATTGGCTACTTAATTGCCGGGGTGCCGTATGCTCTGATTCTTGGGATTGTCATGGCGATTACCAATATCATTCCTTATGTCGGGCCTTTTCTCGGTGCTGCTCCGGCCGTCATTGTCGGTTTTATGGACTCTCCGGCCAAAGCGCTGTTTGCGATTATTGTGGTGGTCGTTGTTCAGCAGCTCGACGGGAACCTGCTGTCTCCTCTCGTGATTGGAAAGCGGCTGAATACGCATCCGCTTACGATTATTTTGCTGTTGATCGGAGCGGGAAGCTTCGGCGGAATTCTCGGCATGATTTTAGCAGTGCCGGTCTACGCGGTAGTGAAGGCATTTTTCCTGAATATTGTCCGCTTAATCAAGCTACGCCAGCGGTCACGCCTTGAAGAAAAAGCCAAGTCCGCTGAATAGGCGGGCACCATTTGCGCCTCTTTGCATATGATGCTGTAAATCAATGCGGAGGTGGGGAAATGCCTGCGATCGTAGGTCCGATTTATATTATGTCAATATCAGGTGATGCAGCGGCCAGCTTTGGGGATGTGTTTGCGATTTCGCCAAAGAGCGTTGATCACACAGGCGCAGGATCGGGTGCGTTTCAATTAGGTGATTATATGAAGGTCGATAATAAACACAGTAAAACGATTTTTAATGATGCCGATATCATTGATGAAACAGTGTCGTTTAACGGGTAACAGCCTTTTCAGGAGAGGCTGTTGCTTTTTTATTGTATAATATGGGTAGACTTTGAATAGAGAGGTCATGTTATGAAAATCAGAAAAGCGAATATCAATACGCAAACCGGAATGATCACGGACGTGTATCTGCATGAAAACAGAAAAGAACTGCGCACGCTTGTAGCGGTTCCGCAGCTGGAGTGGAGCACGATTATTTCTTATGAAGAAGATAAAGCATCTCTGCTTGAACGGCTGGAGGCTTCTTTGCGCCGGTATACAGAGGAAGAACCGGCTGGTGAGCTGGCTAAAAAAATCATACATTGGGTAACAGAAATGTAACTGCCCTTGAAAGTTTAGCTCCTGCCTAATCAGGTGATAATGAAGACAAACAAGACGGGAGGACAAGCTTTTGAGTGATGAAAAAATGGATCTCTATTTGCAGCAAGGAATGTATGGGCCCTTGGAGACGAAGCCTGACGAGCGCCATTTATTTTTAGGCTCATTAAGGGAAAGAGTGCTTTTGGCACTGACGAAAGGACAGGTCCTCAGAAGCAAACCGTATGAAAAAGTAGAGAACGCACTGAAAAACAGCAAAAACATAACCCTTTTGATTAATGGAGAGCTTCAGTATCAGTCTTACTCTCCCTATATCCAAATGGCGAACCGGAACGGAGTGCACTTCAAGATTGTATCTGATCTTCAGTTTCATACGCCTTTAGGCCTTGTCATTGCGGCTGACATCGCTGTGAATCGTGAATTGATATATATTCAGGACGACATATTTAACCGGTCAGTGCTGAAACCTTAAGAGACAAACGGACCGTTTGTCTTTTTATTCATGGCAATTCACTTACAACTGGAGATAAGATATAATGTTCTCATACTGATGGCGGGGAGGCCGGCTATGAAAAAAGCACTTATTTGTATTGATTATACGAATGATTTTGTGGCGAGTGACGGAAAATTGACCTGCGGGAAGCCCGGCAGAATGATTGAAGAGGCGATCGTCAATTTGACTGAAGCATTCATCACAAACGGTGATTACGTCGTATTAGCAGTAGATTCTCATGATGAAGGGGATCAATATCACCCTGAAACCCGTCTTTTTCCTCCGCATAATATGAAAGGCACGGAAGGAAAAGATCTGTACGGAAAGCTTTTGCCTCTATATCAGAAACATGAACATGAACCAAATGTTTACTACATGGAAAAAACGAGATATTCTGCTTTTGCGGGAACTGATTTAGAGCTCAAACTCAGAGAGCGGCAGATTGACGAACTGCATCTTGCGGGTGTCTGCACAGATATTTGTGTGTTGCATACAGCGGTTGACGCTTACAACAAAGGTTTCCGGATTGTTGTGCACAAACAGGCTGTTGCCAGCTTTAATCAGGAGGGGCACACGTGGGCTCTTTCCCATTTTGCAAACAGCATCGGAGCGCAAGTGGCAGAGTAAGGAAGGGGAAAAACAGTGTTAGAGTATGGATTTAAAGATGACAGCCTGTCATTACATACAGACCTTTATCAAATCAATATGGCAGAAACTTACTGGAGAGACGGCATTCATGAAAAGAAAGCCATTTTTGAGCTTTTTTTCAGAAGGCTTCCGTTTGAAAACGGCTATGCGGTATTTGCGGGCTTGGAAAAAGCCATCGAATACCTGGAAAACTTTAAGTTTACGGATAGTGACCTGAATTATTTACAGGAAGAACTCGGGTATCATGAAGATTTTATTGAATATTTGCGCGGTTTAACTTTTACAGGTTCACTTTACTCCATGAAAGAAGGAGAGCTCGTATTTAACAATGAGCCGATTATGAGGGTGGAAGCCCCCCTTGTAGAAGCGCAGCTGATTGAAACGGCTTTGCTCAACATTGTGAACTACCAAACATTAATCGCAACAAAGGCTGCCCGGATTAAAGGCGTCATCGGCGATGAAGTCGCGCTTGAGTTCGGAACAAGGCGGGCGCATGAAATGGATGCGGCTATGTGGGGAGCGAGAGCAGCCTTAATCGGCGGCTTTAGCGCGACAAGTAATGTAAGAGCCGGAAAGCGCTTTAATATCCCGGTTTCCGGCACACATGCACATGCGCTTGTGCAGGCTTACCGCGATGAATATACAGCTTTCAAAAAATACGCGGAAACGCATAAGGATTGCGTTTTCTTAGTCGACACGTATGACACGCTTCGTTCAGGCATGCCGAATGCGATTAGAGTGGCCAAGGAATTCGGAGACCGCATCAATTTCATCGGCATCCGCTTGGACAGCGGCGATTTGGCGTACCTGTCAAAAAAAGCCCGGAAAATGCTTGATGAAGCAGGATTTACAGATGCGAAAGTCATTGCTTCAAGTGACTTGGATGAGCATACCATTATGAATTTAAAGGCTCAGGGAGCGCGCATTGATGTCTGGGGTGTCGGTACGAAGCTGATCACGGCCTATGACCAGCCGGCTCTCGGAGCGGTTTACAAACTCGTAGCCATTGAAGAAGACGGGAAAATGGTCGACACGATCAAAATTTCGTCCAATCCTGAAAAAGTGACGACACCGGGCAGAAAGAAAGTGTACCGCATTATCAATCAGTCCAATCACCACTCTGAAGGCGACTATATTGCGCTTTATGATGAGCAGGTGAATGATCAGAAGCGGCTCAGAATGTTCCACCCGGTTCATACATTTATCAGCAAATTTGTCACGAATTTTTATGCGAAGGATCTTCATGAGCTGATTTTTGAAAAGGGTATTCTTTGCTACCAAAACCCTGAGATCTCAGACATACAGCAGTATGTGCAGGATAACCTCAGCCTGCTGTGGGAGGAATATAAGAGAATCAGCAAGCCGGAGGAATATCCGGTTGATTTAAGTGAGGACTGCTGGAGCAATAAAATGCAGCGGATTCACGAAGTGAAAAGCAGACTTGATGAAGAGCTTGAGGAAGAATAAAGAAAACTGGCCTTTCGTTCGCGAAGGGCCAGTTTCTTTTTGAATATATTATTTTTCATGTTTAGACAATTTTCGTCAAATTATTTGATATACTTAGGGGTGAAAAGCTGCGCGTATTGTAAGGGGGGATAAATCAATGAGGGTGTTTGTTGCAAGACAGCCTATTTTTAATAGAAAAGAACAGGTTGTTGCTTATGAACTGCTGTATAGAGAAAGCGAAGAGAATGTATATAGCGCTAAAGACGGCGATCAGGCAACGGCTGATTTGGTGATCAACAGCTTTTTAAATATCGGAATTGAGAAGCTGACGGAAGGGAAACGCTGTTTTGTTAATTTTACGGAAAGCCTGATGTATTCGAATCTTCCCACCTCCTTCAATCCGAAACAGCTTGTCATTGAAATCCTTGAAGATATACCGATCACGCCGGCCCTCATCTCAAGATGCAAAGAGCTGAAAAAAATGGGGTATATGCTGGCACTTGATGATTTTTATGCAATAAACCCGCAAAATGAATGCTTATTGGAAAAGCTCATGAGCTATATTGATATATTGAAAATTGATTTTCTCAAAACAACACGAATGGAACGCAGAAAAATTTTGCAAACCTACGGCTGCAGAGGCTTGATTTTTTTAGCGGAAAAAGTAGAGACCCGAAAGGAATATAAACAAGCGGCACAAGACGGCTTTCAATTATTCCAGGGCTACTTTTTCAGCGAACCGCGCATCATCAGCGGCCATGACCTGTCGACGCATTTCTATTCTTACTATGAACTGCTTAACGAATTGAGCAAAGAACAGCCTAACATACAGCGTGTGACCGAATACATCGAGCGGGATTTATCACTGTCCTATCAAATCTTAAAATTTTTAAACTCATCCCACAGCCGTTTGAGCCAGAAAATTGAAAGCATTCAACAGGCCATTATGCTGCTGGGGTTTAATGAAATCAAACGGTGGATATATATTCTTTCCTTTAAGGATTTAAGCAGAAAAGGGCACTCCAGCAAGCACGAAATCATTAAGATTTCTTTGATGAGAGCAAAGCTTTGTGAACTGCTGGCGAGAAAAGCATCCAGGCCGCAGCCTGCTTCTTATATGCTGATTGGAATGTTTTCTCTCATAGACACCCTGCTGCACCGAGAAATAGAGGAGATTATTCAAGAATTGCCTTTAAAAGATGAAGTCGGGCAAGCGTTATTAGGCTATCAAAACGACTACTATCAAATGCTTGAGCTTGTGAAATTAATTGAAAGCAACAACTGGGACACCTGTACAGAATTAGGCAAAGAACTGGACAAAGAAGAGGCGTATGAATGTTATCTTGAGGCTCTGGAGTGGTGTCATAATCTGATGGACGCAAAATGATTGCGGTCCTCTGACCACCGCAAAGCAAGAATCATTCGGCTTTGCGTCCCGATGAGGCTGATGTAAATGCCGTCGGGATTAAAAACGGTATCCACTTCATGCCGTACGCCCATTTGTTTGATCAGGCGCTTTACAGATTGTTTGTCGGACTGCTCGGCTGAGGTCAGGATGCGGTGCGAGAGCTCCCGCGAGCCCGCAATGCGGTTAAGAACAAGCTGGGCATCGGCGAACAGCCCTGACGCCTCCCTCGCTGAACGGATAAAGTTATCTGTATTGGCAGGAGAAGCTGGAGGGCGGCGAATCTCATACGGATAGGCGTAAAACCAAGGATAATGATATCTCATGGGAGCACCTCACATAAAAGGGATGTTTCTATATGTATAGATCCCTAATTGCCGAATATGACAAAGCGAAAAGGCCACAACTTTAGCGTTGCGGTCTTTTCGGTGTTTGTCGGTCAGGATACGCCAAGAATCGCATCTTCAATTTTGAAAATCAGGCACGAAGGACTATAGTCTTACTTAATAAAAATACGAAACACGTTAAAATCAAGGAGATTAAGAATCTTTCTCAATTTCAGCAGATATATACGCTCTTTCGCATAGAAAGATAGTCCCGTTCTTGTTGTGATTCCTTTGAGTATAAGGGCCTATTGAGATTTGCGGTGTCACGCAGGACTTTTTTGCATACTTTTCGGTGAAAAATAAGCCGAAAGCAGATACACTATTAGTAACAGATCAAATACCTAGGACTCGTTCACCATACACAATTCATTGATCTTTCAAAAAAAGGAGTGTGGAAACGATGGAAAAGAAACTTGAAGAAGTAAAACAATTGTTATTCCGACTCGAACTTGATATTAAAGAAACGACAGATTCATTACGAAACATTAACAAAAGCATTGATCAGCTCGATAAATACAATTATGCAATGAAAATTTCGTGAAAAAGACTTGGAAACAAGTCTTTTTTTTCGTTCTTCCCATACAATAAAAGGATAAAGTATTATATGATTGTTAAAAAACGAAAAACCTGCTGTCCTTTAAATGTCCCATTTAGTAAAATGGAATGGGAGGGGGGAAGTCGTTATTGAGCAGATATGTTTAGATTCTGTCCGGATCAAGGAGAAAATGAAGGAGATTGTAAGCCAAAAAATAATGAATCAGGACTTGGAACGATATCTTCAGAATTTTATTGAGTCTAAGGATACGTTTGAGTTTGCCGATTTGGCTCTTCATCATTATTTAGCTTTTAACGGTCAGGACCAAAAAGCAATCGAATTGCTAGCTGCCGGAATTGAATTGCTTATACTCTCATTCGATATTTATGATGACTTAGAGGATCAAGATAATGGAAGTGCTGTCTGGATGAAGATTGACTCGTCAATTGCTTTAAATGCAGTTACAGCTCTTTACACCCTAAGTATACAAGTGATGTGCCAAGCTAGTCATGAACCAAAATTTTCACAAGAGATATTGAATTTTGCATTACAATCAATTCAAGGCCAGCATGATGATATTGTGAATGCGCCGAAAACTGAAGAAGCCTGTCTTGAAATGATCAAAAATAAATCAGGAGCGCTAACAGCACTGCCCTGTGTTATGGGAGTAATGCTGGCAACCGGCAAATACCATCCAATCGTGGCTTCTTATTCTTATGAACTCGGCATTATTGCACAAATTGAAAATGATTACCAAGGTTTATATTATTTAAATAACGATTTTATTCAGAAGAAAAACACATTGGCATACTTATACTTAAATAAACGTTTTAATGAAGCTTCTGTAGAAATCTTGAGTTGGTATGAAAATGCTGAGTTGTTCTTATCATTAAATCCCAAACATATAAAAGAAAAACTAACTGAGGCAGGCGTAGTGCAATATTTACTTGTGATGAAACACTTGTCATTACAAAAACTAAAAAAAGAAATTGCTAGATTAGAATTACAAGAGAATAAAATAAAAGAATTAATAACAGGAATCATAAAATAAAGGAGGATTTATATGCAGGAAATAGTCGGTTACTTAGTGAAAAATCCAGAAGTTTTAGATGAGGTCATGGAAGGTAGAGCCTCTTTATTGAATATAGATAAGGATCAATTGAAAAGTATAGTTGATGCCTTTAGAGGATTGCAAATTTATACTAATGGTAATTGGGTTCCTTCGTGAGGCTTTATTAAATGAAGGCATGGTACAACAAAGTTTCAATTTTTTTGATTTTAGTGAGTTTAGTCTATGTAAGTTATTTAACGTATATAAGTTCGAGTAAACTTTTAGTTGGTGCAGCAGTAGCCAAAAATCAAGACAATGAAGTTGTAATAACAAATATTGAGGAGTTCTCTACGGCTTATTATTCAGGACTACAAAAAGGGGACGTCATCAAAAGTATCAATAATCATAAAGTTAAACGTCCTCTTGAAGTTCAAAAATATAATTCAAACCATGTGAGCTCAATAGTCGTCGAGAGAAATGGAGCAAAGGTTAAAATTAAGCCTGATTTAATGAATGATGGAAATTTTACTACTTTTGTGATCCCACTAATATTTTATATAGCTTGTCTATTTTGTTGTTTCTTCATTCTAAAAATAAATGAATCGAAAAAACTACTCTCTGCTTTGATTTTAATCATTTTTTTGTTATCTGCTTCTTTAGCTTATTTAAGTGCGGGTGGATCTGCAAAGGGAGACTGGTTAAGCAGATGTATAATGGTATTCACTTTAACATCTGTAATGTTTAACTATCTTCTTTTCTTATATCAGTATTTTAAAGAGCTAGGCACTGTGTTATTTAACAAAAAAGTTTTCATAGTATATGCAATTCCAGTACTAAATCTAGTTTTTGAATTGTTGCGAACTCACCTTTTCTTTAGACATTATGTGCCTAAAATAAATTTACTTTCGTTCTTTATTTCATTTATAATCGTGAGCGTATATTTTGGATCTATTTTAATTAAAAGTAAGGATACTGAACAAGCGCATATTTTAAAAGTTCTTACCATAATTAATATTTTATCTTTTTCGCCGTTTTTGTTTTTATATATAGTACCTTATGTATTCTTAAGCACTGATGGGATTTCTTCTTTTATAGCTGCTTCATTTATGTTCCTAATACCATTTTCTTTGGTTTATCAATTTATGACAAATAAAATTTATAATGTGGATTTTATTTTAAGTAGGTTAAAATATTATGGAATTTTAGCATTAACGCCCACAATTATTTTAGTTACTGTATTTGAGTTAATGGGAAGTCCAACTGGAGATTATTATTATTTCAGACTTGCGATTCTGATGTATATTATTATGGTGGCAGTGTTTTATTATAAAGAAGTTCTTGATTTTAAATTTAGATTAAAAAGGGTTTCGGAAAAATTCAATTATCAAGACAGTATATATAAATTTACGCAACTGATTAGAGACTCAACTTCCCTGACTCAAGTATTTGAAGAACTGAAAAATACTATACTTGAGGTCTCTCTAGTTAGCCGAGCATATGTATATGAAGTTTCAGCAGACGGAAGGATTAAGCTATATGATGATGAGACCGTAAATTCATTCGAAAAAGTCTATCAAAAAGAATTTAGAAAAGTAACATCCGAAATAGGGAAAATTGTTGAATTTAATAAAGGCTTTGTCATGAAGATAGGTGAACGCGGTGGGAAATCATTTGTGATTCTTTGTTTATCTAAAATGAATACGCCCCGCCTCACACTTGAAGAACTTTCTTGGCTGAAAACCTTGGCTTTTTATACAAACGTATCGATCGAAAACGTCATGAAAATTGAAGAGCTGATGAGTCATTTAGAAGAAATAAAACAACAAGAATCAAACCCAGTATGGCTCAAAAAACTCATGTACACCATCGAGGAAAAACAACGCTCTGATCTCGCCCGCGATCTCCACGATTCTGTTCTTCAGGATTTGATTTCCTTAAAACGCCAGTGTGAGCTGTTTTTGGCAGATTTTAAGAAGGACGATAATCCTTGTCAGGAAGAGGTGCAGGACAAGCTTGTACAGATGAATGAGCAGATGTCTGATGTGATTTCGATGACGAGGGAGACGTGTCATGAGCTGCGGCCGCAGCTTCTGTATGATCTTGGGCTGGTGAAGGCGCTGTCGAAGCTTGTGCGCAGCAGCAGGAGCGGGTTCCGTTTCATATCCGTTTAAATACCGGCAGATTTACGGCTTCGCTTGATCTGGATTCGCAGCTGAATTTGTACCGGATCATTCAAGAGTTTCTGTCTAATGCGGTCAAGCACTCTCAGGCGACCGATGTACTGATTATGCTCATCAGTATTCAAAACAAAATCGTTCTTCATTATGAGGACGATGGCGTAGGGTTTGATCAAGAAAAAAATAATGGGCATTCCATGAGTATGGGGCTTTCTGGCATTAAGGAGAGAGTCAGGGCTTTAGATGGACGCCTTCGGATTGAAACAAGTGAAGGAAAGGGCTTTAAGGCTGATATTGAAATCGAATTGTAATGGTTTTATAACGGAAACGACTTGGCACAAGCCAAGTCTTTTTTATAAAATGGAAAAGAGTGAGTAAAAGGGAGGAAAACATGAAAAAGATACTAGTGATTGATGACCATCCGGCTGTCATGGAAGGCACCAAGACAATTTTGGAAACGGATTCGAATCTGTCTGTTGATTGTCTCAGTCCTGAACCGACCGAACAGTTTATTAAGCAGCATGATTTCTCGTCATATGATCTCATTTTAATGGATCTGAATTTAGGCGGCGAGGTTAATGGGATGGAGCTTTCTAAACAGATTTTACAAGAGAATCCTCAGTGTAAAATTATCGTTTATACCGGTTATGAGGTCGAGGATTATTTTGAGGAAGCGATTCGTGCGGGTCTGCACGGTGCCATCAGCAAAACGGAATCTAAAGAAAAGATCACCCAATACATATACCACGTACTCAACGGAGAAATTTTAGTCGATTTTGCTTACTTTAAACAGCTAATGACTCAGCAAAAAACAAAGCCGGCTCCTTCCTCTCAAAAAGAACAAGATGTGCTCACACCTAGAGAATGCCTGATTCTCCAAGAAGTTGAAAAGGGT
Source organism: Bacillus rugosus (assembly GCF_023238245.1). Taxonomy (NCBI): domain Bacteria; kingdom Bacillati; phylum Bacillota; class Bacilli; order Caryophanales; family Bacillaceae; genus Bacillus; species Bacillus rugosus. The sequence goes on along the minus strand of NZ_CP096590.1, from coordinate 3,130,509 downwards.
TTTACAAACCAAGAAATCGCAGATGCACTTCATTTAAGCAAGCGGTCCATTGAATACAGCCTAACATCTATTTTCAATAAGCTGAATGTCGGTTCCCGGACGGAAGCGGTTTTGATTGCGAAATCAGACGGTGTACTTTAAATAAAGGGGGTTGTATATAATGGATATGAAACACACATTGCTTGAAGCACTTGGAATTGAGATTGTTGAAAACACAGCGGAACGATGCATTGCGGTCATGCCGGTGGATCATCGGACGGTGCAGCCTTTCGGATATTTGCATGGAGGTGCTTCAGTAGCTCTGGCGGAAACCGCGGCTAGCGCAGGGGCGCAGAACCTGATTGATCACACTGCACAAGCTTGTGTCGGTTTGGAGATTAATGCCAACCATTTAAAATCCGTAAAGGAAGGAAAGGTAAAGGCAGTAGCCGAACCCGTTCATATAGGCAGAACGACTATTGTCTATCAAATTCACATTTATGACGAGCAAGAGAGGCTGATCTGTATCTCCAGATGCACGCTGGCTGTCATCAAGAAATAAAAAAACAGCCGGAACTCTGCCTGTCCGGCTGCTTATTTTTATAAGTAAGAATCCTCTTTTCGTTTAATCACAAAGTTTCTGATCCCGTTATAGTCATCCTGTACACTTCTCTTATCAAGCTTGACGCCGGAGTTGTACGCAGCACGGCAGATCAAGTGTCCCCCGACAGGCGACGTAATAAAGATAAAGAGAATCCCGAGCAGGATTTTAGCGGAAATGTTCCCCGTTACAAACCACAAATAGAAGAAGACACCAAGCAGAATCATATTGACGCCTAACGTTGAGCCTTTAGATGCAGCATGAGAACGTGTAAACACATCAGGAAGGCGAATTACTCCTAATGAAGCAACGAGGCACACAAGTGCGCCAAGCAAAATGAATACAGCCACTACGACCTTAGCGATTTCGATCATTTTCGATAATCTCTCCTTTCTCCAGGAACTTGGAAAATGCGATCGTTCCGATAAATGATAAAATCCCCAGCAGCAAAATAATATCCAGAAATGCACTTGTGTTCAGCAATATGGAGACAAGCGCCGTGATTGCGATCAGATTAATGCCGATTGCATCTAGAGCCACGACCCGGTCAGGCACAGTCGGCCCTTTAATGACACGAATGACATACAAAAAGGTAGACACAGCCACAATGCCGAGTGCGAGTTGCAGAATCAGTGTAAACATCAGCGGCTCACCTCCTGTATGGCTTTTTCGAATGACTCGCGAATATCAAAAATGGCTTTTTCCGCATCCTCGATATCCATCGCGTGAATATATAGAATCGTCCTGTCATCTGAAATATCCATTACCAAGGTTCCCGGCGTTAACGTAATGAGCAGTGACAGCAGGGTGATTTCCCAATCCGTCGTGAGCTCTGTTTTAAAAGCGAAAATGCCCGGTCTGATATTCAGTTTCGGCGATAGGACTGATTTCAGCACACTGACATTGGCAAGGTACAGTTCCTTTAAAAAAATCAAAAAGAGTTTGATGATAGAAATCATTTTCCAAAGATAAAACTGGCGAGTAAAAAAGCGCCGGAAGAAAAAGAGAGAGAGCATTCCCAGAATATAACCTGTGAAGAATCCTGCGGTGCTTGGACTATTGCTCAAGAACATCCAGCAAAAAGCGAGAAACACATTTAATAAAATTTGAAATGCCATGCGATCTACTCCTTCAAAACAGCTTCAATATATTTTTCCGGATTCAGCAACGTCTCGGCCGCTTGATCAACGTAAGGCGACACCCATTCTGTACCCAATCCGAAGAGAAGAGACAGTAAGAGAAAAATAGCTGCCGGATAAAGAAGTCCTTTAGCTGTTTTATGATTTGGTTTTGGTGTTTCTTTTTCTTCGCCCCAAAACGCATGTATAAAGATCCTCAGCACAGAGTAAAGTACGAGCAGACTCGAAAGCAAAATCAGCATGGAAATCGTAAATTCACCTTCTGCGAAGCCGCCTTCCGCAATCTTAAATTTGCCGACAAATCCGCTGAGAGGCGGGATGCCAGCAAGAGAAATAGCTGAAATGAAAAACATCCATCCAAGAACAGGGTAGCGTTTGATCAGCCCGCCCATTTTTTTCAGGCTCGCTGTTCCTGTCAATGCGATCAGCGTGCCCGCCAGCATAAATAAAGCGCCTTTAATCAGCATATCGTGAATCAGGTAGTAAATCGCGCCCTGAATTGATGCGGGGGTATGAACTGCCACACCGAACAAAATCACGCCGACAGCAGTAATAATGTTGTAGATCACAATTTTCATGACATCCGAATAAGCGAGTGAACCGATAACACCGAAAATCACAGTCAGCGCCGCCAGCCAAATCATCAGCTGATGGGTAAAGGCTGTATCGTGAATAAAAATCAATGTGAAGACCCTAGTAATCGCATATAAACCGACTTTTGTGAGCAATGCACCGAACAACGCGGAGATTGCCGCCGGAGGAGCGTAATACGACCCTGGAAGCCAAAAGTAGAGGGGGAAGATTCCGCCCTTCATGCCAAATACCAATAGCAGCAGGACACCAATCACAGTGATCAGCCCGGTTTGTCCTGATTCGCTGATTTTCACACTAAGGTCCGCCATGTTTAACGTACCGGTTACAGCGTATAAAAAGCCGACACCGATGACAAACAAGGCAGACGATACGATATTAAACACAATATATTTAAGGGACTCCCGCAGCTGAATTTTTGTGCCGCCTAATACAATCAGCATATAGGAAGCGATGAGCAGAAGCTCAAAAAATACGTACATATTAAATAAATCGCCTGTTAAAAACGCTCCGTTGACACCGGCAAGCAAAAACTGAACGCCGGAGTAATAAAAGGAACGCTCCCGTTTTTCACCGACTGAACGGAAGGAATAAAGCACAACCAATAAACCGATTATCGATGTTGTGAGAACGAGCAGGCTGGCGAATTGGTCTGCGACCAGCACAATGCCGTACGGCGCTTTCCAGCCGCCCAAACTGAGTGTCTGGATCCCATTTGTAAAGACTGTCTGTACGAGTATGCCACTGATCACAATCCCGATTGCCGATGCCGCAGTGCTGAAGATCCGCATGAGCATAAGATTCTTCGTCATGAAAATCAGCAGAATGGCCGACAGGAGCGGGATCAGGATTGGCAAAATAACAAAATTATTCATGTTGATCATTTCCCCTCATTTGATCCATATCGTCCGATTTCAATTCCTGATAAGCGCGGAAGGCCATGACGAGGATGAATGATGTGACGCCAAACGAAATGACAATTGCCGTCAAAATCAGGGCTTGCGGAAGCGGATCGACAAATGATTTGGCATGCTCGCTCAAAATCGGAGCGGCACCTTTCTTTAATCCTCCCATAGTCAAAAGCATTAAATGAACGCCATGGCTTAACAGTGCTGTTCCGATAATGACGCGAAGCAGGCTTTTAGACAGCAGCAAATACGTAGCAGCCATAAAAATAATACCGGCTAAAACAGCCATTAAGATTTCCATTATTCTTCCTCTCCAATCGTTTGAATAATGGTCATCGTAATGCCTACGACAACAAGATAAACGCCTAAATCAAATATCGTCGCCGTGGCGAGCTCCGTTTTCCCAAAGATCGGAAGCTGAAAGTATCCGAATGTATGGGTTAAAAAAGGAGCCCCGAAGACAAAGGAGCCAACCCCGGTCAAAACAGCGAGCAGAAGGCCGGCTCCCGCGATATAAATGAAATTAACCGGCAAAATGGAACGAACGGTTTTTAAATCATATGCCAGAAGTAATAGAACGATGGAAGAGGACGTGATCAGCCCGCCGACAAATCCTCCTCCAGGCGCGTTATGCCCTGATAAAAATAAATAGAAAGAGAAAAGCAAAATGATAAAGGATACAAGTTTTGTCACGGTTTGAAGAATCAAGTCATTTGTTTTTTGTTCATTCACCGCTTTTCCCCTCCTCTTTTACTTTTGTTTTAATCATGCTGTAAATGCCGAGAGCGGCAATGGTTAATACCGTAATTTCAAACATTGTATCAAAGCCCCTGAAATCAACGAGGATGACATTGACGACATTATCCCCTCCGCCGAGATCATGGCTGTGTTTTAAGAAGAAGGATGAAATGCTGTCCTTTGTCCGCTGGCTTGAAGATGCAATACCAAGCAGGGTGACGATAATGCCGACGCCTAAAGCAATGATAAAGTTCGTCAATCGGAACGTTCTCGTTTTCTTTTTCAGCCTCAGTTTCGGCAGGTGGTAGAAACAAAGCAGGAACAGTGCCACAGAAATGGTTTCAATGACTAGCTGAGTCAATGCTAAGTCCGGCGCCCTGAAAATCACAAAAAACAGTGCGAGCGTATAACCGACAACACCGAGCGAGATAATCGCCGTCAGTCTTGATCTGGCAAAAACAGTCGCCGCTGTGGCGCTGATCATGACAACCGTCAAAATGATTTCGTATACGCCGATTTTAGCCATGCCTTCCGTTGTAAAGGAAAACCCGCCTTTGATGACAAAAGCTCCGCCCATCAGAATGATGAAACCAGCGAAGATATACAGCAAATAATCTCTTAAAAACCCGGTCATATATTGTTTGGTGACTCGATAAGACCCTTTCTCCATCAGCGTCACAAGCTTGTCGTATAACCGGTTGAGTGTGAGCTTGGAAGGAAACAGCTTATAGATTCCCTTCCACTTATTCATTGCCATATATCCAAGTGTGCCGAGAACAACGATGCCAGCTGTCATCTTCAATTCGGTCGTCGGCCCATGCCATTGTGAAATGTGAACATGGAATTTCTCATGGCTGTCCAGCAGTGTCGGGTAGATCGAGTTCATCGCAGGCTCTATCAAGCTGTACGACAATATATTCGGGAAAAAGAAGAGGCTGACAGCCAGAGCGACAAGTATGACAGGTGATACGAGCATGCCAATCGGTGCTTCGTGAGCCTGTTTTTCAAGCTGCTCAGGCTGGTAACTTCCTCTAAATGTTTTAAACAGCAATTTCATGCTGTAGATAAACGTAAATACGCTTCCGATCCAGGCGAAAACAGGGAATAACATGCCCCATGTCTGTACGTTGAACAGATCGAAATGTGTGATGCGAAGCATGCTTGTGAAAAACATTTCTTTACTCAAAAACCCGTTAAACGGCGGAAGGCCGGCCATTGAAAATGTTCCGATTAAGGAAATCGTAAATGTAATCGGCATAATCGCCATCAGGCCGCCGAGCTTCCGGACATCCCGTGTGCCTGTTTCGTGATCGATAATCCCGACTGCCATAAACAAGCTTCCTTTAAAAGTAGCGTGATTGATTAAATGGAAAATGGCAGCCATAGCGGCAACTGTATAATACTCTGTATGGCCATAATGAAGGGCCGCAGCACTGACTCCGAGCATGGAGATGATCATTCCGAGCTGGCTGACGGTTGAAAATGCCAAAATCGATTTTAAATCAGTTTGTTTCACGGCATGGAATGAACCCCAAACCATCGTAAAGAGCCCAACGAGGGAAACGATCCAAAACCACTGAGCTGAAAAGGCGAAAATAGGACTAAATCTCGCAATCACATAAATGCCGGCTTTGACCATAGTAGCTGAATGGAGATAAGCGCTGACAGGTGTCGGAGCTTCCATCGCATCAGGCAGCCAGATATAAAAAGGGAATTGCGCGGATTTCGTAAATGCCCCTAGTAAAATGAGAATCATAGCCGGGATAAACAAGTCGTGGCCGGCAATTAATTGAACCTGATGAATCATCTCTCTAATACTGAAGGAATCCGTTATCAGATATAGGAGAATAAATCCGCCGAGCATGCACAGCCCGCCGCTGACCGTAATCAAAAGTGATTTGGCGGCGCCGTAGCGAGACTTTTCACGCTTATACCAATAGCCGATCAGCAAAAAGGATGAAAGGCTGGTGAGCTCCCAAAACATGTAGAGAACCATGACATTGTCTACAAGAACGACACCGAGCATGGCGCCCATGAACATCAATAAGTAGACATAAAAGGGACCAAGCTGTTCTTTTTCTTTCGATAAATAATAAATGCTGTAAAGAGTGACCAAAGAGCCGATGCCTGTGATCAGCAAGGCGAATAATAATCCGAGACCGTCTATATAAACGGTAAAATTAATGCCAAGTGAAGGAATCCACTCAAATACCGACCGCAATGTTTCTCCGGATTGTGTCATCCTGATCATTGGGAGAAAGTATATAAACAGCAAGACGGGCAGGACCAACACAAACCAGCCCGTGTGCACTCTTTTTGCGTATTTTGCCAAGAAGGGAATGATAAAAGCAAATAAGAAAGGCGATAAAATAGCAAAGTGTAAGAGCTGCAAAGATAAGACCTCCTTTTTCTCTTTCTCAATTGAAAAATGCGCTATGTATCAAATATACGGTCAAACGACCTAGTCCAAATTATATCGCACTTTTCTGCAAGCTGCCATGCTTCGAACTGCGCAATGAGCTTTTATGGGTTCTTTTGACCTTAAAATAAGTCTAACAAAAATAATGTCATTTGTATATTTAAAATCATTCCTGATCAAGCTGAATGTAAGGAGCTGGTCATGTGAAAAGAAAGGTATTGATGTGCTCAGGTTTATTCTGCTCAGTATTTGCAGGGGCATTCATGTTGAATCAATATGACGGACGCAGCGGTGGGAAGGCTAGTGAGGAGTGGGAGCTGTATTTATTGGAGCACCACCTGTCAGCAAGAATGAGTGAAATGGAATCAAAGGATCTGCCGTTTGGCCCCCGAGAGTATATCCGGATTGTGAACAGATAAAAAAAGAGTTCCGCATATAACGGAACTCTTTTTCTGATTATGAAGTGAAAAAACGAAGCAGAACTGTCGCGCAAATGACGGTACCTGCACCGCCGAGGCGGGTGGAAATTTGGGCGAACGGCATAAGGCCCATTCTTCCTGACGCAGATAAAATTGCAACATCACCAGTTCCGCCGAGACCGCTGTGGCAGCAGGTAACGATTGCAGATTCAACCGGGTACATGTTCATCAGTTTGCCTACAAAATATCCAGAAGCAATCATTGCGATAACTACTGAAATACAAATGATCACAAACGGAATAGAAATCACAGACGCCACATCATCCAACGGAATAAAGAGGATGCCGAGACCGACCATCAGCGGCCATGTAAAGCTTGAAGAAATAAACTTATAGAGCTGGTAAGCGCCATCCTCCATTTTTTTCGGAAGAATATTCGCATATTTGACAGCCGCCGCTGAAATAATCATTAAGATCGCACCCGGGATGAAGATGAATTTCTCCAATAACCCGCCGAAAATAAAGTATGTACACGCGAGCAGAACACCGGCTCCCATCAGTTTAAAATCAATTTTTGCTTCGGCTTCTTTTTGGTTGAAAATCTCGTTTGCTTTTTTAGATTTTACGAGGCGACCGTTTCCATTTAGATCTGGACGCTTATCGCCAAGCTTTTTCATTAAGGCAGCACAGATGATAGCAAAAACGTTTCCGATAATAGCCGCAGGGACCAGCTGAGATACAAACACATCAGCGGATGAACCCAGTATTTGTGAATACGCGATTGAGAGCGGCAAAATTCCTTCACCTATTCCCCCGGCAATAATCGGAACAACAACAAAGAAAAAGGAATCATAGGCACTGTAGCCAAAAATAAATCCGACAAGGATGCCGGCCGCAACTGCCGCAATTGTTCCAGCAACCAATGGAACGAACATTCTGATAAACCCTTGTATTAAAACAGTTCTGTTCATTCCGAGGATACTTCCTACAACTAGACAAGCGATATAGAAATAAAGGAAGTTAGATGTTTTCATCAAGTTGGTTACAGCGTCTAAAGATGTTGAATTCAGCACATTGTAAAAGACTAAAAATGAAGGAACAAACAAAGATAAAATAGCAGGGCCGCCAATATCCTTCAATATCGGAATGCGCTGGCCGATGTCTCCAAGAAACACACCCAGAATCATGATGATGGCAAACCCGCCAAGCATGTTTGCGGGCAGCTCATTGTAATAGGCTGCAAGAATAATAATAACAGCTAACACTGTGTATAATGGCAGAGGAATCACACCGATTTCCCAGGTCCAGATTTTTTGAAACAGGTTTTTCTCCTGTGGGTCTTTTTGCTCAGGTGAAATTGTCCCCGTTTTTGGAATTGCTCCCATGTCATACACCCCCATGTATTGTTTGTTACAGTCTACAAGAAAGCGTTAACACTTCATATTTTTTTAAGTTAAAAAACTGATAAACAATTAAATTAAGGGGGACGTTTGGATTAGAAAAAAATCCCTGAGAAGCGTCTTCCCAGGGAGAAGGTTTTATCTTTTTCCTTTAATATAAGGCACGCCATTGGCTTTTGGGGCATCTGCACGCCCAATAAAGCCGGTTAAAGCGAGAATCGTTAATACATAAGGCGCCATCAGCATATACACATTCGGTATGTCTTTAAAAAGAGGGAGCAGCGAGCCGATGATGCTCAAGCTTTGGGCGAATCCGAAAAACAGGGCGGCCCCGAGTGCTCCAATCGGATGCCATTTTCCGAATACAAGGGCTGCCAGTGCGATAAAGCCTTGCCCGGAGATGGTAGAGTGCGTGAAATCAAGCGCAATCGTGGAGGCATATACGCCGCCGCCGAGACCGCCGAACAATCCGCTGATCATCACGCCGATGTAGCGCATTTTATATACGTTGATTCCCATCGTATCGGCCGCCATCGGATGCTCTCCGACAGAACGGATACGAAGGCCGAACGGTGTTTTGAACAAGACAAACCAAGAAATAATGGCCAGTGCAATTGCAAGAATAGACGTATAATAGACATCCGAAAAAAAGATCTTTCCCAATACAGGAATGTCGCCTAAGCCGGGAATCTTCGTTTTATAAAAAGGCACAGGGATTTTGTCTGTCTGCGCTTTGCCGTAGATCAGTTTTACGATAAATAAAGTTGCCCCAAGCGCCAGCATGTTAATGGCGACACCGCTGACTGTCTGATCGGCGCGAAACGAAATCGCTGCTGCGGCGTGAATCAGTGAGAACAGCGAGCCTGCTGCCATGGCGGCAAGGAGTGAAAGCCAAGGCGCAGCGGCACCCAATTCGGGACCTAAAAATAAATTAAATAACACGCTGGTGAATGCCCCGATAATCATGAGACCTTCAAGGCCGATATTCACAACACCTGATCTCTCAGAAAACACGCCGCCGAGAGCAGTTAAAATAAGCGGGGCCGCATAGACGAGTGTAGCTGGGACAATGATGGATAAAATCTGCACAATGTCCACTTAGTTCGCCCCCTTTTTCTTCAATTTGCCCATGACAAAACGAATCGCGTAGCTTGAAGCCACAAACAGAATGATAATGGCAATCACAATATCAACGACCTCTGACGGTACACCTGATTCAATCGGCATATTTAAAGCGCCGATTTTCAGGCCGCCAAGCAGGCATGCAGCCAGCACAACACCGACAGCTGTGTTTCCCCCGAGAAGAGCGACAGCGATACCGTCAAAGCCTACGCCGGTAAATGCGCCCTTCACGGCTGCGTATTCGAAAGTCCCAAGCCCCTCCATGGCTCCGGCAAGACCTGCAAAAGCACCTGAGATGAGCATGGAGGTCATGATATTCTTGCGCACGCTCATACCGGCATACTGGGAAGCGTGCTGGTTAAATCCGACCGCCCGAAGCTCAAATCCCTTTGTTGTTTTGTTGATGATAAACCACATGATAACTGCTGCGAGAAGAGCAACGACGATCCCCCAATGCAGCCGTGAATAATCGGTTATCTGTTCAAGAAACGGCGAGCGGAGGGAGGCGGATTCATGAATTTTCTCCGTCTTATCCTGACGATCTGTCAAGACGTTTGAAATGATGTAATTGGTCATATGCAGCGCGATATAATTCATCATAATGGTGACAATGACTTCATGAACGTAAAAGCGCGCTTTCAAAATACCGGGAATAAAACCCCATAATCCTCCTGCTGCTGCCGCTGTAATCAATGCGAGCGGCATGTGGATATATGCCGGTCCATCAAAGGCCGTCCCGACCCAAACCGCTGCTGTCCAGCCGACGAGCAGCTGGCCCTCGACGCCGATATTAAAGAGTCCGGTTCGGAATGCAAAGGCGACAGCCAACCCGGATAAAATATAAGGCGTAATTTGGCGGATGGTTTCACCGACATAATAGATTTCTCCGAATATCCCATTCCACAAAGCCGAATATCCGCTGATCACACTGTATCCGCTCGCAAGCATAATCAGTGCACCGGCCACAAGACCAAGGATGATTGCAATGAGCGGCACGAATAAATGAGAGAGTCGTTTAACCATTTGCTTTCCCCGCCTCCTTCCGTGTGCTTCCTGCCATCAAGAGCCCGAGCTCCTGCTCAGTGGTGTCCTGCGGATCGACGCTGGCGATCATGTGACCTTCAAAAATAACAGCGATTCTGTCACTGAGATTCATAATTTCTTCAAGCTCAAACGAGAGGAGAAGAACGGCTTTTCCGGCATCGCGCTGCTCAATGAGTTTTTTATGGACAAATTCAATTGCTCCGACATCAAGGCCGCGAGTCGGCTGGGCGGCTATTAATAAACCAGGATTCCGGTCTATTTCCCGCCCGATAATCGCTTTTTGCTGGTTTCCGCCTGACAATGCCCGGGCGTGTGTATATTCATCCGGCGTTCTGACGTCATACTCGCTGATCAGGCTGCGGGCTTTTTTGTACATTTCGCTTTTATGTAAAACGCCAAATGCTGAATACGGCTTTTTGTAGTAGCTTTGCAGCACGATATTTTCTCCGATCGGAAAATCAAGGACGAGACCGTGTTTATGGCGATCCTGGGGAATATGACCGATTCCGGATTCGGTGACTTTTCTTGGCGCTAGGTTTTGGAGCTGTTTTCCGTTTAAGGTGATTGTTCCTGAATCTGTTTTGCGGAGTCCTGTTATTGCTTCAATCAGCTCAGATTGCCCATTTCCGTCAACGCCAGCAATACCGACAATTTCTCCTGCTTTGACAGAAAGCGACAAATTCCTGACTGATTCTACTCCGCGGCCATCCTTTACAGTCACTCCGTCAATCACAAGCACTTCCGCCCCTGGCTGAGCTGCCTTCTTTTCGGTTTTGAACGATACTTCGCGTCCGACCATAAGACTGGCGAGCTCGTCTTTGTTTGTATCCCGGACATCAAGTGTATTGATGCCTTTTCCTTTGCGGATAATGGTAACGCGGTCACAAACCTCCATAATCTCTTTTAATTTATGGGTGATTAAGATGATTGATTTCCCTTCATTGACCAGGTTAGTCATGATTTGCATCAGTTCTTTGATTTCATGAGGGGTCAATACAGCCGTCGGTTCATCAAAAATCAGAATATCGGCACCGCGGTAGAGGGTTTTTAATATTTCTGTGCGCTGCTGCATGCCGACTGATATGTCAGCGACTTTTGCTCCGGGATCAATCTGAAGGCCGTATTGGTCGGATATGTCCTGCACCTCTTGGACAGCACGCTTCCGATCAATTTTGCCAAACTTTTTTGGCTCTTTCCCGAGAATAATGTTTTCTGCAACTGTAAAGGTGTCAACAAGCATAAAGTGCTGGTGCACCATTCCGATTCCAAGGTCATTCGCTTTGTTCGGGCTGTTGATGAGGACCTTCTCGCCGCGCACCCGAATTTCGCCCCGCTCCGGCTGATACAGCCCGAAAAGGACATTCATTAGCGTTGATTTCCCCGCTCCGTTTTCACCGAGCAACGCGTGTATTTCGCCTTTTTTGACCTGAAGGTTGATATTGTCATTGGCGACGATACCAGGAAACTCCTTGCGAATATTGAGCATTTCAATGACATATTCCACTGATCGACCGCTCCTTTAATCAAAATAAAAGAAAAACAAGGGATAAGGGCTCGACCTCCTTATCCCTGCGCTTCTTATTCAGCTTTGAAGGTTTTCAGCTCTTTCTCAGTTGCTGGCACTTCCAATCCATCGATGATTTTTTTCTTCCATTTATCAACCGCTTTGATCACATCATCCGATAGATTTTGTTGAGATGAGGAAATGCCGACCCCGTCTTTGTCAAGGCCGTAGGTGAGCGTTTCGCCGCCTGGGAACTTTCCTTCGCTTGCTTTTTTCGTTAAATCTTCAACCGCTGTATCTACTTTTTTGACCATGGAAGTGAGGGTGACGTTATCATCTGTTCCTTCTACCTGGCCTTCCGCGTATTGGTCTTTATCAACACCGATCACCCAGACATCACGTTTCGGATTTTCTTTTTTTAGGTTCTTCGCTTCAGTAAAGACACCTGTGCCAGTGGCTCCTGCTGAATGATAAATAACATCTACCCCGGATTTATACATGCTTTCGGCGGTGGCTTTACCGACGTCGGCTTTATCAAAACCGCCTGCGTATTTCACTTCGACAACGGCTTTAGGGTTTACAGCCTGCACGCCGGCACGGAAGCCGACCTCGAATTTTTTGATTAATTCTGATTCCATGCCGCCTACAAATCCGATTTTTCCTGATTTGCTTGATAGAGCTGCGGCCACTCCAACGAGAAATGAGCCTTCCTGCTCTTTAAACGTAATACTTGCAACGTTGTCTTTATCAACAACAGCATCTATAATTGCAAAGTTTGTATTCTTTCGCTGATCAGCAATTTCGCTGATTGAGTCCTCCATTAAGTAGCCGACCCCGTAAATCAAGTCGAAATTCTCACGTGCTAATTTATTTAAGTTTGTTGTATAGTCTGCATCTGATTTTGATTGAAGGTAGTCGTAACCGTTTTTGCCTTTTTCAAGCCCGTTCTCTTTCCCGAAGGCTTGAATGCCTTCCCAGGCTGATTGGTTAAAGGATTTGTCATCCACTCCGCCTACGTCAGTAACCATCGCCACACTGAATTTATTTTTTTCTTCGCCGGAGCCGCTGCTTTTTTCGCTGTTTCCGCATGCTCCTAATATGGTGCTTGCTGCGATCACAAGTGACATCGCCAATCCGATTTTTCGTTTATTCAAGATATAACCCCCCAGAAAAATTTGGTTCAAAGCTGATCCGGCCAGTCATGTGATGGGCTGTCCTGAACAATTTCTTAGAATCGATAAAATTTTCTGATAATAACAAATAGAAAGCGCTGAGACAGTTCTGGTCTTCCCTGAATAAGCATGGTGTGTGTGAGTGTTTCCTTCGAAAGGAGGGGAAGGGAAGGATGCGGAAGGTTCCGGGCGGAAACCGTGACATCTTTTTCTGAAGTGAGACTTATGACTTAGTTTCGGGATCAACTAACCAATCATAATTTATCATTTTACTCACAAGAAATAAATAGAATTTCACATATTTTTTAAAAAATATCTATTTTTAGAATTGTTTGTTCAAACGTGTGAAAAAGCCCTTTATTATCCTTGTATAACTTATCATCAATAGAATCAAGCAGCTTGGCAAGAGATATGACAGAAAAAAACGCACTGCTCGGAGTGAACAGTGCGTTTTTTTTATAGATATTGTTTAATTCCGTTAAGGTTTCCTGTATTCACGTTGTACTGAAACACAGGTCTTCCGATTGTGCCGTATGCCATTTCTACATTCAGAACCTGTATATCTTCAAGAAACTTCAAGTATTTTCGTATGGATACTTGAGAGATCTCTGTGTGGTTTGCCAAGTCTTCTGTCGTAAAAGATTCATTTTCAAATGACTGGATACTGGACCAAATCAGCTTCAGCGTGCTTTTTGTCAGGCCTTTAGGAAGCTGCACTTTTTCTGTTGCTTCTTTCTTTTGAAAAAGCTCGGCGTCCAGTTCTTTTTGGCTCATGTTGCGATGGGTGGAATAAACCTTTTGTTTTCGTCTGTAATCAGACAGGGCAGTTTGGAAACGTTCAAATTCAAACGGTTTGATTAAATAATCGACAGCGCCGTAACGAAGTGTTTTCTTGATAACGTCAAGCTCGCTGGCCGCTGAGATGACAATCACGTCAACCGCTTCATTTTGGGCTCTCAGTTCCGTGAGCAGTTCCAGCCCGTTTTTACCCGGCATATAAATATCGAGCAAGATGAGGTCGATGTGATGCTCTCCTAAAACATGAAGAGCGCTTTGAAAGGAAGAGGCGATGCCTTTCAACTGAAAGCCTTCTATTTGGCTTAAGTATCGTTTATTTAATTCACCCACCATGGGGTCATCTTCAACTATTAGTACATTAATCATGATTTTCCTCCTTCGGTTCGTACGGGACGCGAAGACTGAATGTCGTTCCTTCATTCTCTTCGCTTGTGAGGATCATTTGGCCCTTTAAATTTTCGATGCTTTGCTGTGTAAAATAAAGGCCGAATCCCCGGTTTTTGCCCTTTGTTGAATAGCCTTGTTCAAATACTTTGGCTTGATCTTCTTCAGACATGCCTGCTCCTGTATCGGTAATTTCAATGTCCAGTATGCTGTTATGAAAACGCATGGACATGGTAATTTGTTTTTTAGGCATATTCGCAACGGCGTCCAATGCATTGTTGATGAGATTTCCGATGATTGTAATGAGTTCATGAATGACTGAAGGGTCTGCCGCGTTCGGGATGACACCTTTGCATTCAATATCAAGATTTGCGCCCTGCTCCCGGATGAAGCTCTGTTTTCCGAGCAGAAAACCGGCCAGTACGGAGCTTTTGACATCATTTATAATTTCGCTTGTTTCTGACTTTTGCTGAATGGCAATATCTTTAATATAATCTCCAAGATCATCATACTCTTTCAGCTGGACGAGTCCTAATATCACATGCAGTTTGTTCATAAATTCATGAGACTGTGCTCTCAATGCGTTTGCATACATTTTAACACCGGAAAGCTGTTCGGCTAAATGTTTTACCTCGGTTTTGTCCCGGAATGTCGCAATCGCTCCGACGGTTTGTCCTTTCAGCTGGATGGGAACTTCATTAAACACAAGCTCTAACCCGTTAATGCGGACGTCTCTGTCTTGAAGAGGTTTTTTTGTCTCAATGACCTTTTTCAAGCGGCTTTTCGGCAAGAGGTCATTTACATCCTGATCAACGGGATTTGTGTTGATGCCCATTTTCACGAATAGACGCTTTGCTTCCGCGTTGGCAAGTTTGATTTTCCCGTGTTCATCGACAGCGAGTATTCCTTCCTTCGTCGATTCCAGCATTGCGCTCCGTTCTTCAAGAAGAGTCGCAATTTCATAAGGTTCAAGTCCGTACATGATATTCTTCACCGTACGGGCGACGATAACAGCTCCGATCACACCGACGAAAATGCTGACGCAAATAATAAAGTAGAGCGGCCGTAAGCTGTGGCTGATCACTTCATCAATTTCATTTACGGTGATGCCGACTGCGACTGCACCGGCCTGTTTTCCGTTCTCCGCGTAGACAGGGACGAAAGCCCTCTGCGATTTCCCGAGCGTGCCAGAGGCAGTGCTGATATGCACATGTCCTTTTAATACTTCGGATTCATCACCGCCCATGAATTTTTTTCCGATTTTGTTCGGGTCGGGATGGGTTTTGCGTATGCCGTTCATATCCATGACGACAACAAATTCCGTGCCGGTGATTTTCTGAACCCGCTTTGTGTAGCTTTGCAGCTCCTTCTGGTTTTTTCCGCTTTCTAAGGCAGAGGCTGTGATCGGCGCTTCGGCTACCATTTCAGCAGTCTGCAGCGCAGTGGCTTTTTCCTGATCTCTAATCCGTGTGGTGGTTTGGGCACCTACAGTAAAAAATGTAATGAGCAGTGCGATTAACACAACGATACAAACAAATATGGTAAGTCTAGTTTGCAGTTTTAATGTTTTTTTCATATAAAACTTCCTTACGTTTTATGATTCCTGCGTACTACTTTACTCTCAAAATGCTGCTTTGTGAAGATTTGGGATCGTAATTCGTAAAAAGGAGAAAAAATGGAATAATTTATCTTGTCAATGTGTTTTAAGTCCTCCATAATAAATGAGGTAGATTATAGAAAGGGACTTTTTTATATGAAAAATACTTATTTGACAGGATACTTTCCGCTGATTGCGATCCTGCTTTTTAGTTCGTCGTTATCCATTTCAACTTCACTTTATGCGTTGAAGATGCTGTCTTCATTTGGAATGTATGATGGAATGCTCGATTATTTTTCAGAGAAAGGGATCAGGCTTGCGTTATTTGCTGCCTTTGCACTTTTATATTTTATGGTTCTGTCAGCTCTGAAATTAATTGCGAATACCGTGACTGAGCTATCATTGCTGTTTTTTGCTAATGATCCGGAAGGGAACAATCTGAAAAAAATCAGAATGGGTTCCATGATTTATTTAGGCGGCGGGATTTTATCCTTTGTGCTCTTGCAAAATGTCATCTGGATTGTGATCTGGTTTGCGGTCGTCACGCTCGCTTACTTTGTGTTTATTGTATACCGGATTTATTCAACGCTTTCTCTTATGTCATTAGTCGGGTTCATTCTTTTGGAACTGCTGTTTTGGTTTACCTTTGTTATCGGTATTCTGTTCATATTTATCAAGCTTTATAATAGCATAATGGCTAGCTTACCTGTGTAAGCTAGCCATTTTTTCGTTTACGGTAAAAATCTTTTTTTAATAGAAGGGGAGGGAAGCATACATTCATTTTTCTTGCCAAACCACTTATAGCGGTTTTTGGCAATGAAAGAATAGATCATATCTCTCAAAGGCTTCGGCACTGCAAAAAACAGGACGAAGAGCCGCCATGGGCCCCGCAGATGCCTGAAAACCTTAATGGCTGCAGTTGACTTTGTGTACACTTGGCCGTCTTCAATAAAGACAAAGCTGTCAAACTGATCAGTCGGGAGCCCGCTTTTTTTCAGCAGGCTCTGTCCTGTTTCCGACTGCAGCGATGTAAAAGAAATCAATCCGTCTGGATCACGTTTAATGATAAATTGCACGGCGCCATTGCATAAATTGCACACGCCGTCAAACAGCAAAACGCGATTTGGAATTTGTTCTGATGCCACGCCAGATCCCCTCCGATCCTTTAATAAGCCGCTTGCAGCGTCCCTTTCCAGATGGAAAGCTGAGGGCTGATACTGTGAAGATATTCAACGCTGCTCGGTGTATCTTTTCCGACCCAGACACCCATTGTGTACGTATCTGTCAGGCCGACAAACCACATATCGTGATAATCATTTGATGTTCCTGTTTTACCGCCGATGTAAGGCGCTTTAAAATATGCTTTTTTCCCTGTCCCGCTTTTTACAACGGAAGACATCAGTTTTTTCAGCTGCATGTTCGTGCGGACGCTGAATATTTGAGTCGATTTATCATTCCATTTATAAAGCGTTTTTCCATTAAGGTCTGTCACTTTGGTAATTGCATGGCTCGGCGTATAGCTTCCGCTGTTGCCGAATGTCGTATACGCCTTTGTCATCTCAAGAGGCGTCATGCCGTTTGTAAATCCGCCAAGCGCCGCCGGGAGAAGGTAGTCGCTGTTGACAAGTTTGGCAAAATGATACGGCTCAATATAACTGAATGCTTTTTGGATGCCGACACGGTCCAGCATTCTGATGGCCGGTGTATTATATGAATTTTTAAATGCCGTGTCGAGCGTCACTGTGCCGTACGTGCGGTTGTTGTAGTTTTGCGGACAGTAGTCTCTGCTGCAAAACTTGCTGGCATCAATAGTGCTGCTTGCTGTCGCGCCGGTCTGTTCAATATAAGGGCCGTAATCAAGAAGCGGCTTAATGGATGAACCCGGCTGTCTGTATGCCTGGTAGGCTCGGTTAAAGTCATATTTTTGATAGTTTTTCCCACCGGATAGAGCGACGATTTGATGCGTCTGGTGATTGATCACAGCCGCTCCGCCCTGTACATCCGCATACGGGAGCTTGGCATTCATTTGTGCCACAACCTGATTCTGCATGTACGGATTAAGTGCAGTATAAATTTTCACGCCGTCTTTCATCAGAGTGCTGACTCTAGCGGACAGCTCATTTTCGATCTTTTCTTTTTGTTTTCCTGACGCTTTTTGAAGACGTTTATCATAGCCTTCTGATTCAGACACCAGTTGAGTGAACTCATCATTGACGTAGGAAACGTAGTCCGGATATTTGTCTTCTCTTTTTTCAACATCAAGCTTGATTTTTTGTTTGACGGCTTTTTTCAGCTCTTTATCCGTAATGACCCCGGCATCTTTTAACCCTTTAAGCAAACGTTCTTGACGGCTTTTCGTGTAGTCAAAATGCTTGAGAGGATCATATAATGTAGGGTTATTAGGTATAGCACAGATAAAAGCCATTTCTCCCACTGTGAGAGATTTCAGCGGTTTGCTGAAATAGAATTCAGCCGCTGAACCGACACCGTAAACGCCATTGTTAAAATAAATCGTATTTAAGTAAGCTTCAAGAATTTCATTTTTCGTATACTTTTTCTCTAGCTGATAAGAATACGCGAGCTCTGTCAGCTTGCGGCTGAAGGAGCGCTCGTGGCTTAAATACAGGTTTCTTGAAAGCTGCTGTGTGATGGTGCTGGCGCCCTGGTCAATTTTCTTGTCTTTTACGTTAGAAGCGGTAGCCCGCACCATTCCCATAAAGTCAAAGCCTTTATGCTCGTAAAAATGCCGGTCCTCAGACGTTAAGAAAATCTGTTTGACTTCCTCGGGAATCTTGTCAAATGGAACGAGAACACGGTTTTCGTGATCGCTGACGATTTCCGAGACAAGGGAGCCGTCCCTGTCATACATGTAGCTGTTCTGAACAAGGCTGATATCTTTCAGATTAATATTTTTATCAAGCACCTGATCCAGGGACTTCATTTGTTTTACTTCTTTTCCGGAAGCGATAACTGTAAATGCAAACAATGGGATTATGCAAAGGAGCAAAATCCATCCGATTATTTTTCGTAACATGGTCACTCTCTTTTCTCCTAAATTCTAGCCATATCGTACCATTCTTTTGAGTTTACGAGAAGGTTAAATTTAGAAGTATCCTCAGTTTTTTCTGAGAATCAGCTAGCTTTGGCATAAGAATCTTTCCGGAATTTCTGCATGACCCAAAGCATGCAGGCGCCGGCGAAAAAGAGAAACGCTGTGACATAAAAGGCGGCCGAAATTGTAAAATGGCTCGATATGATTCCGCCCAGAAGAGGCCCGAGCACGTTTCCTAAAAAGCGAAAGCTGACATTGTAGCCGAGAACTTCTCCTTGAATGCTTCCAGGGGCCTGAACGCGGATGGCTGCAGTGATGCATGGCAGCAAACCGCCCATCGCCATTCCAAATAAAAATCTGAAAACAAGGAGCACGCTGAGTGAGGACGCAAGCGCCTGCGGAATAAAAAAGAAAGAGGCGGCGAGTAAAAGTCCGATTAAAATGCGGCGATGGCCATAGCGGTCGCCCAGATCCCCCCATTTTCTAGCCAGCAGCAAACTTCCGAGTCCCGTTGCTGAAAATGCCATGCCAGAGAAAAAGGCCAGATTGACAGGTCCGTGCAGCTCATTTACATATAAAGCGAGCAGCGGCTGGATACTGAAATTGCCTGTTTGAATCAGCATGGTTAACAGCATCATGACCCAAAGCGCCGGCTGGTGAAAAATATAGGAGAGCACTTCTTTTCTCGAGTAAGACGTACGTTTGGCTGTCTTTTCTGCAAGAGGCTTTTCTTTGACGCCGAATAACACGAGAAGAACAGATAAGAAAATCACAAAGGATGTGATAAAAAAGGTATACGTAAAGCCGAAACGGTCAGCAAGCATGCCTCCCAAAAGCGGACCGAACAAGCTTCCGGACACTTGCCCCATTTGAAGCGTACCGAGTGTTTTGCCGGCTGAGCTCTTCTGGGTCTGTGCCGAAATCATCGCAAGAGACGTCGGGATGAATCCGGTTACAAGCCCCATTGCCATACGAAGGAAAAACAATTGGTACACCGATGTCACAAAGCCCATTAATAAAATGCTGAGGGCAATGCCCGTTCCGGTTGCCATAAGGATTTTCTTGTATCCGCGTTTGTCTCCGAACCGCCCCCAAAACGGGGATACCAAAAACGCCATGAGAAATGTAATGCCGAACACATAGCCGCTCCACCTTTGCACAAAGCTGTTTGAAAAAGTGCTGAGCGTCTCAATGTATAAGGAGAGAAAAGGAATAATCATCGTTGTGCTGGCAGAGACAAAAAAGTTGGCCAGCCACACAATGACAAAGTTTTTCTTACGGATAGAAATAACATCACCTTCTTATTATTTCGGGTTCCTTACTAATTATAAAGAAACGATTCATAATTTAAAAGAAACAAAGCGGCTGGGAAATTTCATTATTTTTAGAAAATGAAGAAAGGTCGAGAAGGGGAATTGATATACTATAAAGATAGCATTTTCTGATCGGAGGAAAGGCAGGTGTAAAAAGGTGACGACAAACAGCTTACTCATTATTGATTTCGAATTTACGATGCCCGAGGGAAAGTACAGCCCGCAAAACTTTTTTCCGGAAATCATTGAAGCTGGAATTGTAAAGTCGGTTGATGGTGAAGTAGTTGAGACGTTTTCTAGCTATGTCAGACCGAAAAAATTCCCGAAGCTGACGAAACGCTGCAAATCATTTTTAAAAATTACTCAAAAGCAGGTAGACGAGGGGATGAGGTTCGAAGATTTCATCCGTAAACTAAACGAGCTTGACCCTGAGAAAAACAGCACGATTATTACGTGGGGAAACATGGACATGAAAGTCCTGAAGCAAAACTGTATGTTTAACCATATTCCTTTCCCATTTAAAGGAGAAATGAGAGATTTGTCGCTTGAATACAAAAACTTTTTTGGAGACCGGACACTAACGGGTTTATGGAAAGCTGCCGAAGAGTATGGAGATTCCGGAACAGGCACCCATCATAAAGCGCTTGATGATGCTCTTACAGCACATAAGCTTTTTAAGCTTGTTGAGCAGGATAAGCAGTATCTCGAAAAACCAAAACCGCCGACAATCGGCGAAAGAGTCGATTTATCCGAACTGTTCAAGCGCGCGACGTAAAAAACCCAATCTTTTGTCAGACTGGGTTATGGCCGATTAAAATATTCTTTTTCTAAAACGTCCAGATTATTAAGGGAGCGCTTTGCCCACTCCGAACCATCCTCATTCAATTTGGCTCTCAGCTTTGCTGCCGCCTCCCGCAAAGACTCGGCATAATCCGGCACTTCACCGTCATAAGGCTTCACCATATGATGGGGGATATTGGTCTGTTCGCCGTATGCGAGCGCTTTTCTCTCATGAAAAAACGGCACATCCGCCTGTTTTGGATGATGAAGGTCTCCTTGAGCGGGATGGGTAAGAACCGCTTTGATTTTCACTAAATAATGCTGCGGCCTGCTAGCCGTAATTTCTCCTATGTATACACCTGTTTTGTAAAATCCTTTAACGATAGAACCAGTCTCAAACGTACTCATCTGTCATCACCTCGCATTTATTCTATAAAAGTTCCAAGCGATTTGCTAGTGAGGAAGATCAGCGGGAAGCTTAATTGTCACCGTGGTGCCTCTTTGGAAGCTGCTGCTAAATGAAATGGTCCCGTGATGATGTTCAATAATTGAAAAGGTTACAGTGAGCCCGAGTCCCGTTCCGTTTGATTTTAATGAGTAATAAGGTTCGCCGAGTTTTTGCATTTGATTGTCTGTCATGCCGACTCCATTATCCGCTATGTTAATCATAATCGTATGGCCGCTTCTTTTGGCTGATATGTGGATCATCCCCTTCCCGTGAGGAACCGCTTCAATGCTGTTTTTCATCAGGTTGATGACAGCCTGCTTCAGTTTTGTTGCGTCTCCGTATATAAAAAGGCCCGGCTCTGCTTCAGCCTCGACGGTCACAGACTTGTAATTGGCATACGACACCATAAGGGAGCTTGTCTCTTTGATAAGAGCCGATAAATCAAAAACCTCTTTTTCATACAATTGCTGTTTGGCCATATCGAGATAGTTTGTAATAATGTCTTGCGCCCGGTCAAGCTCTGACAGTACAAGCTTTTTGTAATCCGCACTCGACTTGTTCTGAAGGGTTTCGTCATTAAAAAGCAGCTGGACAAACCCGCGGACAACTGTCAGCGGATTCCTGACTTCATGAGCGACGCTCGCTGCCAGTTCACTCACAATCGTCATTTTTTCTGAATGGATAAGCTGTGAACGCAGGGCGATATTTTCGGCGATGCTTTCTATAATATAGATACTTAAAAGAAGAACGCTGGAGCGGAACACTCCTGAGACAGCTGCCTCATAAAGTAAAATTCCTGATTTTTGAAAATTTAAAATATTCAAGGCAGTAAAAATCCAACTGGAGGCGAAAAATAGGGAAATCTCCAAGCAGCTGAGCAACAAAGACAGCAGCAGTTTTTTCGCTTTGGACATGAATGGCCATTTTTTCTGAAATAAGATTGGGATGATGATAAGAAAAGGCAGCAAAGTGAAAACAAACATTGCGGAAGGTTCGTAAAACAGCAGTTCAAAACATAAGACAGTTGCGGCGACTGTAAGCCCGGAAGCAGTACTAATGTAAAATAAACAAATGATAACGGGAATCATCTGAAGGCCGTATTGTATGTAGTCCATTTCATGAATAGGAAATATAATGCATAAAACGGAGGCGCCGCAGGCGAATAACGTGACCAACCCGTTGTTTATTTTGGGCACAAGGATCGCCGGCTTTCCAAGCCAAAACACTTGGTAGAGAAGAATAGGAAACAAAATAAAGCAGATATGCAGGAGATAGTCTTTTAGAATTTCCATTCGTGTGAAATCCTTTCGTATAAAATATGAATCTATTATAACACTAAATATTAGAAGTAAAATATAAAATTCCTTTATAAAGAACGCCTTTACGAATGAAGACGTAAAGGCGTTTAACAGGCTATATTTTACGCTAATGCAGCTTTGATACGGCGCAGGCCGTCCTGCAAGGTTTCGAGAGTGCATCCCGCGTTCAGGCGCATGAATCCTTCTCCGCCAGGCCCGTATTTTGTCCCGGGCTCTAGTATAACTTTTCCTTTTTTTAGCATCCTTTGCTGAAGCTCAGCGTCGGACAAGCCGTAAGCGCTGAAGTCGAGCCAGATCAGGTAAGATGCATCCGGAGTCATCATTTTAACTTTCGGCAGCTCGGTGCTCAAAAAGGCTTCAGTTTCGTTCATGTTTTTCTCAAGGTAAGAGATCAATTCATCGAGCCACGGTCCGCATTTAGAGTAAGCTGCTTCGATCGCTGTGACGGCAAATGCATTCAATCCGCCTAAACCATTGCGCTGCAGGCTTGCGGAAAACTTAGCGCGCTTCAGCCGATCCGGTATAATGATGGCCGACGCCTGTAATCCGGCGATATTAAATGTTTTGCTTGGTGCAGCACATGTCACAGAAATCTCAGCAAATTCGTCAGAGAGAGAAGCGAACGGCGTGTGTTTGTGTCCGTACAGCATCAGGTCGGAATGGATTTCATCCGATACAACTGTGACCCCATGCTCAAGACACAATTCGCCAAGCTTCAGTAAATCTTCCCGTCCCCATGAACGCCCTGAAGGGTTATGAGGATTGCATAAAATAAACAATTTGACGCTTGGATCACTAAGCTTCGTCTCTAAATCTTCAAAATCCATTGCATACGTGCCGTCTTTTTTTTGCAGCGGATTATGTAAAATGCGCCGGCCGTTTTTCTCAATCATATAGTAAAAAGGCGTATAGACAGGAGGCTGGACCACCACTTGGTCTTCAGGCTCCGTGAAAGCCTGTACCGCCATGCTCAAAGCTGTGACAACGCCCGGGCTGAATGTGATGCTTTCTGGGTTCACCTTCCAGCCGTGCCTGTTTTGCATCCATCCGCACACAGCATCCTTCGTTTTTTGGTCTGGAGCCGTATAACCGAAGATCCCGTGGTCGAGGCGCTCTTTTAATGCTTCAGTTATCGCTTCCGGCGCGCGAAAATCCATATCCGCCACCCACATCGGGAGTGCGTCTGTCACGCCGAATAATTCGCCTGTTTTGTCCCATTTGACCGATTGGGTGCCAAGGCGTTCTTCTCGTTTATCAAAGTTCATTCTGTTACCCCCTCATGTAGGTTTATTCTTCTTCACGTAACTATGATAAAATTGAACTGCAAATTATATTATAAGCGGTGATGAATATGGAAGAAAGTCAAGCGGTCAGGGAAATGATCAAGATTATTTCCAAATGGGACCCGTTTAAATATGGAGAAGAGTTTTACGAAACGGAGGCTGTTGATGTCGTTCAGGCCGTCTATGATGAAGACGATCCCGAGGCGCTGGCGAAAAGCATTCAGCATATATTTGAAGTTTCCTTTGAACAAATGCTGCCGATTGACAGCTGCCGGGAAGTGGCTGGCCAGCTTTTATTCATTAAAAACAGCAGCTCCTGTACGCCTTAAAAAAACCGGTTCAGCACCGGTTTTTTTGTTATTTGATAAACTCTGCAATGTGTTCGGAAACGATTTCAGGCCGTTCCTCAGGCACCAGATGTCCAGTCTGACCGAGTGAGTACAGCACGGAATCGGGCAAATCTCCGTGCAGCCGTTTACCAATCTCCACAGGGACGATTCGGTCCTCCTCGCCCCAAATCAATAAAGCAGGCTTGTTCATTTTCTTTAATTGCTCGGGTTCTAAATCTCCTTCTCTATGGCGGATAAACCTTGTCATGGCTTTGAAAATCTGCTCGTCTTGAAACGGCCTGCCATAGCCGTCAATCATCTCCTCATCAATCAGCGATTTGTCATGCACAACATTTAATAAATTTTTCATCACGCCTTCTTTTGAGAGCCAGCGTTTGATATAAAGATGAAAATACGGGAGGTGGGTCCCGAAAATGACTGATGGGTGCGAACGTTTTAAATACCCTGAACTGCAAAGCAGCACAACCTTTGAAAAAAGCTCCGGCTTTTGGAGAGCAGCAGCCAGCGAAATCTGCCCGCCCATAGAATGGCCGACAAGTGCAGCCTGTTTGACTTGCAAGTGTTCCAAAATCCCAATGACGAGCTTCGCGAGGTTTTGATAGGTATAGATAAATGTTTTCGATTTTTCAGATTGGCCGAAAGGAGGCAAATCAAGTGCGATAATGTCGTACCTGTCCCGAAGAAGAGGGATGACTTTTCTGAAGCTGAAAGCAGACGATAAAAAGCCGTGTACGCAGACAAGTGTTTGCCTGCCCGGATTTTGATAATGTTCGTAGTATACATTTACGCCATTGACTGTATGCCGCCTTATTGGTGAGACCGCCTCCATTCTGTGTCACTCCCTTTCATGTGATGTCTGTATTGTGCCCTGAAATTGTCAATTCTAGCGGAAGTTTCTCCTCGTTTTTTCTTAGCATTCGTCAAAAAACGTGATATAATGTCATGAGATTTCTTGACATTGCAAAGGTGTGAATTCAAATGAAATTGACAGAAAAAGAAACAGAAATATTAGAAATTTTAGACGAAAATAGCCGCGCCGATTTAGAAACAATCGCAAAGATGGCGGGCATCCCTGTAAATGAAGTACAAGCAATTATTGATAAACTGGAAAAAGAAAAGGTTATCATCGATTATTCCGCTATGATTGACTGGCGAAAAGTCGACGGGCATGAAGGCGTCACAGCCATGATTGATGTCAAAGTAACGCCGAAGCGGGGAGTCGGTTTTGATGAAGTGGCGGAACGGATATACCGGTTCCAAGAGGTTGAATCAGTTTACCTGATGTCAGGCGTATACGATTTGTCTGTCGTGATTCGCGGCAATTCGATGTCTGACGTTGCGCGTTTTGTTTCAGATAAACTGTCCACACTAGATTCAGTTGTATCTACAACAACTCATTTTATCCTGAAAAAATACAAGCATGACGGCAAAGTGTTTGAAACAGGAGACGACGACAAAAGAATCGTGGTGTCACCGTAAATGGCTTCGTATTTATCTGACTATGTACAACAAATAAAGCCGTCCGGCATTCGCAAATTCTTTGATTTGGCGGCAACGATGGAAGGCGTCATTTCTTTAGGCGTCGGCGAACCTGATTTTGTTACCGCATGGAATGTCCGCGAAGCAAGCATTCTCTCCCTTGAACAAGGGTATACGTCATACACTGCAAATGCCGGTTTATACTCATTGCGTGAGGAAATCAGCCGTTATTTAAGCAGCAGGTTTGACCTTAGCTACTCGCCAGACAATGAGCTGATTGTGACAGTAGGGGCAAGTCAGGCTTTGGATATTGCGATACGCGCCATTGTAAATCCAGGTGAGGAAGTCATCATTCCTGAGCCGTGTTTTGTGGCGTACGATGCGCTTGTTTCTTTGGCAGGCGGAATCCCGGTTCATGTCCATACAACGGCAGACAAAGGCTTTAAAGCAACGGCTGCGGATTTTGAAGCGGCGGTCACTGAAAAAACAAAAGCCATTCTCATCTGCTCGCCATCGAATCCGACAGGTTCGGTTTATTCGAAGGAAGAGCTGAATGAAATTGCTGAGTTTGCCAAAAAACATGATGTCATCGTCTTAGCTGACGAGATTTACGCCGAGCTGACATATGATGAGGAATTTACAAGCATAGCAGCATTGCCGGGAATGAAGGAACGGACGGTTGTCATCTCAGGCTTTTCAAAAGCGTTCGCGATGACGGGCTGGAGGCTTGGTTTTGCCGCAGCACCACCTGTGCTTCGGGATGCCATGCTTAAAATTCACCAGTATGCGATGATGTGCGCGCCGGCAATGGCGCAGTTTGCGGCCTTAGAAGGATTGAAGAACGGCATGGAAGACGTAGAAAAAATGAAAAAAAGCTACCGAAGAAGACGGAATTTGTTTGTGGAAACGCTCAATGAAATCGGCCTCAGCTGTCATCATCCGGGCGGCGCTTTCTATGCTTTTCCATCCATCAAAAGCACGGGAATGAGCTCGGAGCAGTTTGCCGAAGAGCTGCTGACGCAGGAAAAAGTGGCTGTTGTTCCGGGAAGTGTGTTTGGTCCGAGCGGTGAAGGGTACATCCGCTGTTCATACGCAACCTCGATCGAGCAGCTTCAAGAAGCGTTAGTTAGAATGAAACGCTTCCTGCATAAAACAACATAAAAAAAGATACGAACCTTTTGTTCGCATCCAATAAAAGGGGGGAATACTAGAAAGCCTTTGGTATTTTCAGTTTACCCCCTTTTTGCTGTGCATAAACCTGTTTTTTTATAAAAAAGTTTTCTTTGCGGAAATAAGACATGTGTGATATAATTTTAAATTGCGTATAAACAGATATTTAATTTAACTTAGGAGTTGTTATGAATGGCAGCAAAATTTGAAGTGGGCAGTGTTTACACTGGTAAAGTTACAGGATTACAAGCGTATGGTGCGTTTGTTGCATTAGATGAAGAAACTCAAGGTTTAGTACACATTTCTGAAGTGACTCACGGTTTCGTAAAAGATATCAACGAGCACCTTTCAGTGGGCGACGAAGTACAAGTAAAAGTACTTGCTGTTGATGAAGAAAAAGGAAAAATCAGCCTTTCAATTCGTGCGACACAAGCTGCGCCTGAGAAAAAAGAAAGCAAACCAAGAAGACCTAAAGCTGCGCAAGTAAGCGAAGAAGCTTCTGCACCACAAGGTTTCAACACATTAAAAGATAAGCTTGAAGAGTGGATCGAAATGTCCAACCGTAAAGACCTTATCAAAAAATAAGCATGAAAAAAGCACCGGGCAGGAATGTCCGGTGCTTTTGTTTCTTTTTTCAGCATGATTGAAAACCTTTGAAGTCTAGGAAGGGCGAGCATTGGAGCACAGCGAATGTACAATTCGTGAGCACCGACGCACAGACCTGACAACGAATGCGAAGGTTTGTCAACTCGCTGAAGCACCGGACAGGAATGTTCGGTGCTTTTTTATCCTATCGCATTTCAGGATTTGCTGCCTCTTCACGTGATCTTTCCTCGTTTGGTTTAAACAGCAGACCGAGGTTGATTAAGCCGGCGATTCCGACAAGTCCGTAAATAATGCGGGAAAGAGCTGACCCTTGGCCGCCGAAGATGGCCGCTACTAAGTCAAATTGGAAAAATCCGATCAGTCCCCAGTTAATAGCGCCAATGATTGTTAAAACAAGACAAATTCTCTGAATGGTACTCATGTTTTGCAACCTCCTCCATGAATTATTAAAACAGTTATAGATTGTGACATATTGGAGAATCTATACATGCATTCTCCATATTGAGGGAAACTTGTCTGCCCTCACCTATATCAGTTTCTTTCCCAGCATCTTGCCATATAAAACCATGCGATATGTTGACCGGCGAGAGCTGATTGCTTTACATGTAGTGAGGACATTCTGCATAATAAAAAATCTAAGGAGGAGATGTCATGCAAAACTTTACATACTGGAATCCGACCAAATTAATTTTCGGGCGCGGAGAAGTGGAAAGACTTCCGGAGGAACTCAAACCTTACGGGAAAAACGTATTGCTTATCTACGGAGGCGGAAGTATTAAACGCAGCGGTCTGTATGATCAAGTGATAGAACAGCTAAATAAAGCCGGAGTGACCGTGCATGAATTAGCAGGTGTAGAACCGAATCCGCGTGTGTCGACTGTTAATAAAGGTGTTGCCATCTGCAAAGAACACAACATTGATTTCTTGCTGGCTGTCGGAGGCGGAAGTGTAATCGACTGTACAAAAGCGATTGCCGCAGGAGCGAAGTATGATGGTGATGCGTGGGATATCGTCACGAAAAAACATCAGCCGAAGGATGCTTTGCCATTCGGAACTGTACTGACTCTCGCTGCAACTGGTTCTGAAATGAACTCAGGCTCGGTGATTACAAACTGGGAAACAAAAGAAAAATACGGCTGGGGCAGCCCGCTCGTATTCCCTAAATTTTCTATTCTTGATCCGGTGAATACGTTCACCGTTCCTAAAAATCACACGATCTACGGTATGGTTGACATGATGAGCCACGTATTCGAACAATACTTCCATCATGTATCAAACACGCCGTATCAGGACCGTATGTGTGAATCACTTCTGCGCACAGTCATTGAAACAGCACCTAAGCTGATCGATGATCTCGAAAATTACGAATTGCGTGAGACGATCCTATACACAGGAACAATTGCATTAAACGGCATGCTTTCTATGGGTGCAAGAGGGGATTGGGCAACTCATAATATTGAACATGCAGTATCAGCCGTTTATGACATTCCGCATGCCGGCGGACTGGCGATTCTGTTCCCGAACTGGATGAGACACACATTGTCTGAAAACCCTGCCCGCATGAAACAGCTTGCAGTTCGCGTGTTTGGCGTTGAAGAAGCAGGTAAAACCGATGAAGAAATCGCACTTGAAGGTATCGATAAGCTGTCTGCATTTTGGACAAGCCTTGGCGCTCCGAACCGTCTTGCTGATTATGATATCAATGATGAGCAGCTTGATACAATTGCTGACAAGGCTATGGCTAACGGTACATTCGGCCAATTTAAATCGCTTAACAAAGAAGATGTGCTTGCCATTTTAAAAGCATCTCTATAAAAAAAAGGGGAAACAGCCGTAAGGCTGCTTCCCTTTTTCTTTTTGTCTACTTATGTTACAATGGAAAATCTGTTTTTTACCAGCATCATTTTGGAGGTTTTACAATGGAAAATTTCACTTATTATAATCCGACGAGGCTGATCTTCGGAAAAGGTCAGATTGAACAATTAAGAAAAGAATTAAAACAATACGGCAAGAATGTGCTGCTTGTCTACGGCGGCGGCAGCATTAAACGTAACGGCCTCTATGATCAAGTTACAGGCATTTTAAAAGAAGAAGGCGCTGTTGTTCATGAGCTGTCAGGTGTAGAGCCGAACCCGCGTCTTGCGACAGTTGAAAAAGGCATAGCCCTATGCAGAGAGCATGACATTGATTTTCTGCTTGCTGTCGGAGGGGGAAGTGTCATCGACTGCACAAAAGCGATTGCTGCCGGAGTAAAATACGACGGCGACGCTTGGGATATTTTCAGCAAAAAAGTAACAGCAGAAAGTGCGCTGCCGTTCGGAACTGTTTTAACCCTTGCTGCGACAGGTTCTGAAATGAATCCTGATTCCGTGATTACAAACTGGGAAACAAACGAGAAATATGTTTGGGGCAGCAATGTGACTCATCCGCGTTTCTCTATCTTAGATCCTGAAAATACATTCACTGTCCCAGAAAACCAAACAGTATACGGCATGGTTGACATGATGAGCCACGTATTTGAACAATACTTCCATAATGTTAAAAACACGCCGCTTCAGGACAGAATGTGCTTTGCGGTTCTTCAGACGGTCATCGAAACAGCTCCTAAGCTTCTTGAAGATCTGGAAAACTACGAGCACCGTGAAACGATTTTGTATGCAGGCACAATCGCTTTAAACGGAACGCTCCAAATGGGCTACTTTGGCGACTGGGCTTCTCATACAATGGAACACGCTGTTTCAGCTGTGTATGATATTCCGCATGCGGGCGGACTTGCGATTCTATTTCCGAACTGGATGAGATACACGCTTGATACAAATGTCGGCCGCTTTAAAAACCTCATGCTCAACATGTTTGACATTGATCCTGAAGGCAAAACAGATAAAGAAATTGCGCTTGAAGGCATCGACAAGCTGTCTGCATTCTGGACAAGCCTCGGCGCGCCTTCCCGTCTTGCCGATTACAATATCGGAGAAGAAAAGCTTGAGCTGATTGCTGATATCGCAGCAAAAGAAATGGAACACGGCGGCTTCGGCAACTTCCAAAAACTGAACAAAGATGACGTGCTCGCCATCCTTCGCGCGTCTCTATAAACCCAGAGGGCGGAATCCAGTCATTCCGCCCTTTCTTCTTGACTTGATTTCACAGATAAGTTCATATAAAGTGAAAGATGAAAACATTATACCGTTATGGAGGGACAAGCAATGACGCATGTACGCTTTGACTACTCAAAAGCGTTGACTTTCTTCAACGAACATGAACTTACATACCTGCGGGACTTTGTAAAAACAGCACACCATAATATTCATGAAAAAACAGGCGCTGGCAGCGATTTTCTAGGCTGGGTGGACCTCCCTGAACATTATGATAAAGAAGAATTCGCGCGCATTAAAAAAAGCGCGGAAAAAATCAAATCTGACTCTGATGTATTGCTTGTTGTCGGCATCGGCGGTTCTTACCTTGGGGCGCGGGCTGCGATTGAAGCGCTTAATCACGCGTTTTACAACACTTTGCCAAAAGCAAAACGCGGCAATCCGCAAGTGATTTTCATCGGAAACAACATCAGTTCATCTTATATGAGAGATGTCATGGATCTTCTTGAAGATGTTGACTTCTCTATTAATGTGATTTCTAAATCAGGTACGACAACTGAACCTGCAATCGCTTTCCGCATTTTCCGCAAGCTTCTTGAAGAGAAATACGGCAAAGAAGAAGCGAAAGCGCGGATTTATGCGACAACTGATAAGGAGCGCGGCGCATTAAAAACGCTATCTAACGAAGAAGGCTTTGAATCATTTGTCATTCCTGATGACGTCGGCGGCCGTTATTCTGTATTAACAGCTGTAGGCCTCTTGCCGATTGCTGTCAGCGGCGTCAACATTGACGACATGATGAAAGGCGCACTGGATGCGAGCAAAGATTTTGCAACATCTGAATTGGAGGAAAACCCTGCATACCAATATGCGGTCGTACGAAATGTGCTTTATAATAAAGGCAAAACAATTGAAATGCTCATCAACTACGAACCGGCGCTTCAATACTTTGCAGAATGGTGGAAGCAGCTGTTCGGAGAAAGTGAAGGGAAGGATGAGAAGGGCATTTATCCTTCTTCAGCTAACTATTCAACAGACCTTCATTCATTAGGCCAGTATGTACAGGAAGGCCGCAGAGATTTATTCGAAACAGTACTGAATGTAGAGAAACCTAAACATGAGCTGACAATCGAAGAAGCGGATAACGATCTTGACGGCTTAAATTATTTAGCTGGAAAAACGATAGATTTCGTTAACAAGAAAGCGTTCCAAGGCACGATGCTTGCTCATACAGACGGAAATGTTCCGAACTTAATCGTCAACATTCCTGAGCTGAATGCATATACTTTTGGATACCTTGTATACTTCTTCGAAAAAGCCTGTGCGATGAGCGGTTATCTCCTTGGCGTCAATCCGTTTGACCAGCCTGGAGTAGAGGCATATAAAGTCAATATGTTTGCATTGCTTGGCAAACCTGGCTTTGAAGAGAAAAAAGCAGAGCTTGAAAAACGTCTGGAAGATTAATGTGGAAAAGCTGACTGGCATTTGCCGGTCGGCTTTTTATAAAATCAGAAAGGTGCTGATGTTCATGAAACAAATGGTTAAACATCTCATCATTGCCGGTTTCTCTGCGGTTGTTCTAAGTATCCTTGTCTCCTTTGATGCCGTGTATACAGAGTTTTCTTCAAGCTTTGGCGGCACGCTATCACACTTTTTTATCCACGCCTTTCTTCTTATTGGTTTGCCGCTTGCGCTTTTTACCGATGCGGTACACCGGATGATGAATTTAAAAAGATCTCATGCTCTTTTCACTAAATTAGGACTCTATGCCGCAGTTGTTTATATCTCATGGGAATCGGCTGTAGGGCTTGCTGCGGCAATGGCTGTTTACTTTTTAATTGAATGCGCTTTCTTTTCTGCTGGCCACACGAAAGAAACAACGATTTCCATGTAGTTCGCCTCTGAATGAAGTCTTGTTCGGCAGGACAGGATAAGTGAAAAAGGGGCATTTTTGATGATTACAATACCTTCCGCGATAGATGGGCAGTCTTTTCTGCTTCAAGAATTGGAACAAGTAATGAAGCCGCTCGGTTATGTGATAAACGGCGGCTGGGAATACGATCACGGCTATTTTGATTATAAAATTGATGATACAAATGGCTATTTGTTTTTAAGGATTCCAGTCAATGCGGTTCAGGGCAGTCTCGATGAACGAGGGGCGGCCGTCCGGATCGGAACGCCGTTTATGCTGAGGCAGGTGTTTCAGGCGGACCTTGACGACTATGCCGAGGGAGGGCCGTTCCAATCGCTGTTTAATCAATTTTCCGAGCCGGAAAGGCGCGACGCGGAAATTGATCCGGCGTATTTGGATATCGGCGCCTCCCTTGTGAAAGAATTGGAGTATGTTCTGCTGCATTAGATCGCAAGGAATTGATCTGTTTCGAGCACCTTGTATGTTAGAGGAGGGGAAATCATCGGCCCTTCCTCTTTTTGTACGCCGATAATTGTTGTGTTGTGATCAAGAAAATAGAGGACACACGTTTTGTAAGCGGCTCCCCTTAGATTATCAGGAACAGGAAGAAGCTTCACATGCTGATCAAGTGTCAGATTGATTTCGTTCTGCTTAGACGGCCGTACTTTGATTTGGTAATGCTGCAGCATCGCCCGGCTGATAAATTCTGAAGTACCGATGATTTGATTAGCGCCTGCCCGCTCCGCATTGGTGACAAACCGGTCAGTCAAAATCTCGACGATGCAGTAAGCAAGGGGGTTAAGCCCTTTAACTGATAAAAGAATCAGCACTGACAGCATATCTGCTTCAGCTTCACTTTTATACTGGTCGGCTGTAATCATCACTGATTCCGCTTCAGTAATATTGGCCCGTTTCAGTGTCTCATCTTCGGCAGCGTGCCCGCGTATAAAATGGACGTTTTCGATAAGCGGGCCTTGTTTTAAGGATTCATCAATCAATACAACCGTCTTGGAAGGAGCCGCAAGCTGCAAGTCCTTCAGCAGCCGGTTTGTTTTTTCATTCCACCCGATCAATATAATGTGGCCGCGCCCTTTGTAAGCGACCTTTCCTTCGATGTAACGGTGCTGTCTGCTGAATGCGGCCGCTGATAAAGTGGCGAAATATGCAGTAACAAAGCTTGCTCCGCTCAAAATCAGCAATATTCCAGCCGCCTGTCCCAGCGGCGTGTGCGGCACATAATCTCCGTAGCCAACAGTCGAAACCGTAACGACAGCCCACCAAATGCCCTCAAACACTGAAGTGAACTGCTTCGGCTCAAGAATATAAATGATTTGGCCAAACAAAAGAATCAGAAATAAAATAATAACCCCGATTCGGATAAATAACGGCCACCTGAGCCATGAAATAAATATCCGATTTGATTTCATTCTTTTTCTCCTTCTTCAGATAATGAGATGGATAAAATCTGTTTAATAATCGTATTTAATTTCTCGTTTAGCTTTTCCTGGCCGTACATATCTCGAGCCTGCTTCATTAAATCGGCGGTATCATCATCAAGCTGAATAAGCGGCTCATCGATTTCCGATTCATTATAAAGCTGAATAAATGCGTCCAGACCTTCATTCATTCGGTCGATTGCTGTGCTCAGCTGTTCCCTTTCCTCACTCGTCACTTTCATGGCTTCCATCACACCCGTGCTTTTTTTTAACAGTATGTCCCACTTCCGGTGATGTTTATCAAAAAATGAACAAAACATATAAAACGGATTTCTCCATAAACTAAAACAAAAAGGATGAAAACAGATGACGATCATTCAAAGAACGATCGTGGTTTTGATCGGTACGCAGCTGGCAGCATCCGCGGTGATTTTGTTTATTTTCGATTTGAATTCATATAATCACTTTTCCGGCAGCTTTTCCTGGCTTCGCTTTCTGAAAGAGCTGGTCGGCAGCTTTGCCTTTTATTTGTTTTCAGCAGGACTGCTCTTTCTGCTGATTGGAATGTGTGCTCCGAGCCGGAAGAAGAAGCGCTTTTCTGTACAGGAGAAAGAAAACTCATTAAAATAATTGTAATAAAGAAAGATTTGATCTTGGAAAAAGGATGATGAAAAATGCTGTTTATATTTTTAACAATAGCCGCATTGGGATTGTCGTTTTGGGCACAATTTAAAGTGAAGAGCAACTTTGAAAAATATTCAAAAGTGGAAGCCTCAAGCGGACGTACAGGGGCAGAAACGGCAAGACGGATTTTAGATATAAACGGTCTTTACGACGTGCCGGTCGAACCGGTAAGAGGCACTTTAACAGACCATTACGACCCGACAAGACGGGTGGTGCGTTTATCTGAGCCGGTCTATTACGGCCGCTCAATTTCCGCCATCTCCGTAGCTTCCCATGAAGTCGGACATGCCTTGCAGCATCAGGAGTCATATGGTGCGCTTGTGCTGAGACATAAAATCTTCCCAGTCGTGAATTTTGCATCCGGTGTAGCTCCTATGCTTTTCTTAGGAGGTATGCTTCTCGGCAGCCTGAATTTGATCGGGCTTGGCATCATTCTATTTTCAGCCGCTGTCTTTTTCCAGCTGATTACATTGCCTGTCGAATTCAATGCAAGTTCGCGCGCGAAGCAAATTATTGTGTCAGAAGGATTCATCCGGAACAATGAAGAGAATGGGGTAAATAAAGTGCTGAGCGCCGCTGCCTTAACGTATGTGGCAGCCGCCCTGGTTTCCCTCTTTGAACTTCTTCGCTTTGTGATGATTTTCTTAAACGGTCGTAATGAGAATTAACGTTAAGGAGGTGGCCCCTTACCATTTATGGTAAGGGCTTTTTTTGATTATTTTACAATTGATCGCCATTTTTGTTTTGATTGGCATTACGGCTGTTTTCGTTGCAGCGGAATTTGCGATTGTCAAAATCAGAGGTTCAAAAATCAATCAGCTCATCGAAAGCGGTGACAGCCGGGCGCTTGCCGCACATAAAATCATCTCCAATCTTGACGAGTATTTATCAGCCTGCCAGCTCGGGATTACGATTACAGCCCTCGGCCTTGGATGGCTTGGTGAACCGACATTTGAACGCATTCTTCATCCCTTATTTACAGCGACAGGCATACCGGAACCGTTTAACCACATTGTCACATTTGTAATTGCATTTATCATCGTCACTTTTTTGCATGTGGTAATGGGTGAGCTTGCCCCGAAAACGGTTTCCATTCAAAAGGCTGAAGCTGTCAGTTTATGGATTGCAAAGCCGCTGATCTGGTTTTATAAAATCACGTATCCGTTTATTAAAGCATTGAACGGCTCAGCAAGCTTTCTTGTAAAATTATTTGGCTTTCATTCAGTGAAGGAGCATGAGGTTGTCATTAGCGAGGAGGAACTGAGGCTGATCCTTTCAGAAAGCTATGAAAAGGGAGAAATCAATCAGTCAGAATTCCGCTATGTAAATAAGATTTTTGAATTCGACAACCGGGTAGCAAGAGAGATTATGATTCCGCGGACAGAAATTGCGGTCATCTCTCTGGAGCAGTCGTTAGAAGAGGCGATTCATCACATCATAAATGAACGGTATACACGTTACCCTGTCATTAAAGAAGACAAAGATCATATTTTAGGGATCATCAACAGCAAAGATATGTTTAAAGCTTATTTTCTCGGACAGCCGATTAAGCTGAAGCAGATCATGAGGCCTGTCATCAGAGTTATTGAAAGCATCCCTGTTCAGCAGCTTTTGATCCGCATGCAGAAGGAGCGGATTCACATGGCCATTCTCGTAGATGAATACGGCGGAACGGCAGGGCTTGTCACTGTCGAGGATATAATCGAGGAAATCGTCGGGGAAATCCGCGATGAATATGATCAGGATGAAACGCCTCATATTTTGAAAAAAGGCGAGCATCATTATGTGATGGATGGAAAAGCGTTAATAGACGAAGTAAACGATCTATTTGACATTGCGATTGAAAACGAAGAAATTGATACGATTGCAGGCTGGCTTCTGACGCAAAAAATGGAGCTGAAAGCAGGAGATGTAATACACGCGGAGGGGTGTGAATTTAAAATCCTCGATGCCGAAGATCATCATATCCGTTTTGTAGAAATTAAAAAAACCGACTTTTTATAAAAAGCAGCCGAAGATTGAGCGGCTGTTTTTTTATGACCGCTGATGGTATTCGGAAAAAGCAATGCTGTAAAGCCTTTTTTCTACATAAGATATATAGACCGCACACTTAGGAAGGAGTGGCTGTATGAAAAAGGCTTGGTGGAAGGAATCGATTGTCTACCAAATTTACCCCCGC
This sequence comes from Bacillus rugosus, assembly GCF_023238245.1. Taxonomy (NCBI): domain Bacteria; kingdom Bacillati; phylum Bacillota; class Bacilli; order Caryophanales; family Bacillaceae; genus Bacillus; species Bacillus rugosus. The sequence goes on along the minus strand of NZ_CP096590.1, from coordinate 3,093,592 downwards.
AGTTTTAAAGATTCAAATGGCGATGGAATCGGAGATATTCAAGGAATCAGATCCAAGCTTGATTACATAAAAGAGCTGGGCGCTGACGTCATCTGGATTTGCCCGCTGTATGATTCGCCAAATGCTGATAACGGATATGATATCAGGGACTATAAAAACATATTAAGCGATTTCGGCACTATGACGGATTTCGACCAGCTGCTTGATGACATTCATGGGCTGGGCATGAAGCTGATTATGGATCTTGTCGTGAACCATACAAGCGACGAACACCCGTGGTTCATTGAATCCCGTTCTTCCATACACTCCGAAAAGCGCGACTGGTATATTTGGAAGGATGGCAAAAACGGAAAAGCGCCGAACAATTGGGAAAGCATTTTCGGCGGGCCGGCATGGCAGTATGATCAAAAGACAAACCAGTATTATCTTCACCTTTTTGATAAAAAACAGCCTGATTTGAATTGGGAAAATGAAAAGGTGAGAAATGCTGTTTACGACATGGTGAATTGGTGGCTTGATAAAGGAATTGACGGATTTCGGGTGGATGCCATTACGCATATTAAGAAAAAAGAAGGGCTTCCCGATATGCCGAATCCAAAAGGGCTGGATTGCGTACCTTCCTTTCCTTATCATATGAATGCTGACGGCATAATGGGTTTGTTAACAGAGCTGAAAGAAAACACATTTTCCCGTTATCCGATTATGACAGTCGGTGAGGCAAACGGTGTCGCTGCAAAGGAAGCGGCTGAATGGGCTGGAGAAAAAAACGGCATTTTCAGCATGATTTTTCAATTTGAACATCTCGGCCTGTGGGATGTAGAGATCAATGAAAGCATTGACATCGTTTCCTTCAAACGAATTCTAACTGACTGGCAAGACAGTCTTGAAGGGATCGGCTGGAATGCTTTGTTTATGGAAAATCACGACCAGCCCCGTTCAGTTTCTGTGTGGGGAGACGACGGAGTGTACCTGAAAGAAAGTGCAAAAGCGCTTGCTTCTGTCTATTTTCTCATGAAAGGCACACCGTTTATTTATCAGGGACAGGAACTTGGTATGACAAACGTGGCATTTCCATCTATTGAGGACTATGATGACGTCGCCATGAAACGCCTGTATGAAATAGAAACGGCGAAAGGCGCATCACACGAAGACGTCATGAAGATTGTCTGGAAAAAGGGAAGGGACAATTCACGAACACCTATGCAATGGAATGCTGATCCATACGCCGGATTTTCTGAGGCCAGACCGTGGATCGGAATCAATGAGAATTACAAATGGCTGAATGCCGAGGCTCAAAAAAACGACAAAACATCCGTATACCACTTTTACAAAAGCCTGATCAATCTGCGCCAAATATTCGATGTTTTTATTAATGGGACATACGAGCTCATTTTACCGGAAGATCAGCAAATTTTTGCGTATCTTCGGAAAAACGAGAGCCATACTGCACTGATTACGGCCAATCTGACAGGAACGCCAGCTTTATTCAAGCACTCCGGGTTACCATTGTCATCAGACGCACTCGTATTGTCAAATGTTGAAACAGAGAGTCACAAGCACATGACATCAGTACTGTTAAAACCGTATGAAGCAAGAATATATGTATGGCGCTAAACTCCAGCGTGAGACTGGAGTTTTTTGTTTTTTATCAGGTTTATGAGAGCGGTTTAACAGGAAAAAAAGAACACAGAACGAAATAGCAAATAGAGCGGATAAATGAAAGGAGAAACAAATGCTGAAAACAATGCAAATCAAAACGAACAAACGAGATGAAATGATTGAAATCACACGCGAGGTGGAAGCGTTTCTTCAAGAAACTGGTGTAACGAGCGGCGCGGCACTGATTTATTGTCCTCATACGACAGCGGGCATTACAATTAATGAAAATGCCGATCCGGACGTCAAAAAAGATATGCTCAGAAGGTTTGATGAGGTGTATCCATGGGAACACGAGCTCGACCGCCATATGGAGGGCAATACAGCTGCACACATGAAGTCGAGTACGGTGGGAGCTTCACAGCAAGTCATTATTGAAAACGGCCGGCTGATTCTTGGAACATGGCAGGGCATTTATTTCTGTGAATTTGACGGCCCGCGTACACGGAGTTGTTATATCAAAATTATGGGGTAACAGGAGGGGTTTCATGACAGAATGGATGAAAGCATTATCGCTGACAAAACCTATTATCCAAGCGCCAATGGCCGGAGGGCTTGTCACGCCCGTCCTCGCAGCCGCTGTGTCAAATGAAGGCGCGCTTGGAAGTCTGGCATCCGGATATCTCAGTCCCGACATGCTTGAAAAGCAAATCATTGAGATGAAGCAGCTGACTGATCGGGTATTTCAGGTGAATGTGTTTGTTCCGGAAAGCAGAAAAGAACCGGATGAGGACATCGTTCAAACTTGGAAAAACAAAATTCCGTTCGCCGAACAGGCTCCTTCATTCTCTTCAGAGGAAGAAGAATGGGAGGACTTCCATAAAAAAATTAACATTATTCTCAAACACAATGTAACAGCCTGTTCATTTACGTTTGGCATTCCGCCGGATGAAAGCATTCAAGCGTTAAAGAAAAATGGCTGCTGTCTCATCGGGACAGCTACGACTCCGCAGGAAGCCGTTCTGCTTGAAGAACGTGGAATAGACATCATCGTACTGCAAGGAAGCGAAGCGGGCGGCCACCGCGGGTCTTTTCTGCCGGTCAGCGGAGAATCGACACTTGGCCTCATGTCGCTCATTCCCCAAGCGGCAGACGCCGTTTCCGTTCCAGTGATCGCGGCAGGCGGAATTGCCGACCGGCGCGGCGTCCAAGCTGCTCATTGTCTCGGAGCCCAGGGCGTACAGGTCGGGACGCCATTTCTCATGTGTGAGGAATGTATAGTATCAGAAGTGTACAGAGGAGAATTAAAAAAAGCGCAGGGAACAGACACGCGCCTCACCTCATTGTTTTCGGGTAAGCCTGCACGGGGTATAGTCAATCAATGGATGAAAGAGCAGCAAGAAGAGGAGGCAAACGCGCTTCCTTATCCATTGCAAAACACATTAACAAAGCCGATGAGAAAACACGCAGCCAGTGAAAAAGATTCCGGATATATGTCCCTGTGGGCAGGGCAATCTGTCGGAATGCTTAACGGGCCCGCTGATGTAAAAACGCTGTTAGCCGAGCTTTGCCGAACGTAACTTGATAAACAGAGGTGACAGGTGATGAACATTCTTCAATATTCTTATAAAAAAAGAGGGAAAATTGAGTTTGTATTTGAAGGCTGGCCTCACTCAAAAGTTACCATGGCTCCTATCAAAGGCTACTATTTTGTCCGCTTCATCAAATGGAGCAGCCTAGATCCAATCGTGACAAGAAATGACCTTGAAAAAATGGAGTGGGCTGCGAACCAGTTTTTCGGCACAGCCCCTTTTTATCGAAAACGAAAAGCATTTGAAACCCCATCGTCTCGAAAATAGGCGATGGGGTTTTTAGCGGACAATGCGGTAAAGAGACGGAACATCCAGTCTGGTCGCCTGAGACAGAAGGTAGGCTGGCTGTATGGCTCCTTTTCTTCTAAACGAATTCAGCTTATCGATAATTTGCTGCCCGCTTAAGATTCCAAGACCATGGGCAAAATATTTATCTTTTCCCAGTAAAATCACATTTTCGCCTCGCCACTGCGCTTTTTGCGGATCAAATTCAGGGTTTTTAAAATATAAACAATCTCCGAGAAAAAAGTGATGTCCTGTTTCCGTATATATCGGCAATTTCTCATAATGCCAGTCATATAAAATAATTCTGTCAAAGGTGGCATCAAATTTTTCTTCCCCGATTGTATCGACCAAGGCCAAATAATAAATGACAACAATCGCGGTCGCACATTCAAACGCGTAGAACGGGCCATTCTCAGCTATGTCCCGAATTGCTTTTGAAGGCCGCATTCTGTATTTCAGCTCCAAGGCGCCTTCCGGTGAAACTCTCCAATACGTTGTATTCCCGTATGTTTTTAAAAAAGTGGCAAACTTCGCTCCGCTTTTGTGCAGCGTTTTTGCCGCTGCGACGATATTCATCCGCAGTTTAAGCTCGAACATCAGTTCTGCAATTGAATGATAATCAAACTGAACAGGCGTCTCAATCATTTCTTTTAACAGAGGATTTAGATTCTCATCAATCTGCCAGTTTTCAACATCTTGGGGACGGAGCAATTGTCCGGATACAATAATCATCTTTAGCCCCCCTTGTTTTTTATAAGATATGCACAGGGCTTGGGCAATGAAAGCTAAAAGACAGAAGACAGCCGAAAAAGATCTTCTTCCATTTTTTATTTTAAAACTTTTTTAAGCAGCCGATATATACTGTATCAAACCTGAAGGAGAAACTGGACATGAAGACTTTTATCAATTGGCTGAAGAAACCGTCTATCTCAAGAAAATTAATCGTTTCATTTATTGCGATTCTTATTATCCCTATTCTTATATTGGAATTGAGTTCTTACCGAAGCGCCAGCGGAAAGCTGGATCAGGAAATTATGGGAAATGCGAAAAGCAGTGTCGATACATTTAATACAACTGTTACAAATGATCTGGGAGCAAAAGCGAAAGCGGTCACCTTTTTCAGTGAATCTCTTAAAAGCTCCGCATTCAAAGGAAAGTCTAATCAAGAAGGGATTAAAACCAAATTTTCGCAATATGTTTCTATCAATCAAGGGGTGGCCAGAATTTATGCTGGCATAGAAAACGGCACCTATGTACAAGCGCCTAAAGAAAAATTGCCGGATGGATACGATCCGAGACAACGACCTTGGTACCAAGATGCGATGAAGACCGGCGGTGAAATTGTCGTGACAGATCCTTACGTGGCGGCGAATGACGGAAGCATGGTCATTACCATTGCACAGGAGCTGAAGGACGGATCTGGCGTTGTCGCCATGGACATTACCATTGATAAATTGTTAGAACAGATGAAGCAAATCAAGGTCGGAAAAGAAGGCTATGTTTTCATTGCAACGAAAAACAAAACATATGTCGCCCACCAGGACCATAAGGCTGGAGAAAAGCTGTCAGGAGACTGGGTAACAAAAATGTATGCTAATGACAGCGGTGAACTCCAGTATACTTTGAATAACGAAGATAAAAAGATGGCATATACAACAAATGAACTGACTGGGTGGAAGATAGCCGGCACAATGTATATGAGTGAAATCAAGGATGCCTCAAAGTCTGTGCTCATAACAGGCATGATCGTGCTGATCGCTTCCATTGCGGCAGGCGGGGTTTTAATTCTGTTTATCGTTCGTTCGATTACAAAACCGTTAAAACGTCTCGTTCAATCATCGAAAACAATCAGCAGCGGGGATCTGACAGAAACGATCGAAATCCGTTCGAAAGATGAGCTTGGAGAGCTTGGAGAAAGCTTCAACGAAATGGGACAATCTCTCCGTTCACTGATCAGCGCTATTCAGGACTCGGTGAACAATGTGGCCGCATCGTCCGAACAGCTTACCGCATCTGCCGGACAGACAAGTAAAGCCACCGAGCACATCACGATGGCAATTGAGCAGTTCTCAAACGGAAACGAGGAGCAAAGCGAAAAGGTTGATTCCAGCTCTCATCAGCTGAATTTAATGAATGAAGGGCTCCAGCAAGTCTCACAAACATCATCAGATATTACAAAGGCGTCTATCCAATCAACGGAAATCGCCGGAACGGGTGAAAAGTTTGTCCAGCAGACAGTCGGACAAATGAACTCGATTAATCAATCGGTTCAGCAGGCTGAAGCTGTGGTCAAAGGCTTAGAAGGAAAATCAAAAGACATCACAAGCATTTTAAGAGTCATCAACGGCATCGCTGACCAAACAAATCTGCTGGCATTAAACGCGGCCATTGAAGCGGCGCGTGCCGGAGAATCAGGACGCGGCTTCTCTGTCGTAGCGGAGGAAGTGCGAAAACTGGCTGTTCAATCAGCTGATTCAGCAAAAGAAATCGAAAAGCTGATCCAAGAAATCGTAGCAGAAATCGAAACCTCTCTTCATATGTTTAAAGCAGTGAATCAAGAAGTACAGTCTGGACTCGTTGTCACAGACAATACAAAAGAAAGCTTCCAGAGCATTTTCAGCATGACAAACGAAATAGCGGGCAAATTGCAGACGATGAATTCCACCGTCGAACAGCTGTCAGGCCGTTCACAGCATGTTTCAGAAGCAGTCAGCGGCATTGCCGATGTGTCGAAAGAAAGCTCAGCAAGCATCCAAGACATTGCCGCATCTGCCGAGGAGCAGCTTGCCTCTATGGAAGAAATCAGTTCATCAGCGACCACTCTTGCGCAGATGGCAGAAGAGCTTCGTGATCTGACGAAGCAATTCAGAATCGAATAAAAGCAGAAAAACAGCGCTATCCAGGCGCTGTTTTTTTCGTGCGGTAAATAATAATAAAGTACTAGTGTCTTCGGTGATTTTAGGACTATTTTTCATTTTTACCTTCATTTCCAATGTAATATAAAGGAAGATCTGCCGATATAACTTGTAAATTATTGAAAGAAGGTTCAAAAGGAAATGAAAAAAACATTTACCACTATTCGCAGGTCATCGATTGCCAGGAGACTTATTATTTCTTTCCTGCTGATCTTAATTGTTCCCATTACCGCTCTTTCGGTAAGCGCATATCAATCAGCAGTTGCCTCTCTTGATATCCAGATGACGCAAAGCGCAAAGGAAAACGTTCAAGTATTAGATCATATCATTGACGATAAAATCAGCACGACTGAAAAAAGCCTCGCGTTTTTCAGCGAGTGGGCTACAGCAGATAAGTTTAAGGATAAAAAGAAAACAGAGATGAAACAGGAATTTAAACAATTTATCCAAATGAATGACAATGTCGCTGCGGTATTTTCCAGCAGTAAAGATGGGGAATTCACACGTTATCCGTATGCAGACATGCCGAGTGACTTTAATGCTTTAGAACGAGATTGGTACAAAGAAGCAATGGTTAATAAAGGCAAAACAATCGTCACTGAGCCTTATGAATCTATTTCATCAGGAAAAATGGTCGTCACCATCGCCCGCCAGACGGAGGATGGATCAGGCGTTGTCGCCATAGATATGAAAATTGATGACCTGGTCACAACAGCGAAAGGAATCAATATCGGCAAAGAAGGCTATGCTTTTATCTTAAGCCAAAACAAAAAAGTCATCGCCTACTCCGGAGAAAAAGCGGGAACAGAGTTAAAGGGGAGCTGGGTTGATAAGCTCTACACAAATAAAAGCGGCGACTTTGAATATACATACCAAGGCAAAGCGAAGAAAATGGCATTTGCCACAAGCGAAACAACAGGCTGGAAAATAAGCGGCACGATGTATGCGGACGAGATCCGCGATGCTGCAAGCAAAGTTCTGACCATGGCTTCAATCGTACTGGCGATTGCCATCGCAGCTGGAATTACAGCGATTTATTTTGTGATTCGATCGATCACAAAGCCATTGAGACGCATTGTCGCATCAGCTGAAAAAATCAGTGAAGGCGATTTAACCGAAACGATAGAAATCAATTCAAAAGATGAACTCGGCGTTCTGAGCCAGAGCTTCAATCATATGGCCCACTCACTTCGCTCACTCATTCACGGCATCAAAGATTCAGTAGAACATGTTGCTTCATCATCAGAAGAATTGACTGCATCCGCTGACCAGACAAGCAGAGCCACTGAGCATATTACGATGGCCATCGAGCAATTTTCAAACGGCAGCGAAAGCCAAAGCGACAGAATTGAGAGGACAACCGAACAAATTAATGAAATGAACGACGGATTGGCTGAACTGGCGCGTGCTGCCGCAGTGATTACGGAAACATCCGCAGATTCAACAGAAGTATCAAGCAAGGGTGAGACACTCGTACAGAAAACAGCCGGCCAAATGAATACGATTGATCACTCAGTAAAAGAAGCGGAACATGTGGTGAAGGGGCTGGAAATCAAATCAAAGGATATCACGAATATTTTGCGTGTCATCAACGGCATTGCGGACCAAACCAATCTTTTAGCTTTAAATGCCGCCATCGAAGCGGCCAGAGCGGGAGAATACGGCCGGGGCTTCTCTGTTGTCGCTGAGGAAGTGAGAAAACTCGCGGTACAGTCAGCTGACTCGGCAAAAGAAATTGAATCACTGATTAGCGAAATTGTGAAAGAAATTCACACATCATTGAACGTGCTTCAGTCCGTGAATAAAGAAGTTGAAACAGGGCTTGTCATGACAGGCGAAACGAAACAAAGCTTCAAACATATATCGCACATGACCAATCAAATTGCTTCCGAACTGCAAAACATGAATGCGACGGTTGAGGAGCTGTCAGCGGGAGCTCAAGAAATTTCCGCTGCTTCGAATGATATCACAGCCATTTCTAAAGAAAGCTCGGACGGCATCCAAGATATCGCCGCATCAGCCCAGGAACAGCTGGCATCCATGGAGGAGATCAGTTCATCAGCACAGACGCTTGAAAAAATGTCTGAAGAACTCCGTGATCTGACAAAACGATTTAAAGTGGACAAGGAATAGGTCTAAACAACTATCTATTTATGGGAAATTAGTTACTTTTGTTGAATTTCTTCTTTTTTAATGTATATATTTACCCATTTCCTGCCGATATGAAGGGTAGCATAAAAAAGGAGAAATGAATGATGAAAAAAATACTCCAACTGATAAAACAAAGATCTATTACACGGAAGCTCCTCGTTTCCTTTCTGTCGATTCTCATCATACCGGTTGCCATATTGGCGGCCATTGCGTATCAATCGGCAAGCAGCTCACTCGACAGGCAGATGATGGGGAGCGCCTTAGAAAATGTACAGCAATTAAACGAAACCATTAACACCAGCATCGGTGAAAAAGAAAACAGCGCTGCTTACTTCAGCGAATGGCTGACAAAAAAGAGGTATAATGCTAAAAGCAATGCAAGTATTGCAGAGAAATTCTCACAATATATCAGCATTAATAAAGATGTAGAGTCCATTTATACAAGTGACAAAAACGGGCGCTTTACCCGTTACCCGGATATTCAGATGCCGGGCGATTATAACCCGGTTGAACGCGACTGGTACAAAAAAGCGGTTGCGAATAAAGGGAAAGTCGTTGTGACAGACCCGTATAAAACAGCCTCTACGAACACAATGGTTGTGACAATTGCTCAACAGACAAAAGATGGTTCAGGCGTTATCGCAATCAACATGACGATCGAAAATCTGTTGAAAACAACCAAAAAAGTCAACATCGGCAAACAAGGCTACGCATTTATCATGACGAAGGACAAAAAGGTTGTCGCCCATCCTAATGAAACCTCAGGAACTGAATTGAAGGGCGACTGGCTCGACAAGGTGCTAAATGCGGATAAAGGCGATTTTCAATACACCATGGACGGCGATAAGAAAAAAATGGCCTTTGACACAAATAAGCTAACGGGATGGAAAGTCGGCGGCACCATGTATTTGGATGAAATTCATGAGGCAGCCCAGCCTGTCCTTCACATTGCTTTAATTGTCTTAGCCGCAGCGATTATCATAGGGATTATCGTCATGACATTGATCATTCGGTCGATTACAACGCCGCTGAAACAGCTTGTCGGTTCCTCTAAGCGGATCAGCGAGGGAGATTTGACGGAAACCATTGATATCCGTTCAAAAGATGAATTGGGTGAACTCGGCAAAAGCTTCAACAATATGGCGTCGTCACTTCGTTCTCTCATCCACACTATCCAGGATTCCGTGGACAATGTTGCCGCTTCCTCTGAGGAACTGACTGCATCAGCCGCGCAAACGAGCAAGGCAACAGAGCACATTACATTGGCGATTGAACAATTTTCTAACGGCAATGAAAAACAAAACGAAAACATTGAAACTGCAGCAGAGCACATTTATCAAATGAATGACGGATTGACGAATATGGCTCAAGCTTCTGAAGTCATCACAGATTCATCTGTTCAGTCAACAGAAATTGCAAGTGAAGGCGGAAAGCTTGTTCATCAAACCGTCGGCCAAATGAACGTCATTGACAAGTCAGTTAAAGAAGCAGTACAAGTCGTGCGCGGATTGGAAACGAAATCGAAAGATATCACCAATATTTTGCGTGTGATTAATGGTATCGCAGACCAGACGAACCTGCTTGCCTTAAACGCAGCAATTGAAGCGGCACGTGCAGGCGAGTACGGCCGCGGCTTCTCCGTTGTAGCGGAAGAAGTAAGAAAACTGGCAGTTCAGTCAGCAGATTCAGCAAAAGAGATTGAAGGATTAATCATCGAAATTGTGAAGGAAATCAATACATCTCTCGGCATGTTCCAGTCTGTCAATCAAGAGGTGCAGACAGGCCTTGACATCACAGATAAAACAGAAATAAGCTTTAAACGCATTTCTGAAATGACGAACCAAATCGCCGGCGAACTGCAAAACATGAGTGCGACGGTTCAGCAGCTTTCTGCCAGCTCCGAGGAAGTTTCTGGAGCGTCCGAGCATATTGCGTCGATTTCAAAAGAAAGCTCGGCTCATATACAAGATATCGCGGCGTCAGCCGAAGAGCAGCTTGCTTCCATGGAAGAAATCAGCTCGTCAGCAGAAACCCTTTCGTCTATGGCGGAAGAGCTTCGCGATATGACAAAACGATTCAAAATCGAATAGTAAGCCAAAACACCCAAGCCTTAGCACTTGGGTGTTTTTTTTAGTTTTTTTATTAAACCTTTTATCCTAGTTTGACGATATTAGATTTAGCTTAAAGGAGGAGTCAACTAGAATGGGAAAAATTACACAATGGATCAAACAGCCATCGATCAGCAAACCGCTTATCGCTGCATTTCTGGCAGTGCTTATTTTGCCGGTTGGGGTTTTAGCATATTTCAGTTATCAATCAGCTTGGAACGCACTGGACAGGGAACTTACGAATAGTGCAATGGGGAACGTTGAAGAACTCAACAGCACGCTGCAAAACAAATTGAATAATAAAGTAAAGGCAATTGATTATTACAGTGAGACGATCGATAAAGATATATTACAAGGGAAAAATAAAACCTCACTGAATGAGAAATTTAAGCAGTACACTACATTGAATGCCGATGTAGGCGCAATCTATGCTGCTTCAGAAGATAAGAAGCTTTACAAATATCCGGATAGCGGCATTCCTAAAGGGTTCGATCCGACAGGACGTGATTGGTACAAACAAGCTGTTGCGAAAAAAGGACAGGCTATTTTCTCAGAACCGTATACTGATGAAGCAACAGGGGATATGGTTGTCACAATTTCAAAACAATTAAAAGACGGTTCAGGGGTTATAGCACTTGATTTAAATCTGGATGAAGTCCTTACTGCTTCACAGAGAATCAAAATCGGCAAAAACGGCTTTGCATTTATTACAACGGGCAACAAAAAATATATCGCCCATCCGACAATTAAGCCTGGGACAACTGGATCCGGCGACTGGACAAACCAAGTATATTCCAAAGGAGAAGGCTCATTTGAATATACTTTTGAAGGCAAAGAAAAGAAAATGGCCTTTACGACAAATAAACTGACAGGCTGGAAAATAGCGGGTACGTACTTTGTCAGTGAATTGCAAGATGCTTCAAGCCCGGTTCTGAACACAGCAATCATCATTCTATGCGTGTCACTTGTGATCGGCGGCATACTCATTTTCTTTATTATCAATGCCATTACCAAGCCGTTAAGAAAACTGGTTTCAACATCCGCGAAAATCAGCAGCGGAGATCTGACAGAAGTCATTGATATTCACTCGAAAAACGAGTTTGGACAGCTTGGCGAAAGCTTTAACGAAATGTCTGCCTCATTGCGTTCTGTGATCGGCGTTATTCAAACGTCTGTAGAAAACGTCGCTTCATCTTCTGAAGAGTTGACGGCAAGCGCGGCCCAAACGAGCAAGGCAACCGAACATATTACACTTGCTATCGAACAGTTCTCAGATGGTAACGAGGCGCAAAGCGAGAAACTGGAAACAAGCTCAAACCATCTTTCTCAAATGAACGACGGGATTTCAAAAGTGGCTCAGGCCTCTTCAACCATTACGAAATCATCGATCCAGTCCTCTGAGGCAGCGGGCAGCGGAGAAAAACTGGTGGAGCACACAGTCGGCCAAATGAAAACAATCGACCAATCCGTTCAAAAAGCGGAAGCGGTGGTGAAGGGTCTTGAAACAAAATCGCAAGACATCACAAGCATCTTGAATGTGATTAACGGCATTGCTGATCAAACCAACCTGCTGGCATTAAATGCCGCGATTGAGGCGGCAAGAGCGGGAGAATACGGAAGAGGCTTCTCGGTAGTTGCGGAAGAGGTCAGAAAACTCGCCGTACAATCAGCGGACTCTGCCAAGGAAATTGAAGGGTTAATTCAAGAGATTGTCAGAGAAATCAGCACTTCACTTTCGATGTTCCAATCTGTGAATCATGAAGTGAAGGAAGGCTTGCAGATTACTGACCAAACAGCGGAAAGCTTTAAACAAATCTACGAGATGACAACCCAAATTTCCGGCGAATTGCAAAATCTGAATGCGACGGTTGAACAGCTGTCAGTTGGATCACAGGAAGTGTCAAGTGCGGTTGAAGACATTTCTGGAGTGGCGAAAGAAAGCTCAGCTGGCATTCAAGACATCGCAGCTTCGGCAGAAGAACAGCTTGCGTCCATGGAAGAAATCAGCTCTTCAGCTGAAACATTAGCAAACATGGCGGAAGAACTTCAGGACATCACGAAGAAATTTAAAATTGAATCGTAATGGAAAGAGAAAGCGGCATATCCTGCTGCTTTCTTTTTTTGTTAAAAAACAAAAGTAAACAAAAAGAATTCAAAAATAAACAAAAATAATATATAATGAAAACGGATACAAATAAAAGGGACGGAGGAATATCAATTATGGTGAAACGTGTATGGGATTCAGAGCGTGCTGCACAGCTGCCGAAAGGCGTAGAGGAATTGGTGTACAGGTCCAATCTAATCGGGTCAGATCGCACTGTCTGCAACTGGGGCGGCGGGAATACGTCTATGAAAACAACGGAAAAGGATTTTAGAGGACGTGAAACAGAAGTCATGTGGGTGAAAGGAAGCGGTTCAGATTTGGCAACAATGAAAGCGCATAACTTTACCGGTTTGAAATTAGATGACATCCGCCCGCTGATTGAAAGGGACCAAATGTCAGATGAAGAAATGGTAGACTACTTGTCTCATTGTATGATAGACAGCAAACATCCCCGTCCTTCAATTGAAACGCTGTTACACGCTTTTCTGCCATACAATCATGTTGACCATACCCACCCCGATGCGATTATCAGCATTTGCTGCGCTGATAATGGAAAACAAATAGCTGAAGATATTTATGGAAAACGGTTTGTATGGGTACCATACGTCCGCCCTGGATTTACTTTGTCTAAAATGATCGCTGAAGGCGTAGCGAACAACCCCAACGCCGAACTTGTGTTAATGGAGAAACACGGCTTAGTCACTTGGGGAGAGACTTCTGAAGCGTGTTATGAAAAAACGATATCCATCATTCAAGAAGCCGAGCAGTATATTAATGATCGTATCAAACAACATGAGACATTCGGAGGCAAAAGATATCAGCCGCTGCCGGAAGACCAAAGAAAACAAATCTTGGCAGCCATCATGCCTGTGATTAGAGGCGCTGTAAGTGAAGAAAGGAAAATGATCCTGTCCTATGATGATCATGACGACGTCTTGGAATTTGTAAACAGTGTTCAAGCGCCAGCGCTCTCGCAAATCGGTGCGGCATGCCCGGATCACCTAGTTCACACAAAACGGGTTCCTCTATACATTGAGTGGAATCCGGAAACTCAAGATGTGCATAAGCTGGCGGACTTGATCAAGTCAGGAGTGGAGCGTTTTACAGCAGAGTATCAGGCTTACTTTACACGCAATCAGCAGGAGGGGGATCAAATCTTTGAATCAGCCCCCCGGGTGATATTGATTCCCGGCATCGGAATGGTGAATACGGGAAAAAGTTACGTCATGTCTAAAGTGAGCGGCGGTTTATACCGGAGGGCTATCGCTGTTATGAAAGGGTCAACGGCTCTTGGGCACTTTGTTTCTTTAAATGAAAATGAATCCTACCATGTCGAATATTGGCCGCTCGAATTATATAAGCTCACACTGGCCCCGCCGGAAGCAGAATTTTCCCGTAAAGTAGCGTTGATAACAGGAGGAGCCGGCGGAATCGGCAGTGCGGCATGCCGACGCTTGGCAGCGGAAGGAGGGCACGTGATCGCAGCTGACCTGAATATAGAAGGTGCGCAGAAAATTGCCGGGGAAATAAACGATGCATACGGAGAAGGACGGGCAATGGCTGTCAAAATGGATGTGACAAGGGAAGAGGAAGTACGGTCAGCCTTTGAGCAAGCAGCGCTTGCTTACGGCGGCATTGATATCGTCGTCAATAATGCCGGGCTGGCCACATCAAGTCCATTTGACGAAACAAGTCTAAAAGAATGGAATCTTAATATGAATGTATTAGGAACAGGCTATTTTCTTGTGGCCCGTGAAGCGTTTAAACAAATGAAACAGCAAAACAGAGGCGGAAGCATGGTATTTGTAGGATCTAAAAATTCGGTTTATGCAGGGAAAAACGCCTCTGCCTACAGCTCGGTAAAAGCGCTTGAAACCCATTTGGCAAGATGTATCGCAGCAGAAGGTGGAGAATTCGGCATTCGGGTCAACTCCGTTTTGCCTGATGCGGTTCTTCAAGGGTCGGCAATCTGGGGGTCAAGCTGGCGGGAGGAACGGGCCGCGGCGTACGGGATTGAGCCAGATCAGCTAGAGGAACATTATCGGAAACGAACGGCACTGCTCGTCAATATTTACCCGCAGGATATTGCCGAAGCCATTGCATTTTTCGCTTCTTCTAAAGCCGAAAAAACAACGGGCTGCATGATCACGGTAGACGGAGGCGTCCCTGCTGCTTTTACGCGTTAGAAATGTGCTATGATAGAAAAACAATAAGACGGATTACGATATGAGGAAGGGCGTTACCGATGCTAGTAGCAGAACGGCAGCAAAAAATAGTGGAAATAGTGAATATGCGTTCAAGTATCCGCGTATCCGAATTAAGTGACATATTTTCTGTCACAGAGGAAACCATTCGGCGCGACCTTGAGAAGCTTGAGAAAGAACATAAACTGAGCCGGAGCCACGGAGGAGCAGTCAGTATTCAGCAGCAGGAATCAGAAGTTCATTTTTCTGACCGGGAAATTACAAATGTCATAGAAAAAAAAGCCATCGCTCACGAAGCGGCCAAATATGTAAAGAGTGGAGACCGAATCATTCTCGATGCAAGCACCACTGCCTGGTACATGGCGAAAATACTCCCTGATATTGAGCTCACCGTCATTACAAACTCAATAAAAGCAGCCATTGAGCTCAGCAATAAAGAAAACATATCAGTCATTTCAACAGGCGGCATTTTGCTGGAAAAATCATTATCGTTTGCCGGGCCGTTAGCAGAGCGTTCACTTGAGACCTATCACGTCACCAAAACCTTTCTGTCATGTAAAGGCTTTGACATAAACAACGGGATGAGCGACTCAAACGAGTGGCAGGCGCTGCTCAAAAAACGGATGATCGAAAGGTCTGATCAAACCATTTTGATGGTCGATTCAAGCAAATGGGGGAACCGCGAATTTTCACATATCGCCTCGCTGCAAGATATCAGCCGCCTTATTACTGATGCTGGACTTGATCCGGTATCGGTAAAAGCCCTTGTAGACAAAAAGGTGAAAGTGACAGCTGTTCCCCTTCCGAAGAGAGGGTGAAAGAATGATTTATACTGCCATTGATATAGGCGCATCAAGCGGGAGGGTCATGGTAGGTGAACTGAAGGAAGGGAAGCTTGACATACAAGAGATTCACAGATTCGCTAACGGCTTTATTCAAAGAGACGGACATTGCTTTTGGGATATTGATCATTTACTAAAACAAATCCTGCAAGGGCTGCAAAAGGTGAAAGCGCTTGGTCATGAACGATGCACCGTCGGCATTGATACATGGGCAGTTGATTATGTCTTGCTGGACGATAAAGGCAATCGCTTGCGGGAAGTGATGTCTTACCGGGATAGAAGAACAGATCACACAATAGGCAAGCTGGAACATATCCTGTCAAAAGCCACAATCTATCAAAAAACAGGAATACAATTTCAGCCTTTTAACACGATTTATCAATTGTATGAAGAAGACCGTGAGCTGCTGAAAACAACAGACCAAATTATGATGGTTCCTGATTATTTAGGCTATTGTTTAACCGGAAAAGCCGTAACAGAAATCACAAATGCGTCCACAACACAGCTCTTAAACGTCTCTACCGGAAAGCTTGACACTGAATTACTTGAAGCCGTGGCTGTTCAGGAACGGCAATTTGCGCCGCTGACTGAACCTGGGCGTGAGCTCGGGATGCTGAGAAATGATTGGTTCCCGGATTATGATCTTCCGGCTTGCAAGGTGATGACAGTCGCAACGCATGATACTGCCTCGGCCGTCATTGCGGCCCCAGGCGTAAACGATAGCTGGGCGTATATCAACAGCGGAACATGGTCGTTAATCGGGGTTGAAAACAAAACGCCGATATTAACTGAGCTGGCTTTAAAAAACAACTATACAAATGAACGCGGCGCAAACAACACCATTCGCTTTCTCAAAAACATCATCGGCATGTGGGTGCTACAAGAAGTAAGACAGCAACTACAAGCAGATTACTCTTTTCAGCAGCTTGCAGACGAAGCACGAAAAACAGAACCATTTCAGCAGTTTATAAACTTAAATGATGAACGCTTTCTGAATCCAGAAAACATGATAGAGGAAATAGAACATTATTGCAGAGAAACCCGCCAAAAGATTCCCCGCACTGCAGGCGAACTTGCCTGCTGCATCTACAGCAATCTAGCCATCATCTATGCGATAGCCATCAAAGAGCTGGAAACCATCACAGAAAAACCGATTGAGCAGCTTCATATCATCGGCGGCGGAGCCCGAAATGATTTCTTAAATCAATTAACGGCAGACATGAGCGGAAAAGCGGTATACGCAGGGCCCATAGAGGCAACCGCCATCGGAAATGTGCTGATGCAAATGATTGCTGCCAACGAAGTCAATACCATAAAAGAAGCCCGGCAAACCGTCAGAAATTCCTTTCCGATCAAAGTGTTTACACCTAAAGACATTGACAGAAGCACGATCATTCAGTCATTTCAGCAAACTGTTTTGAAAGCGCTATCTAAAAGGTGAAGAGGTGATCAGGTTTGAAAAGAAAAGCCAGTATCATGTTTGTCCATCAAGACAAGTACGATGAATACAAACAGCGGCATGATGACATTTGGCCTGAAATGGCAGAAGCACTCAAAGCTCATGGAGCACACCATTATTCCATTTTTTTAGATGAGGAAACAGGCCGGCTTTTTGCCTATTTAGAAATAGAGGATGAAGAGAAGTGGAGAAAGATGGCGAACACAGAAGTTTGCCGCAGATGGTGGAAATCGATGTCGCCATTAATGAAAACAAATCCAGATTTCAGTCCTGTTTCGATAGATCTTAAGGAAGTTTTTTATTTGGATTAAAAAACTGAAAAAGGGAGAGAGCCGCATGACCATAAAAGCCAATTATGACAGTGCAAAACAGTCGTATGAAAAATGGGGAATTGATGTTGAAGAGGCGCTTCGGCAATTAGAGCAAGTGCCTATTTCAATCCACTGCTGGCAGGGTGACGACATTGAAGGTTTTGAAGTAAATAAGGGCGAACTTTCAGGCGGGATTGACGTGACCGGCAATTATCCCGGAAAAGCGCAAACTCCTGAAGAATTAAGAAGAGATTTGGAGAAGGCCCTTTCTCTTATTCCTGGAAAGCACCGCGTAAACCTGCATGCGATATACGCAGAAACAAACGGAGAAGCGGTAGAACGGGACGAATTGAAGCCGCAGCATTTTAAAAACTGGGTGAAATGGGCGAAAGAGCTCGGTCTCGGTTTAGATTTTAATCCGACCTTGTTTTCGCATGAGAAAGCGGCTGACGGACTCACTCTTTCACACCCCGACCCGGCCATCAGGGAATTTTGGATCAGGCATTGCATCGCGTGCCGCCGTATTGGAGAATACTTCGGGAAAGAACTAGGCACGCCTTGCTTAACGAATATTTGGATTCCTGACGGCTATAAAGATGTCCCGAGTGACAGGCTGACACCTCGTAAAAGATTAAAAGAATCACTGGATCGGATTTTCGCAGAGGAGATCAATGAACAACACAATCTTGATTCAGTCGAGAGCAAGCTGTTCGGGCTTGGTTCCGAATCATATGTTGTCGGATCTCATGAATTTTATTTAGCTTATGCTTTGACGAATCATAAGCTTTGTTTACTTGATACAGGCCATTACCACCCGACTGAAACGGTATCAAACAAGATCTCTTCGATGCTGCTTTACACAGACAAACTCGCCTTGCACGTGTCCCGGCCCGTCCGCTGGGATAGCGATCATGTTGTGGTTTTAGACGATGAATTGAGAGAAATCGCTCTTGAAATTGTACGCAATCAGGCTCTCGAGAAGGTCGCCATCGGCCTCGATTTTTTCGATGCCAGCATTAACCGTGTTGCCGCCTGGACCATCGGAACAAGAAATATGATTAAAGCTTTACTGTATGCACTGCTTCTCCCGAACGGCTATTTAAAACAATTGCAGGAAGAGGGCCGCTTTACAGAAAGGCTGGCGCTGATGGAGGAATTCAAAACATATCCATTCGGGGCCATCTGGGATTCCTACTGTGAGCAAATGGGCGTGCCGGTAAGAGAGGCATGGCTTCATGACATAAATGAGTATGAACAAAATGTGCTATTAAAAAGGAAGGCATCTTCTCCGATTGTTTAATAAAAAATCCGCCGCGGCATTTGCACGCGGGCGGATTTTTTTAGGCTTGATCAGCAGGGTACACGATCCCCATTTGCTTTCTTGCTTCTTCCATGATTTTTGCGGTGATCAATGACCGTTCAAATGTATTTTCTTCAGATTCCTGCTTGTTCTCTTTTATGAGTGTGACAAATTCTTCTGCTTCATAGAACATTGCCGGTTTAGGATCGTGAATCGAAATGTTTTCAAGACGGCCGTCGCGATATCGGATTTCTACTCGTTCAGGCCGGTGAATCGTATCGATCACAATCGTCCCATCTTCACCCTGAATTTCCGCCGGAGCATAGGAAGTAGAGATTTTAGAATGCATCAGAACAGCTTCGAACCCGTCGTAAGACAGAATGACGGTTCCTTCTCCATCCACTCCGGAAGATAAAGCGTATCCGTTCGCTTTCACATCCTGCGGCTCACCAAACAGCACGACAGCAGGATAAATACAATAGACTCCGATATCCATTAATGACCCATTGGAAAGCTCAGGCTGGAACGCATTCAAGACGGTACCGTTTCTAAATGCATCATACCGTGAAGAGTACTGGCAGTAGCTCGCGGTAAATCTGCGGACAGTGCCAATTTTATGTAAGTGTTTTTTCAGCTCTTTGAAATTCGGCAGGAAAGTGGTCTTCATCGCTTCCATCAGGACAACGCCGTTTTCCTTAGCTGATGAAATCATCTCTTCCGTTTCTTTTGTATTCGAAGCAAACGGCTTCTCGCAAAGCACGTGCTTGCCATGGTTCATAAAAAGAACGGCTTGTTCCTTGTGAAGGGCATTCGGACTGGCTATGTATACGGCATCAAAGCAATCGCTTGCCGCCATTTCCTGAAGGTCCGAGAAGGTGTGCTCAGCGTTGTGTTTAGCAGCAAACTCGGCAGCGCGGTCAGCCGATCTTGAATAAACAGCAGTCAGCTGAAAATCCTCTATTTCCGCTGCTGATTCGAGAAAGCGGTCTGTAATCCAGTTGGTTCCTATTATTGCAAAACGTATCACTCTTATCGCTCCTTTTGCATGATATAGCTAAATTATAGCTTAAAAAGGAGAAAAGCACATGATAGATCAAATCACATTTTTAAAGCAAGGGGAAGTTTTTCCAGCAATTAACGGTTTTTATTTTTCATTATAGGGATGATAGTGTACAATTTAGTTAAACGATATATGACGGAGGAACGATAGTGGAGACGTTGCAAACATGGAGCGGCAGATTCAAGCGATTCTTCTTGGACAATAAGTTTGTTTTATTTTTGCTTGTGCTGCTGCTGATTGGTTTAAATATTCTTGTTTTTACAAAAACATCATTTATTTTCACCCCGATTATAGTTCTTCTCAAAACGATCTCACTGCCAATTATTTTAACAGGCATTGTTTTTTATCTGTTAAACCCGGTCGTCGATTTCCTTGAGAGAAGAAGAATTAGAAGAATCTATTCTATTTTGCTGTTATATCTATTGATTATCGGGCTGATCACGATCACGATCGTGTCCATCATCCCCTTCTTAAAAGAACAAATTATGAGTTTGATTGACAACATCCCGAGATATGTGGATGTCGTAGAAGATCAGACGAAACAGCTGATCGGCAGCAAATTCGTCAACCAGGCTCAGCAGACGATGAACATCAATATATCTGATCTCGCAACCAAGGTTTCAGATCAGGCAGCGACGATTGTGAACAGCACCTTTACCGGCGTTGGGAATTTTATCGGCGCTCTGACTGAGATTATCATTTCGATCGTCACGGTTCCGTTTATTCTTTTCTATTTATTAAAAGATGGAAAGAAATTGCCGGTCTACATACTGAAGTTTGTGCCGACTCGATTGAAAGAACAGACATACACAGTCTTAAGCGAAATGAATCATCGGTTAAGCTCTTATATCAGAGGCCAGATCATTGTCAGCTTCTGTATCGGTTTTTTGCTGTTTATCGGTTATTTGATTATCGGGCTGGATTATGCATCATTGCTTGCCGTCATTGCGGCTTGTACGAGCATCGTTCCGTATTTAGGACCGACGATCGCCATTACGCCAGCGATTATCATCGCCATAGTGACATCGCCGCTCATGCTGCTCAAACTGGTGATCGTTTGGACCATTGTTCAGCTGATTGAAGGGAAGCTGATCTCTCCGCAAATTATGGGGAAAAACCTTCACATCCACCCAATTACGATTATTTTTCTGCTGTTAACAGCCGGCAAGCTGTTTGGCGTTGTTGGAATCATTCTTGCAATTCCGGGCTATGCAGTTGCCAAAGTCATTACGACACATTTATTTGACTGGTTTAAAATGCGGTCACATTTATACGACGAAGAAAAAAATGAAAATGCGTCAGGTCATAAAGTGTGATTTTCGTTTATAGTTATATAAGACGGGCTTTCCATGTATGGAAAGCTCCCGCTATGTAAAAAAATAAATGTCTAATGGGGAGAATCAAAATCATGACTCTATGGGAACTGTTTGTAGCTGCCGTTTTAGGAATCGTAGAAGGATTAACAGAGTACGCGCCGGTTTCTTCGACAGGACATATGATCATAGTAGACGATATCTGGCTTAAATCAAGCAATCTGATGTCAGAAGAAGCTGCCAACTCATTCAAAGTGGTTATTCAGTTAGGCTCCATTTTAGCAGTAGTAATCGTGTTTAAAGACCGGATTTTGAATTTGCTCGGCTTGAAAAAGAATATTACAAGCGACCAGAAGCAGGGTCATAAATTAAGCATCGCGCAAATTGCCGTCGGGCTCGTGCCTGCAGCTGTTCTTGGCTTTTTGTTTGAGGATTACATTGATGAATATTTATTTTCCGTTAAAACTGTGGCCTTCGGTTTAATCGCCGGGGCAGTCCTGATGCTTTTTGCTGATTGGGTAAATAAACGGAAAGCAGCGACTGACACCCTCGACCGCATTTCCTATAAGCAGGCGATAGGAGTCGGCTTATTTCAATGTCTTGCCCTCTGGCCTGGTTTCTCGCGTTCCGGTTCAACCATTTCCGGAGGCGTTATTCTTGGTTTAAATCATCGCGCGGCAGCTGACTTTACGTTTATTATGGCGATGCCGATCATGATGGGAGCAAGCTTTCTAAGCCTTGTGAAGCATTGGGACAGCTTAAGCTCGGATCTGATGCCGTTTTTCATCGTCGGCTTTATCTGTGCCTTTGTTGTCGCGCTGTTTGTTGTCCGTTTCTTCCTAAAACTGATTAACAAAATCAAACTAGTCCCATTTGCAATCTATCGAATCATTCTCGGTGTGATTATCCTTTTGATCATGATGTAAGTCAGAAAATAAGGCTCTGGAAAGAGCCTTATTTTTTCTGTCAAATTCAAGAGAAAACAGCTTGTTTTTCAAAAAAAAATCATCTATAATAAATTTGACGTTACATACGGGGCCATAGCTCAGCTGGGAGAGCGCTACGCTGGCAGCGTAGAGGTCAGGGGTTCGAGCCCCCTTGGCTCCATACCTTTAAACCCTTATTCTATAAGGGTTTTTTGTTTGTGAGAAAAAGGCCATTCGTTGAACCTTTTTGTTGATCAAAAGTCAAAATAAAGCAGTTTACCTGTAAATCATGAATTTTCCAATACACCCCTTTGTTCCTCGAAGACCGTCATGGCTTCCAAAGGGGGTGAGTAGACATGAAGAGACACCATTCGTTCGGACGTAGGATTGGACATTTTGTGAATTAACCCTTTGGTTGAAATAAGGCATTCCCCTTCATTGACAAGGTATGAATGGGAGAGTTCTGCGTGTTCTCCGGTTGAGTGATAAATTGAATTAAGAAGCTTTCCTTCTAGCACCATTGCACAACCAATGGAGTGGCCATGATCGTGGACTGCTGTCTCCTTATTTGGCGGAATATTAATAACGATAACTTCCAATTCGTTGTTTCTAAAGATTGCATTTCGCCCGTAAGCGTACTGGTCTGGTTCCTTAATATACGGTTGACTCAATGTTGATGCGTTTGGAATTTGTTTTAAAGAAGTTGCCAAATCTTTAACCGATGGATTTTTCAAGCCGCTAAAAATGTTTTGGATGCACTCATACAGTTCCATTCGTTTTTGCCTCCCGGAATATTTAAAAATTAACTAGCATTGGTATTTCGCAGATTAATTCATGGTATTTACCCATATACAATTTAGAGGCGGCAAACGCCCAGTGAACACAAAAAAATTGTGCGGCTAACATGTGGTCTTATCACCAATTTATTCGAGTTTATTAGTTGGAATAGTGATTTGAAAGGGTTAAAAACGGCGTGGCTTAAAATGCTTGAGGGAGCATGCAGGGACCTAATAAGTATAAGTACTAGCCCCCTGGTATCCAAAACACGATATCGGGCAAAAGCTGTTCAGTCTTTTATTCTGTGCTTGAAATTGCGCCATTGACAAAACATAATCGATTTGGAATAATGTTTGAGTATATGCTCATTTGTTCACATAATTATAATCAAATAATATCATTTCCCAAGATAGGGAGAGTATTAAATGAAAGCTAATGGCATGCAAAATCTATTAGCTTCTTTTGTTTTCAAAAAATGATGTATTTCGTATGTATTCATATAGGAAGGAATGACAACATGAAGACAAAACACTATTGGGTGATTTCTTTGCTCGCCGTTTTAGCGGTCGGGCCGGGATTGATGTCTAACACTGCATTGTCGTCAGTTCAAGGTCTTGTTCAGAAGACAGTTGGAACAAGTGACTTCACATCGGTGAATCCAATATTGATCGGCAATATGGCCTTTGCTTTATTAGTGCCGGCAGGACCGCTGCTGAGGAAAAAATTCGGTGCCCGTCCAATCTATCTGGCTTCATTACCCGTTTTTATACTTGGCTCCCTGCTTTTCGCATTTTCCAGCGGTATTACGTGGATGGCGGCAGGGCGCTTTTTACAGGGAGCGGCTACAGGTGTCATGCTGATGATTATGATTCCAATGCTTGTTCTGTCATTTCCGACTGACCGCAGAAACTATGCGCTGCTGGTACTGATCGGGGGGTTTTATGGCTCCGTTATCATCGGCACGATTCTAGGAACGATTGCAACAAGCTACGGGCACTGGAGATGGCTGTTTTTCATCTTTGGGGCGCTGTCACTGATCGGTCTCGCTGTGAGCTATTTCTTTCTTCATGATGAGCATCATGGATCGGCAGAACAAGAACAGCCGCTAGATAGTGCAGGAATCATTTTATCTGTGTGTCTTGCTGGAGCCTCAGCGATTACATTCATTTTTCTGCAAAAATGGGGACTTTCATCAGGTTATGTATGGACTGGCTTTGGGGTTACATTATGTTTGCTCCTTGTTCTATTGATTGTCGAATATAAAGTGAGAAACCCCTTCATTTCTATTAAACTGATGCTGCTGCCAAAACCGGTGCTCGGCTTATTCATCATAGCTGCAGGAACGATAACGGTAGCTGTCAGCCTTTCTGCTTTTCAAGGATTGCTCCGTCAAATGTACGATATTTCTCAGGAGCATCTCATTCTTTTAAACTTAACTCTTTTAATCGGAGTGGCGATCGCCGCCATTGTGAGCGCTTTGTTTTATGATAAAGTCGGGCCCGGGGTGCTCGGTATTATAGGCGCTCTCATTCTCGTATTTGTGAATTTTCAATGGTTGCATATGCAGGATCAATCGTCTCTCTATATGTTTGCAGTGCTGTTTATCATGCTTGCCGCTGGAACGGGACTGACAGTCGCCGCAGGGCTGATGGGAGCTGCTATGGGCGGACCGCTGCCTGATTTGGTCAAGAGAATGACAGCTGTTCAGTTTTTAAGATTGTTTGTCTATATGGGAGTTCCAATCCTCATCGGATTTTTCACAAAAAAAGATGCTGCCAGAAAAAGCGGTTCGATACAGGATTCTATGATGACTGCTTATCATGATCTCTTTTTCATTTCTTTTATCCTCAGTGTGCTGCTCGTTTGCCTGTCATTCTGTATGAACGCGACAGGTATGGGGCACAAGCTGGCACATAAACCGCATGATAAAGCGAAAACAGCTCCGGAAAAACTGGCCGTTTCAGCACAAGGACTGCCGAAGGATGCTGTCCAATCACATAAAGTGATACATGATACAGAATATCGTAATGCACTCAGAAAATTACTAAAATAGATACATGATCAAAACCTTTTCCTTGAGGGAAAGGTTTTTTTGTTTGCGATCTTTTCACAACTTTATCCCTAAAGAATTGAAAAATATTAGAAGTGCAAGTAAAATTCTAAAAGGTAGATGATTCTTTTACATTCGTAATCTTTTAACCCAAAGGAAGGTTTTTCATGGCCCGTAAAAAACTGAAAAAACGTAGACTCTTCTTTTCACTATTTTTCATTGTATCGATTCCGCTAGCCCTATTTGTTTTAGCGACAACGTTATCAAAACCGATTGAAACATCCAAAGAGCCTGAAGAAATTGATGAACGGCAAGTATTTATAGACAGTCTGTCCGGACATGCACAAATTTTGTATGAGAAATATCATGTCCTCCCCAGCATCACGATCGCTCAGGCCATTCTCGAATCCGACTGGGGGAACAGCGAGCTTGCTGCTCAGGCCAACAACCTTTTTGGTGTAAAAGGAAATTATAAAGGCCATCATGTCACGATGGAAACGGACGAATTTGAAAAAGGGAAAAGAAAAACCATTCGCGCGAAGTTTCGAAAATACAGCACGTTTTTTGAATCTATGGATGATCACGCCCAATTGTTTGTCCGCGGCACATCGTGGAATAAAAAGAAGTATAAACCGGTGCTTGAGGCTGAGGATTATAAGGAAGCGGCAACAGCTTTGCAAACAGCAGGATATGCTACAGACCCTGACTACGCTGACAAAATCAGCAATATTGTGGAAAAATACGATTTAGATGAGTACGATGAGGTAAATCCATCCCTTAAATCAGTGGATTTAAACGCCTCGATTAAAGACAGTGCCGTCCAAGACATATGGTCCAAGCCTTCTACTGATGATCGGTCCATAAAGCTCACCTCTGCCCAATTTTACATCGGCAAAGACATAAAGGTTGTATCTAAAAAGCAGAAAGGCCAGTCTGTATGGTACCAATTCCAAATCAATGATAAACTCATCGGCTGGATTGATGATTCAGCTGTTGAAATAAAAGAAGCAACCTGAGACCTTTTTCTTGGTATTTTTAATTCTTTGTTCCATTCAGGGGAATTTGAGGTATAATATTCCACGGAAGTTATCACTTATTGACTATGCTTTCAGGAGGGAACAAAGGTGCAGAAATATAGACGGAGAAACACGGTTGCCTTTACAGTATTAGCTTATTTCACTTTTTTTGCGGGAGTATTTTTGTTTAGTATCGGACTCTATAATGCTGATAATCTGGAACTCAATGAAAAAGGCTATTACATCGCTGTTATGATACTTGTAGCTGTCGGTGCGATTCTTACACAAAAAGTGACCCGTGATAACGCAGAGGATAACGAAATCATCGCGGAACAGGAAAAAAGACAAAATCAATCTCATATCGAATCATAAAAAAAATCCGGCGCCTAAATCGCCGGATTTTTTTGTTATCACCCCGTAAACACCTCGCCGTCAGGGTAACGAATATTTGATTTCTCTGTTTTTGCAAATGAAAACACGAACGTCAAAGGGCCAATTCTTCCGATGAACATGATGACAATAATGATACATTTTCCCGCTTCTGTGAGTTCAGGAGTCAATCCCATCGATAGACCGACAGTTCCGAATGCGGAAAAGGTTTCAAACACAATTTGAATAAACGGCGCTTGTTCTGTGATCGTCAGGGCGAATATCCCTAAAAACACGATGAACAAACCGGTGACGCTCACAGCTAAAGCTTTAATGATAATCGGATATTTGATGGAGCGGCGGAAAATAACCGTTTCTTTTTTACCTCGCAAATATGCGATCACAGACATTAAAATCACGATGAACGTAGTCAGCTTAATGCCGCTCGCCGTTGAAGCGCTGCCTGCTCCGATAAACATTAATAATAAAGTGAATACAATCGTTCCTTCTCTCATGCTCCCAATATCAAGAGAATTGAAGCCAGCGGTTCTCGGCGTCACAGCCTGAAAATAGGAAGCCCATAGTTTATCTCCTATATGCAGGTGGCCGAGCGTACCGGGGTTGCTGTACTCTAAAATAAAGATCACAAGCATGGCGACCGCATTCAGAATCAGGGTTCCTGTAAGCATGATTTTCGTATGTAGAGAAAAGGCTTTAAATCGCCGATTTTTCATAATGTCAAACAGAACGGTAAATCCAATCCCTCCTGTAATAAATAAGAAAGTAATCACTAGGTTAACTGTAGGGTCGCCAACGTAGCTCATCAAATTATCCGGCCACAACGAAAACCCGGCATTGTTAAAAGCAGAGATTGCGTGAAATAGACTGGCAAACAAGCCGAATGCCCAGCCATACTGGGGGACAAGCCTGATGGATAAGATGAGTGCTGCTATCAACTCAATACTGATGGAAAACAGAAACAGGACTTTGACAAGGCCTATGACGCCGCCAATTGTCGGCTGGTTTAAGGCTTCCTGTACCAGCATTCGTTCTTTTAATCCGATTTTTTTTCCTAATATCATGACGATCAAAACAGCAAAAGTCATAAATCCAAGCCCGCCGATCTGAATCAGCCCCATGATGACAGTTTGCCCGAAAAGTGTAAATTCTGTACCGGTATCGACAACTGCAAGTCCTGTAACGGTTGTAGCGGAAGCTGCAGTAAAAAGGGCATCTATCCATGACAATGGCTTCATTGTAGAAATCGGAAGCTTTAACAGCACAGCCCCGATGATAATGGTAAGAAAAAAACCAATTGCAAGCACTTGAGGCGGTGTAAAACGAACCCATTTGATCACTTTGTCCTTTTGAAGTGTCACCTATGTCTACATCCCTTCGTTTTCAAAACGTTTAATATCCTTTTTATGCCCCATGATTACCAGGCAATCCTGTTCGTAGATGATGTCTTCAGGTGCGGGAGAAAGACGGATATCTCCATGATGTTTAATCGCCAGGATTGTACAGCCGTACTTCGCTCTTACATTCAGGTCAATAATCGATTTTGAATCAAGCTTGTGTGTTGCCAGCAGCTCGACAATACTGTAATCATCAGATAAATCAATGTAATTCAAAACGTTCTCGTCAGAAAGGCTTTGCGCGATCTTGACGCCCATATCCTTTTCAGGATGAATAATGCGGTCAGCACCGATTTTTTCAAGTACCTTATGATGATAATGGTTTTGAGCCTTTACCCAAATATTTGGGATGTCAAACTCTTTTAATAATAGGGTGGTCAGGGTGCTCGCTTGAATATTTGCTCCAATTGCAACAATCACATATTCAAAATTGCGTATTCCTAACGAAAGCAATTCGTTTTCTTCGGTGGCGTTGGCAATCACCGCATGAGTTGCGTAAGAAGCGTATGCATTTACCTTTTCTTCGTTGATATCAACTGCAAGGACCTCATGGCCCATTCTGTGCAGCTCTTTGCAAATGCTTCCGCCAAACCGGCCCAGTCCGATCACGGCAAATTGCTTATTTTTTATTCTTCCCAATGTTCATAACTCCCTTAGTAAAATTAACGTTTTTTGAGCAAAAAAAGACCATTTCGAAGAATGGTCGCTAATAGACCTCCTCTCTGTAAACGCCTACGAGGTTAGCTGTCGGATTAGGGATTCAGAGTACCCCCTCTTACTTAGTAAGATTCACCCCAAGGCTGTTAAAAAAACAGCCAATCGTTGGTTCCCCCGTTCGTGTTTGATTAAGCGGTAAAAGAGACTGTATGAAATTGAACACTCAAGAATTTACTCCTGTTTCTAGAGTTTGTCAATTTAAATTTTTAACCAGAAAAAAGAAAATTGGAAATAGAGGAAAAAGGGGAGGTCAAAACACAAAAAAGACCGGCATTAACCGGTCTTTTGAGATTAGTTGCAGCCGCACGGCTGAGTCGGAGGAGTGCTCCGCTTAGCCACGTCAATGCTGGCTTCTGCGTAAAATTTATTTCCGATGCTCAATGATTTATTCTCCGCACGGAAAGTATATGTACCAGCGGCAGGAAGTGTTTTGTTATTCAGTTTTAATTTGAATTCGCCAGCTCCTAACAAATCAAGTGCCAGAGGGATTCTTACTGTTTTCCCGTTATTAAGGATCTGTGTTTCACGCAACGCACGCCCGTTCATTGTGTCTTTCGTATTTGCAGTAAATCCGCTTGGCAATGTAAATTCCATAACGCCAAGGCTGAGAAGCGTATTTGGACGATACGTCAATTCGATATCTGAGAAAGACCATTCCGTTTTGCTGGCCCCTGTGATTGTTGCAAACAATGAAGCTGTTGACTGAGTTCTCATAGTAGACTCAGTATGAGCGGAAGTTGATTTAGATTCAGCCGCGAAAGAAGCTGAAGGAGCAGAAACGAGTAAACCTAGACTTAATGCACCGATTGCCAAAGAAGATAATAATTTGCGTTTCATAATAAAATTCCCCCTAAAAAGTTATAAAATATACAGGCCTGCCCGCTTTTCACCTCCTCTGAACGGCCAAATACAAATTTTACCTACATAAAATTACCATCAAATATTTTGGAAGTAAATGGGGTGTTTTTCCCGTATTTTTCAAATTTGTAGTAATTTCATATAAAAGAACAAAAAAACGCCCGGTTTCCCAGGCGTTTTCTGTTTTACTTTGTTTCAATCGGTATAAATTTGAAAATTTCCCCGCTCTGCACCGATTCAGCAAGACGCTTCAGCCAGTCATAGTAGGCTTTAGAGCTTTCCAGCTGCTCGTATAACTGCAGCGCTTCATTTTTGATGTCCTCACTGAGACCTTCCTTGCTTAAAATCTCTTGTAAATCAGCCTGAGCCTCTTCAATAGCTGCTACATTTACCTGCACTTCGCGTTCCCATTTAGGCGGAAAGAAATTTGTGAAAAATTTGAAGAAATCTTTTTCAGCCACAAAGGTATGCTTGCGGATGCCCCGGTGAAATGTTTTTTTCACTACATTTAAGTCCTGAAGCTTTTTGACGCCTGTGCTCATGCTTGGCTTGCTCATTTGCAATTCCTCACGCATTTCGTCAAGTGTCATCTCATCCCTCATATACATCGTCCCATATAAAATCCCGACACTGCGGGTAATACCGTAAAGATCCATCGTTTCAGCAATGGAGTCGATAACAAGATCCCGAGCCTGTTCTATAGCTGCAAATTCTGGATTTTCATCCATACTGACCCTCTTTTCCATTAGAAAATTAAATTCGTTAAGTTATTTCTTTATGTTCTTTATCTTAACGAAACATAAAGAAATGTCAAAAAGAAAATCAAAATGGGGCTTTGACAGTTTAAAATTCGTATGTTAGATTAAGGTTGTTAAAAACATTAAATTTTTATTTAACAAACTTTATTTACGTCAAGGAGGCTTATATGAGTCAAACATTATATATTGACGGAGAATGGATCAGTGCCGAAGAAGAGCAGATCCGCAGCATTATCAATCCATTTAATCAAGAAGAAATTGCAACCGTAAGCGAAGGAGGGCGAGAGGACGCCATCAAGGCAATTTCAGCCGCGCGAAGAGCATTTGACAAAGGAGAATGGTCATCTCTATCCGGGCTTGAACGCGGGAAGATTGTTCTGAAAATTGCGGAATTAATCAGACGCGACCTTGATGAGCTGGCTGAGCTTGAATCGCTTGATACGGGAAAAACACTCGAAGAAAGCAAGGCGGATATGGACGATATTGCCAATGTTTTTCAATATTACGCCGGATTGGCAGATAAAGATGGCGGAGAGATCATTTCATCTCCGATCCCTGATTCAGAAAGCAAAATTATCAGAGAGCCAATTGGGGTTTGCGGCCAGATTACTCCGTGGAATTATCCGCTCCTGCAGGCGAGTTGGAAAATCGCGCCTGCACTGGCTGCAGGAAATACGATCGTCATGAAGCCGAGTGAGATTACACCGCTAACGACGATCAAAGTCTTCAAGCTAATGGAAGAGGCCGGCGTTCCCGAAGGTGTCGCAAATCTTGTGCTTGGGCCGGGAGCCACAGTGGGCGACGAGCTTGCCGTAAACAAAGACGTCGATTTGATTTCGTTTACGGGTGGAATCGAAACAGGCAAAAAAATCATGCGGGCCGCAAGCGGAAACGTCAAAAAAATTGCGCTTGAACTTGGCGGGAAAAATCCAAATATTGTGTTCAAGGACGCAGATTTAGAGGTTGCGGTCGATCAGGCATTAAACGCTGTATTTTTCCACGCCGGGCAAGTATGCTCAGCCGGTTCCCGCTTGCTTGTTGAAGATGCCATTCACGATCAATTTTTAGCAGAGCTTGTCAAACGGGCAAAACGCATAAAACTCGGAAATGGTTTTCACGCAGAGACAGAAAGCGGCCCGCTTATTTCTGCAGAGCACAGGCAAAAAGTAGAAAAATATGTAGAGATCGGAATAGAAGAAGGCGCGAAGCTGGAGACAGGAGGCAAACGTCCGGAAGACCCTGCGCTGCAAAATGGTTTTTTCTATGAACCTACTATTTTCTCAAACTGTAAATCTGACATGAGAATCGTTCAAGAAGAGGTTTTCGGCCCTGTACTGACAGTCGAAACCTTCAGCTCGGAAGAAGAGGTTATCGCGCTTGCGAATGATACCATCTATGGTTTGGCCGGAGCGGTGTGGTCAAAAGATATTGAAAAGTGCGAACGCGTAGCAGCCCGCTTGAGAATGGGAACAGTTTGGATTAACGATTTCCATCCGTACTTTGCGCAGGCGCCATGGGGCGGCTATAAGCAATCCGGGTTCGGACGCGAGCTTGGAAAAATAGGTCTTGAGGAATACACCGAAGTCAAACATGTGTATCGCAATACAAAACCGGCAGCGATTAATTGGTTCAATTCATAAGAGGGGGAGTTAATGATGACATTAAATATGAAAATAGAAAGCATGAACAAATTCCACACATTTGAAATTCCAACTGTGATTAAGCACGGAATCGGAGCCGTCAAGAATACGGGTGAAGAAGTAGCTGCGCTGGGCGTTTTAAAAGCACTTCTTGTCACAGACCCTGGAATTTATAAAGCCGGCGTCGTAGATCCGGTTATCGAATCACTTAAAGAAGCAGGCATTGAAGTGGTGCTCTTTAATAAAGTAGAGCCAAACCCGCCTGTCCGTCTGGTGAATGAAGGGTCTGAGCTTTACAAAAAAGAGAACTGTAATGGTTTGGTGGCAGTCGGAGGCGGAAGCTCCATGGATACTGCAAAAGCAATCGGAGTAGAAGCGACTCACGAAGGAAGCGTACTGGATTATGAAGCGGCAGATGGGAAAAAACCGCTGGAAAACCGTATTCCTCCGCTGACAACAATTCCGACAACGGCTGGAACAGGATCAGAAGTAACCCAATGGGCGGTTATCACAGATGAAGAAAGAGAATTCAAATTCAACACAGGCGGTCCGCTGATCGCAGCGCACCTGACCATCATTGATCCTGAGCTTCATGTTTCAATGCCTCCGCATGTAACAGCGATGACAGGAATTGATGCACTTGCTCATGCCATTGAGTGCTATACAATGAAATTTGCGCAGCCAATCACGGATGCAGTTGCCTTGATGGCGATTGAATATGCCGCTCATTACATTAAAAGAGCATTTGCTGACGGAGAGGATCTGGAAGCTAGATACGGAATGGCACAGGCTGCGATGCTTGCAGGTCTTTCTTACGGCAGTGAATCAGCCGGCGCGGCTCATGCGATGAGTCAAACGCTTGGCGGTATTATCCCAGTCGCTCACGGTCAATGTGTGGCTGCGATGATGGGCCCTGTCATGGAATACAATTGGAAGGGGTACCCTGAGAAATTTGCGCGTATTGCGAAAGCGTTCGGTATTGATACAAGCATTATGACTACAGAAGAAGCTGCGAAAGCATCTGTCAATTGGATGTATGACCTGGTCGAGGACTTAGAAGTACCAACTTTAGAAGAGCAGGGAGTATCTCCAGATATGATCGAACGCTTGTCAAAAGAAGCGATGAAAGATCCGCAAACCTTCGGAAACCCTAGAGATTTAAATGAAAAAGCATACAATTGGATCTACAAGCGCTGCTTTAACCTTACACCTAAAACGGTATAACGGCATGTCCCGCTCCTTTACAGAGCGGGATTTTTTTGGATAATGTAGTATAGATGGAAATTTTAGAGAAGAAGGAAGGTGCTGCTGATGTGGAAGCGTATGACCGCAAAAGCGGAAGGCGTATATATCGCAGATACAGAAAGCTTCGTAACAAAGCAAATGGACAAGCTTGATTTTGATTATGGCGGCATCCCCGGCGACTTGCATTTTGGCCTGACCAAAAAAGCGGGAGCCAGAGAACCGATGTTTTCAAGAGGGACTGAAATTTTCAACCGGAGACAAATTTCTATCGTTTCAATAGAGGAATGTGATGAAATTGCTTTAAAAATGGGAGTGCCGAGCATTTTGCCAGAATGGCTTGGGGCGAATGTGGCAGTCAGTGGCATACCTGATCTTACTTCGTTAAAAGAAGGAAGCCGGCTCATTTTTCCAAGCGGAGCCGCTTTGCTGTGTGAGGGAGAAAATGATCCGTGTATTCAGCCGGGAGAAGTCATTCAGTCTTATTATCCAGACAATCTGAAGCTGGCGCCGGCTTTCGTCCGTCACGCTCTAGGCATAAGAGGGATTGTCTGCATTGTTGAGAGACCTGGTGCTGTTTACGCCGGTGATGAAATAGAAGTTCATTCCTATCAGAGGAAAGTCAAACGAAAAGCAGAAAGGGTCTGATCAAATCAGGCCCTTTCTACCTTTTCTTTAATTTCTTTAATCTGGCTGAGGTGCCGTTTTTCATGATGTCCAATAAAATCGATCCACTGTCTGACAGTCAGCTCTTGAAATACAGGATGAGGAAGCACTCTCTCAAAATCTTCTTCTTTCAGAGAGGCAATTGCTGCTGTCAGCTGCTCTCTTACCACATCAAGCTCGCGTTTCATTTGGCTGCCTGAAATAAAATCATGCTCAGGCTCAAGGTGACTCGGAGCCTTCCGTTTATTATTTCTGTCCTGTGCTACCTCAAGCGGTTTTTCTTCAACTTCTTTAATAGGAGCTTCCTTTACACGTTCCTTCAGCATGTTTTGTGCGGTCATATCGATTTTTCTCAAATGGTCAAGCA
Organism: Bacillus rugosus; assembly: GCF_023238245.1. Taxonomy (NCBI): domain Bacteria; kingdom Bacillati; phylum Bacillota; class Bacilli; order Caryophanales; family Bacillaceae; genus Bacillus; species Bacillus rugosus. Next base: position 3,059,551 of record NZ_CP096590.1, on the reverse strand, counting down.
CTTCCCGTATGCTCCATTCGTCAGCAGAGGGCTTTTGATTCAGCTTTTCGTCAGAAAGTCCTTTCACTTCGTTCCACGTTTCTAATCTGGCTTCATTAAAGATACTCATCATATCTCCTCCTAAAATGACATTACCATATATATAAGCAATTTTCATTTATCAAGCACTTCAAAATGGGTTATTTATCTTAAAATTTTGAAACCTTTCCCGTTGTATCTCGTATAAATGGTAACGGCAGCCGTTCATCAATGCATTGATGAAGAAAGGATGAGGAAGTTGGAGTTACTTGGCGTTCCTATACACACGATTTATCTTTATACGCTTATTATTGCGGGCAGTCTTACGCTGTTATTTCTGTTTTTCGGAGATATATTTGCTGGGCTGTCAGAAGGCATTCCGTTTTTTAATCCGACATTGGTGCTCGCATTTTTTACATGTTTTTCAGCAGGCGGATATATAGGCGAGCTCATATTGCCCCTGTCGAGCCTGTTGATCGCGCTTTCCTCTTGCATCCTTTCGATCATGCTGGTGGTATTGCTTCATATCTTTGTCTTGGTGCCATTATCATCCGCAGAAGAATCATTGGTTTATAAAGAAGATGATCTAAGAGGAAGAGTCGGTAAAGTAATTACAGCTGTTCCTGTAGATGGGTTTGGTGAAGTGGTCATTGAAGGGATAGGCGGCACCATCTCAAAGTCAGCGGTCAGCTTTGATAATGAGCGGATCAGTTACGGAACAGCGGTTTTGGTCGTAGATGTTAACAACGGAGTTCTTTCGGTCACTCCGCATGAACCTATTTAAAACACAAGGAGGAATGTGATATGACAATGCCGATTATAATTGTCATCGGAGTTGTATTCTTTTTATTAATTGCACTTATTGCCGTGTTTATCACAAAGTATCGTACGGCAGGGCCTGATGAAGCGTTAATCGTAACGGGGAGCTATCTGGGCAATAAAAATGTTCATGTCGATGAAGGCGGCAACCGTCTTAAAATCGTCCGCGGCGGAGGAACCTTTGTCCTTCCCGTCTTCCAGCAGGCAGAGCCGCTAAGCCTATTATCAAGCAAACTAGATGTATCGACGCCTGAAGTCTATACAGAACAAGGAGTGCCTGTAATGGCAGATGGAACTGCGATTATTAAAATCGGCGGTTCTATAGGAGAAATCGCTACAGCAGCCGAACAGTTTTTAGGGAAATCAAAAGATGACCGTGAGCAGGAAGCGCGGGAGGTTTTAGAAGGCCACCTTCGTTCCATTCTCGGCTCAATGACAGTTGAAGAAATCTATAAAAACAGAGAAAAATTTTCTCAGGAGGTACAGCGTGTCGCTTCACAGGATCTCGCAAAAATGGGACTTGTGATTGTCTCCTTTACCATTAAAGATGTGCGTGATAAAAATGGTTATCTTGAATCGTTAGGAAAACCGAGAATTGCCCAAGTAAAACGCGATGCTGATATCGCAACAGCAGAGGCTGATAAAGAAACCCGAATTAAGCGGGCAGAAGCCGATAAAGATGCAAAAAAATCAGAACTAGAACGGGCAACGGAAATCGCTGAAGCTGAAAAAGTCAATCAGCTCAAAATGGCTGAATATCGCAGAGAGCAAGATACGGCAAAAGCGAATGCCGACCAGGCATATGATTTAGAGACTGCCAAGGCGCGCCAGCAAGTCACAGAGCAGGAAATGCAGGTTAAAATTATCGAACGCCAAAAACAAATCGAACTAGAAGAAAAAGAAATTCTTCGCCGTGAACGTCAATATGACTCTGAGGTTAAGAAAAAAGCCGATGCAGATCGTTATTCAGTCGAGCAGTCCGCAGCAGCTGAGAAAGCAAAACAGCTCGCTGAAGCCGATGCCAAGAAATACAGTATAGAAGCAATGGCGAAGGCTGAGGCGGAAAAAGTCAGAATTGACGGGCTGGCAAAAGCAGAAGCTGAAAAAGCAAAAGGGGAAACAGAAGCAGAGGTTATCCGCCTAAAAGGTCTGGCAGAAGCGGAAGCAAAAGAGAAAATTGCGGCTGCCTTTGAACAGTACGGGCAGGCGGCGATTTTCGATATGATCGTAAAAATGCTTCCGGAATACGCGAAACAAGCAGCGGCACCTCTTTCAAATATTGATAAAATCACCGTTGTTGATACAGGAGGAAGCGGTGAGTCAAGCGGCGCCAACAAAGTAACCAGCTATGCGACGAACTTAATGTCAAGCCTGCAAGAAAGCTTAAAAGCATCGTCGGGAATTGACGTAAAAGAAATGATCGAGAACTTTTCAGGAAAAGGAAACGTAAAACAAAGCATTAACGAATTAACAAATGAAATAAAAGACGCAAAAACGGTCCAAAACCAGAATAATGACTAAGGAAAGGATACCAGTGGATGGTAACTGTACGAGAAGCAAAGTTAGAGGATATAAAGGACATTGCAAAAGTGCATGTAGACAGCTGGAGGACAACATATCAAGGAATTGTCCCGGCTGAATACTTAAACAGTCTGAACTACAAGGAATTTGAAGACAAATGGAAAAGTCGCTCGTTAAAAGGTGTATTTGTGGCTCACGATGACAAAGGCTCAATATTCGGCTTTGCTTCATTTGGACCTATTCGCTCTGAACAAGAAGGCTATGACGGCGAGCTATACGCTATTTACCTTTTAGAAGAGCATCAGCGGCAAGGTGCAGGCAGAGCGCTCTTAGCAAAAGGAGCGGAGTTTTTGCTTCATCATGGCTTTTCGAGTATGTTTGCTTGGGTCATTCAGGAGAACCCCTCAATTACATTTTATCAGGCCTATTCACCTGAAAGAGTAGCGGAGGATAGCTTTGAAATCGCAGGAGAAAGGCTGAAAGAAGTAGGGTTTGGCTGGCCGGATCTTTCTGCTTTGAAAACAGTTCTTAATAGATAACAAAAAACACCCCCCAGCGAACTGCGCTGGGGGGTGTCATGTTAAGCTTTGTCAGTTTTGAGCAAACGGGGTGCAGTCATAAATAATAAACAAAGGACAATTGCACAGATGATGAATGAAGGAACCATATAAGTAGCATTATAAGTTAAAGAATAAATCCATACCGGCGTTCCTTTTGGAGCATAGCTGCCGAAAAACACTGCCCCTGAAATGACATGCGCGGCATAGCGCAGGAAACTGCCGATGAATACTGCGCTGACTACTGAAACAATCAGCTTCCCTTTTGTTTTTAAAACAGCGGCTTTACGTACAGAAGAAGCGAAACATCCACTTATTCCGATAGCTGCGAACGCGACAATGTAATCTAACAATAGCTGTATAGGATGTTGTGCGAATAAGTTTCCGATTGCTATTTGAACCAGACCTGTCAGCAGGCCGGTAGTAAGACCTGCTTTGACACCCCACCGAAACGAAATCAAAAAGATCGGAATCATCATGATAGAGACCGAGCCTCCTTGAGGCATTCTAAGAAACATTCCTGAGACGATGTCTAAAATAACAGCAGCTGCAGTCATAATTGCAATTTCAATAAGGCGAACCAGTTGCTTAGATTGATTCATAAAAATCCCCTTTCATTGATAGACAATCCAAAAGGACAACAAAAAAGCAGCACGCGGAAGGATGAGAAAAGTTCCACGCACTGCTTTACGAGCTGCAATTCATTTGACTTTGCCACATCCCTACGCCAGCGTTAACTAACAGGTTCAAAGGGTCAGAACGATACCGCTCACTCTCAGCTTTAATGCTCCCCTTGTGGTCATCAATATTTAATTCGTTTCTACTATACAAGAAAAAGAAAAAAACAACAAGATCATACTACATGATGTATATGTTCTTTTAAAATAGTTATATGATAAATATGACATGACGAGAATTATAGTTTATTTGTTTTATAGAATTTTTTTTGAAAAAACTATTGCAATAAATAAATACAGGTGTTATATTATTAAACGTCGCTGATGAACAGCAGACAAAACAAGAAGCTTCAAAACAATTTGAAAAAAGTTGTTGACAAAAAATAAGCTGAATGTTATATTATTAAAGCTGCTTCATTGAGAGGCAACAGAATGATCTTTGAAAACTAAACAAGACAAAACGTGCCTGTTAATTCATTTTTATAAAATCGCACAGCGATGTGCGTAGTCAGTCAAACTAGGACCTGCACGATGCAGGTCGCACAGGCGTCGCCGCAGGATGCGGTGAACTTAACCTGTGATCCATTTATCGGAGAGTTTGATCCTGGCTCAGGACGAACGCTGGCGGCGTGCCTAATACATGCAAGTCGAGCGGACAGATGGGAGCTTGCTCCCTGATGTTAGCGGCGGACGGGTGAGTAACACGTGGGTAACCTGCCTGTAAGACTGGGACAACTCCGGGAAACCGGGGCTAATACCGGATGCTTGTTTGAACCGCATGGTTCAAACATAAAAGGTGGCTTCGGCTACCACTTACAGATGGACCCGCGGCGCATTAGCTAGTTGGTGAGGTAATGGCTCACCAAGGCAACGATGCGTAGCCGACCTGAGAGGGTGATCGGCCACACTGGGACTGAGACACGGCCCAGACTCCTACGGGAGGCAGCAGTAGGGAATCTTCCGCAATGGACGAAAGTCTGACGGAGCAACGCCGCGTGAGTGATGAAGGTTTTCGGATCGTAAAGCTCTGTTGTTAGGGAAGAACAAGTACCGTTCGAATAGGGCGGTACCTTGACGGTACCTAACCAGAAAGCCACGGCTAACTACGTGCCAGCAGCCGCGGTAATACGTAGGTGGCAAGCGTTGTCCGGAATTATTGGGCGTAAAGGGCTCGCAGGCGGTTTCTTAAGTCTGATGTGAAAGCCCCCGGCTCAACCGGGGAGGGTCATTGGAAACTGGGGAACTTGAGTGCAGAAGAGGAGAGTGGAATTCCACGTGTAGCGGTGAAATGCGTAGAGATGTGGAGGAACACCAGTGGCGAAGGCGACTCTCTGGTCTGTAACTGACGCTGAGGAGCGAAAGCGTGGGGAGCGAACAGGATTAGATACCCTGGTAGTCCACGCCGTAAACGATGAGTGCTAAGTGTTAGGGGGTTTCCGCCCCTTAGTGCTGCAGCTAACGCATTAAGCACTCCGCCTGGGGAGTACGGTCGCAAGACTGAAACTCAAAGGAATTGACGGGGGCCCGCACAAGCGGTGGAGCATGTGGTTTAATTCGAAGCAACGCGAAGAACCTTACCAGGTCTTGACATCCTCTGACAATCCTAGAGATAGGACGTCCCCTTCGGGGGCAGAGTGACAGGTGGTGCATGGTTGTCGTCAGCTCGTGTCGTGAGATGTTGGGTTAAGTCCCGCAACGAGCGCAACCCTTGATCTTAGTTGCCAGCATTCAGTTGGGCACTCTAAGGTGACTGCCGGTGACAAACCGGAGGAAGGTGGGGATGACGTCAAATCATCATGCCCCTTATGACCTGGGCTACACACGTGCTACAATGGACAGAACAAAGGGCAGCGAAACCGCGAGGTTAAGCCAATCCCACAAATCTGTTCTCAGTTCGGATCGCAGTCTGCAACTCGACTGCGTGAAGCTGGAATCGCTAGTAATCGCGGATCAGCATGCCGCGGTGAATACGTTCCCGGGCCTTGTACACACCGCCCGTCACACCACGAGAGTTTGTAACACCCGAAGTCGGTGAGGTAACCTTTTAGGAGCCAGCCGCCGAAGGTGGGACAGATGATTGGGGTGAAGTCGTAACAAGGTAGCCGTATCGGAAGGTGCGGCTGGATCACCTCCTTTCTAAGGATATTTACGGAATATAAGACCTTGGGTCTTATAAACAGAACGTTCCCTGTCTTGTTTAGTTTTGAAGGATCATTCCTTCGAACATAGGAGCACCTGCTAAATGCGCCACATCTTGTGGCAACGCATGTGTTAGCATATCCTATGCGTTGTTCTTTGAAAACTAGATAACAGTAGACATCACATTCAATTAGTAATACAAGATATCACATAGTGATTCTTTTTAACGGTTAAGTTAGAAAGGGCGCACGGTGGATGCCTTGGCACTAGGAGCCGATGAAGGACGGGACGAACACCGATATGCTTCGGGGAGCTGTAAGCAAGCTTTGATCCGGAGATTTCCGAATGGGGAAACCCACCACTCGTAATGGAGTGGTATCCATATCTGAATTCATAGGATATGAGAAGGCAGACCCGGGGAACTGAAACATCTAAGTACCCGGAGGAAGAGAAAGCAAATGCGATTCCCTGAGTAGCGGCGAGCGAAACGGGATTAGCCCAAACCAAGAGGCTTGCCTCTTGGGGTTGTAGGACACTCTGCACGGAGTTACAAAAGAACGAGGTAGATGAAGAGGTCTGGAAAGGCCCGCCATAGGAGGTAACAGCCCTGTAGTCAAAACTTCGTTCTCTCCTGAGTGGATCCTGAGTACGGCGGAACACGTGAAATTCCGTCGGAATCCGGGAGGACCATCTCCCAAGGCTAAATACTCCCTAGTGACCGATAGTGAACCAGTACCGTGAGGGAAAGGTGAAAAGCACCCCGGAAGGGGAGTGAAAGAGATCCTGAAACCGTGTGCCTACAAGTAGTCAGAGCCCGTTAACGGGTGATGGCGTGCCTTTTGTAGAATGAACCGGCGAGTTACGATCCCGTGCAAGGTTAAGCAGAAGATGCGGAGCCGCAGCGAAAGCGAGTCTGAATAGGGCGCATGAGTACGTGGTCGTAGACCCGAAACCAGGTGATCTACCCATGTCCAGGGTGAAGTTCAGGTAACACTGAATGGAGGCCCGAACCCACGCACGTTGAAAAGTGCGGGGATGAGGTGTGGGTAGGGGTGAAATGCCAATCGAACCTGGAGATAGCTGGTTCTCTCCGAAATAGCTTTAGGGCTAGCCTCAAGGTAAGAGTCTTGGAGGTAGAGCACTGATTGGACTAGGGGCCCCTACCGGGTTACCGAATTCAGTCAAACTCCGAATGCCAATGACTTATCCTTGGGAGTCAGACTGCGAGTGATAAGATCCGTAGTCGAAAGGGAAACAGCCCAGACCGCCAGCTAAGGTCCCAAAGTATACGTTAAGTGGAAAAGGATGTGGAGTTGCTTA